>MTNJ01000010.1 GCA_002011425.1 Candidatus Acetothermia bacterium JdFR-48 | reverse complement strand
TGGGGTGGGGGCTCCTCTCTCCGAGGTCCTGGCCTTCGTTCCCTCGGGGGCCTCCAGGGTGACCGTGGAGGCCCCCGATTGGAGCCTGATCAAAGAGGGCATCGCCCCCGGGGAAGGGATCGAGGCCCTGGCCCGGGCCACGCTCCAGTGGCTCCCGGTCCCCCCGGGTTCGCCCTGGACCGGGTCCTCACGCACAAGGAGGACTGAGGTTGGGACGCGACGGATCTCGATTGGGAGGTCGGCATCGACTCCATGCCGCTCGTGTATGTCCTCAAGCTCATGGCCCCCGGGATCCTTGACGTGGTGGAGGAGAGTTTTTTCCTCCCGGGGCTTCGACGGCGTCCAGACGAAAAGCTTCGTGTTCTATACCTGTGCGCCCGATGTCGCGGGCCCCAGGCCCCTTACCGCCGATATCGCCCTTTGGAATACCGCCCTCGTTGAGAGGGGCTACATCGTCGCTCCTACCTCGCCGACGGCGGTGCTCACGGTCCTCGCGGCATGGTACGGGCTCCTCCCTTCCGTGGCCGAAGATCCGGGGGCGACGGCGTTCGGTTCCCATTTCCGCGAATCCCCTGGGGCAAGCCTCATGTTCGGACAAGAGGTCTGCCCCACGTTCCGCGCGCCGAAGCCCCTCGGGGAAACGGGTGGACTCCATCCCTACCTCGCCTTCGGGGTGGGATACCGTTACGCCGGGGAAAGCCCGGAGGGGGTAATCGCGTTCCATTACCCCGCGCCCGAGCCCGCATGGGCGGACCTCCCGGGAAGGCTGCACCTGGCGACCGAAGGCCTCAGCGTCAGAGCGGGGAGCCCTTATGTGTCCGTGGCCTTCGAGGTCCTCCGGGGGTTGGACAGAGGTGCCGGACCTCCTCCTCGCGCTGCGTCCTCTCGACGGTCAGCCGGGGCGTCTGTTGCGGCTCTTTTATTTCCGGGACATGGGCTTAGCCGCTTGTCCCTGAACGGTGGAAGTGGAAATGGGCACGTTTTCCATGGTGGCATACGACCCACGATCCGGGGAGCTCGGGGTGGCGGTGCAGTCGAAGTTCATCGCGGTGGGTGCGGTGGTCCCATGGGCCCGTGCCGGGGTGGGGGCGATCGCTACCCAGTCATACGCTAACACGAGCTACGGTCCTGAAGGACTGAGGCTCTTAGGCGAGGGCTTCTCACCGGATGAGCTCGTGGAACATCTCGTCGCCACGGACCCCGAGAAGGAATTACGTCAGGTGGGGGTGGTAGACGCCCACGGGCGGGCCGCGGCCTTCACCGGGCGGAAGTGCCTCCCATGGGCGGGCCATCTGGTGGGGGAGAACTTCGCCTGCCAAGGGAACATCCTCGCTTCCGAGCGTGTGGTGAGCGCCATGGCCGAGGCTTTCACGAGGACCCGGGGAGCGCTGGCGGAACGACTGCTCGCGGCCCTTGCCGCAGGCCAAGCCGCCGGGGGCGACCGACGCGGCCAGCAGTCGGCCGCCCTTCTCGTGGTCAAGGAGAAGGGTGGATACGGCGGATTCAATGACCGCTACATCGACCTGCGGGTAGACGATCATCCCCGACCCATCGAGGAGCTGCGACGCCTTTACGAACTCCACCTGCTCTACTTCGCCCCACCTGAACCCGAAGACCTTGTCCCATTGGACCGAGAGCTCCGGCGCAGGCTGCAGGAATTGCTGACGCACCTCGGGTACTACCGAGGCCCGGCCAACGGTGAACAGTCTCCGGAGTTCGACGAGGCTCTCTTCCGTTTTTGCAGCACTGAGAACCTGGAGGAACATTTACGGGAGGACGGTAAACTCGACCTCCGCATCCTCCGTCACATGGAAACACTCGTAAAGAAGAGAATTTAAATGGCGCCAAATTGGGCATTTTACTCTCTGGGATCTGGGAGGAGGCGAGGGTGAGCCTCGGTTCTCAGCCACTCGGGGAACGAGGGACTCGCGGACCTCGTTTCGCCTGAGAAAATGCCCCGCGGCACTTGGTCGCGATAATCGACCGCCCCGTCCCGAAGGCCTCGCTGAAGAAGATCCGGTATCGGCAACACGCCGGTGGGTCGGGCTCGAAGGCGATGGCACCGATGTAAGTCGTGTGTTCATAGGTCACTATCCCCTCGGACCGTCTATTCCCTGTTCGAAGGATGTGAAGGACGAGGGAAGACTTCCGGGCGTTGACATTCGTGAAGTTAGTTTTTTCAGGAATTTAGGAGAGGAGGGGGAGTAGAGGAGCTGACCGCCGGGGTGCGTATATGGCGGAGATATCCCTTGTCGCTGGAATCGCTCTGTGGACAGAGGCGTCCCTCTGCGAAGCGCATAGATGGACCGGGAGACGGGTGTAATGTGTATGTGCTTCAGCGGGATCGTTTTTTGTTCCCAAAAGAGGAAGCCTGGTGATTTCGGGGAGGGCGCTTCTCCATAGGGGGCCCCTCCTGAACCGGAAACCGAGGGAAATCGTCGCGCCCTTCTGAAATCGCTCGGGCTCTGGTGCCCATGGAGGCGGGGAGGCTCTCAAGAAAGCTCTTCTACTTCCTCCTTTCCTTTCTCCAACTCCTCGACCTGTTCGGCATCATGTCCCAACAGGAGGGCCAGGAATTCACCCACGTGGGTCTTCTCCTCCCGGGCGATGTCAAGGAGCACTTTCTTCACCCTCTCATCCGACGCCACCGTGGCGAGCTGCTCATACAAGCTGATGGCGTCGAGTTCGGCGATGAGGCCGAGCCGCAGGATCACACGTTCCTTAGTACGCTCATCGAGCTGAGAGAGCTCCGCAGGGTTCTTCGAAAGCACACTGCCTCCTTTCCTACTTCTGGAAGAAAAGGTAGAGGACCCACGCAAAGAAGAGGACTACCGCCACGGTCTCCAGAGGGTTCAACATCGGGAGCCATCTACCCCGCTCCAGCCGCTCCATGGGGGAAGCACATCCCTTCGTGATACAACGTTGCACCTCTTCCTCTATGAGGAGCTCGTTTGCACTTCCCGGACCCGAGACCGCAAGGTCCCCGACGAACACCACGGGTACCTCCACCTCTTCAAGGACGTATGCGTCGGCGAGCTTCATCATAAGCCGCCAGTTCCTCGGCGATAAGCCCACTTCGTACGAAATCACCCTAAGTTCAGGGTAACGCTCCGATAGTTCTGCGAGAAAGGTCTTCATGGGGGCGCATTGGGAACATCCCGCGATGTGGAAGAAGAGGAGCTCTACTTCAGCTGCAGCTGCCACGAACCCGATAAAGAGGAACCCGACCGCTATCCATTTCCTCATGATATTTAAGGTTAACCTTTTTCTCGTCTGTGGAACAAATTGAATCTTTTAAATGTTCCGGCATCAGGATCCAAAATCGATGATTTCCTCCAAAATCTCCCGTGCCTCGATGAGATCTTTGGCCTCGCGAAATCGCGCGCCCTCGGGGAAGAAAGAGCGGGCCCGTTCACTCGGGGAGATGAGGACCACCTCGCGGATGCCGGCCTGTAGGGCAGCAACAAGATCGTGATGTGAATCGCCCACGAGTACGGCCTCCTCCGGCTTAGCTCCCATGTGTTCAAGTGGGCGAAGGAGGGCTTCCGGTTCGGGTTTCAAGGCCCCATCCTCGCGGGTAAAGACGGCATCGAACGCGAGCCTCGTCTCACGGAGTACCGTCTCGGCGCTACGGCGGGAATTGTTGGTAACGAGTACACATTTGATGCCATGGTGCCGCAGGAACTCGAGGAGTTCCGCCGCACCGGTCACCGGCCTCCCCAATCTGACCCCCTCCTCTTCGAAGTGACGGAGGATCGCCTCCTTCTCCGCCCTTTCTTCCGAGGGGAGCTGTGCCAGGTGGTGGGCAATGGGGTAACCGTCGTCAGGAACGCCGATCCTTCGACGTGCCTCGCCCCAGTCTATGGGTGCGCTCCAAATGGTCCCGTCCATATCGAAGAGGGCGACCTTTATCACCATATCCCCTTTATTTTCACTGATAACAACGGGCAATTACGAGATCGGCATCTCGTAGATGCGCCAGGTCTTATAGCGGCGACCGCCCATGGCCTCAGCGGCTTTAATGATGAGGTCATTCTCTTCGAGGATCATGGAGGCCTCACATTCCCGGTATCCTCTCTCCCACGCGATGTGCATTGTCTCGTGGTAGAGGACGGCGTCCACGCCCAGCCGCCGGAACCGGGGGCGGATCCCGAAGAACATCAACCGCAGTTTTCGGATGCGGCGGCGGGCGAGGAGCAGCCGTGCGGCTCTCATGAGATCAGCATCCAGGGGCCAGTGCCACCGGGGGCGGAGCGGAACATTCGGGTCCGGGATGAAGCCGATGACCGCGGCTGGCTCCTCCCCCACATAAGCGAAGCGCACGAGCTCGGGATCCACGATAACCCGGAGGCTCTTGGCCATGGCATCCGCTTCAGCCTCGGACAGGGGAAGGAACCCCCAGTTCGCCGCCCAGGCCTCATTGTAAATCTCGACGATGAGGTCCACCTCCTCCCGCAGGCGTTTCAAGGAGGCAGGTCGGGTCTCGATTTCTCGGCGAGACCTCACCGCACGGGCGAGGCGCTCGAGTCGGGGGCTCTCCGGACTCTCGGGGGAAAACCAGTAGGCGTGGTAGTCCTTGACCTTGCTCAGGCCGTAACGTTCAAGGAGTTTCCCGTAGTAGGGGGGATTATGGGTGAGCTCCACCGTGGGCGGGGCCTCGAAGCCTTCTATGAGCACGGCCTGATACGGCTCATGGGTGGCGTTGGAGTAGCCGCCCGGGCCCCGCATCCTCTCCATCCCCCTCACCTCGAGCCACTCCCGCGCCCGGTCGAGGAGCGCCTTGGCCACAGAGAAATCGTCCACGCACTCGAAGAACCCGAAGAACCCGATCCGCTCGCCGTAGTGATCGTTGAAGCGGCGGTTCACCGCTGCCGAGACCCGGCCGAGCAGTTTCCTCCCCGCGCGGGCGAGGAAGTGGATCACCTCAGCGTGGCGGTGGTAGGGGTGCCGTGGGGTGAGGAGCCCCACGAGCCCGAGGAGCCTGTTCCCGAGGAGATCCCCCTTCAGAGGAGGGACGGCGTTCGGATCCCCGCGTTGTATGACCCACTGCACCGCCACGAAGTCCCGCAGGCGTCTGTCACCGAGGAGGATCTCCTCGACCCTGAACCTCACGCTCCGCTCCCCTCGTCCTGGGCCGGGGGGAGGCCGAGGAGCTTCCCAATGGCGGCGGCCGCCTTTCGTGCGCTATCCGGGGCTGCCAGTTCCCGGGCCCTCGCGACCCGATGGGCAAGTTCGCCCGGGTTTGAGAGCCAATGGACGAGGACCTCCGCCGCCGTACGCGGGTCCCCGGCGAAGACCCCTGCTCCACAGCGCTCCACCCAACGGGCGTTCTCTACCTCCTGGTAAGGAACCGCGTCGTAAATCACGAGAGGTAGCCCCATAGTGAGGCCCTCGGCAATGGACAGAGGGCCGGCCTTGGTGACGAGCACATCAGCTGCGGCCATCAAGAGCTCGAGTTCCTTCACGAACCCGAAGATGTAGGCCCGGTTCCGCCACTGCTTCCCCTCGAGGTCCCGGCGGAGACGATCGTTGCGTCCACAGATGACCAAAAACTGCGCTCCCCGGAGCGCCCGGTCGGCGGCCAAGACGACCTTTCCCAATTTCCCCATCCCCTCGCCGCCCCCCAGGAAGAGGACCACCGGCGACTCGAGGTCTAATCCGAGGCGTGCCCGGGCACCTTCCCGCGTGAGCCTCAATCGAACGAAGCGTGGGTGCACGAGGAGACCGATCTCCGAGAGCCTCTCCGGGGAAATACCAAGGGAAAGCGCCCTATTCCTCACCTCCGGGCTTGCGGTGAGGACGAGGTCCACCCCTGGGTGGAACCACCCCGCGTGGGGGCGGGCGAAGTCGGTGACCACGGCCACGAGGGGGACCTCTAGGCGGAGTCGCTCTCTTCCCGCGGCCGCAGGGCGGACGAGCAACGCATGGATCGCCACCAGAAGATCTAGCTTGAGGGGAAGCATCCGTTCCAAGAACTTCCTCCCCGCCCGGCCCTGGAAGCCGTCCAACGTGAACGGGAGTCGGTACAAGATATCGGTGGCGACGAACGCGAGGCCGTAGCTTCGCGCGCTCAGAGCGACCCAGCGGGCGTAGATCTCCGGGGCCCGACACAAGGGAAAGCCGAAGTATTCCCGGAAGACGTCGACGAAAAGGGGCTCGAACTTCCCCGGGTAAATTTCCTCGAGCCCCGCAGCAACTGCCTCTGCGGCGGCCCAGTGCCCACCGCCGGTAGCGGAGATGAGGAACCCGACCCTAAACATATCGTTCACGGAAAAAACTTACCTTCACGTCTTTCGTGACATAAAGGAACGTAAACAACGGGCTCGATTGGAAACTCAGCGGAAGATCGTCTCCTCGGGCTTAGGCCCGACGCCCACGATCCTCACCGGAATTCCCAAGGCGTCCTCAATATAGCGGATATAGGCCCGCGCCTCCTCGGGGAGTTCCTCCTCGGTACGGGCCCCCCGGATCTCCTCCCTCCAGCCAGGGAGGCGCTCGTAGATCGGCCGCGCCGTGGAGACCTCCGAGAGCAAGGCCGGGAACTCTTCTCGCCGCTCGCTACCGATGCGGTACGCGGTGCACACCAGAATCTCCGGGAGCCCCGAGAGGACATCCAACTTAGTCACCGCGAGCTCGGTGAAGCCGTTCACGCGCTGGGCGTAACGCAGGGCCACGAGGTCAAGCCAGCCGCACCGGCGGGGACGTCCTGTAGTAGCCCCGTACTCTCCGCCCCGCTCCCTCAGGAGCTCCCCGAGCCTCCCCACATCCTCGCTGGGAAATGGACCCTCGCCCACGCGGGTAGTGTAGGCCTTCAGGACCCCGATCACCCGCTCCACCCGGGCCGTCGGCACCCCGACGCCCCAGGGGATCCCGTGAACCGTGGTGTGGGATGAGGTGACGTAAGGATAGGTGCCGAAGTCGATGTCGAGCAACGTCCCCTGGGCTCCCTCGAAGAGCACGGTCCTTCCCGCGTCCAGTGCCTGAACCACAGTTCCCTGAGAATCCCCGATCTGTTCTTTGAACACGGCGTAGAACTCGAAGAGCTCCTGGGCCACACGCTCAGGGTCCATGGGGGGGCGTACGGGGTTCCGGTGAGCGGCCTCCATGTGGGCGAGACGGTCGCGGACGATATCTTGGTCTGCGAGATCTGCAAACCGGATCCCGAGGCGCAGGGCCCTGTCGGCGTAGGCGGGGCCGATCCCCCGGCGGGTAGTGCCGATGGCCTTGGCGATCCCACTCCCGAGCTCCATCTCCTTGTGGTAAGGGAGGATCACGTGGGCCCGTTCGGAGATGAGGAACTGGGGAATCGGACGCCCCTGGCGCTCGATCTCCTGGAGCTCCTCCCGCAGGACCCAGGGGTCGATCACCATCCCGTGGGCCAAAATTCCGAGGCACCCCTCCCGCAGCGCCCCCGCGGGAAGATGGTGGAGGTGGATCTCGCCGAAGGAGTCGACCACGGTGTGGCCGGCGTTCGGCCCCCCATTGAACCGGACGACGAGGTCCGCCCGCTCCGAGAGGAGGTGCGAGAGCTTTCCCTTGCCCTCGTCGCCCCATTGCGCCCCGATGATCGCTATTCCCGACATTTCCCCACCCCACGAAAATCATCCAACACCGAAAGCACAATCTCAAGGATCTTTTCTAGATCGATCGGCCGCCCCAACGCCTCCCGTAGGGAGACGGCCGTGTCCGCGAGCTCCTCCGGCAGGGGGTTGTTCACATTTATCCCGATCCCGAGAATCACCAAGCCCTCCTCATCTCCTTGGGTGCTCGTCTCGATGAGCACCCCACCGAGCTTTTTTCCGCAGAGCTGGAGGTCATTCGGGGGATCGACAACAATGGGCAGGTCGAGTCCCTCTCCGAGGGCCCGCGCCACGGCGCCGGCCACCTGGACGTGGGCCGGCGCCGGTGGGGGAAAGACCGCGGAGAGCCAAAGCCCCCCGGGAGGGGAGCACCACATCGTTCCCCGTCTCCCCCGCCCCCGCCGTTGCCTCTCCGCCACCACCACTACCCCCGCCTCGCCCTGCTCTCGGGCGACGTCTTGGGTGGAGTCGACCTCGGTAAGGCGAATCAGTCTCCATCGTGACGCGTGACGCGTGACGGGTTTCGAGTTGGTTTTGGATAATGGATCTAGAGGGGGCGGCTTCAGCGGATCACCCATCACGATTGATGCGGCGGAGGTAGATCTTCCCGGCTTTGCCGTGGATCTTCGTCGCGAGGCGCTCCCGCTCGTCTCGGCGTCGGTCGCCCACGTCCGCCGCGAACTCGACGGTGTACTCAGCGTCGGGGAAGCCACCCTCCCTCAGGGAGGCCGCGAGAACTTCCTCTCTGATGCGGTCAGGAAAGCGCCGGAAGATCTCGGTGATCTCGCCCTCGTAACCGATATCGATCCGATCGGTAACTTCGAACCCCGCTTCCTTGCGGGCGAGCTGGATCCGGTGGATGAGCTCCCGCAGGTCCCCCTCCGCCCGGAGCTCCTCGTCGAGGACCGTGTCCAGGGCCACGACGGCCCCGGCCTCCTCGAGGAGCACGTACTCGGAGGTGGTCTCCCACGAGACCTTCACGTCGGCTGGGGTGAGCTCTACCTCCCGTCCATCCACCACCAAGGTGGCCTTCCCCTCTTGCAGCTTCGCCCAGAGGGCGGCATGATCTGCCTCCTGGAGGGCCGTGGCGACCCGCGGGGCGAATGCCCCGAGGCGCGGCCCCAGCGAGGCGAAGTTGGGGGAGAGGACCGGCCGCCGCAGATCCTCCAAGCTATCTTTGAGCACCACCTCCTTCACATTGAGCTCCGCCTTTACCAGCTCCCAGAGCTCGGGGGGGATCTCCTCATCGCCGGGAGCCTTCAGCACGTAGAGCGTCCTCAGGGGCTGGCGGACCTTCACCTTGGCCAGGTTCCGCGCCGCGAGGCCAAGGTTCGCCACCGCCCGGGCCCGTTCCATCCATCGCTCTAAGGCCTCGTCTCGCTCCCCCAGCTCGGGCCAGGGGGAGAGGTGTACCGACTCGGGGTCACCGTCGGCCTTAAGTGACTGCCACATAGCCTCGGCCAGGAAAGGGGTGAAGGGGGCGATGAGCTTGGAGAGCGTCTTGAGGGCCGCGTAGAGGGCGTGGTAGGCTGAACGCTTGTCATCGGTCCACTTCCCGCCCCAGAACCTGGGCCGCGAGAGGCGGATATACCAGTTGGAGAGTTCGTCCACGTAGCGCTCCAAGGCCCGGCAGGCCTCCACCACTTTGTAGGCATCGAGGTATCGGGTAACCTCCGCCACCACGGCGGCGGTGCGGGAGGCAAGCCAACGGTCGAGGGACGGGCGGTCTTTCGGGACGGGCATGTCCGGGGAGAACCCGTCGATTCCAGCGTAAAGGGCGAAGAAATCGTGGGAATTTTTCACCGTCTCCAGAAACCCGGCCCGGGCCTTTCGCACCCCTTCGAGGGAGATCCGGCGCACTGTCCAAGGAGCTGATTCGGACGCCAAATACCAGCGGATGGCGTCGGCTCCGTACTGGTCGGCCACGGGGAGGGGATCGATCACGTTCCCCCGGGACTTGCTCATCTTCTGTCCCCGCTCGTCAAGGCCGAGTCCGGTCACCAGGACCCTCTTGTAAGGGGTCTTCCCGTGAAGGAGGACCCCGGTGACGAGGAGCGTATAGAACCATCCCCGAGTCTGGTCGAGTCCTTCGCAGATGAAGTCCGCGGGGTAGTTTTCCCGGAAAAGATCTTCGTTCTCGAAGGGATAATGCCATTGGGCGGTGTGCATAGAGCCCGAGTCGAACCAGGTGTCGAGGACGTGGGGGACCCGTTTCATCTCGTCCCCGCAGTTGCACTTTAGGGCCACCCCGTCCACGTACGGCCGGTGGAGTTCCACCGTCCGGGCGAGGTCGGGGTCGATGGCCCGCGCCACGAGCTCCTCTCGGGAGCCGATGACGAGGAGTTCCCCGCAGGACTTGCACTCCCATACGGGGAGTGGAGTTCCCCAGAAACGGTCCCGGGAGAGGGCCCAGTCACGCATGGAATTCAGGAAGTCACCGAACCGGCCCTGGCCCACGTGCTCAGGATGCCACTCTACTGTCTCGTTCTCGGCGATGATCTCATCCTTCCTCACCGTGGTGGCGATGAACCACGACTCGAGCGCATAGTAAAGGAGTGGAGTGTCGCAGCGCCAACAGAAGGGGTACTCGTGCTCTACCGTGCCGGCGCGGAAGAGGCGACCCTTCCTCCGAAGGTCTTCCAGGATCACGGTGTCGGCCTCCTTGACGAAACGGCCCCGGGCCAGGGGGAAGATCCCGGTGAACTTCCCGAAGAGGTCCACTGGCTGGACGAACGGGAGTCTTTCCTTTTTTCCGAGCTCGTAGTCCTCCTCGCCGAAGGCCGGGGCGATGTGGACGACGCCCGTCCCCTCCTCCATGGAGACGAAGTCGGCGCCCACGACGCGATACGCGTTATCCTCTCCGGCAACGAGGGGGTAGAGGGGCTCATACTCCTGCCCCACGAGCTCCTCCCCGGTGAACTCTCTCACGACCCGAGCGTCCTCCTCCAGCACTGCCTGAAGCCTGGGCTTCGCCAGGATCAAGCGCTCCCCACGGTATTCCACTTCCGCGTAGGTCGCGGCGGGATCCACCGCCAGGGACACATTGGCAGGCAGGGTCCAGGGTGTGGTGGTCCAGACGAGAATCTTCACGTCGGGGGCATCCTTCAGGGGCATGAGGACGGTGATCGAGGGGTCCTCCGTGGTGCGATAACCTTGGGCCACTTCGTGGGAGGAGAGGGGGGTGCCGCAGCGGGGGCAGTAGGGGAGGACTTTGTGGCCGCGGTAGAGGAGGCCCTGCTCGTGGATCCGCTTTATTGCCCACCACAGGGTTTCGATGTAGTCGTCGGTCATAGTGACGTAGGGATGCTCGAGGTCGATCCAGAAGCCCATGCGCCGGATCATTTCCTCCCATTTGCCGATGTAAAAACGTACGGACTCCTTGCACTTCTCCACGAATTGCTCCACGCCGTAGGAGATGATCTCGGGTTTACTCTTAATGCCGAGTTCCTTCTCCACCTCGATCTCCACCGGCAACCCGTGGCAGTCCCATCCTGCCTTCCGGGGGACGTGGTGACCGCGCATCGTCTTGTAGCGGGGGAAGATGTCCTTGTAGAGCCGGGCGAGGAGGTGGGCGAAGTGGGGGACGCCGTTCGCCGTGGGCGGCCCCTCGTAGAATACGAATCGGGGTTTCCCCCCGTTCTGCGCGACGCTCCGCTCGAAGACTCTCTTCTCCTTCCAGAAACGGAGTATCGCCCCCTCTCGTTCCTTGGGGTCTTTCTCTATCCTCACCGGCTGAAAGGGCATCGCTTCTCCTCCTTTTTGACACATATACCGACAGGAATTGCCCGAACTGGTTAAAAATACCGGAGAGCCTCTTCTCGGCCTAGTTCCCTGCCCCCTGGCGGGGCAGGATAATGAGGGGTCCGCGTATGAATCGGCCCATCTGGACCTCCTCAGCGATTATAGGAGAGAGGATGCAAACCAACAAGCGTCGGGCATCCTGGGCAGTAAACCGGGGTTCTCATCGCAACAATCGGGAGACGAACTTTTCCTCGCCCAGGAGCCCTCGGGGCTGCAAGATGAGGATGGCGATGAGGATCACCCCCACGAGAACGATTCGGAGGGCGCTGGCCTGCACATCGGTGAAGGGGAGGTAGCCGGTGAGGAAGTCGGTGGCGGCCCATAGGCCCCAGATGAGGAAGGCCCCCAGGATCGCCCCCTTATTGTTCCCCGAGCCGCCGGCCACGAGCATCACCCACACGATGAAGGTGCCGTAGAAGGGTTCGAACTTCTCCACGCTTAGGAACCGGGCGTAGTGGGCATAGAGGCTTCCGGCCATCCCCATGAGGGCCGCACCCAGCACGAACGACTGCAGCTTGAACGCGGCCACATTCTTCCCCTGGGCGGCGGCCGCCACCTCGTCTTCCCGGATCGCCCGCAGGACTCGGCCCCACGGGGAGCGCAAGATCCGCTCGAGGAGCCAGTAGAGGACGGAGAGGGTGAGGAGGACCAACGCGAGGTAGAACCAGTTGTACCCCCCCTCGAGCAGCCGCCGGGTCCAGTCGGGGAGCCCGGGATGAGAGGAGAGTAAACCGGCGATCCCCTTCTGGATTGAGGGGAAGAGGGGGGAGGGGATGTTCTTTATCCCCCAGACGCCATTGGTGAGCCAGGCCTCGTTCTTGATGATGAGCCGGAGAACCTCGGCGATCCCGATGGTGGCAATGGCTAGGTAGTCTTCACGGAGCCTGATAGTGATCCATCCGATGAACAGGGCCAGGGCGGACGAGACCAGGGCGCTCCCCAAGAGCCCGACGGGGAATGGGAGCATCCATCCCCCGAAGACCCGCCAGTCAAGGCTCCCCGGCGGCGGGCCCGAGAGCAGGGCCGAGGTGTACGCTCCGATGGCGTAAAAGCCTGCGATCCCGATGTTGAAGAGGCCTGTGTACCCCCACTGGATATTGAGGCCGAGGGTGAGGACCGCGTAGATCCCCGCGGTAATGGAGAAGAAGACGAAGTAGTTCAGGACCCCGACCAAGGTCTCCATTAGCGCCTCCCGAAGAGTCCCTGCGGTCGCAGGATCAACATCAGGACGAGGATCCCGAACGCAATGGCTGGCTTATAGGCGGTGGAGACGAAGGCCGTGGAGACTTCCTCCGCCATCCCGATAAGCATCCCCCCGGCCATGGCTCCGTAGGGGCTCCCGATCCCCCCGAGTATCACTGCCGCGAAGAGGGGGAGAAGGGCCTGCCAGCCGAGCTCCGGGGTGATGAGCTTGTTCTCTATCCCCGAGAGGATCCCTCCTGCCGCGGCCAACGCCGCCCCGATTCCCCAGGTCCAGGCGATGATCCGCTCGGTGTTGATCCCCGTCACCTGGGCTAGCTCGGGGTTATCGGCCATCGCGCGCATCGCCTTCCCCACCTTGGTGTAGGTGAGGAAGAGATGGAGAAATAGCACCAACAAGGCCGCGAGGCCGATGATGAAGAGCTGGTCAGCCTTGAGCCTCACCCCGAGGATGTAGATCGCCCGTTGGATCTTGCGGGAGTAGTAGTAGGGATCCGCACCGGCGGAGAAAAGGATGACGTTCCGCAGTACGAACGCCACCCCCACCGAGGCCATGAGGCGCATCACTGGCCTTGCTCGCCGTAACTTCCGATACACGATCCGGTCGATTAGTATCGCCAGGAGCGCCGTGCCCACGAGGGCGAGGAGGAAGGCGGGTACCATCGCCGGGCCGAAGGAGAGCTTCCCGAAGCGGCCCCCCAGGATTCCCAGGGACCGGAAGAGGAACAGGAACCCACAGGCGATATACGCGCCCGTGGTCATCAGGTCACCGTGGGCGAAGTTGGCGAACCTAAGGATGCTGTACGTGAGCGAGAGTCCGATGGCGCCGAGGGTGATCACGCTCCCGGAGACAAGACCGTAGGCCACGAGCTGGGGCAACCTCTCCCACATCCGTCAACCTCCAAGGAAGAGTTTTCCGATCTCCTCGTTCTCCAGCATCTCTTTCCCCGTCCCGTGAAACCGATTCCGCCCGTCCACTAGGACGTAGCCCCGGTCGGAGATGGCAAGGGAGTGCTTCGCGTTCTGTTCCACCACGAGGATCGCCACCCCGGAATCCCGGATCGTCTGAATGCTTCGGAAGACCACGGCAACGAGGTTCGGCGCCAAGGCAGCTGTGGGTTCGTCCAAGAGGAGAATCGCGGGGTCGAGCATTAGTGCCCTTCCCATGGCCACCATTTGCCGCTCGCCCCCCGACATCTTCCCGACTCGCTGCCGACGCCGCTTCCGGAGCACGGGGAAAAGCCCGTAGACACGCTCCAGCCGGCCCTTGATATCTCCCCGCAGGGTGAAGGCCCCCATCTCCAGGTTCTCCTGTACGGTAAGGGAGGGGAAGATGTTGTCCACTTGGGGGACGTAGCACATGCCGAGCCGCACGAGCTTGTGGGGAGGAAGGCCGGTCACCCCCCGGCCATCGAGGAACACCTCCCCCTCACGAGGCCGCAGGAGGCCGAAGATGGTCTTGAGGAGGGTGGACTTTCCCGCGCCGTTCGGGCCGATGATGGTGACAATTTCCTCCCTCCCCACCTCGATGGAGACCCCGTGGAGGACCTCCATATCTCCATAGCCGGAGTAGATATCCCGTGCCTCAAGCAACGGCATACTGTCCGCCGAGATAGGCTTCGATTACTTGAGGGTCCTCCCGCACCTCGGCGGGGCTGCCCATAGTCAGGACCTTCCCCTCGCTCATCACGATGACGGGGTTACAGAGGTTCATTACCAAGTCCATGTCGTGCTCGATGAGGAATACTGTGATCCCCCACTCGGTGACGAGCTCCCTGATTCGCTGGGCGAGCTTTTTCATAAGGGTGGGGTTGACGCCGGCGCCGGGTTCGTCCAAGAGGACCATCACCGGATCGGCCATCAAGGCCCGGGCCAGCTCCAGCAGTTTTTTCTGCCCTCCGGAGAGGCTCTTGGCGGGCTCGTTCTGGAGGTGGCGGAGGCCCATAAATTCCAGAACCCCTTCTGCTTTGTCACGTATTTCCCCTTCTTGACGGCGTACGAGGAGCGGGCGGAAAAGGGGATTCCAGACCCTCTCCCCAACTTGGAACCTGGGAACTACCATGAGGTTCTCGAGGACCGTCATCTCACCGAAGATCCGTGGAATCTGGAAGGTTCGGTAGAGGCCGAGGTGATAGAGACGATAAGGGGGCCAGCCGGTGATGTCGCGCTCCTGGAAGAGTACCTTCCCCCTGTCGGGCCTATAGAAACCACTGATCAGGTGGAACAAAGTTGTCTTCCCCGCCCCGTTAGGTCCGATGAGCCCAGTGATGGACCCTTCCTCCACCTGAAGGGAGCAATCCCTCACCGCCCAAAGCCCGCCGAACCGTTTGCTCACCCGCTTGACCTCTAGCATCGTCCGCCCCAATAAAAACAAAAATGCGGCACAGTGTGCCGCTTATCACAACCCATTGGCAGAAGCCAATGGGCCTTTCAGCCCATAAACCAGTGAAGCCCCTGTAGTACCACCTCCCCCTTCGTCATCGTATAAACGCCCCCTGGAGTCAACATTTTCCAGTATATACAGCCTCCCTCGAAGCACGTCAAGAGAATGTAAATAGGCCAGGACATGGGGACCGGCTCCCGCTTGCACCGGGACTGTGCCCAATCTCTTCGCTCCGATTGCGTAGGACGCACGGTTCACACCGGGAGGCGGCGATTCCCCCAACGTGCAACGTGCAGGCACTCTCCTGGCCGTTTGTATTCAGTGGACGAAATGTCCAACCCCATAGAGACCGACCTCAATCTACCATCCGAGCGGTGTTGATGAGAACCTCTGGGTGCCTCTCTCTCGGAGGGTACCGGGGGACGCTTGTCCCCCGAAGCCGCTTCAGTTGTGAGATCCGATCTGATGAAGGATTTCCTGTGATTTTCATTGAGGAGCTCGAGCTCGTCCAGGATCCCCCTATCTCCTTGCGGAAGGCGTGTTTGTACCTGGGCCGCCATGCCCCGATTAGCTCCACGATGCTCTACCCAGTCAAACGGATCTCCACAAGCTAAACGGCCATTCTTGGGAGGAGCGTTTCCTCTCTTCGGTAACACTTTCAATGAGGAACATCGCCCTCTTGACGTAGACGCAGGAGGTATCATATATAGGATATGTGCCCTGGTGATTCAATATGCGAACTAAAGTGGTTGTAGTGAGAAAGGAGGTGATGGAGCGGAACCTGCACTGGACGGGGTACTGGTTCCTTATGATGTAGGGCACTGCTCCCTTATTCTATGTGGAGCAGTGCCAAAGCGGAGCACAAAAAGCTCCGTTTTTTTATTTGAAAGGAGGGTGGGATGAAAAAAATCTGTATCACGTTAATCTTCGGGCTCTTTGCCATTTTTGCGGTTTTCGGGGCGGAACCTATCAAAATCGGCGGCCTTTTCCCCCTCACCGGTCCCCTTTCCCCTTACGGAAAAGAGATCGTCAACGGGGCGAAGCTCGCCGTACAACAGATAAATGCCCTCGGAGGGGTGCTAGGGCGCCCGTTGGAGCTCGTCGTCCGTGATACCGCCACTTCCCCAGACGTGGGCCGGGACGCCGCGGCGAAGCTCATCGAGATCGACGGCGTCGTGGCCATTGTGGGGGCCCTGGCGAGTGGGGTGACGCTGGCCGTCTCCAGCGTCACGATCCCCGCCCAGATCCCTCTCATCTCCCCGTCCTCCACCTCCCCGGCGATAACAGAGCTCACGGACAATGACTTCGTCTTCAGGACTTGCCCCTCCGACGCTCTGCAGGGCGTGGTGGAGGCACAGCTGGCCCGCAACCTAGGCTACAAGAAAGTCGCCGTCATCTTCGTGAACAACGCCTACGGCCGGGGCCTCGCCGAGGTGTTCAAGGCGAACTTCGAGGACGAGGAGCACCTCGTCACCGCGATGATCCCCTACGAAGAGAACAAGCCCTCCTACCGGGGCGAGGTGGAGCAAGCATTGGCCGGGGATCCCGACGCCATCAACCTAATCGGTTACCCCATCGACGGGAACAAGATCATCATCGAGGCCCTGGAGCAGGGTTACGAAGGCGAGTTCCTGTTCCCGGACGGGATGAAGGGTGAGGGTGTGACCCCCGGGCCGGCCTGCCCGGCGGAGGGGCCGTGTGACGAGCAGTACCTCGACGGGAGCTTCGGGACCGCCCCGGGTGCCCTGGTGGTGGCGGCCAGGGCTGCCTTCGAGGCAGACTACGAGGCTGTGTTCGGGCCGAGCGGCATCCCCTTCCGTGCTGAGGCCTACGACGCCGTGGTGCTGATCGCCCTGGCCATCGCCGCCGCGGGCGAGGCCTCCGGGCCGGCGATCCAGGCGAAGCTGCGGGAGGTCGCCAACCCGCCTGGGGTCGAGGTCACCTACGGCGAGCTTGGCAAGGCGTTCGCGCTCCTGGCCGAGGGCAAGGACATCAACTACCAGGGCGTCTCCGGGCCGATCACTTGGAACCAGTACGGTGACGTCGCCGAGGGCGCCATCGAGATCTGGGCCGTCAAGGACTGTCAGATCCGCTCGGTCTGGGTAGTAGAGGTTAGGTAAAGGTAGGGCACTCCCTCCTTTGTCCAAGGAAAGGGGCTGCGTGCGCGGCCCCTTTCTTTTTTGCCAATGTTCTAATCCCGTTTTTTGAAGGAGTGGCGCGATGAAGCCTGGCCTTCCGCGGGCATGCGCTTCACACACAGTTGTACCCAATGCTATCCTCGATCTGGTGGCGGGACCGTGATACCGTGATCGAAGCCATCAGCGGGTGATCTCGAGCTCTACCCTGTTCTCATGGGAAAATCTGCCCCCCCACCGAACATGCTCCGATGAACGCCCCGGCCTTCCCTTCGAACTCCGCGGGGAGCCCGAGGATCATTACTTCACCGGAAATTCTTGAGGCGCGCCGGCGAATTCACCGCTTCGGCACGGGCCTCGCCCTCGATCCCCGGGTAGAGACCGTTTCGCTGCGCAAAGCGGGCGGAATAGATTCCCGCACAGAAGGGGTGAGTCGCTATGAATAATTCCGGCGGCATGGGTCCCATATCGCCTCTCCCTTATCGGCCGGGAGGTCCACCACCAACCGATGTCTCCACACCTCGATTTCGAAAGAGACCCCCTCCCGATAACTTACGTTTGCCTCCATCGCCGGTCGATCTCCCTCTCCACCATACCGCTTCCGCGGAACCACTCCACCGCCCGCCTCAGGGCTTCTTTGGCCGGAGTCTGGGGGAACCCGAGCTCTTCCACCGCCTTTCGGGGGTCGTAGAACATGTAGTGGCGCGCCATGCGCACCGTGTCGGGCGTCATCCGCGGGACGCCCCCGAATGCTTTGCAGAACCAGGCGTTGAGGTACGCGAGGGGGAGCGCCACCGCGTAGGGGATTCGGAGCCGCGGCGCGGGGAGCCCCGTGATCTCGGCGAGGATTCCCAGGAGTGCCTTCATCGAGACGTTTTCTCCCCCCAAGATGTAGGGCTCGCCGGGTCTTCCCTTCTCCAATACGAGGAGGTGTCCCAGGGCCACGTCCTCGGCCGCCACCACGTTCATCCCCGTGTCCATGTAGGCGGGGACCTTGCGGCGCAGGAAATCCAAAATCAGCTGCCCTGTAGGGGTGGGCTTTACGTCGTAAGGGCCCACGGGATAGCTCGGGTTGACGATGAAGACGGGGAGCTTCTTTTTATGCGCGAACTCGAGCGCTACCCGCTGAGCGAGGAACTTGCTTCTCTTGTAGTCGCTCACAATGTGCTCCGGGTCCACCGGGGTCTCCTCGGTGGCAGGTCTTTCCCTGCTCCCCAGGCCCAGCGCTGCTACCGAGCTCGTGTACACGACACCCTCGACGCCGAGCTCCAGCGCTGCCCGGAGCACGTTCCGCGTTCCGTCCACGTTCACCTCATAGATGAGTCGTTGGGGCCGCACCCAGAAGGAGTAGAGAGCCCCTACGTGGAAGACGACCTCGCATCCCTCCATTCCCCGTTTGACCGAAGAGAGGTCGCGGATGTCGCCCTCCACCACTTCGATAGGGAGGCCCACGATGTTGCGGCGGTCGGAAGCGGGACGCACAAGGGCACACACGGAGAGACCCCTCTCAAGGAGGGCCCTAACCACGTTAGCCCCAATAAACCCTGTGGCCCCGGTGACGAAGGCTTTCACCGGCACTCCGCCCTAACTCACCACTTCGAGGAGCCGAAGTAACCGTTCATGGGGCCGAAGCGCGAGAAAGGCCAAATGCGAAAGTAGGGTTCCCCGATGAACGCCCTTTCCGGTACGAACCCCCAGTAGCGGGAATCGTAGGAGTTCATGGTGTTGTCGCCGAGGACGAAATAGTGACCCTCGGGGACCTTCGTGGGAATAACGCCGTAACGCATACGAGGATCGCCGGCCCAGTAGGTGTGGTCCGCGACGAAGGGAGGAACCTCCCCGTCCACATAGACCATGCCCCCCTTGATCTCGACGGTTTGGCCCCCCACGGCGATGAGGCGCTTGACATAACGGGCACTGCGGGCCTTATACCGGATCCCGAGGTCGGAGAGGTCGTCGGCGTCTGGCGGCACCGCCACGGAAACCTCCACTCGGCTCGCCAACGGGGGCTCTCCCCGCAACACGGTAAGGGAAAGTTCCTTCCCTCGCGCGGCCTCGATCCTCTCCTTCAGCACCAATAGGTGGGAGATAGGCTCCCCCCCGACGCCGATGGTGGGCTCCCCGGGGTAGACGAGCCAATCCCCGGGCTCTAATCCGGCGACATCCGCGGGACTCCCCTTCGCCACCCGCGTGATCTTCAACGATTCCAAGTGCCAGAAGACAACCACGTCCCCTGGTACGGGATCGCGGAAGTAATAGGAGATGCGGTCGACGAAGAAGCGGTCCCCGGGCTTTATCGTGGGGATCATTGATTCGGAGGGGACGTACATATGGACCGTGACGAAGTTGATAATGAGGAGGGCGATGATCACCGCCTCGACGATGGCCTCGACCCATCCCAAGAGGTAAGCCACCACTGGCCCGGGGTACCACCCGAAGCGCTGTACCAACCGGACTATCGGTGGCGGCTTCTTCTTTTTCCGGCGGCGTCGAATCATTTGATGTGATGAATGTTAGTATAGCGACGCAGGTAGAAGGGGCGTGCCTGGCGCACCTTCTGGGAGCGCTTGACGACCTCGATCTTCTGGACGCTGGGCGAGTAGAGGTAGAAGGTCCGCTCGACCCCAATCCCGGCGGCGATCTTTCGCACCGTTACCGTGGAGCGGGCCCCGGAGCCAGCTCGCTTGAGTACCACCCCTTCGAACACCACAGTCCGTTCCCGGGATCCCTCGCGGATCCGCTCGTGCACCCGGATCACGTCTCCAGGGCGAAATTCAGGGATCTCCTTTTCCGTCGTAAATTTGGCCTCCACTAAGCGGACGAGATCGTCGTAGCCCATCATCCTTCATCTCCTTTCAACCGGTCCAGGATAACCGCCACCGCGGCCCGGACCGAGAGGTGATTGTAGGCACTTTTTTCCCGCACCGGAGGGAGGAGCGCATCGCAGGCCCATAGAAGCTCTTCGGCCATGCCGTTCCCGGTGCCGAAAAGTAACAATACCGGCTTCCTCTCCTCGCGCAAATGCCGCCGCGCCTCCTCCCAGCCGATCTGAGGGTAGGGAAGGCCGGATCGGGCGGAAGTCCCCCAGAGGAGGGGGACCTCGCCCTCCCGCTTCGCCACCTCCGTGAAACACTGCTCCAGGTCGTCGGCCACGGAGATGATTTTCACTGCCTCCCTGCGGGATGGACGCTCCGCGAACCAGAATTCGAGGATTCGCTCGACGATCGCGCGCTGACTCTCCAGGGGATGCACGATGAAATACCGGACCACGTCGTAGGTACGACAGCTCCGGGCGATATCAACGACATCCAATGAGGTGATGGCGGTGGCCACCACCCCGCCCTTCAAGCTTTTCATGGGATAGTGCATCAGCGCCACGTACAGGTTCGCCATAGCTTCAGGGATCCGGCTCGAGGGAAAGGCCAAGGAGGTCGGGGCGGTTCTCCAGAGTCTTGCGCCACGCCTCCCGCTCGCGGAAGTGGGCGATGCGTCGGTGGTCCCCGGAAAGCAGAACCTCAGGCACCCGCATCCCGCGGAAGACCCGAGGACGGGTATATTGGGGATATCCCAAGCGGGGTCCGGCGAAGAAAGAATCGGTAGCGGCCGAACGATACCTCCCCACGACCCCGGGGACCATCCGCGCCACGACTTCCACCACCACCGCGGCGGGGAGCTCGCCACCCGCGAGGACATAATCGCCGATGGAAAGCTCGAGATCCGCCATCTCCGCCACCCGTTCGTCCACTCCCTCGTAACGCCCGCAGAGGAGGGCGAGGGCCCCTTTTTTGGCAAGTTCCCGGGCGAGGCCCTGGTGGAAGGCCTTCCCTTGGGCGGAGAGAAGCACCACATAGGGCCGCCCCCCGATCTCCCGGGTGATCGCGTCCACGGCACGGAAGAAGGGCTCCGGGCGCATTACCATCCCCGCCCCACCCCCGTAAGGACGGTCATCCACGATCCCCCGGGGATCCGGCGCGAACGCCCGGAGGTCGTGAACGTATATCTCGATGAGCCCCTTTTCCACCGCCGACCAGAGGACTCCATAGGCGAAGAAGGGCGTGAGCATATCCGGGTAGATGGTCACGATATCGAACCTCATTGGACTTCCACCACGGCCTTGCGCCCCGCCCGCTCACAGAGCTTTTCCACCACCAGCGAGATCGCCTCGAAGTCTTTCTTCTTCATCCTGCGTCGCACCACCCGACTTGGCCGAAGGATCAAAAGGTCCAACTCCGGGGTCCAGACGTGATTAATTCGGAACTCTCCGGGGGCGATGTGGGAGAGGATGTAGCGGGTGATGTCAACCGGTAGCGTCCTCGGCTCCCTCTGCTGGTCTGGGCTCTGCGGACTTCCCGCCCTCTTCGGAAGCGTCCTTCTTTCCGAAACGTTCTTCATGCCAGAGCTTCATCACGCCGGCCTTTGAGAGGACGCGCTTAGCGGCGTGGGTAGGCCGGGCCCCCTGACGAAGCCACTCCAGCGCCTCCTCCATATCCACCGTGATCTCCCATGGGTCGGTGAGGGGGTTTACGTGGCCGATCTTGGAAATGACCTTTCCGTCACGCTTCTCCGTCGCCTCTACCACCACGATTCGGTAACTCGGCTGCTTCTTCTTCCCGACACGTTGCAGTCTTATCTTCACCGCCACAATTTATCACCTCTCTTGGGATGTTACGACCGTTCATTCACCGGGCCTTGAGACCCAGCGTAGCCCACGTGGCCAAGTTTACTTCAAAGTCCGGGGGGATTCTCCCGCAGGAGCTGCTCCCAACCGGGGGGTAGCTTGCGTTTCTTGCCGAGCTGCTTCATGAGCTTCCGCATCTTCTCAAACTGGGAGAGGAGACGGTTGACGTCTTGGACCGTAGTGCCAGAACCTCGGGCGATCCGGCGTTTTCTGCTAGCGCCGATGATGTGAGGGTTCAGGCGCTCTTCGGGGGTCATGGATTGGATAATGGCTCGGACCTTGACTAGTTCACGCTCGAGCTCGGGGTCGTCGGCGATCCGACCGAAGCCCGGGATTCGGGAAAGGAGCTGGGAAATGGGCCCGGCTCTACGTAGGGCCTCGAGCTCCTCCAAGTAATCCTGCAAAGTAAACTCCCCGGTGCGGACCTTTTGGGAGATTTCCTCCAATTCCTTCCCCGCGACCTCCTCCACTTTCTCGAACAAGCCGGCGACGTCACCCAAGCCCAGGATCCGGTCTGCCATTCGGGTGGGGTGAAAGACCTCGAGGTCCGGGGGGTGCTCACCCACCCCGATGAACAAGACCGGGAGCTCGGTGGCATAGCGCACTGAAAGGGCCGCCCCGCCGCGGGCGTCACCGTCGAGCTTGGTGAGGACGACGCCCGTCGTCCCAAGGGGGAGAAAGGTCTTCGCGATCTCAACCGCCTCCTGCCCCACCAACGCGTCCAGGACCAAAAGCACGTCCCCGGGAGAGAAAATCCCTGCGAGCTCCCGCAGGAAGTCCAGGGCCTCCCCTTGGCCTGGGAGCAGTCCCGGGGTGTCGATCACGATGGTGTCCGCGGGGACTTTGGGAGACTCGCGTACCGCGGCCCTGAGCTCCTCCACGGGGTTCGAGCCGCCGCCCCGGAAGGGGATCTCGATCTTCTCCGCCAGGGTCCCGAGTTGCTCCGCCGCCGCGGGGCGAAAGGGATCGGCGCAGAAGAGAAGAGGGTGGCGGCCACGCTTCCGCAGATGGAGGGCAAGCTTCCCCGCGGTGGTGGTCTTCCCGCCTCCCTTGGGACCGACCAGCATCACCAGGGCCGGCTGTCCCTTGAGCTTCAGGGAGACGGCTTCCCCGCCCATGAGCTCTGCCAACTCGTCGCGCACGATCTTCAGGAGCTGTTGGGCAGGAGTAAGAGCAGAGAGGACCTCCTCGCCCACAGCGCGCCCACGGATCCTCTCGGTGAGTTCTCTCACCACGGGGAAGTAAACGTCGGCGGAGAGGAGGGCACGCCGGATTTCCCGCAACCCTTCCCTTACATCCTCCTCGGAGAGGCGACCCTTCCCCCCGAGTTTTCTAAATACCTGGGTGAGCTTTTCCGTTAGGGACTCGAAC
Source organism: Candidatus Acetothermia bacterium JdFR-48 (assembly GCA_002011425.1). Classification (GTDB taxonomy): domain Bacteria; phylum Bipolaricaulota; class Bipolaricaulia; order Bipolaricaulales; family Bipolaricaulaceae; genus UBA3571. The sequence continues at coordinate 48,864 of MTNJ01000010.1, read as the reverse complement.
ACACGGCCAGTCTACTTGGGCGGGAGGATCAGCTCAAGGAGATCGGTGGTGTGGAAGACGCGGGCGAAATCGGGGTGGGAGATCACCTCGAGGAGCAGCTCCACGTTCGTCTTCACCCCCGAGACCTTGAAACGCTTGAGAGCGGAGTACATCCGGAGGCGCGCCTCCTCGCGGTCCTCACCGAAGGTGATGAGCTTCGCGAGGAGCGAGTCGTAATAGGGGAGGACTTCCATCCCCTGGTAGAGATGGGTGTCGAGTCTGACCCCCATTCCCCCGGGAAGGGACTCAATGTAGATTACTCCGGTGGAGGGAAGGAAGTCGTGTTGTGGGTCTTCAGCGTTGATACGGCACTCCATAGCCCAGCCCCAGAATTCGATTTGCTCCTGGCTGTAGCCCAGGGGCTCCCCCTTGGCGATCCGGAGTTGTTCCCGCACCAGGTTCCGGCCCACTCGCACTTCGGAGACGGGATGCTCCACCTGGATCCGGGGGTTGATCTCGATGAAGAAAAACCGGTCCTCCGTCACCAGGAACTCCACCGTCCCCGCCCCCACCAGCCCCACGGCTTCCGCGACCCGGATCGCCGCCTTCCCCAGGGCACGACGCATGTCCTCGGAGAGTTCCGGGGCCGGTGCCTCCTCCACCACCTTCTGGTGCCGCCGCTGTACGGTGCAGTCCCGCGTGCCCCAATGGACAATATGGCCCTGTGAGTCGGCCAGAACTTGGACCTCCACATGCCGGGGGTAGGGGACGTAGGCCTCGAGGTAAACGCGGGGATCGCCGGTGGCGGCCCTGGCCTCTCGCTGGGCCTGCCGGAACGCGGGGAGGAGTTCCTCCGGGGAGCTCACGAGCCTTATTCCCCGGCCACCCCCCCCTGCCACCGCCTTGAGGAGGAGGGGATACCCGATTCCCTCGGCCTCGCGGGAGAGCTCTTCCTCGTTCTCGATGGGTCCAGTGCCGGGGAGGATCGGTACCCCGTTCTCGACCACCCGCTCCCTGGTCGCGACCTTGTCCCCACAGAGCCGCAAGACCTCCGAAGACGGTCCGACGAAGGTGATCCCCATGTCCTCACAGGCCTCGGCGAAATCGGGGTTCTCCGAGAGGAACCCATAGCCGGGGTGAACTGCGTCGCATCCAGTGACCTCACAGGCGGCAAGAATCGCGGGGATGTTCAGATAGCTTCGTTTCGCGGGGCCGGGGCCGATGCAGATCGCCTCGTGGGCGAGGCGCACGTGCAGGGTCTCCCTCTCGGGCTCGGAAAAGACGGCCACCGCTTTGAGGCCTTCCTCGCGACAGGCCTCCAGGATGCGCAGGGCGATCTCCCCGCGGTTGGCAATGAGGACCTTTTCCATCTCACTCCGGAGAAAGCTTGAACAGGGGTTGACCGTACTCCACCGGGCTCCCGTCCTCGACCAAAATTTCCTCGACGACGCCGTCCAAGTCGGACCTGATCTCATTCATCACTTTCATTGACTCGATGATGCACAGCGTCTGCCCCTCCTCGACCCGGTCTCCTACCTCCACGAAGGGAGGGGAGTCAGGGTTGGGTCGGCGCCAAAAGGTCCCCACCAGGGGCGAGCGGATGATATGGTGACTTTCTTCCTCCGGGGGCACGAGCTCCCCTTGGGGGAGAACTCCTGCGGGATGAACCTGGCCCCCGGTGACGATGGGGAACTCCCGCTTCAGGGTGATCCTGCGCTCCCCCTCGACGAGGGTCAATTCGCTCAGCCCTTCCTCTTTGAGCAACGCGCTCAACCTCTTCAATAGCTCGAGGTCGATGTCCACCTTTTCCCTCCTTGGATGTACAACCCATTGTACCCGCCCCCACTTCGTGGGGAGCGATGCACCGGGCCGAGAGGGGCAGAATTGGCCGAAGCGCTACCTGACTGTTCCGAGCATATGATGCCGGTTGAAAAACGAGTATAATTTTTTGGTGGGGTGATGTAAGGGTTGTCTGCGGGATCGCAAGGATTATTGTTATTCCTGCTGCTCCTTCTTTCTGCGTTAGCCTCGGGATCGGAAACGGCCCTCACGGCTCTCCCTGAGCTTAAAATTCGGTATCTTTCCGAGCGCCATCCTCGGAAGGCAAAGGCTTTGAAACACCTCTTGCGGGAGCCCAACGATTTCATCACCGCCCTCCTGATCTTGAACAACTTGGTCAACGTCGGGGCCTCAGCCCTGGCGACGTTGCTCTTTCTGCGCTTGCTCCCCGAGGGCGTCCCGAGTTTCGTCACGGGTCTTGTCTCCACCGCGGTGATGACGGCCTCGTTGTTGCTCATCGGTGAGATCACGCCCAAGAACTGGGCGAAGCACCGGGCCGAGACTTGGACCCTCATCGTCGTCAATCCCGTGTGGAAGCTCACCAGGTCTCTCAGCCCCCTGATACGCGCTTTCCGCACCACCGCCCGCTGGCTCTTGCGCCCTTTCGGAGTGAAACTCGAGGAACGGGAGAGCACCTACGAGGTCGAAGAGGAAGAACTCTGGGAACTCGTCAAGATCTGGCAGGAGAAGGGAGTCCTTCCCTATCACGAGGGGGAGATGATCCGCCGGATCCTGGAGCTCGAGGATACCACCGTGGAAGAGGTCATGGTCCCCCGCACCGAGATGAAGGCCATCGAGGTGAACACCCCGTTCAAAGAGGTCCTCGGGTTCGTGGTAGAAGATGGCCACTCCCGTTACCCGGTGTACGAGAAGATCCGCGACAACATCGTGGGCATCCTTTATGTCAAGGACCTCTTGGCTTTATTTACGAACGGTGAGGAACGGCCTCTGCGGGAGCTCCTCCGCCCCGTTTACTACACTCCAACCACGAAGCCCATAAACGTGCTCCTGCGCGAGTTCCAGCGGGAGCGGGTGCACATGGCGGTTGTAGTGGACGAGTACGGCGGCGTGGCGGGGATCGTGACCCTGGAGGACATCCTCGAGGAGATCGTGGGGGAGATCGAGGACGAGTACGACAAGAAGCGAGCCAAACAGCTCATCAAACGCCTCTCGGAGAACGAAGCTCTGGTGGACGGCGATGCCGAGATAAAACTCGTGAACCGGACCTTGGGTCTCGACCTCCCCGAGGACGAAGGGGTGACGATCTCGGGACTCCTCCTGCACACCCTCGAGGACCTCCCCGATCCCGGGGCCCGGGTGAAAGTAGGGCGGGCCTTGCTCACCGTGGAGGAAGCCACTCAGCGGGAGATCCGATCGGTTAGAATCACCATACTTCCCGAGGAAGAGGAAGAAGAGAAATAAAAACCCGGGAGGGGAGAATGAGATTTTTCTTTGCCTTTCTTCTGTTTTTCGGCTTTGAGGTCGCTGCCGCGGAGATCCACATCGAGGCAAGCTTCAGCCCCAAAGACCATACGATCGTGGGGGTTCAAACGCTGAACTATGAGACGGCGCCGCGGGAGGCATACTTCCTGCTCCTCGCGAACTTGGGGCGGGAACCCAATCCCCATCTCTCGGGAAGGGCGCAGGACGAGACCTATCCCTACGGTTTCGACCCCTCGTGGACGGTGATCGACCGTGTGCTCTGGCGTGCTGAGGGAGGGGAAGAGGAACTTTCCTATGAGCTGCTCCCCTTTCCCGCCGCGATGCAGACCTATTCGCTGGAAGATGGAATCCTGCGGGTGACCCTACCCGAAGAGGCGAGGGGAACCCTGGCGATCCACTTCCGCACACGGTTCCCCGCGACGGCCATGGGTGAACCAGGACGCATCGGGGCGATCTACACCTGGCGTTTCGGCTGGCATCCTCTACCCTATCCAGTTACTCTGGAAACCTGGGAGGAATACGGCTTCAGGCTTCCCTCATACCGGTACTCCCTCGAGCTCTCGCTCCCCACAGGCTGGGTCGCCGCCCTCCCCGGGGACTGGGTCACTCAGGAGGAACGTGGCGAGCGCGTAATCTACAAGGTCGAGTGGGACCGGCCTGTGCGGGCCCTTTCCCTCTATTTTGCGCCCGAAGGGGAACTGGGCTCCTTCACCCTCGAGGCGGCCGGGCTCACGCTGATGGGTTGGTACCTCCCTGGCTTTGAGGATGAAGTCCGGGCCTTGGCAACGCGGGCCCTGGAGATCCTCGCCTGGTATGGGGAGCGCTTCGGGCCGTGTCCCTACGGGCGGATACTCCTCGCCATGCATCCGAACGAACCCGGGACCAGCTTTACCGCCGACGGGATCGTGTTCCTCTCCCGGTGGTATTTCGACCGCATGGACCTTTCCGCCAAGGGGATCCTCTCCCGGGTGACACAGTTCGTGCTGGCGCACGAATTGGCTCATCTATGGTGGGGGATCGGTGTTGGGGTTGACTTCAACGCGGAGAACTGGCTCTCGGAAGCCTTCGCCCAGTACTTCTCTGTCTCCTGGTTTGAGGCCAACTACGGGGTCGAAGGGGGAAACACCTATGTTCCCGAGCTCAAGGGGCTCGGCGAGGAAATGGCCGAGAAGATGTTCGGGTTCGTGAACCTGCGCGAACATCTAGTGGAACTCCCCTACCTGCGGACGACCTTCATGGGGTTCGACGAGGCGGTAGTTAAGCCCTACAAGGATGTGCGCTACCACAACGCCGATTACGTCCGCATTTATGACAAGGGCTATCTCATCGTGCGTGCTCTGGCCCATTATCTAGGTGATGAAGAGTTCCAAAGTGCCCTGAGAGAAGTACATGCCCGCTACGCCGGAGGAGAGCTTACGGTCGAGGATTTCCGCACGGTGTTGGAGGAAGTATCGGGGGTAGACCTTGGCGAATTCTTCTCGGCATGGGTGACCGGCAACGCGTGGGCCGATTATGAGGTGACCTCCTTCAACACCCACCATCAGGACGACGGGGCTTTTGTGACCGAGGTCCGCCTCGGCTTCCAGGGGAGCGGCCCCCTCCCCGTGGAGGTGGTCCTTGCGGGAGAGGGAGAGGGTGAGGAAGAGCGCTTCACTTGGACCCCGGATCCCAATGCACCAATGGAGGTGGTTACCGTGACCACCCCCTTCCGCCCGGCCCGTGTCAGCGTCGATCCCGAACACCGGGTCCCCGACGTCGATCGCCTCAACAACCACTATCCCCGGCGGTTCGTAGTCATCTTTGGGAAGAACGACTTCCCGTTAGACGCCTATTACCTGGAAGTCTTGGATCCCAGCAGCGGGGCAATTCAGGGGGGATACCTCGACCGTTTCGCCTGGGCAATTTATCCCCAAGAGCGGTACATCACGGGATTCGTGCGCTACGGGCGGATAGGGGAGTTCAACGCCTGGGCTCAGGTACGGGACGGCGATGGACTGATCGGGGCCATCGCTTGGACCCAATATCTCTGGACGACACCTGACGTGGGGATTACCGGGGGGTTCTGGCAGCTCTCCGGCACCGCGAGCATCGGGGCGTTCAAGCTCCCCGACACCGAAGTGGTCCCCTTCCTCGACCTCACCTGGTTCGAGGTGACGACCGAGGTCTACTGGGGGAACCTCTCCCTCCTCTACAGCGGCGACGATCACCGCTTCTGGCTCTCGTTAGGGAAAGAGATGCACCTCGCCCCCCGCACTTACCTCCAGCTCTCGGCCGGGTTCGGACGGGCCACCGAGGGTATTCCCGAGCTCCTCACCTTCGGTCTGGAGGAGCTCTTCTCCTTCCAAGGCAGGGGCCACGAGAAACTCATCTTCCAGGGGACCCTGTGGATCCCGCCGTGGGAGGAGAACTACCGCATCGGTGGGCTCTTTCTCCTCAACCGGGTCCTCCCCGGTGGATTCATCAGCGCGGCACAGCTCGACGGGGGGCAATGGGTGGCCGAGGGCGGATTCGTGCTCATGGCACGGCTCGAGGCCCTCGGCGGCTTCCTTCGCTTGAACGTCTTTGCCGGGGTGGTGTACCCGTTGCTCCCTGAACCGGGCGAGGGGAAGCTCTTCTTGGGCATCGCCCGGGGGTTCTGAGGGAGGAGAGATGCGGGTATCGCTCCGTTGGCTCGCGGAATACGTGGACCTTCCCGAGATCGGGACCGCGGAGCTCGTGGAGCGCCTCACCCTGGCCGGCCTGGAGGTGGAGGAGGTGCACGAGCTCGGGCCGGTGGAGGGGGTGGTGCTCGGGCGGATCGTCTCGGTCACCCCCCATCCGAACGCCGATCGCCTTGAGGTCTGCGAAGTAGAGGCAGGGGAGAAGACCTACACCCTCGTCTCCGGGGCACCAAATTTAATTGAGGGGACGTGGGTTCCCTTGGCCCTTCCCGGGGCACGGCTCCCCTCTGGGACCGAAGTGCGGGCGGTGACGTTCCGAGGCATCGTCAGCCAGGGGATGATCCTCTCCGCTCAGGACCTCTCCCTGGAGGAGAAGTCAGCCGGGATTTGGATTCTCCCTGGACCCGAGGGGGACGAAGACCTCGGGGAACTCCTGGAGTTTCCAGACACGGTCCTCTCCCTCAAGATCACCTCCAATCGGCCCGACCTCCTTGGGATCTACGGCATTGCCCGTGAGGTCGCAGCCCTCTTCCGGATGGACCTCCGAGAGCTTGACCTCTCGTTCCCCGAGGGAGGGTCCGCCATCGACTTCCGGGTGACCCTCGAGGACCCTGCGGATTGTCCCCGGTACATCGCCCGGGCGATCTCCGTGGAGGAGGGGATGGTTCCCCTCAGATTCGCGGCCCGCCTATACAAGGCCGGGATGCGCCCCCTCCACCCCATTGTGGATGTGACCAACTACGTGATGCTCGAGCTTGGCCAGCCCCTCCATGCGTTCGACCTCGCGAAGATCCCCAGCAAATGGATACACGTACGCCGGGCCCGCCCGGGGGAGCGGATGCGCACACTGGACGGGGTGGAACGGGACCTCACACCGGAGGTCCTCCTCATTACCGACGGTGCACGCCCCATCGCCCTCGCAGGGATCATGGGCGGGGAGGACACCGAGGTTTCGGAGGAGACACGGGCGGTGCTCCTTGAGGCAGCGAACTTCACACCGGCCCGGATCCGCCGCGGCTCCCGAGCTCTAGGGCTCCACACCGAGGCATCGCTACGGTTCGAACGGAATCTCTCTCCAGAACTCGCCGAGCTTGGCTCCCGCCGCACCTGTCACTTCTACGCGAAATTCCTCGGAGGCATCGTCGCCCAGGGCGTGGCCGAGGCCTTTCCGAATCCTCCGAAGCCGAGGGTGATTCCCCTCCGCAAGATTCGGGTAGCGGAAATTTTAGGCGTGGAGATCCTCAACGGGGAGGTCAGGGAAATCCTCGGGCGGCTTGGAGTCGAGGTCCATGACGAGGGCGAGGCATTTTCCGCGCGGATCCCCCATCACCGGACCGACCTCGAGCGCGAGATCGATCTAATCGAGGAGATCGCCCGGGTCTACGGGTACGAACGGATCCCCCGAGCGGTGCCGGTGGTCCCCTTGCGGCGGGGCGGGAAGGACCCCCGGGAGGAGTTCGTGGATGAGGTGAGGCAAATATGTGCCTCGCTGGGGCTCTTCGAAGTCCTCACCTCAGGGCTCGTCCCAGCGAGCGCCGCCGAGGTAGTGCTCAAAAACCCCATGGCCGCGGGGCAGGAGGGCCTACGGGCCTCGCTCCGCCACGGCCTCCTAGAGGTCGTGCGGGGCAACTTCGCCTCCCAGGCTGATGGGGTAGCCCTGTTCGAAGTGGGCCGGGTTTTTCTCACGCGGGAGGGGAAGGTGGTCGAGGAGGACCGCCTGGGGGTGGTCCTCGCAGGGCGGACGAAAACCCCGCTCGCGGGCAAAGAACACTACTCCCCCGCACATCTGAAGGGCGTGCTCGAAGCAGTCCTCGCTGCGCTCCGGGTGAAGGACATGCGGCTGGGCGGTATCGATGCTCCCTGGCTCCACCCCTACCGCCGAGCCGGAATCTATTTGGTGACATGTGACGCGTCACGCGTGACGGATACCGAAAAAGGGAACCAGTCACCCGTCATGCGTCGCCAGTCACGGAGGTTGATCGGCTGGCTCGGGGAGCTGACGGCGGAGGCGGCGGGTGACGTCCCGGGGTGCCCCCGGGTCCTGATGTTCGAGCTCGCCCTCCCGCCCCTGCGTGAGGCCAGGGCCGCGCCTCGGTTCGCACCCCTCCCCCGGTACCCCGCGTCCAAACGTGACATCTCCCTCCTCGCCCCAGAGAACGTCCCAGAAGGGAAGGTCCGCGAGGGGATCCTCGCGGAGGAACTCGTAGAGTCCGCCTTCCTCTACGACCTCTACCGCGGGGAAGGGGTGCCGGAGGGGTTCCGCTCCCTCACCTACGAGGTTGTCTTCCGCCACCCCGACCACACCCTCTCCTCCGAGGAGGTGGAAGGGGCGGTGGAACGGCTCCTCGCGCGCCTCGCGTCCCTGGGTGTCGAGCTCCGCCGCTAGGCCATGGAACGGGTGGTGATCACCGAGGGACCCGAGGAGACGGTCGCCCTAGGGGTGGAGCTTGCCGCCGGGCTCCGGTCGGGGGATGTGGTGGCCTTGGTGGGAGGTCTCGGGGCGGGGAAGACCACCCTCGTCCAAGGGATCGCTCGGGGTCTCTTCGTGACCGAAAATGTTTCCTCGGCGAGCTTCGTTCTCGCCCGCACCTACCGGGGGAAGATGTCTCTCCACCATCTTGACGCCTATCGCATCGAATCGCTGGAGGAACTGTTCGAGGTGGGACTCGATCGGTACCTCCCCCCGGACGAGGGGGTCACGGTGGTGGAGTGGGCGGATAAGATTTACGATCTCATCCCTCGGGGGGCCCTATGGGTGACGATCGAATTCCTGGACGGGGACCGCCGCAAGTTCACCCTACGGCGCCGCCCCGCGGGCTCACCGCGGTCTTGACCTTACCGCGGCTTCCCTCAACCGTGAGAGCACCCGGGGAAGGTCTACGGGCTCGTAGAACTTCGGGGAGAGGCCGCAAGGCGGGGTGATGAGGTCGCCGGGACGGAAGTCACCGATGTCCGCCGGGGAACGGATTCCCCATGCGATCCGTTTTCCCCGGCGGGGATAGTAGAAGGAGATGTCGTAGCGGGAGGCGTCGAAGCTGATGATGTCCAATAGATCGCACGCGAACAGGAGATCCCACTGCATGTTACCGCAGACGTGCACCCCGCGGACCACGGGGAAATCGGCGAAGATATGTGTCCACAACTCCTCGTAGTCGAAGCCTGCCTGGCCCAGTGCGGGCTCGTCCAGGAAGAGGATCACCTCCTCGGCCCTGAGCCCATCCAAGATCGCCTCCACGTGGCGATATACCCTGATGAGGGCCTCGTCGGGGTCGTAGCCCGAAAGGATCACGGTGGCCGGGCCGATGGCCTGGACCTTGACCACATCGAAGGTATGTTTCTTGAACTCCGAAAGGCACGAGAGCTCCCCCGGCCGCTTGATGTAGGAGAGCATCGCGTCACCGAGAAGGGGAAGCTCGGGGAGGAAGGGGATATCATGGCGGAGGCTGTACGCCACCGCCTCCGCGGGATCCCGCAGGGGGAGGGAGCCTATCTGGGTCACGATCTTCTTTTTCTCCTCATAAAGCTTCATCCGCCTCTCCTCCGAACTTCCTCAGGACCCTGAGATAGGCCCGATTATGCCCGAGCCACGTTCGGAGCACACGCCGCCCCTGAAAAGCGAAGTACGCGTTTTGCAGCTTTAACCCGAGGGCCCATCTAAGCCCCCTCCAATAGGGGTAGAACCTCCTATAGGCCCAGATGGCCAGCTCCTGAAGCTGCCACGGGGACATGTGTTTGGGGCGAAACACCACGTGATGGCCGTCGTAGTGGGACCAGTCCCTGTCGAAGATGCGGCCTTCCCCGTCCAGCCTCCGATAGAGCCGGGTGCCGGGGGCGGGGACCAGGATGAAGAACTGAGCCGTGTCCAGTCCCAGACGGATGGCCGATAGTACCGTGTGCCGGATGGTTTGGGGAGTATCAGCGTCCGCCCCCAGGACGAACATCCCGTGCACCGCGAGCCCCTCCCGGTGGATCCTGTGCACCCCCTCTCGGACTTCCTCCGGGGACTGGCCCTTGTTCCACTCCTCTAGCGCCCTGGGATTGAAGGACTCGATCCCGATGTAAAGTCTGGTACAGCCCGTCTCCCGCATGAGCCGCAGTATTTCCCCCCTCTTGGCCACGGAGATTCTCTCCTGTACCGACCACTTGAATCGGATCCCCGCCCGCCTCATCGCCTCGAGCAAGGCCAGGGTCCTGGGTGGATGGGCGGAGAAGTTATCGTCCACGAAGAACACGTGCCTCCTTGGGAAGGCCTCCTTTATCCTTTTCAGCTCCGCGACCACGCTCTCGGGGCTGCGGTAGCGGGTCTTCCTTCCGAACATCTGGACCACGGAGCAGAACTCGCAATCATAGGGGCATCCCCGGGAAGTCTGGACGGGCACCACGTTTATCCGCTCCACCCCCTGGATCAGGGACAGATTGGGAAAGGGGAGCCGGTCCAGATCCTCCAACCGGGGTCGTCCGGGATTGTGGACGATCTCGCCTTGGTCCCAGTAGGAAAGCCCGGTGATCTCCTTCAGGGCCCGGGCGTCCCCGCCCCGGAGGCGCTCCACCAGCATGGGAAACGCGGACTCCCCCTCGTGGCGCACCACGAAATCGGCCCCGTTCCTCAACGCCTCTTCAGGGAGAAAGGTCACATGGGGCCCGCCCATCACCACCCAAATCCTCCTCCCCGTGGTCCTCGCGATCTCCTTGAGTCTCGCGGCGATGCGATAGGCCCGGGGAGCCAAGTTGGTGAGCACGGAGATCCCTACCAAATCGGCTTTGGCCGCCTCGTTCCAGTTTATCGGAGCCAATTTCTCGCAGAATATCCTCACCACGAGCCCCATCCGCCGCAGGATCTCGCCCAAGATAGGCAACCCTAAAAGAGGCGTGCGGGCATGGGAGAAGAAATTAAGCCCGCCATGAGGCTCGATCAACACCACCCGTTCCAACTTCGGCATCTTCGCTCCTTGAGACACTTTTACCCCGCTCTTTTCGGAGGACAAGGTGACACGGGTTCGGATAGATTCTCCGGGTGGATAAACTAGGATTCGATGACCAAAGGATTGGAAGGGAATTCGTTGAGCGGCGCGATTCTTGCGGGAGGGAGGGGAAGACGGCTCGGCGGCGACAAGGTCGGGCTCGTGGTGGAGGGGACCCCCGTACTGGTGAGACTCCTAGGGCTCCTGGACGAATTCTGTGCCGAGGTGGTGGTGGCGATTGGGGAGAGGCGCCCGCTTCCCTTCCCGGTCGGGGCGAGACTGGTCGAGGACGCATTTCCGGGGAGAGGACCGCTCGCGGGGATCCATGCCGCCCTTACGGCGACCGCCGAGGAGACATGCCTCGTGGTGGCCTGCGATATGCCCCTCCTATCCCGAGCGCTCTTGGCCCGGCTATGCCAGGAGGCCGTGCCGGATAGGGCCGTGGCGTTCCGCATCGGAGGCTACATCGAGCCCTTCCCCGGGCTCTACCCCCGGGCGCTCCTGCCCCGGCTGGAAGAGGCCCTCGCGACGGGAGCACTTGGGGTTCAGGACTTCCTTCGCCGCGTCCCCGCTCGCCTCCTCTCCGAGGAGGCCGCCCGCCAGGCGGATCCGGGACTCCGCTCCTTCACAAACGTGAACGATGCCCGGGGTCTCGCGGGGCTCTCTCTCCTCACGGGGGAGACGGGGTGAGGCGAATAAGGGTGCGCCGGTTCGAGGCCGGGTTCCAAGCCGAGGTCGACGACTGGGTGGCAGAAGAGGGGTTCGTGGTGCTCTCCTTCACCAGGGGAAGGGAGCGCAAGTTCGTCATCACCCCGGAGAAAATCAGGGAGTTCGTGTACGGCCACCTCCTGGGCGAGGGCCTCATAAAGGATCCGGGGGACGTGCGCGCGTACGCGGAGGCTCTCGACCTCCGGCGGGGGCTGCCGGGCGAGGTAATCCGAGTGGAGGTAACCCTGCGCACGCCCCCCGAGATCGGAGATCCGGTGGAGATCGTCTGGGCCCCTTGTGGGGAAACCGTCTCTGCCGAGGGGACCGAGCTCCGTCCCCTGGAGCCCCGGCCCCTCATATCCCCGGAGGCCCTGCTCGAGATCCCGGGGTTGGCCGGTGCGGAGGCGGGAGACTTCCGCCTCACCGGGGCATACCACTACGCCTTCCTCTTCGACCCTGTCCCCAAGCTCCTGGCCGCCGCCAAGGACATCGGCCGCCACAACGCCGTAGACAAAGTCCTCGGCGTGGCGCTCCTCGGGGGCCTCGACCTCGGGACCGCCGTCCTCTACACCACGGGGCGGGTGACCGCGGAGATGGCCCTCAAGGCCCTGCGGGCGAGGGTGCCGCTTGTGGCCTCGCGGGGGGCAGCGCTGCTCGGGGCCGTGACCCTGGCCCGACGTTATCGCTTGGGGCTAGTGGGGTTCCTCAGGGGGCGCCGGTTCAACCTCTACGCCGGGGAGGGGTGGCTCGTCCCCTGAGCCATAGCTTATGGCCAGATCATTCCCACGGCCCTTGACGACTTCACGAACGCAGGGGTATAGTGAATTTCAATCATGTTGCACCGGACTGATTGGCCGTTCCGTGTCCCCGACGCACGCGAAGGTCCCACGAAGGTATACGGTCCTCCACGTGCGTGCCATCGCGGGGGATGTACGTGAGCAGGTTGGCCTTCCTTGCGGGGCTTACGTTCCTCCTCATCGTGGTATTCTCCTTCGTGGTGATCCTCTTCTTCTTCCCCGAATCCACTATCCTGGGGGAGAGCTTTCAGAAGTTTCTCACGGCCTTCAGCGCGTTGAGCTCCATGATCGTGGCCACTTCCCTCCTCTATTTTCAGTACTGGACGATACAACAACGGACCCCCAACCCGGTGATAGCCAACACATCCCTCCGGGCCCCGCGCCCGGACGGGCTCACGGAGGGGGAGGGCCTCTTGCTACGGATTACCGTTGCCAACCCCGGCGACGGTATCATCTATATCCTCTCCGGCCTCCTAACCTTCGAGGATCGCACGCTGGCGGCGGAGCCCGATTCCCTCCTCCCACCTCACTCAACCGCCTCGTTCGAAGTGGAGCTTCCTGCGCGTCCTCTCGACAAGAGAATAGACGAGCTGATGGATGACGACTACCGAGATCTCCGCCTGGAGTTGATCTACATATCGGGGCTGAAGCAGAAGCGGAGGTCTTACGGCGTCGTCGGCCGCCTTGCACTCGCGCAGGACGGGGTGAAGTTCATCCCCTATCTCAAGCTGTTGGGAAAGAAAGCTCGGTCTTCCTGAGCCCAAGGGGCGGTGTTACTTCCCTAGAGGATTTTCTCTCCACGGAAGATGCGGCCGTCGGGGTCGCGACGGAACGAGAAGCCCCGTTTCCCTAACAGCCGGACGATGCGGACGTTCTCGGGCACCACTTCCACCACCAATCGCCTCACCCCGAGGCGCCGGGCGGCCTCCAGTGCCGTATCGGTTAGCAGGCTTCCCAGACCCAGGCCCTGCCAGGGATCCGCCACGAGCACGCAGAACTCGGCCGTCTCCCCATCGGGGAAGAGGCACAGCCTCGCCTCGCCGAGGAGCTTTCCCTCTCGCTCGGCCACCAGGATGAAGTCGCTCCCGGGCTCACATTTGCAGAAATCTCGGGGGCGGGAAAGGATGATATCGGCGGAGCGGAGTTCGAACCGCCTCCAGAGCGTCTCCCGGCTACAGGACCGGATCATCTCGCACCAGGAGGCCATATCACCCTCCGGGCGGAAGCACCTCAGGATGACCTCGCTCCCGTCCCGCAGCACCATCCGCTGCGGCGCGAACACGGACATACAGGCTCTCCGTACAGCCTTCTATTTTCCTACAGGCTCGATCCGAACCGCGCAGACCTTGAACTCGGGGATCTTGCTACGGGGGTCCAGCGTGGGGTTGGTGAGGGCGTTGGCCGCCGCCTCCCCGAAGTGGAAGGGGATGAACACCGTTCCTTCCGGGACCCGAGCGGTCACCACCGCCGTCACCGTGATGGAGCCCCGCCGGGAAGATACCCGGACGCGGTCCCCGTCCCCGATCCCTAGGCGCGCGGCATCCCGGGGGTTCACCTCCACATAGGCCTCAGGAACGAGTTCCTGGAGCCCAGCTACCCTGCCCGTCATGGTGCGGGAGTGGAAGTGCCACCGAACCCGCCCGGTTGTCAGAGTGAGGGGGTATTCGGGGTCGGGGAGCTCCGCCGGGTCCCGGTACTCCACCGGGTGGAACCTCCCTTTGCCCCGCACGAACCGGCCCTCGTGGAGGAAGGGGGTCCCGGGGTGGTCCGGGTCGGTGCAGGGCCACTGGAGCCCCCCTGACTCAAGGCGCCCGTAGGATATACCCCCGTAGATGGGGGCCAGCGAGGCGATCTCGTCCATGATCTCGGCGGGACCTGAGTAGGACATGGGATAGCCCAGCCTCGTCGCAAGCTCGCAGATGATCTCCCAGTCGGGTTTGGCCACCCCGGGGGGAGGGACGGCCCGCCGCACCCGCCGCACCCGCCGCTCGGTGTTGGTAAAGGTCCCATCCTTCTCGGCGAAGCTGGCCGCGGGAAGGATCACGTCGGCGAAGCGAGTGGTCTCGTTGGGAAAGATGTCGATCACCACGAGGAATTCCAGCCTCTCCAGGGCCTCGGCCACATGGGAGATGTCGGGATCGGAGACCATGGGGTTCTCCCCCATGATCACCATAGCCCTCACCTTCCCCTCCAGGGCTGCCTGGAACATCTCCACCACGGTGAGCCCCGGCCGCTCCGGCACCTTCACGCCCCAGGCACGCTCGAACTTCCCCCGTACCTCGGGGTCGGCCAGTTTCTGATATCCCGGGAGCACGTTGGGGAGCGCCGCGAGGTCGCAGGCCCCCTGCACGTTGTTCTGGCCCCGCAGGGGGTTTACCCCGGTGGAACGGCGGCCCACGTTGCCCGTGAGCATCGCCAGGTTCGCGATCGCGAGGACGTTATCGGTCCCGGTGGTGTGTTGGGTGAGCCCCATGGAGTAGAAGATCATCCCCCGTTCCGCCTTACCGAAGGCCCGTGCCGCCTCCACGAGCGCATCGGCCGGGATCCCGGTGATCCCCTCCACGTTCTCCGGGGTATACCTCTCCACGACCTCGGCGAACTCCTCGAAGTTCTCACACCTCTCCCGGACGAAGTCCCTGTCCCAAAGGCCCTCCTTCAGGATCACGTGGCAAAAGCCGTTGATCCAGGCGACGTCGGTGCCCGGCCGCTGGCGCAGGTGGAAGCGCGCGTGTTCAGCGAGCTCGATCAGCCGGGGGTCGACCACGATCAAGGTCGCTCCCCGCCGTACCGCCCGCAGGATCTCCTGTGCGATGACGGGGTGGGCCTCGGTGGTGTTGGAGCCCGTGACGAGGATGCAGTCGGCGTCGACGATCTCGTCGATGGAGTTGGTCATGGCCCCCGACCCGAAGGCCGCCACGAGGCCCGCCACCGTGGGGGCGTGACAGAGCCGGGCGCAGTGGTCCACGTTATTGGTGCCGATGGCGGCCCGCATGAGCTTCTGGAAGAGGTAGTTCTCCTCATTGGTGCATTTGGCAGAGGAGAGGCCAGCGATGGCGTCCGGCCCGTATCTCCCTTTGATGGTGAGGAGCCTCTCCGCCACCAAGTCCAGGGCCTCCTCCCAGCTCGCCTCCCGGAACCCGCTGCCTTCCCGGACGAGGGGCGTCCGGAGCCGGTCCTCCCGGTGGACGAAGGAGAGCCCGAACCTCCCCTTCACACACAGCCTGAACCCCCGATATCCCCCCGAGACCCTGACGATACGGTCGTCCTTTATATGTAGCGTTATCCGGCAACCGCAGCCGCAGAAGGGGCAGACGGTGTCCACTCTCCTCAGTTCCCATTCCCGCCCTCGGAACCGGCGCGCCCGCTCGGTGAGGGCTCCGGTGGGACAGACCGCGAGGCACTGGCCGCAGAGCTCGCAGTTCACCTCGGTGAGGGCGCGGTCCAGGCCGGTGGATATCCGGGTGGAGAAACCCCGGGAGGCGAAGTCCAGGACGCCCCGGCCTTGGACCTCCTCGCAGGCCCTCACGCACCGGCCGCAGAGGATGCACTTTTCCGGTTCGTAGCGGATGAACGGGTTGTCCTCCCGGGCCGGCAGCTCCTGCCGGTCGTAATCCGGGCCGCGGAAGCGGTTCCCCTCAAGCCCGAAC
The DNA here is from genome assembly GCA_002011425.1 of Candidatus Acetothermia bacterium JdFR-48. Classification (GTDB taxonomy): domain Bacteria; phylum Bipolaricaulota; class Bipolaricaulia; order Bipolaricaulales; family Bipolaricaulaceae; genus UBA3571. Next base: position 32,830 of record MTNJ01000010.1, on the reverse strand, counting down.
TCGTACGCGTAGCGCTGGAGTTCGCAGGTGCCGTTCCGCTCGCACACCAGGCAGTCCAGCGGATGGTCGGACAGGATGAGCTCGAGGTTAAGACGCCTGAGCCGCCGGAGTCGGTCGGTGTCGGTATGGACTTCCATCCCCTCGGCGGCGCGGTGGTAGCAAGCAGTGAGAAGCCTCCCGTCGACCTCTACCAGGCACAGCCGACATATTCCGGCCGGGGAGAGCTCGGGATGGTGGCAGAGGTGGGGGATCTCGATCCCGGCGGCCGCCGCGGCGGCGAGGATCGTGGTCCCCTCTGGGACCTCCACCTCCCTCCCGTCTATTCGTAACTTCACCAGTTTTCCCATACTTTCAACCCGTCACGCGTCACGTGATTTTGATCGCCCCCTTGGGACAGGCGGCCGCACAGGCCCCGCAACGGATACAGATCTCCACCGAGATCCGATGGGGCTTCCCCCGCTCCCCGACGATCGCCCCCTGGGGGCAGGCCTTGGCGCAGAGGCCGCACCCCACGCAGACCTCCGGGTCGATGGTGTACGTGATGAGAGCCCGACAGACTCCGGCCGGACAGCGGCCCTCGAGGTGCGCCTCGTACTCGGTGCGGAAGTAGCGTAGAGTGGTAAGGACGGGATTCGGGGCCGTGCGGCCGAGGCCACACAGCGAGGCCTCCTTCACCCCCCACGCGAGCTCCTCAAGGAGCTCCAGATCCTCCGGCTGCCCCCGTCCCAGGGTGATCCGCCCAAGGATCTCCAGCATCCGCTTCGTTCCTATGCGGCAGGGAGGACATTGGCCGCAGGACTCGGCCTGGGTGAACTCGAGGAAGAACCGGGCGAGTTCTACCATGCAGGTCCCCTCGTCGAGCACCACCATCCCCCCCGATCCCATCATTGCCCCCGCCCCGGTGAGGGACTCGTAGTCTATAGGGAGGTCCAAGAGCTCCTCGGGGAGGCACCCGCCCGATGGCCCCCCGATCTGCACAGCTTTGAAGGCCTTTCCGTCCGGCGGACCGCCCCCGATCCCGAAGATCAGCTCACGGAGCGTGGTTCCCATCGGGACCTCGACCAACCCAGTGTTCCTCACCCGCCCCGTGAGGGAGAAGATCTTCGTGCCCGGAGAGCCCTCGGTCCCCAGGGACCGGAACCAATCTGCCCCCCTCCCGATGATGTGAGGGACATTGGCCCAGGTCTCCACGTTGTTGATCACCGTGGGCCTCCCGAACAGTCCGGACTCCACGGGATAGGGTGGGCGCGGGCGCGGCTGCCCCCGCCTCCCCTCGATTGAGGCGATGAGCGCCGTCTCTTCCCCGCAGACGAACGCTCCGGCCCCCTCGAAGACGTGGAGCCGGAACGAGAAGCCGGTCCCGAGGATGTCGTCTCCCAAGAGGCCGAGCTCCTCAGCCTGGGCGATCGCGACCCGTAGGTGCTTCACCGCCAGGGGGTACTCGGCCCGGACGTAGACGTAGCCCTCGTCCGCCCCCACCGCGTAGGCCCCGATCGACATCCCCTCGATTACCACGTGGGGATTCCCCTCGAGGACGCTGCGGTCCATGTAGGCCCCGGGGTCCCCCTCGTCGGCGTTGCAGACGACGTATTTTTTGGTCCCCGGGACCCGGCGGCAGAGCTCCCACTTCCTCCCGGTGGGGAAGCCGGCGCCCCCCCGGCCCCGGAGCCTGGACCGCGTTACCTCCTCGATCACCTCCTCCGGGGCCATCGTCAGGGCCTTGGCGAGGGCGGAGTATCCGCCGATGGCAATGTAATCTCGTATCGAAGTGGGGTCGATGCGCCCGTTGGCGGCGAGGACGACCCGACGCTGCCCCCGGTAGAAAGGGACCTCCTCTTCCCTGACGATCCGTTGCCCGGAGACGGGGTCCACGTACAGGAACGCCTCCTCCACCGCGTCACGCCTCAGGGAATCCAATAGCCGAGGCACGTCTTCGGGGCGAAGGCCGGGGTAGAAATGGCCCGCAGGCCGCACCACCACGATGGGTCCGTGCTCGCAGAACCCGTGGCAGCCGGTCATCTTGACCCGGAACTCGCGGGAGAGGCCGCGGCGCTCCAGCTCCCGGTGCAGGGCGGCGAGCACATCCTCGGCCCCGAAGGCGCGACAGCCAGTGCCGCCGCAAACGGTGACGGTCACAGGCGGGGAGGATTCCCCCCGGATACGTTCCCGCAGTCCGACGAGGTCCTCGGGGCCCCTAAGCCTCGACATCGCCCGTCCCTTCCTGTAGGGCCCGCACTAGGGTCTCCACGCGGGCCGGGGACATTCGACCCCAGTACGTCCCGTTGACCACCACCACCGGCCCCAGGGCACATGCCCCGAGGCAGCGCACCGTCTCCAGGGAAATTGTCCCGTCCCGGCTAAGGCCATCCTCCCCTACCTGCAACTGCCGGACCAGCTCCTCCAACACCTGGGGGGCGCCCCGCACGTGGCAGGCCGTCCCGAGGCACACCCGCACCGAGTGCTCGCCCTTGGGCCGCAGACTGAACTGGGCGTAGAAGGTGGCGACCCCGTAGACGCGGCTCAGGGGGACCTCCAGGTGCCGTGCCACCTCTTCCAAGGCCTCGGGTGGGAGGTAACCGAACCGCTTCTGGATCTTCTGGAGGATGGGAATCAGGGAGGAAGGAGTTCGCGCACTTCCACGCAAAAGCTCTTTTGTCTCCTCGCGAAGACCTTTCCGCGCCTCCACACTTCTTACCTACCCCAAGGTAGGCCCTACTGTCAAATTGATCCCTGATTGGGAAAAGACCGTGGGGCGAGGGCGTGTTTTTATCCCCGGCTTCTCACGCGCGTGGACCGCGGTGGCGGTGGGGACCCGGGCCGGCGCCCGGGTGGAAGCGGATATAGGGGGTGCGTACGATCACCAAGGCCTTCCCATTGACCAGGGCGTCCGCCACCTTGGACCGGGCCGCGGAGAGCAACCTCTGCACCGTTCCCCGGGAGACCCCCATGCGCTCCCCGGCCGCCTCCTGGTCGAGTCCCAGAAGGTCGCACAGCCGCAGGGCCTCCAACTCGTCCAGGGCGAGCTGGATCACCTGGAGGCGACCCATGGGTACCCCGGCGGGCTTGAATACCTCGTGGGGCGGGGGGCCCCAGCAGCGGCGCGGCTTGGGCGGCCTCGGCATAGACCCAGTATAGCCGTCCGGAACGGATCTTGCCAAGTTTTGTGCTTATGCTTATAATTTTGATGGAGGTGATTCCCATGCGCTGGCGCAACATGTTCTACCTCACCGGTCTCCCGGGCTGGATGAGGTTCGGCTACTCTCCGGGCTGGGGCGGCCTGTCCCCGGGCGCGGTTTACCTCACGCAGACCGGTCAATACGGGGACTTCGCCTCCTGGCTCTCCTCCCAGGGGGCGTGGCCCCGCCCGTGGGCCTGGAGCCCTTGGGGCTGGGCCCCTCCGAGCCGCGAGGAGGAACTTAGCTGGCTCGAGGCCCAGGCCCGGGCCCTGGAAGCCCAGCTCCGGGCGATCAAGGAGAGGCTGGAGGCGCTCTCCAAGGGGGAAGAATGACCCGGATACTCGTGGCGGCCACCGATGCCGGGGGTCCGGGCGACCGGGTCTATCCCAACTTCGGCCGGGCCCCCACCTTCACCGTGGTGGAGGTCGAGGGCACCGAGATACAAAGCGTCACCGTCCTCGACAACCCCCACGCCGCCGCTCCCTCTGGGGCCGGGATCCAGGCGGCCCAGCTGGTGGCGGAGCGGGGGGCCGAGGCCGTGTTCGCAGGCAACTTCGGCCCCAACGCTTCCGGGGTCCTGGCCCAAGCCGGGGTGAAGATCGTCCCGGTCGCGGGCCTCACCGTCCGGGAAGCGGTGGAGCGGTACCTGAAGGGGGAACTGGTCCCCACAGCCGCTCCTCCGACCCCCGGAGGCTTCGGCCCGGGGATGGGCCGGGGTCGGGGAATGGGGCGGGGCGCCTGGGGCTATGGCCCCCCTCCCCCGCCACCCGGGGGCCAGACGGGGATAGACGAGCTTCGGGAGCGCCTGGACCGGCTGGAACGGGAGCTCTCGGAGGTGCGCCGGAAGCTCGGCGAGCTAAAGGGAGGTGAGTGAGGATGCCGTGGAGACGGTACGGACGCGGATGGGGCGCCTGGGGCAGGGGTCGCGGCTGGGGCGGACGGGGCAACCCCTACCCCATCTGCCGCGCATTCCCCTGGCTCCCCCGCGGATGGTGGCGGTTCGGTTACTACGCCCCCTACACCGGGTACACCGCACCGTACTCGTGGTGGCGGCCCCGTTGGTACGGTCCCTACCCGTATCCGTGGACCTGGTGAGGCCATGAGGGTCTGCGTTCCCAGCGCCGGACAGGGGGGACTGGAGGACCTGGTAGGGGAGCACTTCGGCCGCTCCCCCACGTATACCGTCTGCGACACTGAGACCGGGGAGGTAGAGGTCATCCCCAACGAGTCGGAGCACATGGGAGGAAGCGGCCTCCCGGCCGAGCACCTCGCCGCCGCGGGGGTCGATGTGGTCATCTGCTCCGGGATCGGTCGACGCGCCGTGGACCTCCTCTCGCGGTACGGCATCGAGGTGGTGACCGGCGCCTCGGGCACGGTGGGCGAGGCGATCCGCGCCTGGCGGGAAGGACGCCTGGGCGGGGCCGCGCCCTGCGATCACAGCGGGGGCTGTGATCACTGATCCCGTTAAGATCGCCGTCGCCTCCGGAAAGGGGGGCACGGGGAAGACCACCGTGGCGGTGAGCCTCGCCCTCTCCCTCGCCCGCCACGGGGAGGTCCAGTTCCTCGACTGCGATGTGGAGGAACCCAATGCCCACATCTTCCTCTCCCCGACCATCCAGGGGAGCCGTCCCGTGGAGATCCCCGTCCCCGAGGTCGACCTCGACCGGTGCACCCGCTGCGGCGCCTGCGCCAAGGCGTGCCGGTTCGGGGCCCTGGCGGTGATCGGGGGCCGGGTCCTTTTCCATCCCGAGCTCTGCCACGGCTGTGGCCTGTGCGCGATGGTCTGCCCCGTGGGGGCGATCTCCGAGGTCCCCCGGGAGATCGGTCGGCTGGAGTGGGGCCGGGCGGGGACGATCCGCTTTGGGCACGGGATCCTGGCCGTGGGAGAGCCCATGGCTACCCCCATAATCCGGGCCCTCAAGCGGGAGATGACGGAAGGGCTTCCCACCGTCCTCGACGCGCCCCCGGGCACCGCCTGCCCAGTGATCGAGACCCTGAAGGGGGCCGACTTCGCCCTCCTCGTCACCGAGCCCACCCCCTTCGGGCTCCATGACCTGAAGCTCGCCGCGGCGGTGGCCCGGGAACTGGGGCTCCCCATGGGGGCGGTGATCAACCGGGACGGGAGCGGCGACGACTCCGTGGAGCGGTTCCTCGATAAGGAAGGGATCCCCGTCCTCTTGCGCATTCCCATGGACCGGAGGATCGCGGCGGCCTACGCCGAGGGCATCCCTCTGGTAACGGCGTTCCCGGAGTGGGAAGAGGGGTTCCGCGCCCTGATCCGGGGGATTGCCTCCCTGACCGTGGTGGGGAGATGACCGAGCTCGTGGTCATCTCCGGAAAGGGGGGCACGGGGAAGACCACCATGGTGGGGTCCTTCGCCGCCCTGGCCGAGGGGGCGGTGGTGGTCGACTGCGACGTGGACGCCGCGGATCTCCACATCCTCCTGGGGGGCGAGGTAGTGGAAAAACGCCCCTACCGGGGCGCGGAGGCCGCGGTCATTCACCGGGGGAAGTGCATCGCCTGCGGGGCCTGCGCTAAGGCCTGCCGGTTCGACGCCATCCGGGCCGAGGGCGACCGCTACCGCGTGGCCCCCCTCTCGTGTGAGGGCTGTGGGGCGTGCGCCCATGTGTGTCCGGTGGGGGCGATCCGGATGGAGGAACGCCGCTCGGGCTGGATCTATGTATCCCGCACCCCCTATGGGACCCTGGTCCATGGGGAGCTCCTCCCCGGGGAGGAGAACTCGGGGAAGCTGGTCACCCAGGTGAAGATGCGGGCCCGGGGTGCCGCGCGGGCGGAGGGGGCCTCGCTTCTCCTCATCGACGGGAGTCCCGGCATCGGATGCCCGGTGATCGCCTCCCTATCCGGGGCCCACGCGGCCCTGATCGTGACCGAGCCCAGCAGCTCGGCCCTGCACGACCTCCTGCGCGTGGCAGGGGTGGCGCGCCACTTTGGGAGCCGCCTCTTCCTGGTCCTCAATAAGGCCGATCTGAGCCCGCGGCTCGCGCGGGAGATCCGGGAGACGGCGGAACGGGAGGGCATGGCGTACCTCGGGGAGATTCCCTACGATGAGAGGGTGACCGCGGCCCAGTTCGGGGGGAAACCCGTGGTCGTAGACTTCGATGGACCGGCGGCCGTCGCCATCCGGCAAATATGGGAGAAGTTACGAGAGAGACTTCGGGGATGAAGGGAGCATGGGCGGTGGCCAAGGAAGACCTCGCTGAAGCTGTATTGGCGTTTGAACACTTCCTGCGGCAGCGGGGATTCAAGGTCACGCGCACTCGCCTGTGGATCGCGGAACGGGCCCTGGGATTCCCCGGGCATTTCAGCGCCGCGGATTTGTGGGGAACACTCCGAATCCATGGAATCTCGATGGCCACTATCTACCGGACCCTCGATCTACTGGAACAAGCGGACCTTATCCGTCGGTGTACCTTTATGGGAACGGGTGCTCGCTACGAGTCCTGCCTGGGACACAAGCATCACGGTCACTTCCTGTGTCGCCGCTGTGGCACGATAGTGGAGTTCGATGAGGGGGAGGTGAAGGAATTCCTCTGTAAAATCGCGGATGAACATGATTTCCAGCTCCAGCAAACCGTTATTCAGGGATTCGGCCTCTGTGCCGCGTGTCGCCATGCGGAAAGGGAAGGATGGGCATCCCCATAATTGAGGACCTCCTTGCCACTGGGGAGAGGAGGCTCGTCGGGCTAAAGGTGGAACGAGTGGTCATTGGGCTCGCCTATACTGCGGTCCTCCTCTCCGGCGGCCGCCTGGGCCTGGCGGCGACGCCCCGTGAGATATATGGGTGCCGGACCCAACCCATGGCGGGCGAGCTTACAGGAAGGAGCGCTTTGAAACTCGCCCGGGGTCTCCTTTTGACGGATCCTTTGGACTCCGCCCTGGGCCTCGCGGTAGTGAACGCGGTTTTAGGGGAGGGGGCACGGCCCTCACCGGACCCAGTGGAGGCCATGGGGGTGAGAAGGGAAGAGGTGGTAGGGGTGGTGGGCTACATCGGCCCCCTGATCCGGGCCCTTGAGGGGAGGGCGCAGGAGGTGCTCGTCTTCGAGCGGGACCCCTCGCGGCCGGGGGTGCTCCCCGACTGGGCGGTGGAAGCAGAGCTTCCCCGCTGCGACGTGGTTTTCATCACGGGCACGGCCTTCGCCAACAAGACAGTGGGGCGGCTTCTCGAGCTCTCCCGGGGCCGGGCCGCGGTGATCGGTCCCTCGACGCCCCTGTGGGAGGGATTGCTCAATTGGGGGATCGAGTATCTCTTCGGCGCCCGGGCCCGCGACCCCGGGGCGGTGCTGCGGACGGTGGCCGAGGGCGGCGGCACCAGGGCCCTTTTCCGCTACGGCCTGGAGAAGGTGGCCCTGTGGCGGGATTGATCCCCGAGGTGTTCGTCTTCGGGCCCGTTCCCTCCCGGAGACTGGGCCGCTCTTTGGGGATCAACAACATCCCGCCCAAAATCTGTTCCTATTCCTGCGTTTACTGCCAGCTGGGCCGCACGCTCCGGATGCGGGCAGAACCGAGGACCTTCTACCGGCCGGAGGAAATCGTACGGGCGGTGCGATCCCGGGTGGCCGAGCTCCGGGCCCGGGGCGAGCCGGTGGATTACCTCACCTTCGTCCCGGACGGGGAGCCCACTCTGGACGTGAACCTCGCCGAGGAGATCGAGGCCCTGGTGGATCTGGGCGTCCCCGTCGCCGTGATCACCAACGCCTCGCTGGTGCATCGGGAGGACGTACGCGCAGCGCTCCTTTCGGCCGACTGGGTCTCCCTCAAGGTGGACGCGGCCACCGAGGCGGTCTGGAAACACATCAACCGCCCCCACAAGGGCCTCACTTTGGTGGCGATCCGCAGGGGGATGTCGGATTTCGCCCGGGAGTTCCGCGGGACGCTCGTGACCGAGATGATGATGGTCGCGGGGGTCAACGATGCCCCGGGGGAGATCGCAGCCGTGGCCGCGTTCCTCGCGGAGATCGGGCCCGGGGTCGCGTATATTTCCGTTCCCACCCGTCCCCCCGCGGAGCCCTGGGTACGGCCGCCGGCGGAGGAGACGCTCCTCGGGGCCCATCAGACTTTTGTGGAGCTCCTCCCCCAGGCGGAGCTCCTCATCGGCTACGAGGGGGACGCGTTCGCGGCGAGCGGGGACCCCGTGGCGAATATCCTCTCCATCTCCGCGGTCCACCCCCTGCGGGAAGATGCGCTGCGGGAACTACTGGCCCGGGACGGGGCCGACTGGTCGGTGGTGAAACGCCTTCTGGGCGAAGGGAAGCTAATAGAGCTCGTATATCGGGGACACCGGTTCTACCTCCGCCGTCTTCCCGGCCCCCGGGGCCAAGCTTGACGGCCTTATTTAAGCCATCGCTTTGGAAAATACGGACCTCAAAGCCCGTTATGGCGCCGCACGTCCCATTTTCGAATCAGCATCGCCCCAATTGAGGGGCACGATGAACCTATTCGGCGGCGGACGCGGGGAAGGAGCTCCCGCAGCCCAACATAGTGCCCCCGGGCCACGAAGCAACCAACAGCGGGGGTCCGTCCGGGGGAGGCATCGAAAGGCCGGACCGTCGATACGGTGGAAAAAATCCAACCACTATGCCGCCGTCGGGATTCCGGAGTATCGGGTTACAGGTCCCGGGCGCGGGGAGCTTGGGAATGCGTGCTGGAACGTGTTAGCGCGGAACGAATCGGAAGCCCTTCGGTGCCCGGCCTGCGGATGACGGCCGGGATTTTCCGGGAGCCGCTTCCCCCGTAGCCACTTGCCCACGGGCCATCCTCGGGGGCGCGGGATAAGGTCAACCCGGACGCAGTTGCCCGCCATGTCCACGGCGGAGGTCGGATTCGGCGAGGGCACGGAGTCCATGGGCATGAAGGGTCCCGATCAACCAATGGAGCTCACAGCGGAAGAGATGGCTCCGGCAGCGGCAGTCGCTGGAGCCGAATCCGGGGATCCCCTCACAGCCCGCGGCCAGAGCCCCCGCCACCCGGCACTCCACGCGCTCCGGGGTTTCCAACACGAAGATATCCGCCACCCGGATCCCGGGACAGGAGAGGAGATAATCGATATGCCAGCGGAGCCGCTTCCCCTTCCAGAGGTGCCTCGCCACTCGGGCCTCGATCCCCCGCATTGCCGAGCCCACGTAAGCGTACGTCCCGGGCGGAAACCGAACCCGCCCCAGCTTCCCCACCTCCGTTTCCGCCGGCCGCGTCACCTCGATCACCAACACGTAGATCCCGCGCATTTCCCTTCCGTTCCTACACCGGTTACACTTTCGCGACAATGGGACGCGAGAAGATAGTCTATGAACCCATCGGCGTGATCCACACCCCATTCGGGGAGCCAAAGGGGACCCCCATCCAACCCCCGGCGGCCAGGGGGATAGAGGGGCGGGCAGTGGTGTTCCCCGAATATGCCGAGGGCCTCGCGGACCTGGATGGGTTCTCCCACGTGATCCTCATCTACCACTTCCACCGGAGCGGGCCGCTCAGGTTACGAGTGCGTCCGTACCTGGATAGGCGGGAACACGGTGTCTTCGCCACCCGGGCCCCGGCGAGACCGAACCCCATCGGCCTGTCGGTGGTGAGGCTCCTGGGGAGGGTGGGGAACGTGCTCCATATCGCGGACGTCGATATCGTGGACGGAACGCCCCTGTTGGACATAAAGCCGTTCATCCCCCAGTTCGACGTCGCCCACGACGTCCGGATCGGTTGGCTGGAGGAGCATATCGGCCGCCTCTCCGCGGCCCGGGACGACGGCCGCTTCGCCCGTGGGGGCTAGTGTCGGGGAGCCGGGCACATAAAGACGTTGACCGGAACTTAATCCATCACATAATATTGTGCGTATGCACATCACGAGGGGGCCAGCAAAAGCGCGGGGTGATGGAACCGGCCCCTGGTGGGGACGTGGTAGAGGGAAGGGACGCGGCAGGGGCGCGGGACGCGGGAGGAGGATAGGCTCTGGCAGGGGCGCGGGTCGTGGCATGGGCCGTGGTTGGGGCATGAGATTGGGCTGGAGACGCGGCCTGGTGTTCACCGCGCCTCCCCAGGGAGCTCCACAGGCCCCTACGGCCCCAAAGGTGGACCTCGAGAAGTGTGTAGGCTGCGGCGAGTGTGCCCGGACCTGCCCCTTCGGGGCCATCCAGATCCGCGACGGGAAAGCCGTGGTGAACGAGACCCTCTGCCGCGGCTGCGGGGCTTGCGTCTCCGCCTGCCCTACCGGGGCCATCTCTTAGGGGAGCGGTGCGGATCCTGATCCTGTACGACAACGTGGCCCGAGCTCCCCTCCGGGAGGGATGGGGCTTTTCCGCTCTGATCGAGGCGGGGGGCCGGGCGATCCTCTTCGATGCCGGAGCGGACCGGCTCCTCCTCGAGCACAATGTCCGGACCCTGGGCGTCGATCTCTCGCGGCTCACCGACCTCTTTTTTCTCCCACCCCCACTGCGACCACGTGGGAGGGCTCTCTTACGTCCTTGAAAACGCTAAAGGCGTGCGCATTTGGGCGCCGCACGTGATGGAGGGGTACCTCCGCCTCCGGTCCAAGGCTGCCAAGGCGGAGCTCGTCCTCGTTAAAGGCCCGCGGAAGCTCGACGAGGGCCTCTGGTCCACCGGGTCCATGGGCCGCGGGATCAAGGAGCACGGGCTGGTAGTGGCCACCGAAAAAGGACCTTTACTCGTCACCGGGTGCGCCCACCCCGGGATCCACCGAATGGCCAAACGGGCGGCGCGGATAAGCGGCGGCAGGCTCCAGCTCGTCCTGGGCGGCTTCCACTTGGGGAAGCTCGATGCCGAGAAACTCTCTGCGGTGATCGAAGTCCTCGAGTCCGTGACGGATTCCGTGGCACCCGGCCACTGTACTGGGAAGAATTCGACCGAGACCCTGCTCTCCGCCTTCCCCCGAGGCACCCGGCTGGAGGTCGGCCTCTCTTTGACTTTCTAGAGGACCCGGGGCGGTCCAACCCTGGAACGGCCACCCGCCGATATAGGCGTCCTCACCAAGGACTCTTCATGCCCTCGCTCCTCCACGTGGCCCTCGGGCCATCCACGTCCCGCCGTAAGTGTCCCCTGTGAGCAATTGGCTTGGAAAAGCACTCTCGCCGGACCCAGAGCGTCTCATGGAGAGGGGCACGGTCGAATCGCGGATTCCCAAAGTTGCCACCTGAGTTTGATCTCGCTAACCTGATTTTCCGACTCAGAAAGGAGGCGAGGTGAGGGGAAAGCCGCTCGCGGTGGTGTGGTTCCAGGCCGCTGGCTGTACCGGCTGCTCGGTTTCCCTGATGAACGCCGCCTACCCCGATATAAAGGACCTCCTCTTGGACGAGATCGTCCCCGGGAAGAGCATCACGCTCGTGTTTCACGCCACTCTGATGGGTCCCACCGGCCGGCCGGCCCTGGAGGTATTGGACCGCTTCCCCGGGAAGGCAGCCGGGGATTACCTCCTGGTGGTGGAAGGGGCGATCCCCACCCGACATCCCAACTTCGGCCGGGTGGGGGAGAGGCCCATGGCGGAACGGGCGGCGGAGCTCGCCCACGGCGCGGTGGGCGTGGTGGCGGTAGGGACTTGTGCCTCCTATGGGGGCATCCCCGCCGGGGCCCCCAATCCCACCGGGTGTGTGGGAATGGGGGAGCTGTTGCGGCGGGAGGGGGTCGATGTCCCGGTGGTGAACGTCCCTGGCTGTCCCCTCCATCCCCGTTGGTTCGTGGAGACGGTGGCCCACCTCCTCGTACATGGCCCCCCGCGGCCCGAGGACCTCGACGGGGCAGGACGGCTGCGGGCGGTCTACCCGGACCTCGTCCACGACAATTGTCCCCGGAGGGGGGACTTCGACGTGGGCCGCTTCGCCACGGATTTCGGGGCGGAAGGGTGCCTCTACGAGCTCGGCTGTAAGGGCCCGTACACCGACGCCAACTGCCCCTACCACGAGTGGAACGGCGGGGTGAACTGGTGCATCAAGGCCGGCCACCCCTGCATCGGGTGCTGTGAACCGGAGTTCCCGGACTATCCCTCGCCCCTCTTCCGCAAGGCCAGCGCCGAAGAGGCTGCGAGGTCCTACAGGAGTGTGAGATGAGGACGGTGACGATCGACCCGATCACGCGGATCGAGGGACACCTACGGGTGGAGATTCAGGTGGAGGACGGGGTGATAGTGGGCGCCCGCTGCACCGGAGCCCTGTACCGTGGGCTGGAGGAGATCCTGCGTGGACGCCACCCCTTGGACGCCCAACGGATCACCACCCGGATCTGCGGGGTCTGTCCCCTGGCCCACTCCACCGCCGCGTCCCTGTGCCTGGACGACGCCTTGGGGATATCCCCGCCACGGAACGGGGAGCTCCTGCGGGACCTCATCTACGGCGCCAACTTCCTCCACAACCACATCCTCCACTTCTACCACCTGGCCCTCCCAGACTACCTCCCCGCCGGAGCCCTGCCCGGGGCCCTCTCCCCGGGAACGGACGAGGACCGTCGCTTCTCCACGGCCGAGATCGAGAGGCTTGCCGGCCACTACCTCGCCGCCTTGGACGTGCGTCGCCGGGCCCAGGAACTCGTGGCCCTCTTCGGCGGCAAGATGCCTCACGACATGGCTATCGTCCCCGGCGGGGTCACCAATCGACCCGGGCCGGGGGACGTGGCCGCCTTCAGGTTCCGGCTGAAGGAAGTCGTGGACTTCGTCCGCGGGACCTACATCCCGGACCTCCTCCTGTTGGCGAACAGATATCAGGACTACTTCGACCTCGGAAGGGTAGGGAGACTGCTCACCTTCGGGTGCTTCCCCCTTGAGGGGGACCGGCTCTTCCCCGCGGGGGCCGTGCTCGACGGGGGGCCCGAACCCCTCGACCCCGGAGAGATCCGCGAGGGCTTGGCGTGCTCCTGGTACGCTGGGGCTGACCTCCAACCTCCTTGGATGGAAGAGGCGCGGCCCGATCCCGACAAGGCCACGGCCTATTCCTGGATCAAAGCCCCGCGGTACCGCGGGGAGGCTTGTGAAGTGGGCCCGGCGGCCCGCGCCGCGGTGGCCCTGGCGCACGGGCCGCGGGAGTTCCGGGAGATCGCGGGCGAGCTCCTCGCGGAGGCGGAGGCCTCCCCGGAGCGGTTAAGTTCGGTGATGGGGAGGCACCTCGCGCGGGGCATCGAGGCTATGTTCATTGCCCGGGCAATGGAGGCGTGGCTTTCCGAACTCGACCTCTCCGCCCCGGTGGCCGCCGCGTTCACCGTCCCCGACGAGGCCCAGGGGCGGGGACTCATCGACGCCCCCCGCGGGGCCCTGGGCCACTGGGTCGAGATCGCCGACGGTAAGATCGCCCGTTACCAGGTGATCGCGCCCACCACCTGGAACGCGTCCCCTCGGGACGGGGCCGGGAAGCCGGGTCCCATTGAGTGCGCCCTGGAGGGGACGAAGGTGACCGGGGACGGGCTCCTCGAGGCGGGGCGGATCGTGCGTTCCTTCGATCCGTGCCTCGCCTGTGCGATCCAATAGGGGGTCGGGATATGCTGGTGACGGAACTCAAGCCCCGAGAGGAGATCCTGGGATATCTGCGGGACGGGGAGAGGGCATTCCTCGTCTCTTGTGGCGGTTGCGCCGAGGTGTGCGAGACCGGGGACGAAAAAGCAATCCGGGAGCTCGGTCTCGTCCTAGAGGAGGCGGGACACCCGGTGACCGGGACTGCAGTGATCCCGTTCCTCTGCAACAAGGCGTTAGTAGGGATCCGGCTCTCCCGCCTCCGGGACGCGGTCGAGGGCGCGGACGTGTTGCTCGTGGCCTCGTGCGGGGTGGGGGTTCAAGCGGTGGCCGCGGTGGTGCCGAAGCCCGTCTGCCCCGTGGCCAACACCATATCCTACGGCACCTTCCAGGGGATATGGCCCGCGGAGGAGCGGTGCGCCCGATGCGGGGACTGTGTCCTCGCCTATACCGGGGGGATCTGCCCCCTCACCGCCTGTCCCAAGGGGCTCCTGCACGGCCCCTGCGGCGGTTCCTACCGGGGGGAGTGCGAGGTGGAACCCGGTCGTCCCTGCGGCTGGCACAGGATCTATGAGCGGCTCGCCGAGATCGGGCGTCTCGACCTCTTCGCCCAGTATCGGCCGCCCAAGGACCGACGTCGCCAGTACGACGTCCCCCTCTCCCGCCGCCGCAGCACCTTCTGGGCGCTGGAGTACACGGAGGAGGTCTGAATGCGGTTCCGTGATAGGCTCGCCAACGGGGATTTCGTGATCACCTGTGAGGCCGGTCCCCCCAAGGGGGCCGACGTGGGACCGGCCTTAGAGGCGGTGCGCCGGCTGGCGCCCCACGTCCACGCGTTCAATGTCACCGACCTCCAGTCGTCGGTCCTGCGGATGAGCTCGTGGGCCCTGTGCGCCCTGATCGCACGGGAAGGGTACGAGCCAATCCTGCAGCTCACGTGTCGGGACCGGAACCGGCTGGCCCTACAGGCCGACCTCCTCGGGGCCTGGGCCCTGGGGATCGAGAACGTCCTCGCCCTCACCGGGGACTACCCCACCTTGGGGGACCACCCGGACGCCCTACCGGTCTTCGACCTGGACTCGGTCCAGCTCATCGCGGCGGTGGCTGCCCTCAACTCGGGTCGGGACCTCGCCGGGAACGAGCTCGAGGGGGAGACCGATTTCCTCGTGGGCGCGGTGGTGAACGCTACGACCGACCCCCTCGAGCCGCACCTCGCGAAGCTCAGGCTCAAGGTGGAGCTCGGAGCCAGCTTCGTGCAGACCCAAGCGGTCTACGATCCCGAGGCCTTCGTCCGCTTCGCCCGGGCGGCGGAAAGCCTGGGGGTCCCGATCCTCGCGGGGATCATTCCCCTGAAGAGTGCCAAGATGGCGCGGTTCATGGACGAGCACATCGCCGGGATCAAGGTCCCCGAGGAGATCATCCACGAGATGGAGGGGGCTAAGACCCCTGAGGAGCGCCGGAAACGGAGCGTGGAGATCTGCGCCCGGATCATCCGAGCGGTGAAGCCTTATTGTCAGGGGATCCACCTCATGCCCATGGGTTGGGAGGACCTAGTGCCGGAGATCTTGGAGCTCGCGGGAATTTAACACCCGGGACGCGTGACAGGTGATGCGTGACAGATCCCTTACCTGTCACGAGTTGCGCGTCACCCGTCACGGAAGTCAAAGGAGGTAGGAGTGCCGTACGACCCCACTAAGCTTGCCGACTGGCAGATCGCGGCGGAGGCGGAGCGAGGAATGCCCACTCCGGAGGAGTGGGCGGAGAGGTTGGGGCTGCGCAAGGACGAGATCATTCCCTACGGACGGATCGCGAAGTTGGACTACCTCAAGATCTACGAGCGTCTCAAGGACCGCCCCGACGGGAAGTTCATCGAGATCACCGCTATAACGCCGACCCCGCTGGGCGAGGGGAAGACCACTACCACCCTCGGACTCATCGAGGGGCTGGCTAAGCGGGGGGTGAACGTTGGTGGCTGCATCCGTCAGCCCTCGGCCGGACCCACGTTCAACATCAAGGGGACCGCTGCCGGGGGCGGGAACGCCCTTCTCATCCCCATGACCGAGTTCACGTTGGGGCTCACCGGAGACATCGATGCCATCACTAACGCCCATAACCTCGCCATGGTGGCCATCACCGCCCGTCTGCAGCACGAGTTCAACTACACCGACGAGCAGTTGGCCAAGCGGGGCCTCAAGCGCCTGAACATCGACCCGCGGAGAGTTGAGTGGCGGTGGACGATAGACTTCTGCGCCCAAGCTCTGCGGCGAATCATCATCGGCCTCGGCGGCAAGATGGACGGGTTCATGATGGAGTCCGGCTTCCAGATCTCAGTCTCTTCAGAGCTCATGGCCATCCTCTCCATCGTGAAAGACCTCCGGGATCTACGGGAGCGGATCGGGAGGATCACGCTGGCCTACGACAAGCGTGGGAACCCCGTGACCTGTGAGGACCTCGAGGTGGCCGGGGCCATGGCCGCCTGGATGCGGAACACCATCAATCCCACCCTCTGTTGTACGGTGGAGTACCAGCCCGTGCTGGTGCATGCCGGGCCCTTCGCCAACATCGCCATCGGCCAGTCCTCGGTGATCGGCGACCTCCTGGGCTTGAAGCTCTTCGACTACCACGTCACCGAGTCCGGCTTCGGGGCGGACATCGGGTTCGAGAAGTTCTGGAATGTGAAGTGCCGTATAAGCGGCCTCACCCCCAATGTCTCCGTGATCGTTTGCACCATCCGGGCCCTGAAGATGCACGGCGGCGGGCCCAAGGTGGTGCCGGGGAGGCCGCTGGCCAAGGAATACCAGGAGGAGAACTTGGAGCTCGTGGAGAAGGGTCTCCCCAACCTCCTCCACCATCTGGAGACCGTGAAGAAATCCGGGATCAAACCGGTGGTATGTATCAACCGCTTCTACACCGACACCGACGCCGAGGTGGACCTCGTGCGGCGGGCGGTGGAGCGGGCCGGGGCCCGGTGCGCTGTATCCGAACATTGGCTCAAGGGTGGCGAAGGGGCGCTGGAACTCGCGGACGCGGTGCTCGAGGCTTGCGGGGAGCCGGTGGATTTCCGCTACCTCTACCCCCTGGAGATGCCGCTCCGGGAGAGGGTGGAGCTCATCGCCAGGGAGGTGTACGGCGCCGAAGGGGTCTCCTGGTCCCCGGAGGCCGAGGCCAAGGCCAAGCGGTTCGAGGAGGACGAGCGGTTCCGGGACTACTACACCATGATGGTGAAGACCCATCTCTCCCTCTCCCATGATCCCAACTGGAAGGGCGTCCCCAGGGGCTGGGTGCTGCCGATCCGGGACATCCTGGTCTTCACCGGCGCGAAGTTCCTCTGTCCCATGGCGGGGGACATCAAGCTCATGCCCGGGACGGGCTCCGACCCCGCTTATCGGCGCATCGACATCGACCCCGACACCGGTCTGGTCAAGGGCCTGTTCTGAAGGTCCCGGAGGGCAGGCGGAAATAGCGGAGCTGGACGGCACCGGTGAGGGGGTCGCGGGACACCTCGACCTCTACCCCGAAGGCTTCCCGGACCCCCTCCCGGGTCAGCACCTCGGTCGGGGGACCACAGGCTAACAACCTTCCGCCCCCAAGCAACGCCAGACGCGGGAAGGTGGCGGCTAGGTTCAGATCATGGCAGGTCGCCACCACCGTCACCCCCTCCCCGGCCCACTCTCGGAAAAGGAAGAGAAGCTCGAGCTGTGCTTTCAAATCCAAGTGGGCCATGGGCTCGTCGAGGAGGAGGCCCGTCGGTTCCCGCGCCAGGGCCACGGCGATGAATGCCTTCCGCCGCTCTCCCCCGGAGAGAGTGGAGAGGCGCCTTTCCGCGAGCCCGGTGAGCCCCACGAGCTCCAGGGCCCGCTTCACCGCTGCTCGATCACGCTCGGTCAATCTGTCCGGGAACCGGAGGCGCGGGAGCCGCCCCAACTCCACGAGCTCCGCCACCGTGAAGTCAAAGCTCGCCTCTGGGATCTGGGCCACCGCCCCGATCCGCCGGGCCACCTCCCGGGGGCCGAGCTCGGACAAGGGCCTCCCGTCGAGGTAAACCGTGCCCGCGGACGGTTGCAGCGCCCCGGAGATCACCCGGAGGAGGGTGGTCTTCCCAGCACCGTTGGGCCCGATTACCGCGAGGAGCTCTCCTTCCCCGATCTCGAGGTCCACCTCGCGCAAGGCCAGGTCCTTTCCATACCCAGCGCTGACCCGCTCGAGCACGATTCTCATCTGAGCCTCCGGCGTAGGAGCCATAGGAAGAACGGCCCCCCGATGAGGGCGGTGACGATCCCCACCGGGAGCTCGGCCGGGGCGAGGACCACCCGGGCCAGGGCATCGGCCCACACGAGGAGAATCCCCCCGCCCAGGGCAGCAGCGGGAAGCAGCGCCCGGTGATCCGGCCCCACGACGAGGCGGACAAGGTGGGGCACGACGAGCCCCACGAACCCCACCGTGCCCGCGACGAAGACCGACGCCGCGGTCAGGAGGGTTGCCCAGAAGAGAAGGAGGCGTCTGAGCCGCACCGGCTCTACGCCCAGATACCGGGCCCCTTCGTCCCCCAACGCCAGGGCGTTTATCCTCCGTCCCAGGACCCACAGGAAGAGGAGCCCAATACCCACGGTCGGCGAAAGGAGTCCGACCCGGGGCCAGTCAGCTCGGCCCAAGCTTCCCATGGTCCAAAAGATGATCTCCGCCAGCCGTCGGTCGCCGGCGGCGAGGAAGAGCATGAAGCTCGTGAGGGCGGTGAGGAGAGATCCCACGGCCACCCCCGCGAGCACCAACCCGAGCCCAGTGCGCCCTCCTCGCCCCAGTCGATACACGGCCACCACCGCTACAATCGCCCCCAGGAAGGCCCCCAGGGGCACAGGGATGATGTCCCTGATACCCGCGGCTATCACCCCCGCCGCGCCGGCTGCCGCCCCCCCGGCGACCCCGAGGATGTAAGGCGAAGCTAGGGGGTTGTGGAACATCCCCTGCATCACCGCACCCGAGAGGGCGAGGGCCGCTCCCACCAGGAAGGAGAGGATGGCCCGGGGGAGGCGTATATCCCACAGGATTAGCCCCTGCAGGGGAGAGGCCGCGGGATGGAAGAGCGCCCGCAGGGCCTCACCGGGGGGGATCCCCGCCGGCCCGAGGAGCACCGCCCCGAGCACGCTCCCTATCGCCAGGGGGAGGAGGAGCAGGAACGCCTTGAGGCCCACCGGACTACGACCCGCCTCCTCCTCCGAAGGGCCCGGGGTGTAGCAGCTCCGCCAGCCGCCGCAGGGCCGCGGCCACCCGAGTGGAGATGAGGGCTGAGGCCTCGATCCCGTATACCCTCCCCGCCCGTACCGCGCTCACCTCTCGGAGGAGCCGACTCCCGAGCACGTTCTCCACCTGAGCCGGGTCGGTGAGGATCGCCTCGGGATCGCGCAGGACGAGTTCCTCGAGGCTCACCTGAGGGAAACCCTCGAGATCGGAGAATACGTTCTCGCCCCCAGCCCGGAGGAGGAGCTCGTTCTCCGGGGTGCCCCGGCCGGCGGCGTAGGGGGGCGAATCCGGTGCGGAGATGTACAAGAAGGCCACCCGGACCCGGGGGAGGTCGAGGACCCTGGCCTCGGTGAGGACGATTTCCTCCGCGATCCTCCCCACGAGGGCCGCGGCCCGGTCAGCGAGTCCCACCGCAGCGCCCACGGTTCGAATGGCGCCGAATATGTCGGCTATACCCCGGATGTAGCCCCCGGGGCCGCCGGCGGTGAGGACTACGACCCCCAATGCCTCCAACTTGTCCCTGACCTTGCCCCAAGCCCCGAGCACGAGGTCCGGCTTCAGGGCCACAATGGCCTCCACCGAGGGGGAGAAGGAGGGGCCCACCGAAGGGAGGCCCCCTACCTCGGGGGGATTGCTCGGGGATTCGGCTACCCCTACGATCACTCCCCCACCCCCTAGGTCCACCAGGATCTCAGCGTACAGGGGAAGGAGGACCACGACCCTCTCCGGGGGTGCGGGGATCGTGATCTCCCGGCTCCGGTCATCTACTACCACGACCGGGAACGCCCAGGCGGTCCCCCAGAGGAGGCCCAGGAGGAGCGCGATCGTCGCCCTCAACATGGCGCCCCCCTCAGGAAACGAGGCCCGTCTGGATCTCGGCGGCGGTCACAGTGTTCCACATGAGCATCGCCACCGTCATGGGCCCCACGCCCCCGGGGACAGGGGTGATCGCCTCCACCAGCTCCACCAGTGCGTCGAAATCGGTGTCGCCTACCAATCGGAACCCGGATTTCTTCGTGGCATCGGGGATCCGGTTGACGCCAACGTCGATCACCACCGCCCCCTCCCGCACCATGTCGGCGGTGATCGCCCGGGGGGAGCCCATGGCCACCACCAGAATGTCCGCCTGGCGGGTGAAGTGGGCGAGGTCCGGAGTCCGGCTGTGGCAGACGGTCACAGTGGCGTTGGCCCCGGCTTTCTTCTGGATGAGGATGGCGAAGAGGGGTTTCCCGTTGATGTTGCTGCGACCGCAGATTACCACGTGTTTCCCCTCGGGAGAGTGTCCGGACCGGAGGAGAATCTGCTGGACCCCGTGGGGGGTACAGGGGAGGAGATAAGGGTCCCCGATGAGGAGCTTTCCCACGTTCACGGGGTGGAAGCAGTCCACGTCTTTGCGGGGATCGATCGCCTCGATCACCTTGCCGGCGTCGATGTGCTTGGGGAGCGGGAGCTGCACCAGGATCCCGTGGAACCTAGGATCGCGGTTGAGCTCGTCGATCTTCGCCAGCAGCGTCTCCTCGGGGATGTCCTCGGGAAAAACGATGGTCTCGGAGTAGATCCCCACCTTGCCCGCGGTCTTCTCCTTCTGCCTCACGTAGGAAACCGAGGCAGGGTCCTCGCCGACCCGGACCATGGCCAGGCCAGGGGTGAATCCCTTCTCCTGAAGCCGCTCTACCCTCTCCCGCAGTTCCCCACAGACCTGATCCGCCAACTCCCTCCCGGAGATGATCTTCGCCGCCATGACCACCCCTTTCGTTTGTCCCGTAAGCTTTTGAGCATTATAAGTTGAAACGCACATGGAAGAGTGGCGGAAGTCGCTTTGGCCGAAGATCGAGGGGGCCCGCGCGGCGCTTCGAGGCATCTCCGTCGAAGAGCTCGCTCGGCGGAGCGGCGTCCGGGCCGTGGGAGGAAGGCTAGAACTGGAGTTCTTGGGAGCCACGTACACCCTCACCTTCCCCGAACTCACCCTCCTCGGGCCAGAGGGAAAGCCGGCCTCGGAGGAAGAGGAGGCGCTGCTACTCGACTACCTCGTGAACGCCGACGGCACGCGCCCCACCGGCCGTTGGGTGGGGTTCCGGGAACTCCCTCACGGGAACTTCTACTTCCGTGCTTTCCAAGGTTACACGGGGGACGAGCTCGTGCGACGGCTGGACGCAGAAGGGTTCAGGCGGGCAGCGGAGCGTGCCGGGGGAAAGCCAATCCCGCTGGGGGACCTGGGATACGAGTTTCGCACCCTGCCCCTCATCCCCGTGGCAGTGGTATGGTGGAAGGGGGACGAGGAGTTCCCCCCCAAGGCCTCTTTCCTCTTCGACGCTTCCTCTGACCGGTTCCTGCCCACCGAGGGCCTGGCCATCGTGGGAAGGTTGTTATGCCGGAAGCTGGTGAAGCTCGCCGGGGGTTGAAGCTCGCGGTGGCGGGAAAGGGGGGCGTGGGGAAGACCACCCTTGTGGCCCTATTGGCCCGTGCCGCCGCGGCGAGGGGCTATAGGGTCCTCGCAGTGGACGCTGATCCCAATCCCACCCTCGCCCTCACCATGGGCTACACTTCCCCCCTCCCCCCTCTGGCCGCGGACGAGGAATTGATCTCCCAGCGGGTATGGGGGGAGGGGCTGATCAAGCTCAACCCCACGGTGGACGACATCCCGGACCGCTTCGCGGTCGAACACCGGGGGGTCAGAATTCTCGTCCTCGGGGGAATCCGCGGCGGGGGGACGGGCTGCGCTTGCCCCGCGAACTCCTTCCTCCGGGCCCTCCTGCGCCACCTGGTCCTCAGGCCCGGGGAGACGGTGATCGTGGACCTGGAGGCCGGGATCGAGCACTTGGGGCGGGCCACCGCCCAGGGGGTGGACGCCCTACTGGTGGTGGTGGAGCCGGACAAGAGGAGCCTCGAGACCGCGGCTCGAATCCGGGGACTCGCAGGAGAGATCGGGCTCGCCCGGGTCTATGTGGTGGGAAACAAGCTCCGGGGCGAGGGCGACGTGGAGTTCGTCCGGGCGTACCTTCCCTCGGGGCTCTCGTTCATCGCTGCCCTGCCCTTCTCCGAGGAGGTCCACCGGGCCGCCAGGGCTGGTCGCCTTCCTGACATCGAATTCCCTGAAGTGAATAGACTTTTCTCCCGCCTCGAGGAGCTCGTGCTCCATTGAATCAGGCCCCGATTTGTCGAGGCGCTTGGAGTCTTGCTAACATCTTTTAGCATGCCTGAACCTGGAGAGGAGGAGGGAGATGTCGAGGATCATTGCGCGGGCGGCCATCCGTGGAGCCCATGGGTACGTGGAGCGGGCCGAGCGAGAGCTGCGCGAGGCGATCGAAGCCCATGGCCCCGAGAAGACGATCGGTTTTCCCAATACCGCATATTACCTCCCCCTGATCCTGGCCCTCACCGGCATCGAGATTAAGACCCTGGCGGACGCTGAGAGGGCGCTTGGGATAGCCCGATCACTCCTCCCGCCTGTCCCTGAGGACCGCCTCTGGCTCCCGTACCTCGGCCCGGCACTGGACGCGGGGATCTCCACCCTGATCGCCCAGGAGATCATCGAGGCCCTGAAGTACCTTCGGGGCGAAGAGCCGGAGGGGATCTGGCTCGGCTTCACCGACGACGCCACGTTGCGGACCCAGGGGATCAAGCTGGTGGACGGGCGGATGCCGGGGTTCGCCGCCTGTGTGGGGGCCATGCCGTCGGTGGAGGAGGCGGTGGAGCTTGCGAGGGCCCTCCAGGAGCGAAACATCCTCGTCTTCATGGCCTCGAACACCCGGGGCGTCTCCATGGCGGAACAGCTGGCCGAGGCAGGCATCGAGATGAACTGGGACACGTTCCTCGTTCCATACGGCAGGGACACCTCCGCCGCTGTGTACGCCCTCAACTTCGCCGCACGGGCCGCGATGACCTTCGGGGGCATCAAACCCGGGGACCTCGAGGCCGCGCGGAAGATCCTCCTCTATAACAAGGAGCGGGTCCACGCCTTCGTCCTCGCTTTGGGGGCCGACTACGGACCCGAGGAGCACGACGGCCAGCTCCTCACCGACGAGAAGTACGCCACCGCCGCGGGAACCATCAACTTCGGCTTCCCCGTGATCGCCGACGTCCCCATCCCCCAGATCCTCCCCCGGGGGATCTGCACCTACGAACACGTGGTCTCGGGCATCCCCCACGACAAGCTCGTCCCCAAGGCCATCGAGGTCCGGGGGCTTAAGATCAAGGTCTCGGAGATCCCCATCCCCATCCCCTACGGGGCCGGCTTCGAGGGCGAGCGGGTGCGCAAGGAGCAGATGCACGTCCAGTTCGGCGGCAAGTACTCGGACGCCTTCGAGCTCCTCGTGGGCCGGGACATGTCCGAGGTGGAGGACGGCCGGATCACCGTGATCGGCCCGGACATCGACCGGGTCGAGGAGGGCGGGGCGATGCCGCTGGGGGTCATCGTCGAGGTGGCCGGCCGTCGGTTCAAGGAGGACTTTGAGCCGGTGCTGGAGCGACGTATCCACGAATACGTCTCCTGGGCGAACGGGGTATTCCACATGGGCCAGCGCACCAACCCCTGGATCCGCATCTCCAAGGACGCGTTCAAGAAAGGGTTCCGCCTGAAGCATTACGGCGAGATCCTGGTGCACAAGTTCAAGGAGGACTTCGGTGGGATCGTGGACAAGGTTCAGGTCACTATCATCACCGATCCGGACAAAATCGTGGGACCCATCGAGGAGGCCAAGGAGATCTACCGCCGGCGCGACGAACGGATCGCGGGGCTCAGGGACGAGGACGTTGACATCTTTTACTCCTGCGTCCTTTGCCAGTCCTACGCCCCCAACCACGTTTGCGTGGTGACCCCGGAACGGCTCGGACTCTGCGGCGCCTACACGTGGCTCGACTGTGCCGCCTCTCATGAGATGGACCCCCACGGCCCCAACCAGCCCATCAAGAAGGGGGAAACCATCGACCCGGTGTTGGGCCAGTGGCGGGGGGTGAACGAGTACGTGAAGCGGGCTTCCAATGGGAACCTGGAGCGGGTCAACATGTACTCCATCCTCCAGGATCCCCAGACCTCCTGCGGCTGCTTCGAGTGCATCGTGGCGGTCCTGCCCGAGGTCAACGGCGTGATGATTGTGAACCGGGAGTACCTGGGCGACACTCCCGTGGGAATGCCGTTTTCCACTATGGCCGGTCAGATCGGTGGGGGGATCCAGACCCCCGGTTTCCTAGGCGTCGGGAAGCTCTACATCACGAGCGCCAAATTCATCTCGGGCGAGGGAGGCATCCGGAGGGTCGTCTGGATGCCCCGGGAGCTCAAGGAGGAGATCCGGCCGCGGTTGGAGCGGAGGCTTTCCGAGCTCGGCGAGCCTGACCTCATCGATAAGATCGCCACCGAGGAGGACGCGGTGACGGTGGAGGAGCTCGCCGCGTACCTGGAGAGGGTGAAGCACCCGGTCATGGCCATGGAGCCTCTAATCTGAAGGGAGAGGGGATGGCGAGGAAGCTCACTGGCCTCGATATCTACAAGCTTCTCCCCCGCACGAACTGCGGGGACTGCGGGTTCTCGACCTGTATGGCCTTCGCTATGCAGGTGGCGGCCAAGAGAGTGGCGCTGGACAAGTGCCCCCATGTCTCCGAGGAGGCGGCGGCCGCCCTGGGGGAGGCCCAGGCGCCTCCCATGCGCACTGTGACCATCGGTACGGGGGACCGGACGTGGACGGTGGGGGGCGAAACGGTCCTCTTCCGCCACGAGGAGAAGTTCCACCGCCCCTGCGCCGTGGCGGTACGGGTGCCCGATGACCTCCCGGTTGAGGAGCTGGCCGCGCGGGTGCGGGAGATCGGGGAGCTCCGGTTCGTCCGTATCGGCCAGGAGATCGGCGTCAACCTCGTGGCGCTCGAGCATCGAGGGGGAGACCTGCGGCGGGCGGCCGAGGTGGCACGGGAGAACACCGACCTCCCCCTGATGCTCATGTGCGAGGACCCCGATCTCATGGGAAAGGCCGTGGAGCTCTGCGGTGACGGGAGGCCCCTCCTGTACCCGGCCACCCCGGAGAATTACGCGGCCATGGCCGACCTGGCGCGGGAGCACTCCTGTCCCCTGGGCGTGCGGGCGCGGGGCGCCGAGGGACTCGCGGAGCTCACCCCCAAGCTCAGGGAGCGGGGGGTCGAGGACCTCGTCCTCGATCCCGCCCCGGACGGCTTCCTCCCCACGCTGACGGAGCTCATCCGGATCCGACGCCTCGCCCTCAAGAAGGTCTTCCGCCCCTTGGGCTACCCCACCATGGCGTTCGTCGCCGGCGACGACCCCTTCGATCTCGCGGCCCAGGGGGCGGCCTATATCTGTAAGTACGCCTCGGCGGTTGTCCTCCCCCTGGCGCGTCCCGAGTTCGTCCTCCCGCTCCTCACGGTGCGCCAGAACATCTACACTGACCCACAGGTCCCGCTCGCCATCGAGGCCAAGGTCTACGAGGTGGGGAACCCTGGCCCCGACGCCCCCGTCCTCGTCACTACTAACTTCGCCCTCACCTACTTCACTGTGGAGGGGGAGGTGGAGCGGAGCAAGGTCCCGGCTTACATCGCGGTGATCGACACCGGGGGCCTAGGGGTCCTGAACGCCTACGCCGATGATCGCCTCACCGCCGAGGTGATCGTGAAGAGCCTGAGGGAGTACGGGATCATGGACCGGGTGAGCCACAACAAGATCATCATCCCGGGGCTCGTGGCGGTGTTGAAGATGGAGATCCAGGAGGAGTCCGGCTGGGAGGTGATCGTGGGGCCAGAGGATGCAGCGGGCATCCCGGCCTTCCTCAGGAACGAGTGGAAGCCCGACTGAGGTGAGAGTTCTGTACCGCGTGACCTTCCACCCGCAGGGACGGGGGGTTGAGGTTCCAAATGGAACCACGCTCCTCGAGGCAGCGGCCGCCGCGGGCGTCGAGCTCGCCAGCGTGTGCGGCGGAGAAGGGATCTGTGGCCGCTGTCGTCTGATCATCCGCCGGGGCCGGGTGGAGACCGGCCCTACCCTCCTCCTTTCCCCCGAGGAAGTCAAGGAGGGGTACGTGCTCGCCTGTCAGAGCCGGGTGCGGGGCGATGTGGTGGTGGAGGTCCCGCCCGAGTCGCGGGTGGAGCGGGCGGTCAGGGTGGACCTGGACGCCCAGGTGTTCCTGGCCCGGGAGGCCGAGGCCCGTGCCCCGTTCGAACTCGTCCCACTGGCTCGCAAGCTGTTCCTCCGTATCCCCCGTCCCACCTTGGAGGACAACGTGGGCGACCAGGAACGGGTCTTCCGGGAAGTGCGCCGCCGGATCGAGGCCCCCATCCTCCAGGCCGGCCTCAAGGTCCTGCGGGCACTGCCCCGGGTTCTGCGTGAGAACGACTGGAAGGTCACCGTGACGGTGGCCCGGCGGGGCGGGACGGTGGAGCTCCTCCAGGTGGAGCCCGGGGACCGGTCCGGGGAAGCATATGGCGTGGTGCTGGACGTGGGGACCTCCACGGTGGTGGCCCACCTAGTGGACCTCGTAACCGGGCGGACCTTGGACGCCGAGGCCAAGTACAACTCCCAGCGGACCCTGGGGGAGGAGGTGACCAGGCGGATCATTGCCTCCGAGCGCCAGGGAGTGGAGCGGCTTCAGGCCCTCGTGGCGGAAGACATAAACGACCTCATCTCACTGATGGTCGAACGCCAACGGATCAGGCTCTCGGACGTGGTGGCCGTCCTCTGTGCCGGCAACACCGCTATGACCCACTTCCTCCTGGGACTCCCTCCGAAGGCCCTGCGGCGGCACCCCTACGTGGCCGCAGCCCTCGCCCCTCCGCCGGTGCGGGCGGCGGAGGTGGGGATCAAGATCAATCCCCGAGGGCTCCTGTACGTGATGCCGGGGATCGGGGGATGGGTTGGAGGGGACATCACCGCGGGGATCCTCGCCTCGGGGATCCACCGCGTGGAGGAGCCCGTCCTCTTCGTGGACATCGGGACGAACGGTGAGATCGTCCTAGGGTGCAGAGACTGGCTCGTGGCCTGTTCGGCGTCCGCCGGACCGGCGTTCGAGGGGGCAGGGGTGACATGCGGGATGCGGGCAAGCCGCGGGGCTATCATGAGGGTGGCGTTCACTTCCGAAGGGGTCAGGTACGAGGTCGTGGGGGACGGTCCCCCACAGGGGCTCTGCGGCTCAGGGCTCATCGACGCCATCGCGGGAATGTTCCAGGCTGGCTACATCGACCGTTCGGGCCGCCTGCAGCCGGACAGGCCTCGGGTCGTGGAGCGCCGAGGGGAGCTCGCCTTCGTCCTCGTGCCGGGCGAGGAGGGGGGGCGGGAGATCATGATCACCCAGCGGGACATCGAGAACGTGCTGCGGGCCAAGGCGGCGATCTATGCCGGAATCTCCATCCTCCTCCGGGAGATGGGGCTCGCTGTGGAGGACGTCGCTCGGATCTACATCGCCGGGGCCTTCGGAAGTCACCTGGATCCCCGAAACGCGGTGATGCTGGGCCTCGTCCCCGACGTGCCGCCGGGGCGCATAAGGTTCCTGGGCAATACCTCCCTCGCTGGGGCGAAGCTTGCCCTGCTCTCGGGGGATGCCCTGGACGAGGCCCAAGGGATCGCCGAGCGCGTGACCTACTATGATCTCATAAGCTGTCCCTACTATTACGACGAGTTCGTGGCGGCGAAGTTCCTCCCCCACACGGACCTATCCCGCTTTCCGACCATGACCAAGGCCCTGGGGCTGGGGGAGCCGGTATGAGGCCCTTCACCATCGCAGTGGCCGGCAAGGGGGGCACGGGGAAGACGACCTTGGCCGCGCTGATCGTCGACCGCCTCCGACGCGTGGGGCCGGTCTTGGCGGTGGATGCCGACCCCAACTGTAACCTGGGCGAGGTGCTGGGGATCCCGGTGGAGAGGACCCTCGGCCAGTTGCGAGACGAGATCCTCGAGAACCTGAGCGACCTCCCCCCCGGCGTCCCCAAGGACCAAATCCTGGAGCTGGGGTTACATGAGTGCTTGGTGGAGGACGAGGGAGTGGACCTCCTCACCATGGGCCACGGAGAGGGACCGCGGTGCTACTGTATGGTTAACCACGTGTTGCGGAGGGCCATCGAAACCCTACGGGGGAACTACCGCTACGTGGTCCTGGACAACGAGGCCGGTATGGAACATCTTTCCCGCCGCACCACCCAGGACGTGGACGTCCTGCTCGTAGTCGCCGAGCCCAACCCCGTCTCTCTCCGGTCGGCGGCGAGGATTAGGGGAGTGGCCGAGGAACTGAAGCTCCGCGTGTACGGGCAGTATCTGGTACTGAATCGGACCGGGGAGGAAACACTCCAGGGACTGGAGGGGCTGATCCGGGAGGTGGACATCCCGCTCCTCGGCACGGTCCCTTACGACCCCGGGGTGGCCGAGCTGTCAGCGGCGGGCCGCCCCCTGCGGGAGCTTCCCCCGGACTCCCCGGCCCGCCGCGCGGTGGAGGGTATCCTGGAACGACTCGGTTTGGGAAAGGAGGGATGATGCCCATCGAGATCCCCGACGTGCGGGAGAGTTTTTCCCAGGCGATCTATACCGTGACCCTGGGCGCGACCCGGGATGGCGGCGGCACCCGGACGAAGGTGGTTACCGTGGGTGGCGAGAAGGCCCTCCCCTTCCACCACTTCGAGGGAGAGATCCCCCACCCCCCGGTGGTGGCGATGGAGGTGTGGGACGTCCCGCCCGAGGACTGGCCCGACCCCGTGCGGATGCCCTTCGCCGACGTTATGGGTTCCCTGGGGGAGTGGGCACGGAAGTGCGTCGAGGAGCATGGGGCGGACCTCATCTGTCTACGGCTGGTGGGCTGTGACCCCAATGGGGAGGACCGCTCTCCCGAGGAGGCCGCGGCGGCGGTGAAGGAGGTCCTCACGAGCGTGGGGGTCCCCTTGATCGTCTGGGGCTGCGGAAACCCCGAGAAGGACAACGAGGTCTTCCCGGTGGTGGGCGAGGCCGCAGCCGGGGAGAACTGCCTGCTGGGGACGATCACGCAGGACAATTACAAGACCTTGGTAGCCGTGGCCACCGCTTACAAACACAAACTCATCGCCGAGTCCCCCGTGGACATCAACATCGCCAAGCAAGTGAACATCCTGGCGATGGACGCCGGCTACCCCCTGGAGGACCTGGTGATCTATCCCTCCACCGGGGCCCTGGGGTACGGGATCGAGTACGTCTACTCCATCATGGAGCGGGCGCGCCTCGCGGGCCTCGGAGGGGACAAGCTCATGGCCCAACCCATCCTGTGCGACATCGGCCGGGAGGTCTGGGGGGTGAAGGAGGCCCGCGCCCCCCGCGAGGAGCAGCCCGAGTGGGGGGATGCAGAGCTCCGCGGCCCCCTGTGGGAGGCCACCACCGCCTACATGTACCTCCTCGCCGGGGCAGACATCCTCGTGATGCGGCACCCCGAGGCGGTGCGGGCCGCCAAGCGGGCCATCCGGATGCTCATGGGGGAGGAGCAATGATCCTCATCGGAGAGCGGATCAACGCGGGATTCAAGGACATCGCCCGGGCGATCCGGGAGAAGGCGGTGGAGCCCATCCAGGAGTGGGCCCGGAGGCAGGCGGCCGCGGGGGCGGACTACATCGACGTGAACATCGGCGCGGCTTCCAAGGACCCCGCCGACATGGCCTGGCTGATCCAGGTGGTACAGGAGGCGGTCCCCACCCCCATATCGGTGGACAGCAACCGCCCCGAGGTCCTCCGAGCGGGGCTCGAGGCCCTGGACGGACGGCCGGCCCTGGTGAACTCCACGACCGCCGACGACGACAAGATCGCCGAGATCGTCCCCTTGGCGGTGGAATACGGGGCCGGGCTCATCGGGGTGGCCATGGACCAGCGGGGGAGCCCCCAGGACGTGGAGAGGCGGGTGGAGAACGGGGCCAAGATCTTCGTCGCCGCCACCGAGGCCGGGATCCCCCCCGAACGGATTTTCCTTGACCCCGTGCTCATGCCCATCCGCTTCATGCAGGACCAGGCGGTGAAGGTCCTGGAGGCGATCCGGGAGTACATCCTCCTCTCGGACCCTCCGCCCCATATCTCGGTGGGCCTCTCCAACATCTGCTCCAAGACCAAGGAACGGAGCCTGATCACGCGGACCTTCGTGGTGATGGCCATGGCCGCGGGGCTAGACGCGGCCATCTGCAACGTCCTCGACCGGGAACTCATGGCCGCTGTGGCCACGGCCGAGGTGATACTGAACAGGGAGATCTACTCGGACGATTTCCTCAAGGTCTGGGCCCTGAAGCGGTCCAAGGGAGGTGAGTGATGGAACGGAGCATCGACAGGGCGGCGCGGAAGATGTTGGGGGTTGCCCAGGAGCGGGGCCTGGAGACCGCGTGGGATCGGTACGAATCCCAGACGCCCCAATGCCGCTTCGGGGCCACCGGCCTCTGCTGCCGGATCTGCGTGATGGGGCCCTGCCGGATCGTGGAGGGGAAGTCGGCCGCTGGCGTCTGCGGCGCCGGCGTGGACACCATCGCCGCCCGGAACCTGGCCCGGATGATCGCCGCCGGGGCCGCCGCCCACTCCGACCACGGCCGGGACGTGGCTCATACCCTGCTCACGGCGGGCCGGAACGGCGATTACGAGGTCAAGGACCCGGTGAAGCTCCGCCGGGTGGCCTATTCCCTGGGGATCGACGCCGAGAGTAAGGATGACCTCTCCCTCGCCGCCGAAGTGGCGGAGAGGGCCTTGGCCGAGTTCGGGAAACAGGAGGGAGAGCTCCGCTTCGCCGTCCGCGCCCCCGAGCCCCGGGTGGAGCGCTGGCGACGGCTGGGGATTATGCCCCGGGGGATCGACCGGGAGATCGTGGAGATCATGCACCGCACCACCATGGGGGTCGATGCGGACTACCGGAACATCGTCCTCCAGGGGATGCGGTGCGCCCTGGCCGACGGCTGGGGCGGCTCCATGATCGCCACCGAGCTCCAGGACGTCCTCTTCGGGATCCCCTCCCCCCTGCGGGCCAGGGTGAACCTGGGGGTGTTGGATCCGGAGGCGGTGAACGTCGTGGTCCACGGGCATGAGCCCACTCTATCGGAGATGATCGTGCTGGCGGCCCAGGACCCCGAGCTCCAGCGCCTGGCACGGGAGCGGGGCGCCACGGCGATAAACATCGCCGGGATCTGCTGCACCGCCAACGAGATCCTCATGCGCCATGGGATCCCGGTGGCGGGGAACTTCCTCCACCAGGAGCTCGCGGTGATGACAGGCGTCGTGGACGCGATGGTGGTGGACGTGCAGTGCATCATGCCCGCCCTCTCCGATCTCGTGAAGCATTTCCACACCGTGCTCATCACCACCTCCCCCAAGGCGGCGATCCCCGGGGCCGAACACGTGGAGTTCTCCGACGACCGGGCCCTGGAGGTGGCCAAGGAGATCGTCCGCATGGGGATCGAGAACTTTCCGCGCCGTAACGGCGGGGCCCGCGTGCCGGACGAGGCCATGGACCTGATCGCCGGGTTCACCGCGGAGTCGGTGTTCTACTTCCTCGGCGGTCGGTACCGGGCGACCTACCGGCCCCTGAACGACGCCATCATCGACGGCCGGCTCCGGGGGGTGGCGGGGATCGTGGGCTGCAACAACCCGAAGATCACCCAGGATTTCGCCCACGTGGAGATGGCGAAGGAGCTCATCAAGCACGACGTGCTGGTGGTGACCACCGGATGTGCCGCCATCGCCGATGCCAAGGCGGGCCTCCTGCGGCCGGAAGTGGCGTTCGAGCTGGCGGGCAAGGGCCTCCGGGAGATCTGTGAGGCCGTGGGGATCCCGCCGGTATTGCACCTCGGTTCGTGTGTGGACAACTCCCGGATCCTGGTCGCCCTCACCAACATGGTCCACGAGGGGGGCCTTGGGGACGACATCTCCGACATCCCCGTGGCCGGGGCGGCCCCGGAGTGGATGTCGGAGAAGGCGGTGGCCATCGGGTTCTATTTCGTGGCCTCCGGCGTGTTCACCGTACTGGGCCAACCGTTCCCGGTGACGGCCTCGGAAGCGCTCATGAAGTTCCTCGCCGAGGAGATCGAGGAGCTTGTGGGGGGGAAGTTCGCCTTCGAGCCGGATCCCATCAAGGCCGCCCACCTCATGATCGACCACATCGACCGCAAGCGCCAGGCCCTGAAGCTCCGGGAGCCGATGTATGCGTGACGCGTGACGGGTTTGGATGGAGCAGGGGGGTAGCACCGTGGCTTGACTGTGACGCAAATGAACACGGCCTGCAAAGTTATTGCAAGGTGGAGGGCGGTCGGGAGTTATGAGCAAGAGGTAAATTTGGGGAAGGGGTGCGTATGAAATATCGGGTGATTATCGAGCAAGACGAAGACGGCATGTTCATAGTGGAGTGCCCGGGCCTTCCCGGCTGTATTTCGCGGGGGAAGACCAGGTCCGAGGCCCTGGAAAACATCAAGGATGCCATAGCCGGTTACCTCGCTAGCCTGCGCAAGCACGACGAACCGATCCCTCCCCCCATCGAAGAGGAAGTGGTGGAGGTGAGTGACCCGCCTCCATCGGATTTCCAGAAGGGAAGTGGCGAAAGCCCTAAAGAAGGTTGGCTACAAAGTCGATCACCAAACCGGAAGCCACATCATCCTCCAACATATCAGGCCACCACATCGGAGGCTCACTGTGCCGGACCACAACGAGCTGGCAAAGGGCACATCGGGGGCCATCATCCGTCAGGCCGGCCTGACCCGTGGAGGAGTTCCTCGAACTCCTTTTACGTGAAAGTAGGGAGGTGTCGCAGCACGTCTGCGACGTCCGATCGGGCGAAAGGAGGGGGAGATGTGTGCCATTGTGGTGAAGAGGGGCGATGAGACCCTGGCGGAGGAGGTCGTCGAGTTCCGCTACGAGGACGGAGTATTGCGGCTGCGACGCCTATTTGCCAAAGAGATCGTCCTCGAAGGCGTGAAGAAGTTCGAGTGGCGGGAGCGGGACGACACCCTCCATATTTTGGAATAACAAAACCGCGAAACCGGACAAAAACCGGGCGGCCTA
>MTNJ01000029.1 GCA_002011425.1 Candidatus Acetothermia bacterium JdFR-48 | reverse complement strand
AGTACGCGGGCCAGTACAAGGTGAACCCCACGGCGGCGATCCTCGCCGCGCGGCTCATGCTTCAGTGGCTCGGCGAGGCGGAGAAGGCCGAGAGGATCGAGCGCGCGGTGGCCGAGGTGATCGCCGAGGGGAAGGTCCGCACCTACGATCTCGGGGGGAACTCCTCCACCCTGGAGATGGCGGAGGCCATCGCTGAGAAGGCCCGGATGGGCTGATGTGGGAAATGACGCCGGGCACCGCGACCGGGGGGAGGGATTATCCCGTGGATCGATGCCCTCGGGCGATCGGGGTGGACGTTCGGATCCGTCGGGAAAGGCCACACACGATTTCGGATACGCCCGCCTCCTTACACCCTTGGACAGGGAGGGGGTAGCGAGAAGATGGGGAGGACGGTGATCGAGAAAATCTTCGCGGCCCACACCGAGGACGAGGTGGTGCCGGGGAAGGTGATCTGGCTGGACCTGGACGCTCGGAGCGCCAGGGACTTCGCCGGGGCCAATGTGGTGAAGCGCTTCCGCGAGGCCTATCCCGGCGAGCGGGTCGCCGATCCAGGGAAGACCTTTTTCACCTTCGACTGCAACGCGCCGGCGAACACCATCGCCTATGCCCAGAACCAACGGATATGCCGCCTCTTCGCCCGGGAACAGGGGATCAAAGTTTACGACGTCGACTCCGGCATCGGCTCCCACGTCCTCATGGAGGAAGGGATCGCTGTCCCCGGGGCCACGGTAGTGGGCACCGACTCCCATCTGAACATCCTCGGGGCGGTAGGGGCCTTCGGTCAGGGAATGGGGGATGTAGACATCGCCTTCGCCTTCCGTTATGGGCGGACCTGGTTCGAAGTCCCTCCCACGATGCACATCGTGCTCACGGGGCGCTGCGAGTTCCCCGCTACCGCCAAGGACCTGACCCTGTTCCTCGTGGGGAAGCTCGGGTCCCGCGGGGCGCTGGGAAAGGCGGTGGAGATCGAGGGGGAGGCCGTGGAGGTCTTGGACATGGCGGGACGGATTACCCTCTGCTCGATGGCCACGGAGATGGGGGCGATCAGTGCCTTCCTTCCTCCCTCGGATGCCCTATGGGAGTTCGTGGAGGGGGCCACGGGGAGGCGGGACTTCCCATATCCTACAGCCGATCCCGACGCGGAGTACATCCAGGAGTTGGGGCTCGACGTTTCCGGACTCAAGCCGATGATCGCCGCTCCACCCCGGCCGGACAACGTCTATGTCGTCTCCGAACTCGAGGGAGAACGGGTGGACACGGTATTCGTGGGCTCCTGCACCAACGGCCGCTACGAGGACATCCGTCTCGTGGCCGAGATCCTGAAGGGGAGAAGGGTGGCCCCGGGGGTCGTACTCAAGGTGGCCCCCGCCACCCGTCGGGTGTGGGGCCAGCTCCTCAAGGAAGGGTGGCTCGAGGTCCTTTACGACGCCGGGGCCGTGATTACCCACGCTGCCTGCGCCGGCTGTGCTCAGGGACAGATCGGAATGACGGGGGAGGGGGAGGTTCAGCTCTCCACCGGGAACCGCAACTTCCCCGGGAAGCAGGGGAAGGGACCCACCTATCTCTGCTCCCCGGCCACCGCCGCGGCCTCGGCCCTGCTCGGCAGGATCACCTCTCCTGAGCGGCTTTGAGGAGGAAAATGAGACCGACGGTGATCAAAGGAAGGCCGTGGGTGATCGTGGACGCGGAGGGAAATCTCATCGATGACATCGATACGGACCAGATCTACCACAACGCCTACCTCGCCGTGACCGATCCACGGGAGATGGGGGGCTATGCGTTCAGCAATTTGGAAGGATGGGGGGATTTTCCAAAGGAGGCGAAGCCGGGGGATGTGCTCTTCGTGGGGGAGAACTTCGGCGCCGGTTCCTCGCGCCAGCACGCAGTTGATTGCTTCTTGGCGCTTGGGATCGGGGCCGTCGTGGGGAGGTCTTTTGGGGCGATCTACAAACGGAACGCGATAAACTCTGGCCTCCCGCTCCTCGAGCTCCCCGAGATCCCGGTGGCGGCCCTCCGCGCGTTTGAGGAAGTCACGGTGGATCTCGAGTCCGGTGAGATCAGGTCCCCCGGCGGTCGCGTTATCGCACGGGCGAGGCCGATGTCCCGGGTGGCCTTGGAGATCTACCGCGCCGGCGGATTGCTCGAACTGAAACGCCTGTGAGCCGGCTGCCCCGCCTCGGAAAGTGGGATGTTAGATCTCCACCTACTGGACCAATGTTCAGCGCCGCTCCTTCGGCCACGTGGAGAGTGATCGGTTCCGGACGATGTTCTGTAAAATTTAACTTTGCGCGAGATGGCACTGTGGCGGTGGCGGCGATGGCGCTGGGAGAAGGTTCGGGCTCTGCCCACGTACTACCCTCCGGACTTCATGCGTATCCGCCGCCTGCGCCGCTCCGATCGGGAACTGTGGGGGATCGAGACCCCGGAAATCCCCCTCCACGGCGCCGATCGCCTCGTCGAGGCCCTGGAGGCACTCCTGCGTTCTTGCAAGCGACCCCGCGGGGAGGGGGAACTGTGGAAGCTAGAGAGGGGCGAGCTCCCGCGCCGCGTTAAGGGGATCGAGCCTTTCCCCGAGGAGGCACTCTGGGACCAGGGACTCTTCCTCCAACGGCTGCGTCGTCCCCCGGACCGCTGGCTCTTGTCCCTAGAGGTCGCTCGTCCCATGGAGGGACTCTACGTCTCCCGGTGGGAAAGGTACATCGCCCCGTGGGACGTGGCCCTCACCGCACTCCTCGCGGCCACAGAAGAGAAGGGACCGGAGTAAAGCCCCCGGTCCCTCACGGGCTCTTGCGCCGCGGTCGGATGGCGATCAGGGACAGCCGCTCCCGAAACAGAGCTTGAACTTCATGTGCCACTGTCCGTTCTGGAAGTACCAGCAGATCCGGGCCTCTTCCGGGCACTCGCCGATGAAGGTATGCCAGTTGCCGCTCGGGTCGAGGTACCAACCCCAGGCGCAGGGGTATGCACACGGCGGCACCACGTACCCTGGACAGGGAGGACAAGGGCCGTACCAGCAAGGCGGACACGGGGCCCAGTTGTAACTATAGGCAGGCAGGATCTCCACCGTGTTCCACGCGGTGACGTAACAGCCACAGTCGGGCTCGGGGACGATTCCGAGGATGTTGACCTTCCCCTCTTTCGGGGTGGGACCTATCAAGGGGAAGGGGTTATCGGGATCACCGGTGGGGAAGGCAAGGGGGACCGTGCTTGCGATGAGGAACAAGGTGTCGGTGCCCGGAGGCGGGGTCACCCTCAGCCTCCAATTGGGTTTGTCAGGGAGAACGTGTGTGCCGGCGTTCACGAACGCATTCTTGGACCAGTAGTTCGGGAAGAGCTGGGTGACCTTTCCGTCGGGGGCGAAGTCGAAGATGTATACGTACGCCGGCTGGGAGACGTAGAAATAGATCCGCGCGTATTCTCCCACTAGGTACTGTGGCCGCTCGGGCCAGATCGCCGCTGAGAGGCCCGGTGGCGGCTCGGGCTGTAGGCCCAAGGGGGAAGGGATGTTCTGCGCCAATGCCATCACGCCCGCCGCCACCAAAATACCGAGGAACGTGAATCCTCTCCTCATCTCATTCACCTCCGTTTTGTATACACCGGCCGTAACCCCGGGGTTTCGGGGAAACCAACACGGTCCGCAGTACAATAACCTCGATGCACAGGTTCTGGTTCGCGGCCCTTACCCTGCTCATCGGGCTCGATAGCCTTGCGGGGGAAATCCTCTTCCTCGAGGTGGAGGGCTCCATCAACCCCGTGGTACAGGAGTACGTTCTGCGGGGCCTGCGGCTTGCGGCGAGGGAGGAGGCGGAGCTCGTGGTGATCATCCTCGACACCCCGGGGGGGCTGGACTCCGCCACCAAGGAGATCGTGGAGGGGATCATCGCCTCCGAGGTTCCGGTGGCAGTCTACGTGTACCCAGCCGGAGCACGAGCGGCCTCGGCCGGGACGTTCATCCTCCTCGCCGCCGACATCGCCGCTATGGCACCGGGTACGAGTGTAGGCGCGGCCCACCCGGTATCCCTCACCGGCGAAACTCCGGGCGAAGGTGACCCCATGGCTGAGAAGCTCGTGAACGACGCGGCCTCCCGCATCCGTGCCATCGCGGAGCTTCGGGGCCGGAACGCCGACTGGGCCGAGAAGGCCGTGCGGGAATCGGCCACCGCCACCGCGACCGAGGCCCTGGATCTCGGGGTGATCGACCTCGTTGCCACAGACTTGAACGAGTTTCTCGCCGCCCTGAACGACTGGGTGCTCCCCGACGGCCGCGCGCTCCACACCACGGGCCTCCCCGTGGTGCACGTCCGAAAGACCTTCCGCGAGTGGCTCCTCTCCTACCTCGCCGACCCGAACCTCGTCTACATCCTTCTCCTCCTCGGCCTTTATGGCCTGATCTACGAGTTCTTCTCCCCGGGGGTGGGGATCGGGTTCGTGGTGGGCGGGATCTCGTTGATTCTCGCCCTAATGGGCCTCCAGATCCTTCCCATAAACCTCGCGGGGCTCGGCCTCATCCTGTTCGGGGTCCTCCTCATGGTGCTCGACGCCTTCACCCCCACCAACGGTATCCTCACCACGGGCGGCGTGATCAGCCTCGTCTTGGGCTCCTTCAGCCTCTTCGACGTGCAGCACCCAGCGATCGGCCTCTCTCGATGGACGGTGATTGCCGCGGTGGGGACGGTGACCGCTTTCTTCGTGTTCGTCGTGTCCAAAGGGCTCCTTGCCCAAAAGCGGCGCCCCCAACCCCTCACTACTATGGTGGGCCTCACCGGGGTGGCGAGGACCGACATCGTCCCAGGGGGCAAAGAGGGATGGGTCCTTGTGCGAGGCGAGTACTGGCGTGCTCGCGCCCAGGAAGCGGTAAGGGCCGGCGACGAGGTGGAAGTGGTCGGACAAGAGGGACGAGTGCTTCTCGTGCGCCGCCTTCGCTGATCCCGCGATTGGCGGCCCAAAAGGAGAGCTCTTTATACCCCGTTACAATGAAAAGTCTTGGCCGAGGTAATAGCGTTTTGCTAGGGGATCTCGGAGGAGGTCTTCGGGCGTTCCCTGGGCGATGATCCGCCCTTCGTGGATAAGGTAAGCAAAGGATGTGATCCGTAGGGCATCGCGCACATTGTGGTCGGTGACCACGACCCCGATCCCCCTCCGGGCGAGTTCACCCAAGAGCTTCTGGAGTTCGGCGATGGTCAGTGGGTCGACCCCGGTGAATGGCTCGTCGAGGAGCAGGAACTTAGGAGAGGTCACTAGTGCTCGGGCGATCTCGACCCGCCGCCTCTCCCCCGCGGAGAGGGCGAGCGCCGGGCGTCGCAAGAGCCCCCGCAGCCCGATTTCATCGAGAATCGCGTCCACTGTTCCGTCCCACCGTCGACCCGCCCCTTCGAGCGCGAGACGGATGTTCCCCACCACGGTGGTGTGAGAAAAGACCGAGGGCTCCTGGGGCAGGTACTGTAGGCCGAGTTTTGCCCTCTGGAAGAAGGGGAGGTGGTGAATCTTCTTCCCCTCGAGCAGCACCTCCCCGGAATTGGCGCGCAGGAAGCCGACGAGGAGGTAGAAAGTCGTGGTCTTCCCCGCCCCGTTCGGTCCCAGAAGGCCAGTTACCCTCCCGGACTCGAACATGAGGGTGAGGTCGGCGACGACGAAGCGCCGGCCGAACCTCTTCGTGAGTCCCAGGGCCTCAAGCCGGGCCAATTTCAACCCCCCAAAGCACCACCCGCTCAGCATCAACGTGCACCCTGGCCCGCTCGGCCTCGACCTCCCACCCCCAGCCCCGCGCCACGAGCCTCCCGGGTATTTCCAATGTACGACTCGACTGGTCGTAGACGCCCTCAACGAATTCGAGTTCCCAGTCGCCGAAGCTCGCCTTGACCCCCAACAATCGCCAGATACCGCCTGATTCCCAGGAGGCGCTCAACGCGCGAAGCTCCAGCTCCCGGGACACCAAACGGAGCCCTTTCAGCTTGAGCTCTCCGTTTGCCCACCGCACCTCCTCTGCCACGAACGAGAGACCCTCGCCTTCGCCCGTCACCTCGCCGCGTGCGTACCACTCCTGACCCGTCGGGTCGGCCGTCACCTCGGGGATTCGGGCCGTGACGAGGAGCTCTCCGTCGCCGTAGAGATAGGCCACGGCGTCCTCTGCCACCCACCCCCCAGCCGTTCCTCGGATCGTCGCTGCCCGAAGCTCCCACAAAATGTTCCCGTCCGGATCGTAGGCCGAGAGCCAGGGACGCTCCACCTCCACCCGTTCTGCCAGGGAGAGGAGCCC
The DNA here is from genome assembly GCA_002011425.1 of Candidatus Acetothermia bacterium JdFR-48. Lineage (GTDB taxonomy): Bacteria > Bipolaricaulota > Bipolaricaulia > Bipolaricaulales > Bipolaricaulaceae > UBA3571. The sequence goes on along the minus strand of MTNJ01000029.1, from coordinate 67,706 downwards.
CACGAGAAACGTAATGCTCACGAGGAACGCTCGGCGCATTTCCTCACAAAATCTACGAACAGGGGGTGGGGACGTAAAGGGCGAGAGGTGTACTCCGGGTGGAACTGCACCCCGATGTACCAAAGATGGTCCGGAAGCTCCACGATCTCCACCAGCTTCCCGTCGGGGGACACGCCGCTCGCCAACATTCCTACCCGCTCGAGAGTGTCAAGGTAATCGAGGTTGAACTCGTAGCGATGACGGTGGCGCTCAACGATCTCATCATTTTCATAGATCCCCCGAACTTTGGATCCATTCCGCAGGACAGCGGGGTACGCCCCGAGGCGCATCGTCCCCCCCTTCGCGCGGAGATGGCGCTGTTCTGGCAGGAGGTCGATCACCGGATGGGACGTATCGGGATCGAACTCGGTGGAGTTCGCCTCGGAGAGCCCCGCGGCGTAGCGGGCGAAGGCGATCACCGCAACCTGCATCCCCAGACAAATCCCGAAGTAGGGGATTCCCTCGCGGCGGGCGTAGTCCGCGGCGAGGATCTTCCCCTCGATCCCCCGTTCGCCGAACCCCCCAGGGACGAGGATCCCCGCGAGTCCCTCGAGCACCTCCGCCGTCTCCTCAACCTTCGCCGAGGGGACCCAACAAAGCTCCACCTGCACACCCAATGCCGCCCCCGCGTGCTGAAACGCCTCGATGATAGAGATGTAGGCGTCGTGGAGTTCCACGTATTTCCCCACGATGCCGATCCTCACCGCCGCGTCCGCGCCCCGTAGCCGCCGCACGAACTCCTCCCACGCCCGGTGGTCAGCGGACCTCGCCGGAAGGGAGAGCACCTCAAGGACCCGCTGCGGGAAGCCCTCCCCCTCCAGAGCGAGGGGCACTTCGTAGATCGAAGGGAGGTCCAGCCCCTCGATCACATGCGTTAGGGGCACGTCGCAGAAGAGGGAGATCTTTCGCCGAATGTCCCGGGTGAGCGGCTCATGGGTCCGAGCGACGATGAAGTCCGGTTGGATTCCAACTGTACGGAGCTCCTTCACCGAGTGTTGGGTGGGTTTCGTCTTGAGTTCCCCCGTAGTGGAGAGGACCGGAATGTAGGTGAGGTGCACAAAGCAGGTATCCTCCCGAGGGAGCTCGTCCCGTAGCTGACGCAGGGCTTCGAGATATGGTAGGCCTTCGATATCCCCCACAGTCCCACCCACCTCCACGATCCCGATCTCGGCCCCGCTTTCCTCCAGGGGGGCGCATATCAAGCGCTTTATCTCCTCGGTGATGTGGGGGATGATCTGGACCGTCTTTCCGAGGTAGTCGCCGTGGCGCTCCCGTTGGATCACATTCCAGTAGACCTGCCCAGTGGTGATGTAGTTGGAAGCGGAGAGGTCTTGGTGGAGGAAGCGCTCGTAACGGCCGATGTCGAGGTCACATTCCTTTCCATCGGCGGTGACGAAGACCTCGCCGTGTTCGTAAGGATTCATGGTGCCGGCATCGACGTTCAAGTAGGGATCGATCTTCTGGAGGGTGACCTTGTAGCCGCGGGCTTTGAGGAGATAACCCAGGGAGGCGGCGACGACGCCCTTCCCTAGTCCGGAGAGCACTCCGCCGGTAATGAAGATGAATTTTCCCACGCGGGCTATTCTAAGGGCAAGTGCGCTTCTGTCCCAAAACGGTATGCGACCGTCCTCCTCTGAGCAGAGATAGGATCGAAGTCGAGAACACCCGTGCAGCGACCTCAAACCGCAGTGCCGCCCCAAATTCTTGGGCCCTCCGTCCCATCTCCGCGAGCCGTTCGCGATCGGAAAGGAGCGTCACCAGCCCCACATAGATCGCCCGGGGCCGCGGCTCCACCACCAGGCCGAACTCCGGTCGCACGAGCTCCCTGGCAGAGCGGTGGTCCGTCGTGAGTACCGGAAGACCCGCGGCCAGGGCCTCCGCCAGGGTGAGGCCATAGGATTCGTGCCTTGAGGGGAAGACATAGAGGTCTGCTGTCCGGAGGAACGCCCACTTCTCTGCGCCGGCAACGTACCCCGGGAAATGTACCTCCACGCGTTTCAGGTCCCGAGCGATGCGCTGGAGGCGTGTGAAGAAGCGGTGCCCGTGCATGAAGGCCGGGGCCCCACAGACAAAGAGGACGACCCCCTCTCGGACCTCCCGTTCCCAGATGCGGAGGGCTTGCAAGAGGAGATCCTGCCCCTTCTCGGGGGATATGCGGCTCAGGGTGACGAGGACCGGGGTATCTCGGCCGATTCCGTAAAGGGCTCGGATGTCATCGAGTTCGATTTCATCCGATGGCGGATCCACGATGGCCCCCCAGGGGATGGCCCGCACCTTTCCCCGGGCAGTGGGGTATGAACGTTGAAGTACCTCGGCCATGGCACGGGAGGGAACGACGAGGAGATCACAATACTGCACACATTCCTCCTGCTTCCCGAAGACGAGCTGCGCGACGAGGGGTAGCAGACGGTCGAATCCGGTCCGCTGAAGGCCCCGGTAGGCCCTGGCCAACGTGCGGGTGGACACTAACCCCCGCAAGTAAATGCGGGATACGTAGTCCACTACGTCCACGTGGAAGATCCCGATCTGCTTGTAGCCCAGGGCGCGCACGGCGGCGAAATCAGGGCCCTCGGACACGTCGTTGTGGACGACACACACCCTCGTGGGATCTACCTCCGCGGCGAGGCGGCGTAGATACTCCGTGACTCCACGGGCGAATTGGACGCAGAAGGAGGCATATCCTCGTACTGAGAGAGCGCTCGGGACGCTTGGCTCCCCTGGCACTTTCCAGCCGATCTGGACGTAACGAATCCCCTCCGTAGGCGGGACGGGGCCTGAGCCGAGGACGAGGAGGTCGAAAGGTTTCTCTCGAACCCAATGAGTAATGAGACGTGCTCCCACCGCCCCCCCTCCACCCAAGGGGGCTTGCTTCAGATCATATCCCAGATGGGCTCCCACGAGGACGACCGTCGTCATGGACATGAGCAACCTACAGGCGAGAGGCGCAACATCAATGGGGAAATTGTACCATTTCGCCTTCATTCGCGGTGACTGCTTGCGACAATCCCTGCCGATTTGATTCAATCCGCGCTCAAACCTTATTTTGGAGACTGACCGGCTAGAAATGGAGTGGGGACCCGTTTATAATGCTTTCCTGGAGCGTGACGGGATGAAGACCTTCTTGATGGTCCTTTTCTTTTTGGACAGTCTGGCCCTGATCGGGCTCGTGCTCTGGCATATGTCAGAGCACGCGGCCTTAGGGGGTGGGTTCGGTGGGGGTATGTCCACCACCGTCTTCGGGCGGGACACCTCCAAGGATCCTCGCAAAATCGCCATCGGGGTCCTGGGGGCCCTTTTCTTCCTCTTGGGCCTGGCCGTGGCCATGGTCCCGTGAACGAGGAGGCATGAGGTGCCCCTGATAGAACTCAAGGGGCTGAAGACTTATTTTTACACTGAAGATGGGGTGGTGAAGGCCGTCGACGGCGTTTCATTCACCATCGAGCCTGAGCAAACCTTGGGCGTAGTGGGAGAGTCAGGCTGTGGTAAATCCGTGACCGCCCTTTCCATCATGGGCCTCGTCCCCATGCCTCCAGGGAGGATCGTCGAGGGAGAGATTCTCTTCTACAAAAACGGAAAGGCCGTCGCGCTTCACAAACTCAACCCCAAGGGAAAAGAGTACCGGTCCATTCGTGGAAAAGAGATCGCCATGATCTTCCAGGAACCCATGACCTCTCTTAACCCCGTTTTCACCATCGGTTACCAGATCATGGAAGCTATCATGCTCCACCAAAAGGTCTCCAAGAAGGAAGCCCGCAAAAAGGCCATCGAGATGCTTAGGCAGGTGGGAATTCCCGAGCCGGAACAACGGGTGGACGAATATCCTCACCAGCTCTCGGGCGGAATGCGTCAGCGCGCTATGATTGCGATGGCACTCTCCTGTAATCCTTCGCTCCTAATCGCCGACGAGCCCACCACTGCCCTAGATGTCACGATCCAGGCGCAGGTCCTCGAGCTCATGCAGGACCTGAAGCGCAAGTTCCAAGCCGCAATCATGCTAATCACCCATGACCTGGGGGTCGTGGCCGAGATGTGCGAGGAAGTGGTGGTGATGTACCTCGGGAAGGTGGTGGAGCACGCGAAGGTGCGCCCCGTCTTCCATGAGCCCAAACACCCTTACACCCAGGGCCTCCTCAAGTCGATTCCGTCACTCGCCACGAAGAAGAAACGACTGGAGCCCATCAAGGGCGTGGTGCCCGATCCTTTGAGCGCGCCGCCGGGTTGTCCCTTCAACCCACGGTGTCCGTATACCATGGATGTCTGCCGGCGGGAGATGCCGCCCCTGAAGGAGGTCGCTCCCGATCATGACGTCGCCTGTTGGCTCTACGCTTAGAGAGGGAAGGATGGCAGTGGAGACTTTGCGCGAAGGAGTGTTGCTCGAAGTACGGGGACTGAAGAAGTACTTCCCCGTGCGCCGCGGCGTCTTCCGCCGCATTGTCGGCTGGGTCAAGGCCGTGGACGATATCGACCTCTTCATCAACGAGGGAGAGACCCTGGGGTTGGTGGGGGAGTCGGGGTGCGGGAAGACGACCACGGGCAGGACGATCCTGCGTCTCATCGAGCCCACCGCGGGGGAGATTCTCTTTCGGAGCAAACGTCTGGCCCGGGTGGTTGACATCGCCAAGCTGAGGCTCCGGGAGATGAAGCCTCTGCGCCGTGAGATGCAGATCATCTTCCAGGACCCCTACTCTTCCCTCAACCCCCGGATGACCGTGGGCGACATCGTGGGGGAGCCGTTGGTGGTCCACCGGGTGGCACGTGGAAAGGAGAAAGAGAAGAAGGTCGTGGAGCTCCTCGAAGCCGTGGGCTTGAAACCCGAGCACATGCGCCGGTATCCCCACGAGTTCTCCGGTGGCCAACGCCAGCGGATCGGGATCGCCCGGGCCCTGGCCCTGGATCCCCAACTCATCGTGTGTGACGAGCCCGTCTCGGCCCTGGACGTTTCCATCCAGGCGCAGGTCCTCAACCTCCTCGAGGACCTCCAGGACGAGTTCCACCTCACCTACCTCTTCATTGCCCACGACCTCTCGGTGGTGAAGCACATCTCCAACCGCGTGGCGGTGATGTACCTGGGGAAGATCGTTGAGCTCGCCGAGACGGAGGAGCTCTTCACCCATCCTATGCACCCTTACACCGAGGCCCTCCTCTCGGCAGTTCCAGTGCCGGACCCCGATTACAAGAAGGAACGCATCATCCTCCAAGGTGATGTCCCGAGCCCTATCAACCCACCTTCGGGATGCTACTTCCACCCCCGCTGCCCCTACGCCAAGGAAATCTGCACCAAAGAGGCCCCGAAGTTCATCGACATGGGGGCCGAGCACTACGTGGCGTGTCACTTCGCCGCCGAGCTCTCCCTGCGCGGGGTGGCAATGTAGCGGCGAATGGCCCGAAAGGTCGTCCTCGCCTCCAAGAACCCCTACAAGGTCGGAGAAGCCCTCGCTATCCTCGGGGACATCCCGGGGGTAGAGTGGCTCACCTTTCGCAACATCGCGCTCCCCGAAGTGGAAGAGATAGGGGAAACCCTCGAAGATAACGCAATCCTCAAGGCGACGGCGGCGGCCCGGGAGACCGGATTGCCCGCGTTGGCGGAGGACACGGGGTTGGAGGTTGAGGTGTTGGGCGGGGTCCCAGGGGTGCGCTCGGCCCGTTTCGCCGGAGAGGGGAAGGACTATCGGGCCAACAACGAGAAGCTCCTGAAGCTCCTGAGTGGGGCTATGGACCGGAGGGCCCGGTTCCGCACCGTGGCAGTATTAGCACTTCCCGATGGGCGTACCTGGATGGCTGAGGGAGTGCTCGCGGGGCGAATCGTGGACACTCCACGGGGGAAATACGGGTTCGGCTACGACCCCCTGTTCGTCCCAAATGGCGAAGTGCGGACCCTGGCAGAGATGCTGCCCACCGAGAAGAACGCGATCTCCCACCGCCGGCGAGCCCTTGAGGCCATGCGGCCTATCCTCCTCGACCTCGTCCGCGGCGCGCTCGACTAGCTCGTTCACCTCACCTGAGGCGTTTTCCGCGGATACGGCCAGGTAGGAGATGTTAGGTCAAAGCGGGATCTCGGCCAGGAGGAACACCATTTCCCAAAGCTCTCCGTCCCGTTCGAGCTTACAGCGTCCCCAGACGATAGGACCGTCCGCGCCGGCGTCTACGAGTGCCCATCCTTGAGCGCAAAATCGGTCCCGAAACGCGGTCCCGAGGGCGGCCAGTCCCAAAGTGCTCACCACTTCGGCCCGGAAATCTGCCCCTCAGGACTTTCACTGCCAGAGGTGTCCAGAAAGTGCGCCCCTTCAGGTGCCTTCAGGACGAACGGTGGCTCACCGATCTCGGCAAAGAGTTCGAGGTCCATCGTGGGGTTGTAGAACACGTGGAGCTGGATCGTGCCCTTCTGAGACACGAAGTTCAACACGATCCCCGCCTCATCGCGGCCGAGGACGAAGACCACGCCCGATTCCCTCGACCTCTTCCAGAGGACCTTCCAGCCCGCGGTGACAAGCGGTTCCATCATGACATTATGTGCCTTCCTGCCTTGAACAGGGAACTCTACAAAGGCGGTGAAGGCGTCGTTCTCGAAAGAGATACTTCCGAGGACCATGGCCTTCTCTGGAAGGACGAGCTCACGGCGGCAAGTTGGGCGGCAGCGCCCACGAGAGGACTCCGGTGACGAGGGAAACCTCTCCTCCCATGACTGCCAGCGCGCACACGAGGTGGGCCAATACCGATATCCTGCCCATCCGTCACACCCCTCTTCGACGGTGCTTCAACGTGGATTATACGAAGGCAAAAAAGCTAGTTACCCAGCCCCGCTCCCAGGATCCTGGCAAGCCTCCCCTTGGGGATCCCGAGGAGCCGCGCCATCTCACGGAGGGCCTCTTTGTGGTCCCGTCGCTTCCCGAGGAGGAGTTCATAGAAGTCGCGCAGGAGTTCGGCGTCGGGGGGTTCCCGAGTCCCCTTATCGCCCCCGAGGACGAGGACCGCCTCGCCTTTTATCGTCCCTCGCCGCCTCACCTCACCCCGCACCTCCTGGACCGTCCCCCGGATGAACTCCTCGTGAACCTTTGTGAGCTCACGTGCGAGGACAAGAGGCCTCTCCGGGTACAGTTCTTCCATCATCTCCAATGTTTCCCACAGCCGGTGGGGCGATTCATACATAACCGCGGTACGCTCTTCCCCGATGAGGCCCTCCAGAGCCTCCAACTTGGGACCGCGCTTCCTGGGCAGGGCACCGAGGAAGAGGAAGCTTTCGACGGGAAGTCCTGAGGCGACGAGGGCGGCGAGGAATGCCGCCGGGCCCGGCACCGGGACCACCCGGATCCCCGCCTCCACGCACGTCCGCACTAAGAGAAAACCGGGGTCGGAGATCAAAGGCGTCCCCGCGTCGCTAACTAGGGCCACGTTTCTTCCCGCACGTAGCTCCCGCAGGATCAGGGGGACCCGCTCCCGCTCCGCCCCCTCGTAGAGACTCGGGCCGAACTTGGGCTCGATCCCATAATGACGGAGGAGCTTTTCAGTGTGACGCGTGTCCTCGGCGACGATCAGGTCGACTTCCCGCAGTACCCGCAGTACCCGAAGGGTCACGTCCTCCAGGTTCCCGATGGGAGTCGCGCACAGATAAAGCGTCCCAGTCATCGGCGAATTATAACTTGCGGACTTCAATTCAATTGATTAAAGTCACACAAGCTATGGAAGATATCCTCAAAGAGTTTAAAGAACGTTTGGAAGTTTGGGAGGGGGTATTCGAACTTCCTCGAATGAAGGAGCGTATCTCCGAACTCGAGAGTCTCATGTCCCAACCAGACTTCTGGGACGACAAGAAGCGGGCCCGGGAGCTCATCACTGAGCTCGAGGCGCTGAAGGACCGGGTACGGGTTTTAGAGGAACTCACGGAGAAGGTGGAGGAAGCCGAGGTCCTCCTCTCGCTCGCGGATGAGGGCGATCCCGTCGCCCGGGATGAGGCAGCGAAATTTATCTCCGACTTACAGGAAGAGTTCAACAAGGCGCGGATAACGCTCTTTCTGTGTGGTCCATACGACCGCGGCGATTGTTTCATCTCCTTGAACGCCGGCGCTGGGGGGACCGACGCCCAAGACTGGACCGAGATGTTACTGCGGATGTACACCCGATTCTGCGAACGGGCCGGGTTCAGGGTGCGACTTCTCGACGAGACCCACGGTGAGGAGGCAGGGATCAAATCGGCCACGCTCGAGGTGAAGGGCTCCCACGCTTATGGCCTCCTCAAGGGGGAAACCGGGGTCCATCGGCTGGTGCGGATCTCCCCTTTCGATGCGGCCCGACGTCGCCATACCTCCTTTGCCTCGGTGACTGTAACCCCCATCGTCCCCGAAGAGGACATTGAAATAAAAGAGGAGGATCTAAAAATCGAGACCTTCCGCGCGGGGGGGCCGGGTGGCCAACACATGCAGAAAAACGAGACCGCCGTGCGTATCACCCATATCCCCACCGGCATCACCGTCTCCTGCCAGAATGAGCGCTCCCAACACCAGAACAAGGAGATGGCCTTGAAGATCCTGAAGGCTCGCCTTCGGGCACTGATGGAGGAGACCCGGGCCAAGAAGATAGAGGAGCTCCGGGGCGAGCTCCGGGAGATCGAGTGGGGCAACCAAATCCGTTCCTATATCCTTCAGCCCTATCAGCTCGTGCGGGACCATCGTACGGCGGTTGAAGTCGGAAACGTGGAGGCGGTCTTGGACGGCGATCTCTGGCCGTTCATCTGGGCATGGCTCGAGCGCGGCGAGGTCGAAGTGGCGAGAACGAAGAAGGAGGTGAAATAAGGGATGGCCGAAAAAGTCACCCGCAGACTCTCTGTCTATATCCCGCTTTCAAAACGGCACTTGAAGCCTATTGAACGCATAAAGAAACTTGCACGCAAACGCAAGTGCTCCATTAACGACCTCGTGGTGGAGGCGATCATCGAATACATCAAGCGTGAGGAGCGCAAGCGCGCTCGGAAGACCGCGACCCGCAAGAAGGCCAGCCGCTGAATTTACTCCACCACAAGGTTTGAGGCGAAGCGATCATAATCGGCGAGCAAGAACTCTTGGCTCCGGGACAGAGCACCGACGGGGCATACGTCCACGCACTGAGCACAGTATGTACAGCGCGTGACGTACATGCGGATCTTCTTCTCCTCAGGCTTAAACTCGATCACCTGTGCGGGACATACCCGGATGCATAACTGGCAGCCGATACACTTCTCCCGATCGTAGGCGATCTTCCCCCGGAAGCCTTCGGTGACAGGAACTGGGGGCACAATCTTCGCCTTCCCCTCTTGGACCTTCCCGAGGAACCCGAGTACCGATGTGGGCATGTACTTCGCGGGGAAGCGATTCGTCACCGGACGCGTGAAAAGTTGCAGGAAAAGGGCCTTGAAGATCATCCTCCCATCACCACCTTATCCAGGACGAGGAGAAGCAGGCCCGCCAGCGCGAGCAGGGTCGTGGGAAGCAAGTAGAGCCGCACCACCTGGTCCACCTTGAGGCGAGCGAAGGCCACGCGGACCACGGTTACCGCGAAGAAGACCACCCCAAAGAGCTTGACCAGGAAGAAGAGGATATCGAGCACCTGTCCCCCAACCCCAGTGATACCGAGGGGGACGGCGAGTCCATAGGGAATGAAGAGGGCGACGACAAGGCCTGCGATAACCAGGGTCTTTATCACGTCGGCGAGGTAGAAGAGGGCCAGGTTGACCCCGGAGTACTCCACGAATAGGCCCCCGGCGATCTCGGTTTCGGCTTCGGGAATATCGAATGGGATCTTAGAAAGCTCTGCGGGGGTAACGGCAAGGAGCGCCACAAACAGGAACAGAAGTCCAATCCACCCCAGGGGCCCCACTAATCCCCAGAGAGGATTGGCCGCGATGGTGGCGAGGGAGAAGGATGGACCGATCCCCAGGGTCGCGAGTCGCCACGCGATTCCCACGGCAGCGATGGCCAGGGGGAACTCATACGACATCATCATCACGATCTCGCGCTGAGCCCCCACCACGGCATAGGGAGACCCGGAGGCGAAGCCACCCATGGCCATGGCCAAGGCCGGAATGGCGAGGAGGTAAAGGAGGAGCACCAGATCACCATATCCATGCAGGACCGGCGCGAGGGAACCGATGGGGAGGTAGAGGAGCGCCGTGACGGCGGTAATGAAGGCAAGGAAAGGCGCTGCCTGGAAGAGCCAGGGAATCGCCGTCCGTGGAACAATGTTCTCCTTGAGCAGGAGTTTTATCACGTCCAAGACCGGTTGCCTCAGAGGAGGCCCGATCCTCCCCTGGAGCCGGGCGGCGAGCTTACGGTCCAGCCCCTTGTACAGGAACCCCACGACCCCGCCGCCGACGAGGACCAGTATTGCCTGCCACAGGGCATTGAGGCCACTCATCCTCCCCTCCCAGGTGACACTTGACGGGTGACGCGTGACGCGACCCTTTCGGTCTTGGCCCACGAGAGCCTGAGGAGCTCATCCTTCAATAGGGTCTCTGCTTTCCCATCGCACACGATCTGCACCCGCTCCATGCAGCATATACAGGGGTCGATGGAGGCGGCAACGATGGGGATGTCGGCGATCTCCTGGTCGCGGAACATAGGATACCACGGCATGAGGTTGGAGTACGTGGGTGCCTTTACCTTCCACACCGCCGGCGCTTCCTCTCCGGCTTCGAGGCGGATATAGTGAATTACCTCGCCTCGGGGGGCCTCATGGCGACCGACTCCCTCGCCTTCCGCCTTCTTGAGGTGTGCGAGGAGGGCCGCGACCTTGGGGAAGGCGGTGATTTCCCCCTCCGGCATCTCCTCGAGGCACTGCTCGATGAGTTCTATCGATTGAACGACCTCAAGGAGGCGCACGACGATGCGGTCGTATACATCGCCCCGCACCTCGAGGCCCATGTCCTCAGGGGTAAGGGCCTTCACCTCGAGGTCGGGATAAGCGAAGTAAGGCCAGTCCTGTCGCACGTCCTTCCGCAACCCTGAGGCCCTAGCAGTGGGGCCCACAGCACAGAGGGAATCCGCCTCCTCGCTTGTGAGAACCCCCACACCGCGGGTCCGGGCCTCGATGGAGGGATCCCTCAGGAAGAAATTCACGAAATCGTCCACCAGGCTACGGTAATAGCGTAGAGCATCCTTCAGCTTGGGATATTTCTCCGGTGGTACGTCACGGCGGACGCCGCCGTAGATGGGAATGGCGTAGTCGATTCGGTTCCCGGTCAGGTCCTCGAGGATATCCAAGACTGGCTCGCGCACCTTCCACACATAGTGTAGCAGCGTATCGAAACCGAGCTCGTGGGCCGCGACCCCCGCCCACAGGAGGTGGGAGTGAATGCGCTCGAGCTCCCCGATAATCACGCGGATGTACTGGGCGCGGGGAGGCACTTCGATCCCCGCCGCCTGCTCCACTGCCTGGACGATGGCCAAGGGATGCGATATGGAGCAGATACCACAGATCCGTTCAGCCAGATAGAGGACTTGGATCAGATTTCGCTTGGTCCCCATGAACTCGATCCCCCGGTGCATGAACCCCGGGCGGATGTCCACCTTTCGAATTCGCTCCCCCTCTATCCAGAAGGTAAACCGGATTCCCTCCTTTAGGGCCGGGTGAATCGGCCCGATTGGGACCTCGAAACACGTGGGGCAGGCCTTCGTGAGTTCCTCGGTTTTCTCTTCAGGCTTCACCTTTTCCCTCATCTTTCTTTTCCTCCCAAGCCACGGTACGCCGCACGTATTTCGCCAGGTCGGGCTCATCCTTGCGCCAGGGATGGATTTCCAATTCGTCGGGGAGGAAGAGCTTCCTCGCATCGGGGATCCCCTCGAACTCTACTCCCAAGAACTCGAGCTTCTCCCGTTCGGTAGTCTCGGCTCCGGGGAGGATGTCACAGAGCGATGGAACTTTGGGGTCGTCCTTGGGGACGGCGAGGCGGAAGTTCACCATCACTTCACCGGTTTCCGTCCCGTATCCTACACCGAAGTGATAGATGAGTTCGATCCGGTCACCTGCGTCTGCACCGGAGATGATGGAGATGTGGAGGGGAGCGAGCTCCTTCAGGGTCCGAACGGCATCGGGCAGGTCCCCCCGGTCGATTTCGGCCCAAATGAACTCCCGTTCCCGCGGACGCCTGTATCCCACGGTCTCGGCCTTTATCTCCAGATTCCGGATCCTCCCGCCAAGTTTTCCCTGAAGGGCCTCCAAGACCTCTTGTGCCCTCATCCTTCCTTCCCCTCCATGAGTCGTTCCAATTTGGCCACCGCCTTCACGACGCCGTCGATGATCGCCTCCGGCCGCGGCGGGCACCCCGGGATATAAACGTCCACCGGGATTACGTTGTCCACCGGACCGAGGACGTTGTAGGACTCGTAGAAGACGCCGCTCGTGGAGGCACAACCTCCGATGGCGATGACCACCTTGGGGTCAGGCGTCTGAGCGTAGATACGCCTCACCCGCTCGTACATAGGCCGGGTCACGGTCCCGGTGACTAACAGTACGTCCGCGTGGCGGGGCGAACCCACAAGCTTTATCCCGAACCGCTCCACGTCGTAGCGGGGCGTGAGGGCAGCGAGGATCTCGATATCACAACCATTGCAACCGCCGCTGTTCAGGTGGTAGACCCAAAGGGCCCGTTTGAGTCCGGATAATTTCAGCCGCTCGAGGAGTTTCATTTGCTTCATGAGAGCATCACCACCAGCAGGGAAACGACGAGAACGACCAGGAGCCAACCCACGTAGTCGCCCACGAACCCGGAGTGGAACGCGACCAGTCTCGAAAGGAGCGGCCGCAGGGCCTCAGCGAAACCCCAGTAGAGGTGGATCCCAGCCACCGCTCCTCCACCCTTGGAAAGTTTTTCGCCCGAGAGAAATGGCTCTTCCTGTTCTGTTCCCCGCTTATAGGTGCGCCGCCCCTGGAGCCAGACGGCGAACCCCATCGCCAGGATACCCAGCGCGAGGATCACCCAAACGATAGGACCCCAGAATCCCTCGCCGCTTCCGATCCTCATCTTCTACCCTCCGAGGACGGCCGCGAGATACGCCTCACGGCCCGTGAGCACGGCCTGCACCGCGGGCGAGACGATCCGCTCGATGAAGAAGCCCGGAAAGAGCCCGAACACCACGATCACCAATGCCAGGATCCCCATGGCGACCAACATGCCCCGCGGGGCGGGGCTGGCCTCCCGCACCTTCGGCCCGAGGAACGCCCCCTGGAAGGCCCGCACCACTACGGCGAGAAGCAGGATCGAGGCGAGAAGCGCGAGGGCCGCGAGGATCGGCGATGCCCTGAACGTGGACTCGTAGATCAGGAACTTGGAGGCGAAACCGTTCAGGGGCGGGATCCCCGCCAGGGCCAGGGCCCCCAGGAGGAAGAAGCCCGCCTCCCACCGCAGCGTGTGGCCGAGTCCCCCCAACGAGAGGAGGTCCACGGAGCCCGTGGCACGGCGCACCGCGCCCACTACGAAGAAGAGGAGCCCCACCGAGGCGGCGTCGTTGATCATGTGGAATATGCCGCCCGTGAGAGCCACCTCGCCGAACCCACCCCGTGCCACGGCTCCCACCCCCACCGCGAGAAGCATGTACCCCAACTGGGACACGGCCCCGTAGGCAACCAGACGACCGAGGTGTCGCTGCACCACCGCCATAAGGACCGCGACGAGCACGGTGGTGATCCCCAGCGAGGCGATGAGCCAACCGATCCCCGGGGCCGCGAGGGCCCCGCCGAACAGGGTGAACACCACCCTCAAGATCGCGTAGATCGCCGCCTGGGTGTTGGCGACGAGGACGATAGTCGCCGTGGCCGGGGCCTCACCATAAGCATCGGGGGCCCACATGTGGGCCGGCACCGCTCCGGCCTTCATCAGCAATCCCCCCAGCAGAAGCCCGAGGGCCAACTTATCCAAGAGGGATCCGGTGATAGCCTTGGAGAGATAGGCGATGTTCAGAGCGTCATACTCGCCGTATAAGATCCCGACGGAGATGAGGACGAGGAGGCCACCGAGGGTGTACATTGCCATGGTCTTGAACGCGGCCTCTGGCGGTCGGGATTCCCACGTACGATAGCCAATCAAGGCGCAGGCAGCGATGCTCGTTATCTCGAGGAAAACGAAGAAGTTGAACAGGTCCCCGGTGTAGACCAACCCGAGGATCCCGGCCCATAGGAGCAAGAGTAACGAGAGTCCCAGGCTCTTTCCTTCCTCCTCCTTCAGATATTGGAAGTAATAGACAAGCGCCACGACCCCCGCCAGGGCGGCGATAAGGCCCATGAAGGCCCCGAGTCCGTCGACGACGAGGACGATCCTGATGGGAAAGCCCCCAGCGGTCACGCTCTCCGTGGGAGAAGCAGCGCCCAGGGTATAGACCACGACCCCCTCGGTGAAGGCTCGGATCGCCACGGCTACCGCCATTGCGCTGGTAAAGGCTGATATCAAACAGGCCCATATGTTCCGCAGGGTACGGCTGAGGTAAGCCAGCCCCAGCAGGGAGAAAGCCCCGAGAAGTGGCACGGCTATCGCGAGGATCGGCGCATGTATAAGCATCGTTATCCCCTCAATTCCCGGATCTTCTCAGCATCCAACGTCCCCCGGTGGCGGTAGATGACCACGGCGAAGGCCAACATTAGGGCAGTGGTAGCGAGCCCGATGACGATGGCGGTGAGCGTCAACGCCTGCGGGGTAGGAAAGACCATCTCCTTCGCACCTGGGGGCGCATATGTGTAAATGGGGGCAATTCCTCCTTTGACGTAGCCCAAGGAGACGAGGAATAGGTTCACCCCCATTTCGATGATGGAGATCCCGATGGCGAGCTTGATAAGGTTCCTCCGGGTGATGAGGGTGAGGAATCCCACCATCACGAGGATCATGCTCACCACGAACGGCATGTTACCCATCTTCCCTCCCAAAAAGGGAAAGGAGGATCACCACCGAGCCAAGTCCGGCGATAACCTTGAGCCCCACGGCCCAGTTCATGAGGGGTAGGGTCCCGGCGGTGTTAAGGGCCCCAGGATTGGGGCCGAGTTGGGGGACCGGCGCCCCGAAGAGCCCCCCGCCCCCGGCGAGGATATTCCGGAAGAAGGTGGCACCGAGGCCCAAGAAGGCCAAAATGGTAAACGCCATAGCGCCGAGGTCCTCGAGCGGTAGGAGAACGTCCTTCCACTTCTTCCACCGTCCGGACTCGAAGGCCACTACCAGGAGGGCCACCACCGAGGCCACCACCGCCCCTCCCTGGAAGCCGCCGCCAGGGGTGAGGTGGCCGTGCATGATCACGTACGCCCCGAACGCCAGGGCGACCGGAGCTACCACGCGGCTTATCGTCCGTACTATTACGCTCATTCCTTCACCTTCCGCAGCAGAAGCACCACGCCCACTACAGCCGCGAAGAGGACCGTGGCCTCGCCCAGGGTGTCGTAACCGCGGTAATCGAAGACGATGGCGGTAACCACGTTGTTGGCAGCCACCTCGGTTTGGGCATTTTCGATGAAATAACGGTCCATCTCAGAGCGCGGAGGCTCACCGAAAGGGCGAAGCCACACGCTGCCTCCAAGGAGGTAACCGGCCAGGATCAACAACATTGCGAAGAAGAACCACCGCTTCATTCTTCCTCCTTGGGACGGGTTTTGCGAATGGCGAGGATGTAGATGGCCGCGGTGAGGGCGGCCCCGATCCCGGCCTCGGCGATGGCGACGTCTGGCGCCTGGAGCAGGTAGAACTCCAGGGAAAGGAGGAGGCTCGCTCCGGCCAGGGCGATCACGGAGGCCAAGAGGTCTTTGAACCAAGCCGCCAACGCCGCCCCGACAACCACCAAAGTGAGTGTTAGCACGTGCAGGGCCGTCATTCCTTCTCCTCCAACCTATCTACCACCGCGCCCACGGGCCTCACCCCGGCCCGATGCGCCCCCCGCGCCAAGGCATGGGAGCCGGTGGGGTTCGTGATGAGGAGGAAGAAAAGGGCCAACAGGGCGTGGATCGCAAGGGTGCCGCCCTCGCCACCTCCTTTCACGAACCCGTAGATCACCACTGCCAGGATCGAGAAGATGGATCCGAAGGTGGTACATTTGGTGGCTCCGTGGATCCGGGTGTAGACATCGGGAAAGCGGATCAAGGCAAAGGCCCCGAGGCCATTGAAGATCGCACCGATCGCCAATAGCAAGTAGAGAAAGACCTTCATCGGAGCCCCCCTTCCAGATACCGGGCGATGTAGAGAGTGGCGATGAAGGAGAGGAGCGCGTAGACAATGGCCACATCCACCAATACCACCTGTCCAAAGGCGGTCCCCAATAGCACCATGGTGGCCACCACCAGGGTATTTATGGTGTCCAATGCCACGGCCCTATCGGGGGTGGTGGGGCCCGCCATGAGCCTTCCCATGCTCACGAACACGTATCCTACGAGCACCGCCGCGGCCACCAAGAACCCGAATTCCGCGATCATTCGGCGATCCTCCTCGCCCAGGTAGGGAAGGGCCCGCAGACCTCCTCCGGTCGGGGTTCTGGGTTCTTCACATAGATCCAGTGTACGTAGAATTCACCGGTCCCATCGTCTACGTCCACAGTAAGGGTCCCGGGGGTGAGCGTGATGGAATTCGCGAGCAATGTCCGACCGAAGTCGGTTTTGAGATGGGGCTGGAACCGTACGATCCCAGGCTTGATCCTCCCCGTGATCACGCGGTACGCCACGTCGATGTTGGCCCGTGCCATAGAGAAGAAGAAGGGCCCAATGAGGTAGAAGAGGAAGAGAATCCAACGGTGGGGTTGAAGCAACCGCACGTCGCCACGCTTCCACACGATATTTCCCAGGGGAATAGCTCCCAAGAGGGCTATTACAGCCCCAGTTATGAGCTCGCCTAGGGACCAGAGTCCCAGCTCCCCCGTCCAAAGTGTCAGAATAAGGTAAACAATATAGATGAAGACTGCACTTGTTGCCCATGCCCCCCATTTGCGCATGGTGTGAGAACTATACACCCAAGTGACCCAAGGAGGCAAATTTGACGGGCGTGTACGCTGCAATCGGCGTTATGATTTCTGTCATTAAAAAAGATGATCGTGGTCATATAGGACTGGCCGCTTGCGGGGCGGGACCAGGAGATTTACCCTCGTTGGGCCATGCATGAGATTCGCGTAGGTTTCGAGGATATCCTGAAGAAACAGTTGGAGTTAGCCGGGAAGAACTATGAACTCCTGAGCACCCACGGGGTGAAGGCCTTCAACGTGATGGGGGCCATCGGCTCGGGAAAGACTACGGTAATCCTGCGGCTCGCGGAGGCCCTTCGACGCCGGGGGTTAAGGGCGGGGGCCGTGGCCGGTGACGTGGCCGGAGACGACGATTACCGCCGCTTCCGGCAGGCGGGGCTCCCGGCCGCCAACATCAATACCGGCGACGACTGCCACTTGGACGCCCACCGGGTCCACCACATCCTCGAGGAGCTCCCTCTGGACGAGATCGACATCCTCTTCATCGAGAACGTGGGAAATCTCGTGTGCCCGGCCGATTTCCCCCTGGGGACGGAGATGGACATCGTGGTCATCTCGGTGACGGAGGGCGGTGACATGGTGCGCAAGCACCCCAAGATCTTCGCCCAAACGGATGTGATGGTGATCAACAAGGTGGACCTCGCTGAGGTGGTGGGCGTCGACCCCCAGCGGCTCGTGGCCGACTATCGGACGGTGAACCCACATGGGATCGCGATCCTCACTGACGCCAAGATCGGCCGCGGGATCGAGGAACTCCTCTCCGCCCTGGGCATCTGATGCACGAGTACTCCCTCGCCCTCTCCCTGCTCGAGTCTCTACGGGCGCGGTTGGCCGAGGACCCCGTGAGGGGGCGGGTGAAGAAGGTCCACCTGCGCCAGGGGGAGCTCCTCGTC
This sequence comes from Candidatus Acetothermia bacterium JdFR-48, assembly GCA_002011425.1. Lineage (GTDB taxonomy): Bacteria > Bipolaricaulota > Bipolaricaulia > Bipolaricaulales > Bipolaricaulaceae > UBA3571. The sequence continues at coordinate 49,828 of MTNJ01000029.1, read as the reverse complement.
CTCTCCCGGGAGGCGCTCCGGGAGGCCTGGTCGCTCGTCACCGAGGGGACGGAGCTCGCGGGCTCGGAACTCGCGATCGAAACGGTGCCCGTGCGGGTGAGGTGCCTCGCTTGCGGGTACGGGGGGGACGCGAAGTACCTCGCCGCGGAGGGCTGGCACGTGCGGGTCCCGGTGCTCTCGTGTCCGCGCTGTGACGCCCGCGTCGAGATCGTGGAGGGCCGGGACCTGGCGGTAGTGGCCCTGACGGTGGAGGAACGGGTTGAAACGGGCTGATATCTCCGGTCTTTCTTTATCGCCGCTCTGGAGCGCTTCCGTGAAAGCGGGGCCGACCCCGATCTCTTCTACTGGCTCCTGGGGAGCGCGATGGCCTCCTTCCCCGAGCGGCGCCGCGAGATGGAGGTGCGGTGGGGGATCGTGGAGACGCTGTGTGTGATATTGAGGGGCCGGGTGCTGGATGTGGGCTGCGGTACGGGGATCTTCTCGTCCTCTTCGCTTCGGTCCCCGGGGTGGCGGAGGTCGTGGCCGTAGACACCGGCGAGGGGTTCCTCGCGGCCCGGGATGTGGCCTCGGGAATCGATCTCCCGGTGCGGTTTGTGCGAGCCGATTTCCTCGGTTTCCCCAGGGAAGGCGGCTTCGACCGGGCGGCCTTCCTTTGGGTCCTCCACGATCGCGCGGACCCGCGGCCCTTCCTCGAGCGCGCCCTGAAGGTCCTCTCGCCGGCGGGGGCCATTACGGTGGGGGATGTGGATTTCGGGGAGCTGCGGGAGGGAATCCGGGATTTCGGCGCGGGCTCGAGGTCACAGATCGCGGGGAGCTCATGAGCTACGGTCGCCCTGCCCGGGCGTTTACGGCCGTCCTGCGCCGCGGTTGAGGGCGTGGTTGAGGGCGTATCTCCGGCCCATCGGAGAAGCGCTCCGTTTCCCCTCGACCTCTGGATTACGTGTTCGGGAGGGCCCGTGAGCGCTCGGGATCGGAATCTAGCGGGCCTCGCCGTGGAGGGCTTTGTAGAGGGTGTGGGCGATGGAGTGGGGAAGGCCCGGGAGGGAGAGGAGTTCCTCTAGGGATGCCCGTTTAAGCTCCTCCAGCGACCCGAAATGCTTTAAGAGGAGCGCCTTTCGCCGCGGCCCGATCCCGGGCACGGAGTCCAACAGGCTTGCCAACGTTTCCTTCCGCCGCAGGAGCCGGTGATACTCTACGGCGAACCGGTGGGCTTCGTCCCGTAATCGTTGGAGCAACTTGAGCGCCGCGGAATCACGGGATAGCTGGATCGGCCCCGCATGGCCGGGGCGGTAGATCTCCTCCTCGCGCTTCGCCAGCGCGGCCACCTCGATTCCGGAAAGCCCGAGTTCTCCCAGGACCCGGAGTGCCACGTTGAGCTGGCCCCTACCGCCGTCGACCAGGACCAGGTCGGGGAACTCGGAGAACTTACCGCCGGGCCTCGCCTCCTGGAGTTCCCGCAGCCCGTGGGAAAAACGCCGTCGGAGCACTTCCCCCATCATTGCGTAGTCGTCTGGCTTCCCGGAGATCCGGACTCGGAACCGCCGGTAGGCATCGCGGCGGGGCTTCCCCCCCACGAAGACCACCATGGAACCCGTAGCCTCCTTCCCCCTGATGTTTGAAATGTCGAAGGCCTCGATCCGCCACGGCCGCGTGGGGAGGTCCAGGGCTTCGGCCAACTCCTCCAACGCCCCCTCATCCTGAGGAAAGGAGGCCTCCTCGGACGCCGCCCGTGCGAGGGCGAAGGCCGCGTTACGGCCGGCCATCTCCACGAGCTCTCGCCGCCTCCCCCGCGCGGGGACCCGCACCACCGCCTTCCCCCGCCGGGAGGAGAGGTACTCCTCCAGCGCCTCGGCCTCGGGGATCGCGAAGGGGATGAGCACCTCTGAGGGTACCGATGTGGTCCGGGTGTAGTACTGATCTAGGAATTCCCCTAGGACCTCCTCGGAAGTGCTCCCCTCGGGGACCACGAGGGGAAACCCCTCCTTTCCGATGAGACGTCCTCCGCGTACGAGGAGGACGAGGCCGTATCCCCGCCGATCTCCCAGAGCAATTCCCACAGCGTCGAGGTCCACGGACTCGGGCAAGGCCACCACCTGGCGCTCCCGGATCCGCTCCAGGGCACGGATCGCATCCCGCAGGTGCGCCGCCTCTTCGAACCGCTCTGCGGCGGCCGCCCTCTCCATGCGCACCCGCAGCTCCGCCAACAACTCCTCCGTCCGTCCCGAGAGGAGCGCGGTCACCCCCTCCACGTGGCGGCGGTACTCCTCGGGGGAGACCTCCCCGGCACAGGGGCCGGCGCACTTCCCTAGGTGGTAATAGAGACACGGGCGGTACCTCTTCCCCGAATCCAGGTCCAGGTTGCAAGTCCGGAGGGGAAAGAGCTTCTGGGCCAGGGAGAGCATACGCCGGAGGGCTTTGGAGGACGTGAACGGCCCGAAGTAGCGGGCCCCGTCGTTCTCCGGGCGTCGCACCAGCGTCACCCGGGGGAACCGTTCTGCCGTGATCTTCACGTAGGGATAACGCTTGTCGTCTCGGAGGCGGGTGTTGAACCGGGGACGATGCTTCTTGATGAGGGCATCCTCCAGGATCAGGGCCTCGGCCTCGTTCCGGGTCACCACGTAATCGAGGTCCACGGCCTCGTGAAGGATCTCCCACGCCTTGGGCGAGCTCCCGCGCTGGAAGTAGGAACGCACCCGGTCACGAAGCGAGGCGGCTTTCCCGACGTACAGCACTTCCCCTTCCTCCCCGAGGAAAATGTAGACCCCCGGGGAATCCGGCAAGCTCTTCCACTTCTCCCGGAGCACGTTCCCCGGTGCCTCACCCATAGCTCGGGTATCATGCTAGCCGATGACGGACAAAAGTGTAGGGCGGAAGAGCGGCATCCGGGTGGGGCTAGCCCTCGGAAGCGGGGGCGCCCGGGGGGCGGCCCACGTGGGTGTTTTGAAGATCTTGGAGCGCGAGGGGATAGAGGTCGTGGCGGTGGCCGGCTCGAGCATCGGGGCCATGGTGGGGGGAGCTTACGCCGCCGGGGTCCCCACATCGCGTATCGAGGAAGAGTGGCGGAAGGCCTCCCTTCCCCAGCTTGTGCGTACCTTTCTCCCCACCTTTCCCCGGGCGGGCCTGAGCTCCGGGGCGGAATTGGAGAGGTACCTGCGCTCCGTATTCGGGGACTTGCGTATCGAGGACTTGAAAATACCCTTCGCCGTTGTGGCCACCGACCTCGATACAGGCGAGGCGGTGGTAATCCGTGAGGGGTCGCTGGTGGAAGCGCTGCGGGCCTCCACCGCCATCCCGGGGATCTTCCGGCCGGTACGCTGGCGGGGACGGATCCTCGTGGACGGGGGGATGGTGGAACCGGTCCCGGTGCAGCCGTGTCGGGAGCTCGGGGCGGAGATCGTAATCGGGGTGGACGTCGGTCCGCGGCCCATTCCCACCACTCCTGAACGCCGCAGCCTCTGGGACGAGCTGGAGGAGCGGCTCCGGGCTCTGGAGGACCATCCTTGGGTCCCCGCATCGCTCCTCGAATTCCTCGAGACCAAATTGGAACGGCCCCGGGAACGCCCACTCCCTGGACTCTTCTCGCTCCTCAACCAATCCGCCCTCATCCTCCTCAAGGAAATCACGGAACTGAAACTAAAACTTTGGCCTCCGGATGTCCTCGTACGGCCGGAGTTCCCGAAGAGGGACGGAAGCTACATCCGCAGCTACTTGAACGCGGAGGAAAACATCACCGCGGGGGAGCAGGCCATGGAAGCTGCCCTCCCGGAACTCTACTCTAAGGTCGCTGGGGAGGGGAGGTGAGGCGATGGAACGGTGGATTCTCATTCTCCTGTGCCTGCTCCTCGTGGGACTGATGGCCTTCGCAGTGTTCACTCTGCGCGCGATTCAGCGCGAAGGCATCGCGATAAGACTCGCCGGCCCCTTGCGGATCGAGGGCTCGCCTCAGGAGGGACGATTGACCATCGCGATCCAGGGGCCGGTGGATCTCGTGTTGAAGGGTCCAGACGCGGCAAGCCTAGAGGCGCGCGTGGAGGGAGCCCTCTTTCCACGTTGTGAGGACGGCGTCCTCATCCCCATACGCTGGAATCCCTTCTCTGGAGAAGTGGTCTGGCGCTGTGTATCCGAGAACACAACCGGTCCTTGAAGGTCCCATTGGGAAGATCTAGGATTAGCTCCGTACGGGGGCGTAGCTCAGTGGGAGAGCGCCTGCTTTGCAAGCAGGAGGTCGGCGGTTCGAATCCGCTCGCCTCCATTTTTATTTTTTCTACTCGAAGAGCCCGCCGATGGATTCCCCGTAGGGCGGCCACAATACTCCTCGCTCGGTCACGATGGCGGTGATGAGCTCGGCGGGGGTGACGTCGAAGGCCGGGTTCCAAGCGCGGGCACCCTCCGGCGCGAACCGCATCCCGTAGGGGGAAATGACCTCGCTTTCGTCCCGTTCCTCGATCGGGATCCCGCTCCCAGCCGGGAGCCGGGGGTCGATGGTGGAAGTGGGTGCGACCACGTAAAAGGGGACCCGATGGCGGACGGCAAGCGCGGCCAGGGTATAAGTTCCGATCTTGTTGGCGGTGTCCCCGTTCCGGGCGATGTGATCGGCCCCGACGAGGACAGCATCGATCGGCTCGGTGGCGAAGAGCCAACCGATAGCGGAGTCCACGACCAGTCGGAAGGAAATCCCCTCTTGGAGCAGCTCCCAGGCAGTGAGGCGAGCCCCTTGGAGTCTGGGCCGCGTCTCAAGTAGGTAGACCAGGGAAAGTTTTCCCACCTCCCATGCGGCTCGCACCACCCCCAGGGCAGTGCCGTATCCCCCAGTGGCCAAGGCCCCCGTGTTACAGATGGTGACCACCTTCGCCGCCGAGGGTAGGAGGTCGGCCCCCAAGCTCCCCATGGTCCTACAAGCCTCTACCTCCTCGTGGTGGATCCGCTCGGCCTCGGCGAGGAGAGCCTCGCGCAAGCCTTCCAGCCCGCGTTGGCGTCGGAAGACGTCGTGCATCCGCTCCAATGCACGAAAGAGGTTCACCGCGGTGGGGCGGGTGCGGGCAAGGCCGGCGAAGGCGGTCCGAAACGGGGCCTCGGGATCACGGTCCTGGGGGAGATGCCACACGGAGAGCACCAACCCATAGGCAGCGGCGATCCCGATGAGGGGCGCCCCCCGTACGCGCATGGACCTAATCGCCTCGGCCACGCCCTCCCACTCCCGGAAGGACAGCCAGACCTCATGCCAGGGAAGTTCCGTTTGATCCAAGACCGCGAGGACTCCGTCCTTCCACTGAATGGGGCTCAACATCGTGGCTAAATCTTACCCAAAAGGAAACGCGGGGCCTCTTGAAAAGATCGCCCCGCGCCGGACAAAGGAGGGAGTGCCGAAAGGAGAAACAGTACCTCCATCGCACACAAAATCTGTTTATACTCCAAAGTCGCCCCTATTTCAAAGGTCCGGGGGGCATTCCCCGAAATAAGGGCCGGTTGGCAGTTGGCGAGAGGGCGGGGGGCCATCTCAGCCCAAGAGCAAAGCGAGGAGGGCCTTCTGGGCATGAAGACGGTTCTCGGCTTGCTCGAAGATCATGGAGTGGCGGGATCGGGCGGCCTCGTAAGTGATTTCCTCGCCGTAATGGGCGGGAAGGCAGTGCATGAGGATACTGTCGGACTTCGCTCGCCCGAGGAGCGCGAGGTCCACGGTGAAACCCGCGAAGTCTCGCCTCTTCCTCTCCGCGATGGCCTCCTCGCCCATAGACACCCAAACATCAGTGTAGACGACCTCGGCCCCTTCCACCGCCTCCGCGGGGTCGTGGATCACCTCCACTTCGCCCCCGGAGCCCCTCACGTGTCGCAGGATCTCCTCCCCCGGACCATATCCCTCGGGACAGGCCAATCGGAAGCGGAGGCCCAGCTTGGCGCAGGCGATCATGAGCGAGTTCGCTACGTTGTTCGGGTCGCCCACGAAGACCAAGGTGAGTCCTTCCAGGTGCCGCTTCCACTCCCAGATAGTAAGCATATCCCCCAAGGCCTGGCAGGGATGATACATGTCGGAGAGCCCGTTAATCACGGGAACGGTGGCGAAACGAGCTAGTTCTTCCACCACCGCGTGCTCGAACACCCGCGCCATGACTCCGTGGACGTAACGCGAGAGGACCAGCGCCACATCCTCTATTGTCTCTCGCACCCCGAGCTTGACCTCGTCCGGGCCGAGGTACAGGGCGTTTCCCCCGAGCTCCTCCATTCCCACCGCGAACGAGACCCGGGTCCTGAGCGAGGGCTTCTGGAAAAGGAGGGCCAGGGTCTTCCCCCTGAGGACGCGGTCGTGGCGGATCCCCGCCCGGCGTTCCTCCTTGAGGCGCTTGGCGAGCTCGAGCACCTCCCAGATCTCCTCTCGGCTCCAATCCGCCAGACTGACGAGATCCCTCTTCTGCAACTTCATCATTGTCCCCCTTCAATCGCGTTGAAAGGCCTATAGCCCCGCTCCCCGATGGCCGCGGAATCACCGGGCGGTGCCGAGTCCCGGCACCCGAATCCTGCTCTCCACATACCTGAGGGCAAACGTGATCAAGAGCACCAATGCGAGATAGATCAACGCCACCACGGCGTAGATCTCGAAGAACCTGAAGTTGCTGCTCGCGATAGTACGGCCGACTCCCATAAGGTCTGGGAGACCGATGAGGTAAACGATGGAGGTGTATTTCAACATGTAGACGAGCTCATTGGACCATGCGGGGAGCACCAAGCGCAGCGCCTGGGGAAGGATCACGTAGCGGATGGTCTGCCACCGGGTCATGCCCAAGGACAGGGCTGCCAAAGCTTGGCCCCGCTTCACCGCTTGGATCGCCCCGCGGAAGTACTCAGCTTGATAAGCCGCGGTGTTGAGGCCCATGGCGATAATCCCGGAGAGCAGGGGAGAAAGCCTTATTCCCCACCCGGCGAGCCCGAAGTGAATCATGAATAGTTGTACGAGTAGCGGCGTCCCCCGGAAGAATTGGACGTAGGCGCTGGCGAGCCAATAGATCACGTGCCGCCCGTAGAGCCGTGCAATGGCGAGGAGGAGCCCGAAGGCTGCTCCGATGGAGATACAGGCGGCAGTGAGTTCCACGGTGAGGACGAGCCCCTTCCCCAACCCCGGGAGCCATTCCCACTTGAAGATGAGCTCCATTAGCCGCTCTCTCCGTAGAACTCCGTGATTTTGCGGAGGAACTCGGCCGTACGAGGCTTTTTCGGCCTTGTGAAGAGCACTTCCGGAGGACCTTGCTCCACGATGATGCCTTTTTCCATGAAGATTATCTCGTCGGCCACCGAGCGGGCAAAGCCCATCTCGTGGGTTACGACCAACATCGTCATTCCCCCCTCGGCGAGCTCGATCATCACCTGGAGCACCTCGCCGATGAGCTCCGGGTCCAGGGCGCTCGTGGGCTCGTCGAATAGGATGAGCTTTGGGTCCATGGCCAGGGCACGGGCAATGGACACCCGCTGTTGCTGGCCCCCGGAAAGCTGAGCCGGGTAAGCATAGGCCTTGTCCGCAAGCCCCACTCGTTCGAGCTCCCGCATGGCCCGCTCAGTGGCATCACGCTTCCCCATCTTTTTGACCCGGATGAGTCCCAACCGAACGTTGTCCAGAGCCGTGAGGTGGGTGAAGAGGTTGAAGTCCTGGAAGACGAAGCCGACCTGGGCCCGGACTCTATATATGTTCGTCCGGGGAGAAGTCACCTCCACCCCGTCCAGCCATACCTTACCGCGGTCGGGCTCAGTCAGGCGGTTAATACACCGCAGGAGCGTCGACTTACCCGTCCCCGAGGGGCCGATGATCACCTTGGTCTCACCCCGCTCGAGCTCGAAGGAGACCCCTCGCAATACCTCTTCTTTCCCGTAGCGCTTGTGTAGATCATCTATCGCTAGGAGTGCCATCAGAACCTCTCTCCCGCTCCTTTAGCTTCGAACCCGGGGATCCTGTAGCGGCGCTCCAGCGCCCCCAACGCCCAGTTACCGACGTAGGTCAGGAAAAGGAAGAAAAGGGCTACTACCATGAAGATCGGGAGCGCCAAGGCGTAATTCCTCCCCATGATGAACCGAGCCTTCTTAAAAACCTCGATCACGCCGATGGCCGAGGCGAGGGTGGTGTCCTTGAGGACCGAGGAGAACTCGTTGGACCATGGGGGAATGGAAAGCCGGAGGGCTTGGGGAAGGATCACGTGCCGGATGGCCTGGAGCCGCGTCATCCCCACCGAGAGGGCGGCCATCATCTGGCGCCTCCCCACCGCCTGAATCGCACCGCGGAAAATCTGTGACTGATAGGCCGAGGAGCGCAACCCCAACGCGATCACTGCCGCGATAAAGGGCGTGATCCTCACCTGGAATTGTCGCAGCCCGAAGTAGATGAGCATGAGGAGGACCATCTCCGGCACCCCGCGGAAGAACCACTCATACCCCACCGCCAGGGCGGCGAACGGCCTGGGGCTGTACACCTGGACGAGGGCGATCATGATCCCCACGGCGAATCCCAGGGCGATCAGGCCGAAGAGGATCTCGAGGTTGATGAGGAGGCCCGATAGCAACGACGGAATACCCTGGACGAGGTTCTGCCAGTCGACCGCGGCCATCGTATCCGTAAGGTTAAAAAAGGGGGGGAGGGACGTCCACGTCCCTCCCCCGGCGATCACTTCAGCTCATCCAGAGGCCCTCTCCGCCAAGCACTTGGCGAAGTTAAACACCCGCTCCGCGGGGGCGAAGGTCTCGTCATAGAGGGTGCCGATGCAGGCCTTCCACGCGGATTCCACCTTCTCCAGTGGAGGTCCAAAGTAGGCTTGGACCAGGTAGAACCACGGAGAGTCGGGAAGGATCCGGAACTTCACCTTCCATTGGCCTTCGACGGGAAGCTCCAGGTCATAGCGTAAGCCTAGCTTGAGCATGCCCTCGTTGATCTTGGGTAGGAGGCCCTTGGGATCCCCGCTGGCGACGAGGAAGCCGAAGTACTCGTTCGTCTCGATGACTCCCAGGATCTTGAGGTCATCGGGATAAGCGGAGAGCGATTGCTGGGAGGCAGGCTCGTCTTGGACCACGGCGTCGAGGCGCCCGTTCACGAGGTCGAGGACCGCCTCGGGATAGGTTTCATAGAGGACCAACTGCACGTCCACGCCCTTGTCCACGAGGTTGGACTGGACCCAATCGGCGCCGGTGGTCCCGCGCTGAGCCCCGATCTTGTGGCCGCAGCAGAAGAGATCGTCCGGGGCCTTGAACACGGCGTCCCTGCGGACGAGGACGGCCTGGTTCGAGAGCCAATAGGGGTTGGAGAAGTCCACGACCTCTTCACGCTTGGCGGTGATGGTGAAGCCGGAGGCGCCGATGTCCACCTCGCCGAGGACCACTGCCGGGATAATGGAGTCAAACGCCACCGGGCGGATCTCGATCTCGTAGCCCATCAAGACGGCGATACAGCGCATCACATCGAGGTCGAACCCGAGGTAGTCGCCCTCTGGCGACGCCCATTCGAACGGCGCCCAGGGAATGTCGGAGGCCACAATGTACTTCTCCGCTCCCACTGCCCCGAGGCCCAGAAGGAACAGCGGAAGCACCAAAATCGCAATCCTCCTGCCCATGCCACACCTCCTCAAAGGGTATAGGTAAGTCTCACTCAAAGAGCACTATACTGACGGGGTGCGCATCCCGTCAAGTCCCCAAGGGCATTCATGGGGATCCACGGTGGTGCGAAGCCACTGCCTGGCGGTCATCTAATAAAGCTCCCATTCGGAGCGGACGGGGAGGAGGTCCCGGGGCGGAAGCTTTTTGCGGGCAGCGATGAATCGATAGGGAAATTTCAACAGAAGGCCGTTCCACACGGCCGCGAGGTCGTTATAGTGACGGCGCTTGATATCGAACTCTTCGGCGGCCTCGGCGAGCCTATTCTGGACTTCGCGCAGCCCTGGTGGGCGTTCACGGGGGAGGGCGGCAAAGATCCGCCAGAGCACCGCCCGCAGCCGCTCGTCCAGTTCCGCGATCGACTTGGGGGTGAACTCCGAGCCCCATGCCTCATCGAGGAGTGCCCGTAGCGCCTTTTGTCCCTCAGGTACAAAGCCTGCCTGTCGCAGGACGGTGAGGAATTCCTCCAGCGCCTGTAGCCGCTCGCGGAACGCCCTTTCGGCTTGTGTCCATGCCTCGTCCACCTTCTGCGCGCCACCCTCGAGCCGCCGTCTCGCGTGGTGAAATTCCCACCCAAGGAAGAACAGGACCAACGCTGCGAGGACAGCTATCGTCGTGGCCATCGTTCACCAGGAACGCCCGCCGCCCCCGCCCATCCCCCCGCCGGAAAATCCTCCACCACCGAAGGCGGAACCGCCGCGCCAGCCGCCCCCGGAAGAGCGGGGCCTCGTGGTGGCCACGGTATGCGCTGCCCGCTGGAAGATGAACAGCCTCGTCCCGAAGAGGTACGGGCTGTAGGTGGGAAATCGTCCCTCGTACCATCCCGGCGGGGCCTTCAACAGCCCCTCGAACTTCCGGGTCCAACGCTCCACCATCCCGAACGCCATGGCGTAAGGTAGAAGCTCTTCGAAGTGCTGCTCCGCCGCGGCGAACTCCAGGTAGGGTTCCTCCGCCCGCCGGATGTACTCCTCTAGCCCCAGGACCTGGCGCAGAACCGCCATGCCCTTCCTGGTCTTCCGCGGCATATAAGGGGCGAAGAGGAGTACGATTAGTCCCGAGACCCCCACCGCGATCCCCAAGTACAGGGAGTTCTGCAGGACGCCCAGGAGCATTCCCAAAAGCACGATGCCGAACCCGAGGCCGCGGTAAAAGTTCCGGACCCGGTCAGGGTTCGCGGGGTAAAAACCCTTCTCGGTAAGGTCCATATAGAGCCTAGCAGCGAGCGCGGGGACCTCCTGGTAGAATTCGAACTTGAGGTCAGAGAAGCGCACGGTATCACCCTCTTTCCCCTTGAAGAGCTTTCGCAGGAGCGTCCGCTCGAACCGCGTGAGCCGCCCATCCTCCTGCAGGCAACGGAGTTCATAATCCACGGGTTCCCCATCCCCATTGGTGATCTCAGCGATCTTGAGGTGCCCTTTCACCGCGAGCGAGAGGATCCCGGCTACGAGGTCCCGTGTGTCGAAGCGATCGTCCACCAGAACCCCTGCGGCGGCGGGATCGATGCCCTTCGGGGGAGAATACTCGATCGGGATCGTACCCCTCCGGGGATCACGGCCCTTGACCCACCAGATGCCGAACATCGCGAAGAGGGTGAATATGGGGATGCCGGCGTAGGCGTTGTCCGACAGGAACCAAATGAGCTCCTGGCCGAACCCGGGAAGGGCGACGTACTCTTTGGGGAGCCGCAGGGCCACCGTGACCCCCTCGCCGGGGCCAAGACTCCCCGTCTCTCCCACCAGAGCCCCGTCCACGAAGGAGAGGTCGAACGGCTCGCGGGAACCGTAGGCCCCCTGAAACCCCAGGTACCTGATCGCATCCCGGGGCACCTCCTCGGGGAAAAGTACCCGCACCGCCGCATGGTCGATGGGCATTGTCCATTCGGTGCCGATGGCGTTCCAATAGAGCTCTACCTCGTCCCCATAGACCCGTAGGGCCCGTTCCACCCGATAGCGGATGAGGTAAACGACCGTGCCCTTCACGTAGCGGTCCGGATCTCCGATCCGCAGTACTAGGTTCCCCTCGGTCCTCGTGACCCTCACCGGTACCCTGTCACCGTCGGCACGCACCTCCTCGAGGTAGACCCTGAGGTCGAACCTCTCCCCGGTGGAGAGCCGGTAGGAGTATGGGATCTCGCGGATTATCCCGTGGCGGAGGAAGTCGAAGTCGACGGCTATCTCCTCTGTCACCATGACGGAGCCATCGGGGTCGACTCTCAAGGTGACGCGGTAATCCCTGATCTCCTCGCCGAGGAGGGATGAGGAGACGCCGAGGGCGAGGAGTGCCGCCAGAACCGCCCAGCGTCTCATTCCGAGAAGCTCACCTCGGGGGGCTCGCGCATCGCCTCGGGGGGGAGCGCGTAGAACTCCCGTGTGCGGATCCCGAAGAATCCGGCCACCATGTTGGTGGGAAAGGATCGGATGGCGGTGTTCAGGTCGCGCACCACGGCGTTGTAGTAGCGACGGGACCGGGCGATCTTCTCCTCCAAGTCCTCCAGGCTCCGCTGGAGCTCGAGAAAATTCTCGTTGGCTTTGAGCTCGGGGTAGTTCTCTACTACCGCGAACAGTGACTTCAAGGTCTCGGAGAGGAAGTTATCTGCTTCCCCCTGTTCCCGCGGAGTTCGGGCCTTCAGGGACGCGGATCGTGCCTCCGCCACTCGCTCGAGGATCTCCCGTTCGTGGGAAGCGTACCCCTTGACCACCTCCACCAGGTTGGGGATGAGGTCCGCCCGCTGGCGGAGCAAGGTGTCGATGTTACGCCACGCCTCATCGGTCCGAACCGTGAGCCGGATCAACCGATTGTAGGTCGCGATCAACCACAGGATCACAGCTGCAACGATCCCGACGACAATCCACAGTATCATTCTGCCTCCTCTCGCCGCATTGTACCGCTCCACATGGGGCGCTTCACCGTTTGTATGAGAACCCGGGGGGGACGAAGGTCCTTGACTGGGCGAGGGGATGGGGGAAAGTTGTATTGGTTAGAAGTCTCGTGGGGGGTACCACGGGAGAAGGAGGCCGCGATGAGGCTCGAGCTCAAACACGTGTGGGCCAACCCGGGGAGGCCAGTTCTTTTCTCGGGAGAAGAGGATCTGAAGTCGGTCCGATGGTACGAAGAGACCCTCACCCTGGAGGGACCGGTGGAGACGACCGGTTCCGCCTTCTACCAGGAGGACCGCATCTACCTCTTCCTCCACGTTCGGGGCCATATCCACCGGAGCTGCTCCCGGTGCCTCGCTGATATCCTGGAGCACTTCGACAAAGACGAGTTCTTGGAGGTACCCATCGACGAGGTCCCCCCGGGGATGCAGTACCTGGAGCTCCGCCCTTACATCGAGAACGGCGTGCGATTGGCTATCGAGAGGAAGCCTCTGTGCAAGCCGGACTGTAGGGGGATCTGCCCCCACTGCGGGGCGAATCTGAACATAGAAGGCCACAGTCCCGGTTGCAAGGCTTTGGAGAAGGAGGTGGATCCCCGCTGGGCGAAGCTAAAAAAACTCCTCGCCTCCCAGTGAGGGCCTTGGGGGTGGACCCGGGGCTTTCGGCCACGGGTTTCGGAGTAGTGGAGGGAGTGGAAACGAACTTCCGACTCGTGGCCAAGGGAACGGTCCGTACAAATCCTCGAGACCCGCTTCCCCAGAGGCTTAGGGCGATATTTTCTGCCCTGAAAGTGGTGGTAGAAGAGTATAAACCTCGGATAGTGGCTGTAGAGGAGGTGTTCCTGGCGAAGAACGTATCAGCGGGGATGCTCACCGCCCAGGTCGCGGGGATCGTGGCCCTGTTGGCCGACGGGCGGGATTTCTTCTCCTTCTCTCCCCGACAAGTGAAGAAGTTCATCTGTGGGTATGGAAACGCTCCCAAGGAGCAGGTTTTGGGGATGGTGGAACACCTCTTGGGAATCGACGGGTTGAGGTCGGATCACGCCGCGGACGCGTTGGCGCTCGCGGTGTGTGCGTTGCTCTCGCGGAGATGACGCTCTACGACCTTCTGGAAGTGAAAGAGATCCCCGAGCGGTTGTTGCTCATAGACGGCCATTCGGCCCTGTTCCGGTCGTTTTACGCCCTGCCGGAGCTCACCACCTCCAAGGGGATGCCGGTGAACGCCATCTACGGCTTCGCGCGGACACTGCTCATGGCCCTGCGGGAATACCCCTCCCAGTACGTGGTCGTGGCCTTCGACGCCAAGGGGCCGACCCTTCGCCACGAGGTCTATGTTGAGTACAAGGCCACCCGCAAGGAGATGCCCGATCCCCTCAAGGTCCAGCTTCCGGCGGTGAAGGACCTCGTGGACGTCTTCGGGGTGAAGCGCCTCGAGCTCGAAGGCTACGAGGCCGACGATATTATGGCCACCCTGTCAAGGCTCGCCGAGGGCAGTGGGATCCCCGCCCTGAACTTGACCGGCGACAAGGATATGACCCAGCTCGTCTCCGACAAAGTGTTCATCCTGAAGCCCGGCCGACGTCCCACCGATCGCCTGGAGCTCCTGGACCGCCGGGGGATCGAGGAAAGGTACGGCGTCCCCCCGGACAAGATCGTGGACCTCCTTGCACTTGTGGGGGATTCCATCGACAACGTCCCCGGGGTCAAGGGGATTGGCGAGAAGACGGCCAAGAAGCTCCTGCAGCAGTATGGGTCGCTGGAGGCGGTGCTCGAGGCGGCGGAGAGAATTCCAAATAAAAGGGTGGCGGAGGCCTTGAAGGCCCACCGGACGGAGGCACTCCTCTCTCGGGACCTCGTGCGCCTGAGGGAGGTCCCACTGGAAATATCGCTGGAAGAGTGCCAACTCGCCCCCTTGGATCTCCAGAAGTTGCTGGAGTTCTTGGGGGAACTCGAGTTCTTCTCCATCATCAAGGAACTCGGACTCGAGGAGCAGCACGAGGAACTCCGTGCGAGGAAGACTGCGGGGGAACCCAAGCCCGAGTACAAAACGATCTTGAACGAGGAAGCCCTCGACGAGCTCATTGCCCGGCTGGTGGAGGCCCCGGAGTTCGCCCTGGACCTCGAAACGACGGGCACAGATCCTTTCTCCGCCGAGATTGTGGGGATCGCCGTCGCCACTTCCCCCTTCGAGGGTTTTTACATCCCCGTGGGGCATCGGTACCTCGGGGCCCCCCCGCAACTCTCATTGGAGCAGGTGTTGAAAAAACTCCGTCCTCTCCTCGAGGACGACCGCCATCGGGTGATAGGCCAGAACCTGAAATACGACATGGAGGTCCTCGCTAATTACGGGGTCAAACTTGCGGGAATTTCTTTTGACGCCATGATCGCCCATTGGCTCCTGAACCCCGACGCGCCTTCCCACGCCCTTGAGGTAATCGTCCAAGAAGTCCTGGGAGAGCGCGTGCAGAAGTACAAGGACCTCTTAGCGGTGGGGGGCGAACGGGGCATGGCGGAGGTCCCGGTGGAGCGGGCCACCCCCTACGCCGCTGCCGACGCCGAGGTGATCACCCGGCTGGTCACCCCCTTGCGGAGGAAGCTCAAGGAGAACGAACTCACGGAGCTCTACGAACGGGTGGAGCTTCCTCTCATCGAGGTCCTCGCGTCGATGGAGCGGCGGGGAGTGCTCCTCGACGTAAATGTCCTCCGTGAACAAGCGAAGGAACTCGAGGTGATGCTCGCAGAGTTGCGGGAGGAGCTCTACGAGCTCGCTGGGGTACAGTTCAACCCCAACTCTACCCCCCAAGTCCGGGAAATCCTCTACGAACGCCTGGGGCTACCGGTGGTGGCGAAGACGAAGACCGGCCCCTCCACCGACGCTCAAGTCCTACGGGAGCTTGCGCGGCTCCACGAGTTCCCGGCCAAGCTCTTGGCCTACCGCGAACTCGAGAAGCTGCGGAATACCTACGTCGAAAAGCTCCCGCGCTACGTGAACCCGAAGACCGGGCGGGTTCACACCTCGTTCAATCAGACGGGGACGGCCACCGGCCGCCTCTCCTCCTCCGAGCCCAACCTCCAGAACATCCCCGTGCGGGAGGGACTGATCGACATCCGTCGGGCGTTCGTGGCCCCAGCGGGCAAGGTCCTCCTCGGGGCCGACTACTCCCAGATCGAACTCCGAGTCCTGGCACACCTCTCTGGGGACGAGAACTTGATCCAGACGTTCGAGAAGGGGGAAGACCTCCACCGGCGCACCGCGGCGGAGATCTTCGGTGTCCCCCCACAGAAGGTGGACTCCCGGATGCGGACGTTGGCCAAACGGGTTAACTTCGGGATCGTCTATGGGATCACTCCGTACGGGCTCGCCCGGGACCAGGGGATCCCGCAGGAGGAGGCGAAGCTCTTCATCGAGCGGTTCTTCGCCGCTTACCCCAAAGTACGGGAATACATCGAGAGGGTGGTACGGGAGGTGGAGGACCGAGGCTACGCTCAGACAATTCTGGGGCGGAAGCGCTGGATCCAGGCACCCGGGGGAAAGCTGGTGGGGGCGGCGCGGCGGAACGCCATAAATGCCCCGGTGCAGGGGTCGGCGGCCGACATCATGAAGCTCGCCATGCTCGAGTGCCATCGCTTGTGGAAGACCGGGGAGCTTACGGCGGAAATGATCCTCCAAGTTCATGACGAACTCATCTTCGAGGTGGACGAGGATGATGCGGATGAGGCGGGCCGGGTCATCCAAGAGGCAATGGAGGACGTCTACGAACTAAAGCCCCCCCTCAAGGTGGACATCAAGTTCGGCCGCAACTGGGCCGAAATTTAAACCTTATTCAAGGCCCCACAGACTCAATAGGGCGGTCAAGATAAGCGCTATGATGACTGGAGGGATCATTTCCCGCATTACCTTTCTCAACGTAGTCCCCGCGTACTCCACCGAGACCACGAGACAGGGGTGAACCGGGGAGATTAAGTACCCCGGGTAAACCGCGAAGTAGGTCAGGGCGAAAGCCCACAGGCCAAACGCTCCGAACTTCGCAAGGTACACGGGGATCAGGATCGATACTGGGGCTTGGACCCTTCCGGTGACGAACCCCAGTACGAACCCCGCCCTCACGGTGAGGGCCTGGGGCGGAAAGGGGAGTCCGGCGATGAGCTCCGATATCCCTGAGGCGCGGAATACGCCGAGGTAGACGAACATTCCGAGGACGATGAGGCCGAAGCTCCAGGTCTTTCCCCCGCTTATGGCCTCTGCCCACTCCTCGCGTGACATTCCCTGTCCGGCAAGAGTGACGCTTGCGCCCACCCCGACCACCGTGGCGAGCTCTGACTCCGGGAGCCTGAGGGCGTACTTGAGAGAATAGTCAATGAGGGGAGCGACAAGGATCGCTCCCAATGGAACGAGGATTTTTTTCAGCGAGGAGGCAGGCTGAAAACGGCCATCTGGGACCCGGCACAGGAGGGAGAGATATCCTAAGGCCATGGCCAGCATCGCCCCGGGAAACTGGTAGGGGATGACCTGCCACACATCTAGCCCGGCGAGCTTCGCGGCAGCGATGAGCGAGGAGGAGACGGGGTAGACGAGGAGGAGGGTATGGCGGAACCAAACCTTGATCGCCGCCCGGAGTTCGGGCCGAGGGCCTCCGACCCGCTCAAGAAGGGGGCCGAGAGGAGGGCACCGCCCGGCATGGGGAGGAGGCCGAAAATCGCGGGGACTATGCCGAAAAAGCCCCGCCGACCAAGTGGAAGATTCGCGATCAACGCTTCCATCCTCCCGGTACGCTCTAGGGCGGCCCCCACCAAGGGGGTAAGTGAGACCGCGAGGGCTAAAAACCAGATTCCAGGTGCCACGAGGACCTCGGTGAAGGCACGAGCTGCCTCTTCCAGGGGCAAAGTGAAGACCCCGAGGACCAGGGCGCCGCCGAACATCGCTATTCCTAATTTCCAACGGGCGAGGATGAAAAGGGAGATGACGAAACCTGCCCAGGTGAGAGTTTCCATCTCGTCCGGACTTTACCGCCAATCGGTCGAGAACCAAACTAGTAGGTGAAAACTCAACTGGGAGCTTGAACAGAAAACCCTCGCTTACGCTGGATCTATCCCCGATCCCCGGTTTGAAGGACGTTTTTTTCTCGTAGATTTGGAAGTCCCATATAATCCGGTCGATGGAGGTGAAACGGAGATGAGAATCTTCAAAGCCATCTTGGTTTTTGGGCTTCTCGTCCTGGGTACCTTGCTCCTTGGATGCGCGGGCGGGGGCTGTCCCTCCTGTGGAGGTTGAGGCGGAAACTTCTTCTCGTACAGGATAAAATTGGGTATCCCTCGTACTCGAGGTGAGGAACGATGCTCAAGGGCACCTACCGGGTGAAGACCGGTTTTGCCGAGATGTTCAAGGGTGGGGTGATTATGGACGTGACCACCCCGGAGCAGGCGGAGATCGCCGAGACCGCCGGGGCCGTGGCCGTGATGGCCCTGGAGCGAGTCCCCGCCGACATCAGGAAACAGGGCGGCGTCGCGCGCATGGCCGACCCCAAGCGTATCAAGGAGATCATGAAGGCGGTCTCCATCCCCGTGATGGCCAAATGCCGCATCGGTCACACCGCCGAAGCACGGATCCTGGAGGCCCTGGGAGTGGACTTCATCGATGAGTCGGAGGTCCTCACCCCTGCCGACCCCTTCAACCACATCGACAAGTGGCAGTTCAAGGTTCCGTTCGTATGCGGCTGCCGCGACCTCGGGGAGGCGGCCCGCCGGATCGCTGAGGGCGCGGCCATGATACGCACCAAGGGCGAGGCCGGGACTGGTAATGTCGTCGAGGCCGTGCGTCACATGCGCATCCTCAACGATCAGATAAGACGTCTAAGGGATATGTCCCGGGCGGAACTCGTTTCCTACGCCAAGGAGCTCGGCGCCCCGGTGGAGGTCCTCGAGATGATCCAGGAACTCGGGCGGCTACCGGTGGTGAACTTCGCCGCTGGCGGGATCGCTACCCCGGCGGATGCGGCCCTAATGAGGATGCTGGGCGCCGACGGAGTGTTCGTGGGTTCCGGCATCTTCAAGTCCTCTGATCCCGAGAAGCGAGCCCGGGCCATCGTCCTAGCCACGACCCACTACGATGACCCCGAGCTCCTCGCCGAAGTATCTGAAGACCTCGGGGAACCCATGCCCGGGGTCGCCATCGAGGAGATCCCCCAAGAGCAACTGATGCAGTACCGATGAAGATCGGGGTCGTAGCCGTCCAGGGGGACGTGCGGGAGCACCTCGCCGCACTGGAACGGCTCGGGGTAGAACCCGTCCCCGTGCTGAAGCCCGTCCACCTAGAAGGTGTTTCGGGGTTGATCTTGCCCGGTGGGGAGAGCACCGCGATCTGGAGGCTGCTCGCGTGGTCCGGGCTTGTGGAGCCCATCGAGGAACTCCACCGGACAGGGACTCCCTTCTTCGGGACGTGCGCGGGGATGGTGCTCTTGGCGAAGGAGATCGTGAACTGGCACGAGCGATTCTTCGGGTTCATCGACATCGCGGTGGAGCGCAATGCCTCCGGCCGCCAGGTGGACTCCTTCGAGGTCACGCTCGTGGTGAGGGGCATCGGAGAAGTCCCCGCGGTCTTCATTCGGGCGCCCTATATCCGCCGGGCCGGCCCCGGCGTGGACATCTTGGCGGAGTACGGGGGAAATCCGGTGATGGCGCGGGAGGGGAAGGTGCTCGTCGCGAGCTTTCACCCGGAACTCACCGACGACCTGCGGGTCTACGAGCTCTTCCTTAAAATGTGCGGCTGATTTCCCGCTTGGAGAAAGGAGAGTGATATGGCACCGGTGAGAATAGCGATCAACGGCTTTGGTAGGATCGGGCGGGTCTTCGCACGCATCGCCGCGAAAGACCCCGAGATCGAGATCGTGGGCATAAACGACCTCCTCTTCTACAACAAGAAGAAGGACAAGTTCAATGCCAAATGGGCCGCACACCTCTTCAAGTGGGACACGGTTTATGGCCCCTACGACCTCGAGGTGTCCTTGGTCACCGACACCAAGCTGAAAATTGGCGACCGTCAGGAGGTTCCCCTCTACGCGGTCCCGAACCCCGTGGAACTCCCATGGAAAGACCTTGACGTCGATGTGGTGATCGAGGCCACCGGTGTCTTTCGGGACCCCGACAAGGCCAAAGGACACCTGGAGGCCGGGGCGAAGAAAGTCCTCATCACCGCTCCTCCCCGCGGGGAGAGGGCTAAGGAGACGTTACAGATCCTCTGGAGGGTGAACGAAGAGGAATACGTGAAGCGCGGCAAGCCCGACATCGTCTCCGCCGCCTCTTGCACCACCAACTCGCTGGGGCCGGTAGTGAAGGTCCTCCACGAGGCATTCGGCATTGGAAATGGATTCCTCACCACGGTCCATGCCTACACCAACGACCAGCGTATTGTAGACGCGGTACATGACGACCTGGCCCGGGCCCGGGCCGCGGCGGCGAACATCATCCCCACTTCCACCGGCGCCGCCCGCGCCATCCCCACGATCTTCCCCGAGCTCGAGGGGAAGATGGATGGGATCGCCATGCGGGTTCCCGTACCTTGTGGCTCCGTCTCCGACTTCACCGCCACCCTGAATCGGGAGGTGACGGCCGAGGAGGTGAACGAAGCCTTCAGGAAGGCCGCCGAGACGCCGTTGGGAGAGGTGATGAAGGTCGTGGAGGACCCCATTGTCTCCGCCGACGTGATCGGCGAGTCACACTCCGCGGTGGTGGTCCTCCCCTACACCGTAGTCCTGCCCGGTGCAAAGCGCGTGGTGAAGGTCCTTTCCTTCTACGACAACGAGTGGGGCTACTGCTGCCGCCTCCTTGATGTGGCGAAGTTCATCGTCGAGTGAGATCTTGGCCGCGGCGGGCAGGGGGACGATCGCCCTCCTCTACCCGCCGCGCTGTTTCATCTGCGATGTCCCGCTTCCCGAACCGACCCCCCTCTGCAAAAGTTGTTTGGATGAACTCGAATGGTTCGGGGAAAACCTGTGTACAGTCTGCGGAGGACCGGTACCCGAAGGGATCGACCTGTGCCGCGAGTGCGCAGTGGAACTTCGGCCCTTCACGCACGCTCGGGCCATCGGCCCCTACCGTGGGTCACTGAGGGCCCTGATCCTCGGACTTAAGTACGGGGGCGAGTATGCCTTAGCGCGCCTTCTCGCGGGTTTCCTGGCCGAGGCCTTCCCCATGGAAGCGGAGATCATCACCTATGTCCCCCAGGATCCCGTCCGAAAGAAACCCCAACACGCGGCAGAACTCTTGGCCCGGGAGCTTTCTCGACATGTTGAAATTCCGTTGGAACCCCTCCTCGTGAAAACACGCTCCACCCCACCTCAAGTGGGACTGAGCTACGAGGAACGCCGAGAGAACTTGCAAGGTGCCTTCGCGGTCCGCCACAGTGGAAGGGGTGAGCGAGTCCTCCTCATAGACGATGTCTATACTACGGGGAGCACCGTTTCCGAGTGTGCCGAGGCCTTGGTCGATGGGGGCTTCGGCGAAGTCCTCGTGTTCACCGTGGCAAGGACCCTCTTCAGCGATGAGGATTGAACGGATCGTAGTGGGGCCGCTCTTCACGAACTGCTACCTCCTCGAGTCCGAGGGCGAGGTCGCGGTCATCGATCCCGGCGATCTCTCCCTCGAACTCACTTCCGCCATCGTTAAAGCGGACCTGAAATACATCCTCTTAACCCATGGCCATTTCGACCACGCCGAGGCCGCGGAGGAACTTCGCCGCTTCGGGGGGAAGCTCCTCTACCACCGGGCAGAGAGGGAAGTTTTCCTCGCATTCGGCAAATCTCCACCTGAAGCTGATGGATACCTCGACGAGGGCCAAAAGCTTCCATTGGGAAAGGAGGAACTCTTGGTCGGACATTTCCCTGGACATTCACCGGGTTCGGTAGTATTCCTTTGGGAGCGTGGTAAGGTGGTTTTTTGTGGGGATTTACTTTTTGCGGGCTCGGTGGGGCGGTGGGATTTGCCGGGCGGGTCTTTCGTGGAATTACAGGAATCATTACGAAAATTCATCTCCTCCCTTTCCGATGAGTGGAAGCTCTATCCCGGCCACGGCGACCCCACCGATCTTGCCGCCGAGAAGGCCCATAACCCATTCCTGCGCGAGCTTCGATGAGCGAGCTTGAGGAGATCCGGGAAAAGGTCGACATCATCGAACTCATCTCCCGATATGTGGCTCTGAAACCTTCGGGCAAAGGCTACAAGGGGCGTTGCCCGTTTCACCCAGACGATACCCCTTCTTTCTACGTCTCTCCTGAGAAGAAGCTGTGGCACTGCTTCGGTTGTGGGGCCGGCGGCGATGCCATCGGGTTCTTGATGAGGGTCGAGCGTCTCTCCTTCCGGGAGGCTCTGGAGCGACTGGCAACGGAGCTCGGAGTGGAGTTGAGAGCGAGTGGGGAGCGCCAGAAGTTCCTCAAGGTGAACGCCGCCGCGGCGACTTTCTTCCACGAGATGTTATTAGCACCTGAGGGCCGCGCCGCCCGAGAATATCTCATCTCCCGGGGTATGGGCCCTGAAACCTGGGAGTGTTATGGCCTCGGCTACGCACCGGCCTCCGGGGACGCCCTCCTCTCCTCCCTCTCCCGATGGGGCCTTTCCGACCTTGAAAGGCTCGGACTCATCGTAAAAGGAGAGCGGGGATACCGGGACCGGTTCGTGAACCGGGTGATCTTCCCCATCAAGGATGAGCTCGGCCGACCCGTCGCCTTTGCGGGGCGTAGCCTCTCAGGAGCGGAACCAAAGTACTTGAACAGCCCCAACACCCCCCTCTTCATCAAGGGGACCCTCCTCTACGGCCTTGACCGTGCAAAGGAAGCGATCAAGTCCTCGGGGAGGGCAGTGCTCGTGGAGGGCTATACTGACGTTATCTCCCTCCAGACCGCGGGCATCCAGGAAGCGGTGTGCTCCATGGGAACGGCCCTCACAGAGTCCCAAGCGAGGCGCCTGGCCCGCTATGCCCGCCAGGTGGTCATCGCCTACGACGCTGACGCCGCAGGGGAAGCTTCCACCCTGCGGGGAATCGGCATCCTCCTTGACGCGGGGCTCGAGGTTCGCGTGGCCCTGCTCCCGGAAGGGGAGGACCCGGACTCCCTCGTGCGCGGGCACGGCGTGGCTGCCCTAGAGACCGCCATTTCCGAGGCAGTGAATTTTCAGGATTTCCTTTTGGAGCTTTTGCCCCATCGGTTCGATCTCTCCACTCTTAAAGGGAAAGGTGACGCGTTGGAGCTCGTGCGGGCCCTTTGGGAGCACGTGAAAAACCCACTTCTCCGACGGGAATGGGCCCAAAAGATCGCCCTCCTCCTCGAGCTCCCCGAGGAGGAGATCTGGAAGGTTCTCGGGGGGAAGATCTCATGGAAGGGAATGGTGGAAGGGGATGAAAGCTTCGGACCCGAGGAAGTGGTGCTCAAGTTCATGTTCTCAGGGAAGCTCGGTGTCGACAAAATCTCTCAACTTGCACCGGAGGACTTCAGCCCCGAATATCGAAAGATCGTGTGTCTGTGGCTCGAGCGGGGCGGGGAAGGGAAGGCGGAGCCGCACTCACTCTCCTCGGAGCTGGATCTCGAGGATCAAGCCCGATTGAGCCGTATTCTCCTCTGGGACATCAGCTTCTCCGATGAGGAACGGGCCTTGGAGGATGCGTGGCAGAAGTTCTTCGTCATCCCTCGCCTGGAGCGACGCATTCGTGTGTTGAAGGAAGAGATGGAGAGGGCCGAGAAGAAAGGGGAGAAGGAGCACCTGGAGGAGCTCGTGCGGGAGTATGTGAACCTCTGCCGTTGTCGGGCGAAAGTGTTGAAGGGGGAGCATGGGGGCTAAAGAGAAGCACCACCCGAAGGTAACCGATCCGTGGGAGGGGGATGACCACATCCCCCTCGAGGAGCCTCAGGAACCTCAGGAGATCGAGGAGCCAGAGGTGCCACGGGGAAGAGAGGATCCCGTGCGTACCTACCTCAAGGAAATCGGCCGAGTTCCCCTCCTCACCAAGGAGGAAGAGGTGATCCTGGCCAAGGCCATGGAGGAGGGAAAGCTCGCGGCGAAACAGCTCAAAGAGGAGGGGAACAAACTTTCCCCTGAGGAACGTGCCGTGCTCGAGCGCAAGGTAAAAGAAGGCGAAGCGGCCCGTAAAAAATTGATCGAGTCGAATCTCCGACTCGTCGTCTCCGTGGCCAAGCGATATATGCACCATGGCCTTTCCCTCCTCGACCTCATCCAGGAAGGAAACATCGGACTTATGCGTGCGGTGGAGAAGTTCGATTGGCGTAAGGGGTACAAATTCTCCACTTACGCCACGTGGTGGATACGCCAGGCCATAACCCGAGCCTTGGCGGATCAGACTCGGACCATCCGCGTCCCCACCCATGCCGCCGAGACCCTCCAGGACCTCTCTGAAGCCCGTAAGGAGCATATCCAACGCTACGGCACTGCCCCAACTTACGAGGAGCTCTCCGAGACCCTGGGAATCCCGGTGGAGAAGATCAAGCGGATCGAACAGGTGGCTCGCTACACCTCTTCCCTCGAGAGGCCCCTTTCCGACGAAGACGACGAAACCTTGGGCGACCTGATAGCCGACGAGAGCGTCCCCTCTCCTTCCAAAGAGGCCCTACGGGAGAAACTCCGGGAGGAACTTCTCAAGGCGATTCAAGAACTCGATCCGCGGGAACGAGAGATCCTGGAACTCCGCTACGGCCTACGAGATGGCCATCCTCGTACTCTCAAGGAAGTGGCGACCATGTTCGACGTGACCCGGGAACGCATCCGTCAGATCGAGCTCCGGGCCCTAGAGAAGCTGAAGCACCCCTCCCGCCGGGAGGCCCTCAAGCGCTACCGGGACCTACTTCTCTCCGAAGAGTGAAGATACCCCTCATTGTAGGGCCCACCGCGGTGGGGAAGTCCGAAATCGCGGTGGAGCTCGCGGAGATGATCGGCGGGGAGGTGATCTCCGCCGATGCCCGTGCGGTTTACCACGACCTCGATGTGGGGACCGCCAAGCCTTCTTGTGAGCTGCGCGCCCGCGTGCCGCACCACCTGTTGGACTTCGTCCCGTGGTGGGAACGGTACGACGCCGTTCGGTTCCGGCGAGATTGTGAACGTGTGACCCAGCAAATCCTCGGGAGAGGAAAAGTCCCGGTGATCGTAGGGGGGAGCACCCTCTACGTGCGAGCACTCACCGTGGGACTCTTCGGTGGACCGGGTGCCTCCCGCGAGATCCGCGCGGAGCTCTCACAGCGGCCCGTGGAAGAACTTTATATGGAACTGCGACGGATAGACCCACAGGCGGCGGCGAAGATCCGGCCGAACGATCGTGTGCGCATCGTCCGGGCCCTAGAAGTCTATTACCTAACGGGGAAACCTATCTCCCACTTCTGGGGAAAAGAAAAGCCCTTTCCCTGGCCCCTGCTCGTCGTGGGAATCGTCACGGATCGGTCCGAGCTTTACCGGCGAATCGTCGCCCGGGTGGAGGAGATGTTCTCCCGTGGCCTACTCAACGAAGCGCGGATCTTGCTCCGCACGAAGCTTCCCGCGGATGTTCCCATCCTCCGCACCATCGGTTACGAAGAGCTCTTCGATTACCTACGAGGGCAGCTTTCGCTGGAGGCCGCCAAGCGGAGGATCGTCGCCAATACGAAGGCTTATGCTCGGCGCCAACTCGTTTGGTTCCGCAACGAGCCGGGAATACGTTGGCTAGACCGCACCGGCAGATCCTCCCGCGAAGTCGCGCAGGAAATTCGGCGACTCCTCGGGGACAAAGGGTAGCGTCCTCCCACGACCGGACAGCGTCGTCCACGACCCGTGCTGCCCCGTTCAGAAATCCTCACACTTGGCCGTCGTAGCCGTTCTTCCTACAATGAATTTCGCCATGCAGCCGGTTTTTTCGTCGGGGGCAATAAAGGTCCTGGATCGGGAGAGCGAGAGGTTGGGGGTGGCACAGCTCCTCCTTATGGAGTCCGCAGCCCGAGGCGGGGCCGAATACCTCCAGCGCACGTTGGGACGACCGCTACGGCGCTACGTCTTCGCCGTCTGTGGCAAGGGCGGGAACGGGGGCGATGCGCTGGGGATCGCGCGTTGGCTCGGCCTCTGGGGCACGGAGGTCCTCGCGATTATCCTGGGGGACCCCGTCGGAGCGGCCGCAGCACAGGCCAACGCCTTCGCCGCTTCCTTTCCCGGACGACTCTTCCGCGTACGTTCATCCCGGGACCTGGAGAAATTCCGCGATGCCTTGGTGCGGGCCGACCTCGTCATCGACGGACTCCTCGGTGTGGGGATAAAGGGCGCTGCCAAGGGACTTGCCGCCAAGGCCATCGAACTCATCAACGAATCTCTGGGTTTAGTGGTGGCGGTGGACATCCCCTCCGGCTTAGACGCCGATTCGGGAGAAATTCCGGGCCCCGCGGTGGAGGCGGACATCACGTTGGCCATGGGAGCGCTCAAGCCGTGTCACCTCCTCCCGCCCGCAGCGCGGCACTGCGGCGAGGTGGAGGTGATCGACGTAGCCTATCCCCAGACCGCGTGGGATGCCGTGGAGCCTGTGGCCGAGGTGATCTCGGAAACATTCTGCGCGGCAGCGCTTCCCTATCGAGATCCCTTCGGCCACAAGGGGACCTTCGGAAAAGTGCTCGTGGTGGGTGGATCGGTGGGAATGGCCGGGGCGGCCGCCCTGGCCGCTGAGGCCGCCTACCGCGCTGGAGCCGGGCTCGTCCACATCGCTTGTCCCGAGCCCCTTTACTCGGTACTCGAGACGAGTGTTACGGAAGTCCTCGTCCACCCTTTCCCGGCGACAAAAAAGGGGATTTTCTCGAAAGAAGCGGTCAGGGGAATTCTCCAGCTCGCCAAAGAGATGGACGTTGTGATCTGCGGCCCAGGCCTAGGGAAAGGGGAGGGGCCTCAAGCTGTAGTCAGGGCTTTGCTCGAGAAAGTTCCGAGACTTCTCCTTGACGCTGACGGACTGAACGCCCTCGTGGGGCGGGCAGAGCTCCTGCGGACGTCAAGTGGAAGCGTGGTCGTGACCCCCCATCCTGGAGAGTTCGTGCGCCTCATGGGCGGGTCGGTGGACAGCGTCGTCGCCCACAAGATAGAACAGGCCCGAGCCGCAGCGCGGGAGTGGGACGTCGTGGTAGTGCTGAAGGGTCCTCCTACAGCTGTCGCCACCCCGAACGGCGACGTCTACCTGAACATCGGAGGGAACACTGCCTTGGCCCATGGTGGTTCGGGTGACGTCCTGTCGGGGCTTATCGGGGGAATCTGGGCCGGGGGTGCAGAGGCCCTGGAAGCCGCCTGCGTGGGAGTCTACGTGCATGCGAAGGTGGGCGAAGAGTTGGCAGCGGAAGCCTCCCAGCGGGGCATCCTCCCCGGAGACCTCCTCGGACTCATCCCTGAAGTCCTTCAACGCCTGGAATCCACCTTCTGAAAGCGCTGATGAGGCTCTTCGACACCCACACACACCTAGACTTCTTCCAGTTCGACGGGGACCGTGATAGGTTGATCTCGGAGCTCGAACACCAGGGCATTTACGTGGTCAACGTCGGGGTAGACCTTGAGACCTCCCAGGCGTCCCTCGAGCTCGCACGGGGGTACGGGAACGTCTTCGCCTCCTGCGGCGTGCACCCCCATGACGCGAAGGATTTCACGGACAAAACACTGAGGGAGCTCGCAGAGCTCCTGGATGCCGGGGCAGTGGCGGTGGGGGAGTGTGGCCTCGATTACTATCGCGACCTCTCGCCACGCGAGGACCAGCGGCACGTCTTCAGGGTCCAATTGAAGCTCGCTAAGGAGAAGGGGCTGCCGGTGATCGTCCATCTGCGGGAGGCCACGCGAGACTCGCTGTCGATCCTCCGCGAGGTCCGGCCGGAGCGCGGGGTAATCCATGCCTTCTCCGCCGACAGGGCGGCCCTATTGGAATTCCTGGATCTCGGGTTCTATATCGGGATAGGGGGACCCATCACCTACAAGAAGAACACCGCGCTACGAGCACTCCTCTGGGACATACCCTTGGAGAGGCTGCTCGTGGAGACCGACTCCCCTTACCTGCCCCCGGAGCCCTTCCGGGGGAAACGCAATGATCCGACGAAGGTGCGGCTCGTGGTGGAGAAGGTCGCGGAGACACTGCGTCTCCCGCCGAACGAGATCGCGGAGATCACTTTCGCCAACGCCTGCGAACTCTTCGGGCTTTCAACGGTGAGCTAAAAGCCAGATCCAAAAATAAAAGGGGCCGGAAAACCCGGCCCCCTCGGTACAATTATCCGTTCTTCAGAAAACCCAGGGACCGCCGACGGCGTCCCACCAATCGGGTTGGAGCTCCAGATTGACGAAGGAGCCCGCTGCCACATTATAGGGTCCATATACCTCAGTAATACCATTTTGGACGATGGTCACCGTCACTACTGTGTCCACCGCGGCGTTTGTGGCGTCAATAGCGATGCGGTAAGTGTCATAGTCCCAGTGCGGCGCGCCACCGGGAATGGTGGGATTGAACAGAGTGTAGGTCTCGGTGCCGTCCCCATCGGCAGCTTGGTCGTCTCCGGAGAAGATGCCCCAATCGGCTCCGGTTTTGGCCGTGGACCAACCGGCAGCCCACCAGTCACCTTCCCAAATTGCGAGGTCCACATCTCCGGCACCCGTCCAATCGATGGTCACCTGAAGCTCCGTGTTGATGGGTATTTCTAGCTCCTCGAAGCCTCCGGCCCCGACAGTGAGGGTACCAGTGGCGGTGACTCGGTTGGCGGTGCGGCCCCACCAGAGCACCTGATCGTCGCCACCCACGATCACATCGTAGGTCCCGGGCTCGATTCCCATGAAGGCAGCGACGCCCCATCCGGGCATCCAGGATCCTACTGGAAAGCCGAGGCCTAGCCAGCCCCAAAAGTCGGTCTGAGCCCAGTAGCGGACTTCCCCATCCTGGAAGAGGATCACGTCCACGAAGGGGATCGCCAACCAAGTACCGTAGAGGGCGGCGGAACTGGCGGTAGGGGTGTAGATGTAAGCGTAGGCACCATCGTCGGGAACCGGGGCGGTTACCGCAGCACCGGCGTCGATCCTCCCGTGGCCGGAATAGATATCAAAGCCGGGATCCTCGATGTCCACGGCGGCATTTTCGATCATCCTCTTTATTTGATACACGCTGGCACCGGGATGAAGCTCGCGCAATAAGGCCGCCAGCGCCGAGACGAATGGCGTCGCCATGGAAGTCCCACCCCAGTAGTCGTAGAGGAGCGGATCTCCGGTACCGTCTTGTATATACCAGGTGGGGACGGTGGAAAGAATATTGGTCCCGGGAGCTCCAACTGAGAGCCAACCGCCCAGGGTGGAGAAGTCCGCGCGCGTGTCGAAGGGCGTGGTAGCGCCCACCGCGATGACACCGGGATAGGCCGAGGGGAAGTGGATGAACGCCTCGCCGTCGTTTCCAGCAGCGCAGACGGGAATTACATCGTTTGCCAATGCGTAATCGAACGCCGCCTTGATCAGCTGAGAATAAACGCCGCCACCCCACGAGTTGTTCAGTACATCCGCCTCGTCGCCGGTGCCGGGTATCCCATCGGGACCCTCTACGGCCGCGACGATCCCTTGGGCGGCGTCGAACGCCCCGACGTAATCGGGCTGGAAGATAACGATGGGCATAATCGACGCGTTATGAGCCAGGCCCACGGTTCCTTGACCGTCGTCCTTGGCGGCGATAATCCCGGCCACATGGGTCCCGTGGCCGTAGGTGTCGGAGTCAACCCCCGCCGCAAACCAGGTATCAGTCACGGGATCGTAGCCTTGGATCACCTTGCCTGCGAGATCTGGATGGGTCCCGTCGACGCCGGTATCGATCAGGGCGACGACGACCCCATCGCCGGTGGCATGCGTCCACGCCGTTTCAGCCCCCACCACGTCCAGGCCCCACTGATAAGGCCGGAGGTCAGCATTGGGATCGTAAACGGCTGGTTCCACGGACTTCAGGAGATCGTCGTGGCCCGTGGGCTCCGGGTCGATCAGCTCGTACATGTAGTTCGGCTCGACGAAGGCGACACCCCGGAGAGGGTCACTCCTGTCCCTGACCTTGAGCAACACCTTGCCGATGGCCTCGGCCACGGACATCCCCGCGGGAAGCTCCACCAGTGCTGCCTGGAGCTCGCCTATTGAGAAGCTATCCGCCACCGTCCCGTCCACGAGGGACAGCACTTGTGAGAAGGCGGCCTCGTCCACGTAACCGACGACGAGCTCGCCCGGGATATATTCACCTCGGACGAAGGGCTGGCCGAAGATCTCGGGATCGATCGTCCGCGGGGCATTGGGATCACCGGGGACAGCGGGGATGGGGGCCTTAACATCTGTTCCCCTGTGGACGAGGAGCCCCGTACACCCCGTGAGGAGGAGCACAAGTCCCATGAAGCCAATCAGCGTATACAGTACCTTCTTTCTCATCATTCACCTCCTCAGCAACCTACCAGTCCCCGGTGGTGAAGGTGAAGAAGTCGGTGGCGGGCATGTCCCAGTATGGGAAGTCGGCCGTCCACCAGTCGTTGATGGCCACCGATACCGCAGAGGGGTTGTAGAAATCGTCGTATGCAATGGCCAGTCCAATGTACCACTGATACAGCCGGTGGGGTTGCAACCGTTCATAGGGTGTCCCGGGAATACCGGTGAACTCGAATTCCGTCTCGTTGAGAAACTCCGCCGTGACGTAATATCCAGCACCCAACGCGAGGTCCCACAACACCCAAAGGTAGTACTGGTCATTGCCCACCAACTGCGTGGGCTCCCAGCGGAAAGTGGGGGTGAGGGAGACATCGGTGGCACCGTCGGCGGGCTCCAGGAGCCGCACGTCCCAGATATCCAACGGGGTGGTCGAGATCTCGATTGGGGCGGACTCGGTGTTCCCCATGTACGCCCTAATTTGATAGGTCACTTCTACGCCCGCTTTGAGCTCCGGCGAGGGGTCCGTGAAGAAATAATAGAGAAATGTCCAGGTATCAGGGTCCCACACGCCATCGCCAGGGGCAACAGTGGCGATCAGGGTGTAGTCCGCCTCTCCCGAGAGCTTCCGATAAATTCGATACCCTGTAATCCCGCCTCCGCCAATCACCGGGTCATCCGGAGAGGCATCCCACGTGAGCTCCACGTAGAGGTTCCCGCCCTCGGGAGCCGCCCGGATCTCGATATCGCCGGCGCCAGAGGGCACGGTGAAAGGCTCGCTATAGAAGGAGATCTTTTTTCCCAACGTGACGGCCAGAATTCCGGGATTGGCCGGTGGCTGCAGACTGCCGGGGCCGGGCGCAGGCTCGAGGTAGACTTTGCAAATTATGTGAGTACGGTTTTCGTTCATATCGTAGACCACCACCTCAAAGGTCGTCCAGCCCTCAACACCATAGAAGTCAGGAAACAGGAAGGCATCGCCCGTAGTATATGTGGAGAAGAAGGCCTCCCGTATCCCCGTCGTCCACCCCGCCCCCGGGGTCTTGCCCAGTGCGGCATAGATGATGTTTATGTCGTTAGCGCCCTGAGCATCAACGCGGTAGTCGATGTCTCCGTCGGCCAAGGCCGCGGCATCCAGGACGATTTCATCGCCCGGTCTTACCACTTGGCCCTCGATGGTGAGCGTCACGTCAGGGGGCTCCAGGGACCAGTCGGGGTTGAAGACCGGCTTCTCGATGATGTTCACCTTGACCGTACTGGCCACTACTACGCCCTCGACCCGGCTGGTAGCGAAACCCTCTTTCTCCGCCACCACTACATAGGTACCCACAGGCACGGTCAATTCATAGTATCCCTCTGCATCGGTCACGGCCGTCGGAGTAAAGTAGGGAGAGTCCACCCAGTAAACGGGCTTCCCGTCGCCGAGAGGGTAGGCCGTGACCTTAGCTCCCACGACCGGAGATCCTGCCCCCGCATCGGTGATATAGCCCACAATCTTTCCGGTGGGACGAGCGGGAACGAAGAGACACCCTGCCAGTATCAGCACCCCTACACCTAACAGGGCCAAAAGGAGGTATCTAGCCCTCTTCATCTCCACCTCCTAGTCAAAAGGAGAACTCCCAGCCGAGGTCCAAGCTGGGGCCACCGGGTATCGCGATCTCGAAGGAGGTGGTGATGGTCAGGTTTTCCATGAGGGGAACCGAGACATCGATGACGAAGCGTGAGACACCGAAGAGGGGACCGGAAAGATCCTGGAAGAAAACGGTTATCGCGAGATCCCATGTGCCATCACAGCAAGCAGGACCACACGCAGTGAGCTTCACATACTCGAATTCGTCGCCCTCGAAGACATCGCCGATGATGCCCTCGACTGCGGCGACATTGAAGGCCGTGAGGAACTCGATGCCATAGCACTCTTCGAGTTGGCAGAAAATCTTGAAACCGTAAAGTTCCCAACCCTCCACGATACTGTGGGTGAATTGCAGGTCGCCGTACACCGTAACACAACCCTCGATCCCTCCCCAGTGCGGCTTGAGAGAGACCTCCTTGGCCGTGGTATAGAATGCGAGGGTGACATCTAGGCTGATGTCGCAGCAGAGGTTGAAAAGGTCTTTCAGAACGAACTTCACATATTCAAATCCTTTGAGCTTCGTGAAGGAGAAGGCCACGTCTAGGGTGAGACCGCAACACAAGAAGGGTATGTCGTTCGCTGTGAGCTTAAAGTAAGTGAATTCTAACCCTCCCGGGAAGGGGTCAACCGGATAACTCTTGGTGAAGGTCCCGACGCCTATGTAGGTAATCGTGAGACCCGTGAGTTGTGCACCGAAGCCTGCCTCAATCTCGAGGGCTACGTCGTCAACTTCCGTGCTTATTACGGTAACCGCGCCTCCTGATGGGCCCCCGGAAAAGTAAACCCCGGGGATATCGGGGCCCACATAGGCCGAATATACGGTGACATCGAGTGCTGCGATACTGAACGAAAAAGTAAGTTGAGTGTACAAGAACGCCGGCCCGACAGGACCGAATAAGGACAGGAGTTCAAAATCTATGAAGCTGAACTCGCCTCCCACTTTGAACTCCTGCCAGACCCACCCATCACTCCCTAGGAAGTCGCTTGTAGAAGTTATCTTCCAATCCTCGAGAAAGGAATAAGAGAGCTCAAAGGTCATATAGTTGAGGCCCGTGGAGGGCACAAGGGAGATCTCACCTGCCCATCTCCCACTTATACTCTGTCCCCACACTACCAAAGGGGACAAAGCGATAAGAAATAACAGCAACCTACGCCCCATACCGCCTCCTTTTCGCCTCCGGGAGTCCAACAATGGAAGGAAATTTCGCTGAAACTAATTCCCACCTCCTTCGTTAATCTCTACAAATAATTCAGTCCATTTTAAGGCAAATACGGTTTTACAGTCAAGCTCTGCACTGTGGCTTTTCTGTCATAAGGGCACGGTGATATTCATAACGTTCAGCCGTGCGGTAGCTTTCTGAATATCCATGCCGGTGCTCTGGGATCGGGTGCCGGCCGTGCAGAAGATAAACTCAAGTGAGGAACTGGCGATCTCACGGTGACAAAACCAGAAGAATAGGTCGCCCTTTCCGTGCCTGGCATTCGGTTAAGAGGTGTCAAAGGTCCCCAATGGAAAATCAAGTTGCGGTAGAATAATTAGCGAAAACGTCGGCGGGACACGTGCAACCGAGGGAATTTCCTTTCTTTCTCACAAGCGGTCCGAGACCTCATCCGGCGCTTGAACGGAATTGAGGGACCGGATATGGTAGCACTAAATAAAAATTTGTGTTACAAAAGGAGGGGGAGATGAGGAAGTTCGTGTTGGCCGCTGTCGGACTCTTTTTGGGGGTACACCTCTTGGGTGCAGGAACGGTGAACGTGGTCGTGACGAGCGCTGTCCTCGGCGATCTGGCAATGCGGATTGGGGGAACCGAGGTCGCCGTCACGGTCATCATCCCGCCGGGGTTTTGCCCAGCACATTATGATTTGAAACCAAGCGACCTCCGGGCCGTTTCCGAAGCCGATCTGGTACTCTACCATGGCCTCGAACCCTGGATAGAAGATTTCCTCGCCCGGGTCAATCCGGGGGCGAAGGTATTGGCCCTCAAAGGACCCTGGAACACCCCCGACCCTCTGGTTGCCAAGGCGGAGGCGATCGCACAAGCACTGGGTGAACTGCGGCCAAGCAAAGCTGAGGAGTTCGCCGCCCGGGCCCGGGCCTTTGCCGAAAAGGTGCGGTCGTGGGCGGGAGACGCTTTGAAGAGGGCGGCCGAACTCCGCCTCTCGGAGGTCAAGGCCATCGTGATGCAGTGGCAGGCGGGCTTCGTGGAGTGGCTCGGCCTCGAGGTCGTCGCCACCTATCCCCCCGAGGAACGCCTCTCCATCAAGGACCTGGTGGAACTCGTCTCCAAGGGGAAAGAGGCCGGCGTGGCCCTCGTCATCGACAACCTCCAGTCCGGTGTCTCCTTCGGGGCCAAGCTCGCCCACGCGGTAGGTGCGGTACACGTTGTCCTCACAAATTTCCCGGGGGCACTCCCCGGAACGGCGGACCTTCTCGCCATGTTGGCGGCGAACGCTCGGGCGGTATTTTCTGCGGTGGAGGCGTTCCAGCCCATTCCATGATGCACTGGCACCGAATCAGCCCCGATGTGGGGCGCGAGGGGCTCCTCGCCCTCGGGGTGCGTTTCCATGGCCACCTCGGGCCGTTCATGGTGGCTGGTATCAGGATGGGAATCTTGGCCCTCCGCCTCCTCGGGCACCCTGGGTATCGGGGGATCGAGGCCGAGGTGGAGACTGGGACTGCCACTCCCCTTTCCTGTCTGATCGACGGGATTCAGGTCGCCACTGGTTGTACCACGGGGAAGGGGAACCTCGTTGTGCGGGATGGAGGACGCCCCCGGGCGACATTTCGGGCCAACGGAAAAGTCCTCCACATCGAGCTAAAACCGGGAGTCGAAGAGAAATTCCACGTAGCGGGACAACCTGAAGAACTCGCGCATCGGGTACTTTACCTCCCGGAAGATGAACTCTTCACATGGGAACTTTCGCAGTTGAGATGAGGGAGGTGACGGCGGCCTACGCGGGGGCTGACCGGCCCGCGATCCGTGACGTGACCCTCACGTTGGCGGAGGGGGAGTTCGCGGCCCTGGTTGGACCAAACGGCGCGGGAAAGACCACGATCCTCGAGGTAATATTGGGCCTCCTCCCGTATCAGGGCGGCACAGTCCGGGTCTTCGGGGAGGAAGTGAGCCGGACAGGACGGAGGCTGCGCCTGCGCATGGCGTATCTCCCCCAGGCGCTGTTTTTTCCGCCTGATACCCCTTTCCTCGCCCGGGATGTCGTCCTCATGGGACGGTTCGGTCGTCACCGGCCCTGGGAACGCTTCCCGCGACGGGAAGTGGACATTGCCCTCTCCGCCTTGGAAGAGATGGGCCTCACCCACAAGGTCGGCTGGCCAGTGGGGCACCTCTCCGGGGGAGAACAACGCCGCCTTCTCCTCGCCCGGGCCTTGGCGAAGGGAGCGCAGCTCCTACTCCTGGATGAGCCACTCTCCTCATTGGACCCAGAGGCCCGGGTGGATCTCGCCCGGAGGATCTTCTCCCTGCGAGTGCGTGGGAAAACGGTGCTCGCCGTCTTCCACGAGGAAGATCTCCTGGGGGCAGTGGACCGCGCCTTCCTCGTCCGCGGCGGGCGTGTCTCCGAGGTCGCCGCTCCTGTGAGGGATTTGACGAAACTCATCGCGGAGTCGGCCTGATGTGGGAAATCATCTTCCCGAGCCTCACGGCCTCGCTCCTTGTGGGGATGTTGTGTGGCCTGTGGGGTGCGGTAGTGGTGCGGCTCCAGCTCTCGGCGGTGGGGTTCGCCATGGCCCACGCCGCCTTCGCCGGGGCTGCCTTGGGGCTGATGTTGGGCCTGTCCCCGGTGGCGGTCTCAGTGGCGTTCGCCCTCACGGTCGCCGGGATCCTGGGCCCCCTCACCGAAACCACTCGGCTCCCTCCAGAGGTAGTCCTTGGGGTCGTGTTCCCGGTGACTATGGCCCTGGGGTTCGTCTTCCTCTCGCTCGTCCCCGGTCCCGCCCTGGGGAGCCCGGCGCTCTCGCTCCTGTGGGGGAGCGTTCTCGGCGTGGGTTGGCGAGATGTGACAGTACTCCTCCTCGTCCTCGGCGCGAGCTCCTTCTTTCTCCTCCTCTTCCGACGCGAGATCCTCTCGATCCTCCTCGAGCGCGGACTCGCCGAGGAAGCGGGGATTCCCACCCGACCCTACCTCTGGGCCGTGCTTTTCTTGGTGGGGGTGTTGGTGGCGATCTCCCTCCGGCTGGTGGGGGGGATCCTCGTTTACTCCCTGCTCCTCCTTCCCGCGGCCGCGGCGACACAACTCACCTTCGATATGAAGAAAATCCTCTTCCTCGCCGGTCTGTTCGGGGCCGTGGCCGCGGGCGCCGGCTTCGGCGCCTCTTGGGCCCTGGATCTGCCGCTCGGGGCGTCCATTTCCCTCGCGGGAGCAGCGGTCTTCGCCGCGACCACTGTGCTCTCCCCCAGGCGACGCCGCCCACGTCCTCAAAGCCACCAATTGGCGCCTCGAAATCTCCCCCGGTAAAATCTCGAACTGATGCGGAAATTTCTCGTTCTCCTTGTCCTGCTCCTGTTGGGAACTACCGCCCTGGGCGGCCCTGAAAGGCTCGATCCCCTGTTGCGGACACTTTACACCTATTGGGAGAGAGTCGGCACGGAGGGCATCGTCGACCTGAACTTCCTCCAGCTCCTCTCCATGGAAACCGAGGTCCCTGCCCCGGGAATTCCCACAGTGCAAGTTTTTATCCGCACGAGAACCCTCGGCGCTGCGTGGAAACTTCCAGGCTTCCATCCCCGCACCGTGGTCGGAGACCTCGCTACCGGCACGGTTCCGATTACCGCGCTCGACGAACTCGCCGACCATCCCGAGGTGATCTACATCCAGGCGTCACGGCCCTTGGAACCCAAGCTGGATATTTCCGTGCCGGAAATCGGGGCCCCTGAAGTGTGGAGCGGAACGTCGCCTACCCGCGGTGAGGGGGTGATCCTGGGGATTGTGGATACCGGGATCGACCTCCTGCACCCCGCCTTTCGGGTGGACCGCGACGGAGACGGGATCCTCGAAGGGTCCCGGATCATTTGGTTATGGGACCAGAACACCGTGGGCACACCCGACCGTTGGCCTCTTGGTTATGGAGAAGATTTCTCTCGCGAAGAAATTGAGCGAGGTATTACCTTCAACGATCCGCCTTCCCTGGATACCTCGGGCCACGGGACACACGTGGCGGGGATCGCGGCGGGAAGCGAGCCAGACCTTCCAGGGGTCGCTCCCGGAACTGAGCTCGTGGTGGTTAAGTCGAGCTTCTACGAGTACACGGTGATGGACGGGGTGAGATTTGTGTTCCAGGTGGCGGATTCGTTGGGACTCCCCGCCGTGGTAAACCTTTCTCTCGGGGGGCATGGGGGTCCCCACGACGGAACATCTCTGTTCGAGCAGGCCCTCGACGCCGCCCTGGACCGTCCTGGACGGGCCATTGTGGTGGCCGCGGGTAACGAGGCGGAAGACAAGATCCATGTGGGCGACGATATCCTAGGCCCCACCACGTGGCACGTCCTGGTAAAGTCATCCAGTGGCGAAGCGCACTTCTGGCACGAGGCCACCGCCTCTTTCCAGGTGACCGTCTCCTTCAGCGGCGAGGTGCTCGTCGTCCCCCCGGGGTCCCGGAGATCGTTGATCGTGTCTGGGACCACGCTTACGGTGGAAAACGCTCCCTTCGGCCCCGATCCCCGCAATGGCGACAAGCAGATTTACCTCAACTGGACTGGCGCCCCCGTGGGAAGTTACATCGCGTTGACCCTCGTTCCGGCGTCCACCGGCGGACGGGTCGACGGCTGGATTTCGAGCGCGGGCTACGGTCAGTTCCAGGAGGGCGATTCCGCGATGACCATTGCCGAACCCGGGAATGCCTTCCGAGTGATTACTGTGGGCTCTTACACCACCCGCAATCATTGGTCCTCGAAGGCCGGGGAGCAGATCTCCGAATATGAGCTCGGCGAGCTCTCCCCTTTCTCCTCATGGGGTCCTACACGGGATGGCCGAATAAAACCGGAGGTAACCGCTCCTGGAGCGTGGATTCTCTCTGCCCGTTCTCGGGACGCGGCGATTTCACCGTGGTTCCTTCATCCCGACGGGACCCACAACTATCTCGCCGGGACGAGCATGGCGGCTCCCCACGTGGCGGGGATCTGTGCGCTGCTCCTCTCCTATGCGCCTAATAGCACCTGGGAGGAAATCCGAGCCGCCCTTATCGGCGGGGCACGGGCCGATTACCACACCGGTTGGGACCTCCCGAACTGGCGGTGGGGGTACGGCAAGGTTTACGCCCCGAGTGCGGTGGCCGAGCTCGCGCCACCCATTCCCGGCGAGTTTATCTCCTTGGAAGTGCTCACTGCCCCCGCAGTCTCTGAAGCTCTCTTCCGCTATGCACTCCCGGAGAGCACTTCCTGGGCTGAACTTCGAGTCTACGATCTTCTGGGGCGTCCCGTATTCAGTGAAGAACTTCCCCTGGATGGAAGGCTCATTCGGTGGGACCTCATCTCAACGAAGGGCATTCCCGTGGCTAATGGCATCTATCTCGCGGTCCTGGTGACCGATTCCGGGGTCTCGTCTCCGGCGCTACTGGTGGTGCAGCGATGAGATTGTTCGGGATTGTCATAGCGGTGGTGCTCACGGTCACAGGTTTCGGAAGTGAGTTCTGGGGAGTCGGGGAGCTCTTCTCATTGGGCGGGCCGCGGGACGAGGGATTGGGAGGAGGGCTTTCCGTAACCCTGTTCTTCCCCGAAGCGGCATACACGAATCCAGCGGGGTTAGGTTTCACTGAAAGCCTTTCCCTCTTTTCTTCGTACTCTTTGCGGTTCGGGACGGTGACCGTTTACTCCCTGGGCGCGTCGGGGAGATTTTGGGGTGGGTCGGTGCTCGGCCTGAATACCCGCGACTTCGGCCGCGACGAACTTGCCTACACTGCCTATGGGGTAGTCCTTGCCGCCGGGCTTCCCATGGAAGACTTTTTCAGCATTGGCCTCTCCTGGAGAGGGTTCTTTCAGGCGGCCCCGCAGGAAGCGTTCGGTTGGGCTCTGAGCCCCTCCTTCATCTTACGATTTGAGGGACTCCTCGTGGGTCTCGTGTTCGACAACGTTGTCTCTGAGCCCATCGATTACGGCCTACACCGAGAATCCTGGCCTCGGGATATTCGTAGCGGAGTCGCCGTCTCTTTGAAAATGGAAGAAATCTCCGTCACCTTGGTCGCCAACGCCCGTTATAGCATAGCTTCCTATGTGGATTATAGTGCAGGAGCCGAGGTACGTTGGGGACCCTGGAGCCTGCGCGTGGGCCACGGGAGCGCGGGGTTATCCATCGGAGCTTCAGTGGAATTCGGAAGTTACGGGATGCATTGGAGCATCATTTTTCACCCCCATCTCCCCATCACGATCACGGCGGGCGCTTCTTGGAGGAGCGGGAGGTAGCCGGTGCGTAATATCACCTTTTTTCTCCCACTTATTTTGATCTCGTGGGTGGCGGGAATCGCACAAGAGCAAACCCCGTCGTTCACCTTGGCGGTTCAGGGGACCTATACCTGGAGTTTCGCCCTGGGAATCGGTGACCGAGCGGCCCTGCAGCGAGCCGGCCTCTCCCCCTGGATCCCCTCTTTGAGGCAGAGCTTCACCGCTTCCATCGAAGGAAAAGCTCTGGAGGTGATCACCGTCAGGGCTAAGCTGGACTCGAGCCGTGGGGTTGCCTTTCAGGACTTCGGCGTCTACCTGGACGCGGCCCGCTGGAGGGGTGTCCTGGGCAACTTCTCATTGGGGAACGAGTACGCCTTCGCCGTCCCACGGCGGTCCCTGCTCGGGGCAAAGATCGCCTACTTGGGCGACGGCTTTACGGTGGAAGGGCTTGCCTCGCGCTCACTGGGGAAGCTCAAGGTCCGGGTCTTTCGTGGGGAACGGGGCCACGCCGAAACAGAGTTCTTCCTCCGTGATCCCCGGGCCCCCTGGGCCGAGGCACCCTACCGAGTCAACTTGGAGGGCCTCTACTATTTCGAGCTCATTGGGCCTTATGTGGAGGGCTTCACTGAGGTGAAGCTCTCCCTAGCCGTCAGCGAGACTTTGTTGAGCTTTCTCCGACAATACGGGCTCGATTATTTGGGCGAGATTCTAAAAGACGAACCTGAACGGGAATTCGAATTCTCGGTGATCCGCGACTCCGGTATCGACATCCTCCTTCTCCTCAACTCCCCACGCGAAAACGTAAAGCGCTGGATCGAGGACGCGATCCGCGCGTATAACGACCGTCATAACCTCACGGGCACCGACGAGAAGCGTTACCCATTCGTCTCGGGAAGTGAGTTAGAACGGGAATTCCTTGACAAGCTCATCGAGTTCGTCTCTATCTCCGTGAACGGGGAGGAGCACCCGTTGGACTCCGGGAAGCGCCGGCGCTATTTGAACCTGGCGGAGAAAGAGATCGTGTCCGAGACCCTCTCAGTGGAGATCCGAGGGCCAGGCGAAAAAGAGTACAAGCCCCTCACGCCCGGTGGGGAATTCTCATTCCGACTCTTTCCTGACGTGGGCATCCTTCGGATCGACTTTCCCGATAGGTTTTTCGAAGATGACGCTGCGCTGCGCCTCTCCTTCGATTACGTGGCACGGCGGGGAATCTTCATCCTCTCGCCCCTCGCGGGGATCGTCCCGAACTCGGAACGAGTTTATCGGGACGGAAAGCGCCTCCTGCGCGGCCAGCATTACAATGTCGATTACGAGGGCGGTATCCTTCAGCTCTTCTCCCCTCTCAAGGAAGGAGAGGAGCTGCGGGTGGAATATGAAGTGCCCTACGGTCTCGGGACCGGCCCCCAAGAGGATTTCCTCGGACTATCCCTTTCCCTGGGAAAGGGAATCCAGCTCTTTGTCTTTCGCTCCGCGGAAAGCGTAGAGCTCACGCCCACCACGCCCACCATGCCCAACGACCATACCGTGGCCGGTCTTATGTTCTCAGGCGGCGGGGAAAGTTGGGACTACTCCCTCATCCTCGGGGGGTCTGTGAACATCTTTCCTCCGGGAAAGAACGAACGGATCCCCGGGCCGAATCGGATTACCGCCATCGCCTCGGTTTCCGCCCCCGATGGGGGGTACATCGTCTTCTCCCACTACCGGGGGATCTCCGTCTTCAAAGACGGGATCTTCAACTCCTACCGCACTGGACGTGGCGTCTATGATCTCCTCCACATTCCCGGGGAAGAGGTCCTGCTCCTCGCCGAGCAGGGCTCAGTGGTGATCTTGGACCTATCGCGTTCCTTCCCCTTCGATTGGCGGGAGAGCTACACAAAGCTCATCCTCTATCAGGAGGGCTTCGGGGGTGAGGGGGGAGGTACTCGTTTGGGTAGGGAAGCCTTGGCGCTGGCCGCTGACCTTGATTGGGTTTACGTTGCCACCGATCGGGGGATTATCCGCTTCCCGAAGGTCGATCTACGGACGATCCCGGAGATCGTGTCCGATGAAGATGCTTGGGAGTCATGGCGGACAAAATACTGGGGTTTGTGGGCGAGGCTCCCAGTAGAGGGCGAATCCCCGACCGCCCTCCTCGCGACGGAAGAAGCACTTTATTTGGGGACCGATTCCGGACTTTACGTGCATACAGGTAATTCATGGATCCCAGTACTCGGGGCAAAGGGCCCGATCCACGACCTCGTTTACCTCACCGTTGACCTCCCCGGGTACCCTTCGGGTTTATATGCGGCAACTGGGGATGGAGTCGTACGTATACGCAATTACACCGTGGAGGAATCAGTGATCACCGGGACCGAGGTCCTCTCACTCGCCTTTTATGGCGAAAAACTTTTCTACGGAACGGGAAAAGGTCTCTTCGAGTCGGATATGGGCCCCCTTTACGGGATCGAGGTCCCGGTTACCTCCCTGGAGTGTTCGTTGAGCACTCTGTGGGTCGGGAGTGAGGCCATCTCTGAGCAGGGTCAAAAGCCGGACGCGCTCTCCCTTTGGGCCGTGGATCCGGTCGCCGAGACCGTCGTTGAATATCCCGAGACGGCGAACCGGATCCTCCCAACCGATCCTGGTCACTACCGCGACATCTCCCCTGAGGGAAATACCGACCGTGGCCTCTTGGCCCAGTTTACCTGGAACGAGAAGCTGCAACGTGGGAGCCTGAGTTGGTATGTGCGCACAAGTACCCCAGACTACGAGCCCATAGACCGCCCCCCACCCGGGGATACCCATGCGGTGGGCTTCAATTTCTCTCGGGAAGAGGGTGCACTCTCCTTGAACCTAACGGGGAGTGTGGGCGTACAGAGGCTCTTCTCGCGTCCGATCTCCAATGTTCAAGGGGGGATTTCGCTGGCCTGGTCTCCCGGACCTCAAATCTTTTTGAACTTCTCCCCGAGGTTTCAAGGCCTCGGAACAGAAAACCGCCTTGCCGAAGCGGATTATAGCCTTGGCCTTTCGTGGAAGAGACTGGGAAACGAAACTTCAAATGGCCTTTTGAAGGATATCTCCATGCGGCTCCTCGGAGGAATCAGAGGGGGGACGAAGGGGAGCGGTGGTACTGCCGAGATCCGTGCGATCCTCGGTCCCTTCTGGGGGTTCACCCTGAGCCTCTCCGGAAGACGTCCCTATCTCCTGGATGGCGTGCCCATGGGGCGGGAGAGCTTGAGCGGCGTCCTGACCGGTGAGCTCTCTCTCCTGGGGACTAGGGGGAGGTTCGCTTGGAAGGAGACGTGGGGGCACGATCTCGGCCCTTACGTCGCCGATGTCTGGCGTTTCACCCGGGAGGTTTCGTTCGCCCCAAAGTTCGAGGCCATTTCATTCGGGGAATGGAGTCTGCGGACGAACTTGACCCTCGGCTGGCACGAGGACTCTTCCGAAACGCAATTTTCCTTAAAAAGCTCGTTGAGTTTGGATTCCTCCGCCGGAGAGGCCTCAACCCAGCTTATCCTCGGACTCGATCTCGGCTACCGGAGCATACATCGTACCGGCGACGCCGCTTACTCGCTCACCGTCAACCCACGCCTGAGCTATAACATGGCCTCCTTCGTGCGGGTAGAACTCAGCAGTTCGCTGAGCTATAAACTCTTCCTGCGCCAGATACCCCGGGAGAGCGTCAAGCCCCGCGTCCTCCTCAAGAATCTCTCCCTCAACTTCATCCCGCTTTGGTGGGAGCAACTTGAGCCTCGTTTCGTCCTCAGTTATTCGCCGGGGAGACTGGAGTTCTCCCTCCAACGGACTCAAGTCGAGTTCCATGGCCTCTCCGTGGAGGTCAGNTCGAGGCTCACCTGGAACCTTGAAACCGGGAACTTGGAGGGGGAAATAAAGGCCGTGTCGGCGAGCTTGCCACTGGCGAAAGACTGGAGCCTNAACCTGGAAGGGGGATGTCTCATCCGACTCCGCAGCGGGAAGGAGCTGAAGCACGGGCTTTATTTACGGGGAAACCTCGCCCTCAACTTCTCCCTGTAAATTCGGGATCAGCTTCCTTCTGTGTCATTTGGATGAAGAGGGACTGAGACGTTGAGGGCTGTCTCGGCGATGTTATAACCGTACTCCCGCACCCGCAGGAGCGAATCCATGACGATACTGATGGGGTGAGCGTCCTCGGGCTGGTCCGCCATGGCGGAGATGCGGGCGAGCTCGAACAGGCGCTCCCCACTTGTGCGCTGTGCGAGCACCTGATTCGCGCCGGCGGAGTTTCTTGCGA
Source organism: Candidatus Acetothermia bacterium JdFR-48 (assembly GCA_002011425.1). Taxonomy (GTDB): domain Bacteria; phylum Bipolaricaulota; class Bipolaricaulia; order Bipolaricaulales; family Bipolaricaulaceae; genus UBA3571. The sequence goes on along the minus strand of MTNJ01000029.1, from coordinate 6,656 downwards.
GAAAAGCTTCCACCGCTTCTACGACCACGTGTTGCGTCGTCTCCGAGAGCTCTTGGACCCGCTGCACGATGGGCTCTCGCGGTGGAGCGGTGAGGGCTAAGGTCCCCTGGGAGATCTTCACTGCATGATCAGCTATGCGCTCGAGCTGCTTCGCCACGGCGTGGTAGTAAAAGAAATGGAGCTTGGGAAGCCCTACCTCCTCTTCTAGGAGGAGATCCCTTAGGAGGAGTGAAAGCTGCCTTGCCACCACGAGTTCCAAGCGGTCTACGTCGTCGTCTCGCTCCACTACGTCCTTGGCGAGCTCTTCGTCGCGCCTGGTGAATGCAGAGATCGCGTCGGTGAGCATCTCCAAAGTAATGGCGTCGATGCGGCGCAAGGTGCGTTCCACCGGAAAATCACGCACGTTCAAGAAACACTGGAGGAGAATCGTCTTATGGGTTTCTTCCAGGATCTCAAGCCCCACGAGAATCTGGGAAATTTCCCGTACAGCACGGCGCATCTCGGGACGGATCCGTTCTCCCCGCAGCACGATCGTGTCGTAACCGGCAATGTAGAGGGAGATGATATCCCGTTGTAGGAGCTCACGTTCTTCTCGACCTCGAAGGTCGAGTTCACAGCGGTTGAGCTCTCCCAGACTCTGGGGAACGAGGAGCAACGCTCCGGAACCGTCCTCCACAAGCCCGAGCTCTGCTCCCGATGAGAGTTCCCACCGCTCGGCCCACCGCTTGGGTAATGTCACGAAGAAGGTACCTCCACCGGTGACTTGGACCCGACGTTTCTCCATTCGATCTCTCCTCGGACTGATCTTGTGACCAAATTATACAAAGCAGCTCGAGTTTAAACCCGGGCTGCGTTCTCTATAAGGGCTTGAGCGAGCGAAATGGCGCGCTCCAGGTCCTCGACGGCGATCCACTCATTCGTGGTGTGGGCTTCCCGAGCGCCCATCCCGAGGACCGCTGTCTCGATTCCATGTTGGTTCAAAATGGATGCATCTGTCCCGCCACGGATGAGGCGCGTCCTGGGCTCATAACTGAGGGAAGCTATGGCCTCGGCGGCGAGTTTCACCGCGACCGAATCTTTAAAGAGGCGCGACGCCCGATAAGCGAGTTCCACCTTGACCTCCGCTTTCGCCCCGATCGCTTCTGCCTCCTCCTCGAAGATCTTGCGGTAGGTCTCGGCGAGCTCCACCGCCTTTTTGTGGTCGAGACTGCGACACTCGGCGAGGACCTTCGCCCGTTCGGGAACAGCGTTGCGTACCGAACCCCCCTCAACGACGCCCACGTTAGCGGTGGTCTCAGGATCGATCTTTCCCTGGGGAAGGCGTGCGATAGCCCGGGAGACAGCGAGCACGGCCGAGATCCCCTTCTCCGGCTCCATCCCCGCGTGGGCCGCACGTCCCTTCACTTCTACATCGATTAAGAAGTGCGAAGGGCCTCCGATCACGATCTCGGAAAAATCCTCGCCGTCGAAGACGAAACCTATCTTGCTCTTCAAGTTGTTGCGGTCGAGGTGTTTAGCCCCGAGGAGCCCCACTTCCTCCTCGCGGGTGATCACGATCTCGAGCGGCGGATGACACCGTGCACGCAGGATTCCGTACCAAATCGCGATGATCCCCGCCTTATCGTCCGCACCGAGGACTGTCTCACCTTTAGATCTGATTCGTCCGTTTTCTATTACGGGCTCAATTCCCGCGCCGGGCTTCACCGTGTCGGCGTGAGCGCAAAGGAGGATCGGGTCCGCACGGGAGGAGTTTTTTGCAGGCAGGGTAGCGATGAGATTTCCATAGGTGTCGAAATGGCAATCGGCGCCAAGCTCCTCACGGAGGTGTTCGGCAAGCCAGGACAGGAACTTTCTCTCTCGCCCGGACTCGGAATCTATCCGCACCATATCCAGGAAACGCTCCACCGGTTCCTTCATCTTTCCTCCTTCGGCTCCACATGAATCGTCACCGATACCTCGCCCTTGAGGACCGCTGCCACCGCCTTTTCCACTCGGGAGGCGATCTCATGAGCATCGCGTAGGGGAATCTCGGGGTCCACCGTTATGTGCACGTCCACGAACGAAACACGACCTGAGCGGCGACTCCTCAGCTTGTGCCACCCACGCACTCCGGGGACACCCTCGATGGCCGAAATGATCGCCCGTTCCTCGTGGCGCAAAAGCCTCCCTTCCACCAGCTCGTGCACGCTGTCCCAGAGGAGCTTTCCTCCGGAGAAGACGATAATGGCTCCCACCGCCATGCCCGCGACCCCGTCGCCCGCAGGGTAGCCCAGCGAACTCGCGAAGCCCCCGATCAACACCGCGAAGGAGGAAAAGGCATCGCTCCGATGGTGCCAGGCATTGGCCCGGAGCGCCGGGCTCCGCACCGCCAAAGCCGTCTTGATGGTGGCATGATAGAGGACTTCTTTCGTGGCCAGGGAAAGAAGGGCCACGGTTATCATGGAGATCCCGAGGTGGGCCGACCCCGTGCTCCCGAGGGCCGCGTAGGCCCGGCGGCCGAGTTCTACTCCTACGAGGAGGAGCAAAACCGACACGAGGGCTCCGGCCAGGGTCTCGAACTTCCCGTGGCCATAGGGATGTGTGTCATCCGGGGGGCGGCGTCCCAAGCGCATTCCCACGATGACCACCAGATCCGTGAGGAGGTCGGAGAGGGAGTGAAAACCGTCGGCAATGAGGGCCACGGAGCTCACCAATGCTCCTACGGTGAACTTAAGGCCCACGAGGACCAGATTCACCAGCGCTCCGATTATCCCGATCCGTTCTCCCGCCTCGGCGAAAACCATGATTTTCAAATTTTACTCCCCTCTTTCTCTAACGCCTCGGCAAGGAATCAGTCGCCCCCGTTTATGACGGGATCGTGGATCAAGTTCGCCCCTCAACGTCAGGATAACCTTCGTCAGGCGAACGTGGTTCACCTTTTTCAGCGTTTTCTTCCACCACGGCGAAGAAGGCTCTGGAGGAGAGGCCGAGGAGATGGAGGTTCCCCACATGGACCCGCTTGAGGCCTGCTTCCACGGCGGCACGGAAGCATCGGATCGCCTGCTCGCGGGACGTCACCGGGAGGTCGGAAGCGCAGTATGCCGGGTAGAAGACGAGGAGAGAATAGGGGATCTCGGGAGAGAGCGACGCGATGAACTCCGCGATCCGGCCCACCTCTTCTTCGTGCACGTACCCTGGGACGAGCAGGGTCGTCGCCGTGAGGAACGGGTAATCGGCCCTGGAGAGGAACTCCTCCGCCACCATGGCGAAGTTTTCGAATGAGGGCCGTGTGGAGACGCCGCAAAGTGCGAGAGCCAGCTTCTCGTCCCACGCCTTGAGGTCGAACTTCACGATACCGTGTGTCTCCAGCGAGAGTGCCGTTGCCCGCCGCACTAGCGCGGGGTTTCCCGCGCCGTTCCACTCCCAACAGATCCTGACCTCGCGGCCGCGTGCCGGAGCCCGGCGCGCCACCTCGCGGGCGGCGCGGATGGCGAACGGGAGCTGGGGCTCGGGCGAACCCCCGAAGAAGCACACGCACTTGACTCGCGGCGCGAACGCCATCCCCACGAACTCTTCCACCGTCACGAGCTCCCCCTCATCCACGTGTTTATGCTGGGCGTTCTGGCAGAAGAGACAATCGAAGTTACAACCGTAGAAGAACACCGCGAGGTTGAGACCGTCTTCGGCACCACAGAACCATGCGGCACAACAGTTGGTGGGCAATGGATCGTGATAGGCGTGCATCAGGCCCTTGTTCGCACTCCTGCCCCAGATGTATTCGAACCTTCCATCGCGGACAACACGTAACCCACAATATCCCCGTTCGCCTTCCCGGGGGGAACACGCATTGGCGCATAGATGGCACGCCACCGTCCCTTCATTAGGAATGCGCGGCGGAAGCCCCAGGGATCGCCGTGTGATCATGTGAGGTCGCAATAATTCGCCGCGGTCAGCAGCTTTGACACACCGTCCGCAGTATCCCAGGAGCTCCGCCACTTCGGCACCGCAAGCCTTGCACCCCAACATTCCCTCCCTATATCGTAAGCTCAAGATGCCCGGGGCCACAGTGGGGCGTATTCGCAAACGGGAGCTTGCCGAGGTCATCTCCATGTGGAAGGAATCTTTCAGAGGAGAACTCGGCATCCGAGGAATGGACCTCGGCGATTTAGAGCCCATCTTTCGTTTCCTCCTTTCTCTGCGGCGAATGCCCCTGGCCCTCCTCCACCGCCTGGGCGTTCCGGTGGAGGTCTGGGTGCTTCGCGTCGGGGGGAGGCCAGTAGGGAGCGTAGGCCAAATCGGGTATCGGATTCCTTACATCATCGGCCTCGTGGTGGCAGAAGGGAAGAGAAGCCTCAGACTCGTGCGCATTTTGGATCAGGGGGTAACAGAAGGCTTGCGAAATGCCGGATACGCGCTCATGCGGGCCTTGGTACCTCAGAACCATCCCATCGCAAAGCTGGCGAGGAAGCTGGGCTGGGAGATTTTGGGCGAGACACGCCAATTCGTGCTCTCTTTGACGAAGGTCGATGTCGCGGCCGAAAGCCCCGAGTTGAAGGTCGGGCCATTGAGTTTTAGGAGGGAGAATATCTTGGCCCGCACTTTTAGCGCTGAGGGAAACGTTAAGGCGTTGCTTTCAGTGGAACGTAACTACGGAAGTACATGGGCACGACTCTTCGGGTTCCGGGAGCGGGTCCTAGCGGTTGAGAAGGGCGGAGCGGTTTTAGGTTTGGCCCGGGTATCGTGGAATGTGTATCAACCCATTTGCTTCATGGGCGTCCCCCTCCTGCAAAACGAAACGTCGTATGAACTGCTGCTTATACGTGCGTTGACCCTCTTCCGACACTTCGGGAAGGAAGTGCTACATCTCGACTTATGGGAGGATCAACACCGCGCGATCGAACTCTTGGAGGACCTCGGCGCCGCCGACTGCGACCACTGGACCTACATGATCAAGCGCTTGTAGAACCTCCCCCTGTTTTCGGGTCCCTTGCCCCCGTGGACTATGCCCGGACGTCTATACAAACGACGGTGTCCATAAGATCCGCCTGGATGACAATTAATATTGCATATATCCTATGGGGATTAATGGTATTGAGATCACGGATACCTCCATATTCCCTATTCACCCTAAAAGTGCCGATTGTAGTGGACTTCGGTAACGTCCAGGGACCTCACCTATTATCAATTACTCAAAATCCATCTTGGCTCTTAAGAGTAACAGCAATATCATCGATATATACTTTGGAATTTACTGGAGAGCCATCCAAACTGTAAAGCAAAATGCCTATATAGTTAGGGTTTAGATGTTCCCTCCCTATTGATCTTATTGTTGTATCTCCTGAACCCACTACCCTATCAAAGTTATCCACATAAACACCAATTTGTTCCCATTCTCCGACTTTATGTAGTGGCAATCTCTGTGTGTAGGTTCTCTGAGGGTTAGCCGAATCAAAGAGAACCAAAGCAATACCAAGGTTTGGGTCTTCCCTTCTTATAGCTAAAGATATTGTCTCTAGGTATAACAAGAGCTTCTCCACCTACCCCATAGGGATTATCATAAGAAACTCGTAGAGCTCGGCTACCTTCAAAAGGGTTTTGAGTATCTATATGAGAAGATGCTGAAATCAGCTCAGGGATATACATCGTTTTCCATAAAGCTAAATAGTAATCTGCATTTCTTGAACCTTCAAAATCCTGAGCATGTATTAATGAGGCATCAGCTTGTTTCACAACTATTACATCTTGATAAGGATTAACAAACATATTTGTGTTATAAAACATAACCCACTTTGGCAAAATTGTTAACTCTTTAGGTTCACTTGAGAAGAAAGTATAAATCTCTTCCATTGCTGGCTTTCCGTAAAGCTGAAAGTCCCTATCAATCTCCCAAGCCACTGCCTCTGAGTCAGTCATAAGAGCCCAAATATGCCAAAATATTCCTTTAAAGAAACTACTTCCATCCTTAATGTAATCATAAAGCCCCCTCATTACAGCAGCAACAGCCCTCCTCTGTTCCTCATAATCAACGGGTTCTCCTTCTTGTACTGCTCTAAAAAAATCATAGAACCCTTGTTAACAGAGGGGAACCCTATTTCATAAATTAACTGTTCCAAATTTGGATATCTTCTATGCACTCTATCCATAGTTACAAGATACTTGTTTCTAAACTGCCATCTCATCTATAGATGAATTGTCTGTCCAAGCTATGCTCTCATATGCACTCCAACCAATTATTGACAACTTATTGTAATCAGTTCCGCAATGTCCATAATATGGTTTGCATACAGCTGAAAAAAGAAAATTCTCAAATGTGAATTGAGTAGAAATCAGTCCTTTGTCAAGAAACAAAATCAATTCATCTAAAAAAGGTCTTGCTTTAAGACCATCCATGCCACCCAACTCAACAATAGGGCTAAAAAGTTCTATTCCCTCTTCATTACAAATAGAAATATATTGCTGAACAAATGAAAAAAACCTTCAGGCGAATAAAAAAAGAATCAGTTGGAGGGATCTGCCACCTACTTAAAGTTGTCCCTTTTCCTTTACTTAAAGAGAGATTTAAAGAGACAGCTACTGCTTTTTGATGAGCTAGCTCTATTAATTGCCTAAGCACTTCATAATCATTTTCAAATCTAGATTGAACTCCTGGATTTCTTATTATGTAGGAATCACCCTCC
>MTNJ01000053.1 GCA_002011425.1 Candidatus Acetothermia bacterium JdFR-48 | reverse complement strand
CGGGGGCCGGAGGCGCTCTCCGATGCGGAGCTTTTGGCGATCCTGCTCCGCACCGGGGTCGCGGGGAGGAGCGCCCTGGATCTCGCCCGCATGGTCCTGGAAAAGGCCGGACCTCCCCCGCTGGTCGGTGGAGGATCTCCGCGAACTCGCGGGCATCGGCGTGGCCAAAGCCTGTCAGATCGTGGCCGCCTTCGAGCTCGCCCGCCGGTTCGCCCGACGGGGGCGACCCCGGATCCGTGGGCCCGGGGATGTCCTCCCCTACGTGCAACACATCGCCGATAAAAAGCAGGAGTACTTCCTGGGCCTCACCCTGAACGGCGCCGGGGAGGTGATCCAGGTCCGGGTGGTGACGGTGGGGCTCCTGGACTCGAGCCAGGTCCATCCCCGGGAGGTATTCGCCGACGCCATCGCCGACCGGGCCGCCGCGGTGATCCTGGCCCACAACCACCCCTCGGGGTCGCTGGAGCCCACGCCCGCCGATCTGGAGGTCACCCGCCAGTTAGCGGAGGCGGGGAGGATCCTGGGGATCGAGGTCCTGGACCACGTGATCGTCTCCAAAGGCGGCATCCTCTCGTTGAGGGAACGGGGGTACCTGTGAGCCGGGCAATGCCGCGGTGGCCCTGAGATGAGGACGTTGGCGGGGGGCCTGTTGTTGATGGTCGCGTTCGCCGCGGGAGCCACAGGGCCCGAGCCGCTGCCGTTCGATTCGGCGGCGCGGGCGGTGGGGGAGGTGGCCCGGGCCCTGGGCGGCCCCGGCCGGGGGTTCCTCGAGCCTTACCCGGAGCTCGCCGCCCCCTTCCTCCGGCTCCTGCGTTACCTCCCCCGGGATTGGCGCCTCGCCATCGTCCGCTTCGGGATGTCGTTTTCCGTGGGATACCCGCTCGATGCGTTCGCGTCCTGGGACCCGGACGGGCCCTTCCGCCGCTACACCGAGCGCTACCCCCGGCGGCGATACGACGCCGTGGTGCTGGGCGACCCGAGCGGCGGCACGGCCCACCTGGCGGCCCTCCTGGGGGCCCCGCTCCTCCCGCCCTGCTACCTCCTCGGGGCGCGCCACCGGATCGATCCCGACGATATGGACGCTTACGTCGCCACCGCCCGTGAAGCCCTCCGGGGGATGCGCGGCGGCGGGGAGACCGAGGTCATCGTCCATTACGATCCCCTGCACGACCGGGATCTGGTCGCCAACGCCGCCCTCTTCCGCGTGCGCGCCCTGGGCCTCCCCCCGGCGTACCGGGAGTTCATCCGGGAGCGCCTCCGGCCCGGGGGGACCATCGTGATCGCCGAGGATACCTACACCTGGCCCCAGGTGGGGCTCTCCCCAGGGGTATGGCTCCAGATCGGGGGCCTAGGGGACGTCCCCCCCGAGGAATACCTCCGCCGCTTCCCCCCGCCCGGGGAGGTCCGGTGGCGCCGGGAGTCGGAGTGGGGGACCCCGGAGCCCTTCGTCCTCGCGGCGGAGGGGTTCGCGCGGGGGCACGGCTTCCGGGTCCTGCGCCTTGCCTTCGCCCACCCGGACTGTTACTCCGCGCTGGCCTTCCGGGCGTACCGGGCCGCCGGGGCGCGGGAGGGGCTGGCGCTCCTGGACTGCTTCACCACCATGGACGCGCGGTTCTGTGTGCGCACGGGGATCGCGCCCCTGCACCTCGTCTTCAACACCCGGGACTCGTTCGAGTTCGCGCTCTCCCAGCTGCGGGGTTATCCCGTGCGGAAGGCCTACCTCCTCCTCCACCCGAGCTACGCCGCCCCGGAGGATCTGGTCTACCCGGCGGAGTGGGAGGACGCCTTGGGGGAGTTGGGGATAGAGGTGGAGTGGATCTCCGACCCCCGGCACTTTCCCGATGATCCGTATCTCCCGTTTTACGCCGCGGGTAGGCTCTCCGAACTCGCCCGGGAACTAGCGCTTCCGGTCCCTCTCTCCCTGTCCGTGGAGGCGCTGGAGGGAATCCCCTGAGCCGGGACCAGGGCCCGGTGGCCGTCTTCCCCCACCAACAACACGAACTCCATCCCGTACGCTTCATACAGGCGCCCGGGCGTCAGCACGTCCTCCGCCGGCCCGCGGGCGAGGATCGAGCCCCCCTGGAGCAGGGCCACCCGGCGGGCGTGGAGGAGGGCGTGGGTGGGATTGTGGGTGGTCACCAACGTCGCGAGGCCCCGAGAGGAGAACCCCCGCACCAGGGAGAGCACACCGTGCTGGTGTTTGGGATCCAGGTGGGCATCGGGTTCGTCCAACAGGAGGAACCGCGCCTCCTGGGCGAGCCCCCGGGCGATGAGAACCAGGCGCATCTCGCCCCCGGAGAGCTCGGTGTAGGGGCGCCCCGCGTATCCCGAGAGCCCCACCGCCTCCAGCGCGTCCAGCGCGATGCGGCGATCCTCCCTCCCCGGCGGGGAGAAGGTCCCGAGGTGTGGCGTCCGCCCCATGAGGACCACCTCCAGCACGCTGTAGCCGAACACGGGGCGGTGCACCTGGGGCACGTAGCCGATCGACCGGGCCCGTTCCCGCGGGGAGAGTTTGTACAGGTCGACATCGCCGAGGAGAACATGTCCCTCCCGGGGTCGGCGCAGGCCGCCAAGGCACTCCAGCAGCGTCGTCTTCCCCGAGCCGTTGGGGCCGAGGAGGAAGAGCGTCTCCCCGGCGTCGATCTCCAGCGACACGCCGTGGAGCACGGGCTTTCCCGGAACGTAGGCGTACGAGATCCCCCGGGCGGAAAGCGTCATCTCCACCCCCCTCCCCGGGCCAAGTGCCGCATGAAGAGGAAGAGGAACGCCGGGACACCCACGATCCCGGTGAGGACTCCCAAAGGGACCTCGCTCGCCATGAGTGACCGGGAGAGGAGGTCGAGCACGGTCAGGAACCCCGCCCCCATCAGCATCGAGGCCGGGATGACCCTGGAGTGATCCGGCCCCACCAGGGCGCGGGCGGCGTGGGGGGTGATGAGGCCGATCCACCCGATCATCCCCGCCTGGGACACCGCCGCGGCCACGAGCAGCGTCCCCGCGAGGATCACCCAGGTGCGCAACCGCGTCGCGTTCACTCCCAGGGCCACCGCCTCCCGTTCGTCCAGGGAAAGGACGTTCAGCCGCCACCGCAAGAGAAGAAGGGCCCCCGCCCCCATCACGCATACGACGAAGAGCTTCCCCACCGCGTCCCACCGCGTCCCCGAGAGGCTCCCGAGCAACCAGTAGGTGATGGCGGGGAGGACGTCCAGGGGGTCGGCGAGGTACTTGATCAACCCCAGGAACGCGCTGAACAACGATCCCACGAGGATCCCGGAGATGATGAGGACGAGGACCGAACCCCCGAAGCGCCGCGCCACCAACACCACCAGGAACACCGCCAGGAGGCCGAAGGCGAAAGCGAACCCCTCCACCAGGTACCACGGGATCCCGAGGAGCAACGCCAGCGCGGCCCCGAAAGCGGCCCCGGCGCTTACCCCGAGGATCCGCGAGTCCACCAATGGGTTCCGGAAGATCCCCTGGAACGCCGCCCCCGCCCCCGCCAGATAGCCCCCTACCAACGCCGCCCCCAGTGCCCGGGGAAGCCGCACCCCGAGGATCAGGGCACGGGAGGTAGGGGGCACCCCGCCCAGGAAAAGAAGGGACCGCACCACCTCGCCTAAGCCCATGGGGTAGCGCCCGATGAATAGGGAGACGAAGACGGCCGCGACGGGGAAGAGGACGAGCGCGGGCCAAATCCCTCTCCTCTTCACCCCCCGACCACCGCGATGAGATCCTCCGGGAGCTCGTACCCGTAGAACTCCCGGTAAAAGACCCCAGCCTCGGCGACGACATCGATCCCGAGTTCCGGGTGGAGCTTGGCCGCCATCCATAAAAGCCCGAGGAACGACTCGGGGGTGGGGATGTCCCACGGCGCGAACACCCGCGGCATCTTGAAGACGCGTTTATCCTGTACCGCACGGATCGCCTGCCACACCGAATCCGTGAGGAGATCCTTCGGGGTTACCTTCCCGTAAGGGGCGATGAAGATCACCTCGGGGTCCCAGAGGAGGACCTGCTCGATGTCCACGTCCTGCCAATAGCCCCGGAGCTCCGCCGTCACCGGATCCCCGCCGGCGAGTTCGATCAGCTGCGTCTGGTACATCTCGCCGCTCGCCACCCGGAGCGGCCGCGTCCCGACGAAAAGCACGCGGGGCGAGGGGAGCTCCCGCTCGGATACGAAGTCCGCGAGCCGGCGGACATTCGCTTCGAAATAGGCGAGGAGCCGCTTCGCTCGGTCGGAGACGCCGAAGATCTTCCCCAGGAGTTCGGTCGCGCCCCTGATGCCCTCCACGTCCTCCGCGCGGAGGAGGACCACGGGGACGCCGAAGGCGGCGAACTCCTCGGCGGCCCCTGGGTCCTTCCACGGGTTCGCGAGGACGAGGTCCGGTTCCCGGGCCAGGACCTCCTCCAGGGACGGCCTGGTGCGGGCGTACTTATCGGGGAGCCCCGGGTCCACCGACACAAGGGCCTCCCACGGGGGGGAGCCCGGCTTCAGGCCCACATAGGTCCCGAGCACCAGCCGTTCCTGGACGCCGAGGGCGTAGAGATACATGGTGGCGACCCCGTAGAGGCTCACCACACGCCGCACCGGGGGGGAGATCACGACCTCCCTGCCCGCCTGATCGACCACCGTGACCGTGCCCGCCGCGATGGAGCCGAGGGCGACCCAGATCAACACGATCGCGACGAAGAAGGGCGATCTCACCGCACCACCTCCTTGGAGAACTTCCCCTGAAGCGTCCGCAGCCACGTGAGGGCCGCGTCCACCTGGCCGAGACGGAACCCACGTACACACTCGGCGATGGGGGAACCGGCATAGGGGGGCTCCCCGCGCTGGAGCCTGTCCAGGAGCCGCTCCAAGGTGTCGATCTCGGCGGCGATGAGCCCGGGGACCTCGGTGGGGGCGAGCTCCAGGAGGAAGTAGATCTTCGCCAGGAATTCGACCCGCAGATCGCGGAGCGCGGGGACGGGACTCCGCAGCCACTCCCAGAGTTTCCCCTTTCCGGCTTCGGTGAGGCGGTAGACCCGACGGGACCGGCCGCCGGTGCTCTGGGGCTCCCCCCGGATCAATCCTTCGTTCTCCAAGCGGGCCAGGGCGAGGTAGAGGCGGCTGGTGGCGATGTGCCAGATGGGCCGCAGGGAGCGTTCGATCTCCTTCTTGAGTTCGTAGCCATGCCGCGGGCCCCGGGCGAGGAGCCCCATGACCGCGTATTCCACAGGGAAAGGCGCCTGTGCCATCCCTCCGGGAGGTTATTCCAAGTTGGAAGTTTTGGCAACGGGGAGCAATTCGGGTAAGCTCGATGCTCACTTTCGGGGAGGGGATATGGATAGATGGGCTGACCTCCACCTACATACCCGCTGGTCCGATGGGACGGCGGGGCTCGCGGAGACCGTCCGCCGCGCCAGAGGCCTGGGCTTCTCCTGTATCGCCATCACCGACCACGATACCGTCTCTCCCGAACTCACCGCCCCCGTCGCGGACATCCAGGGGGTGGAAGTGATCTGCGGGGTGGAGATAAAGGCCGAGGCGGCGGGGATGCGGGCGGAAATCCTCGGTTACTTCATCGAGCCGCGCCATCCGGCGCTGCTGGAGCTATTCGCGTGGATGCAGGAGGCGCGGGTCAGGCGGATGAAGCGCATGATCGCCCGCTGTAACGAACTCTTCGGCACCGACATCACTTACGAGGAGGTGGCGGCGCGGGCCACCGAGTCCGTGGGACGGCCACACCTCGCAGCCACGCTGGTCGCCCGGGGCCTCGTCGCGAGCGCTCAGGAAGCATTCGACAAATATCTCGGAAACGATATGCCTTGCTATGTGCCACTGCCCCGGGCGCAGGCCGCCGAAGTGATAGCAGCGATCCGCGCCGCCGGCGGAGTGGCCGCCCTGGCACACCCGGGCTTCCTCGACATTCCTGACTGGGACGCCATTCTCGCGGAACTCCGGGCCCAAGGGATGGAGGCCTTGGAGGTCTACTACCCCTACGAACTCTCGAACGCCCCCGTGTACATCGGTGAAGAGGAATTGGGGAAGCTCGCCCACCGGCATGGACTCATATCTACCGGGGGCTCCGACGACCACGGCCCGGGCTCGGGCAAGGAATATCTCGGGAGGATCAGGATTCCCTACTCGGTGGTCGGGGAACTCGCGGCGCTCGCCTCTTCCACCGCGTGACGCAGGGCGGCCATGGCTACCTCTAATTGGCCCTCATCCGGCTCCCGAGTGGTCAGGCGTTGTAAGAGCAGGCCTGGGAGTACCAACGGCTTGAGGAGGGGGGAGTGGGGGTACTTCCCCCCGAGCCGCAGGATCTCGTAGCTCACGGAGACCACGACCGGCAGGAGCAAGAGCCGTCCCACGATCCGCACCCAGAAAACGCGGCTTGGGATCAGCGAGAAGATGAGGATGGCTAGCACCGCGGTGAAGAGGATGAACGTCGTCCCGCAGCGAGGATGGAGCGGCGAGGCACGTTTGGCGGCCTCGAGGGAAAAACCGGCCCCGGCCTCATAGGTATGCACCGATTTGTGTTCCGCCCCGTGGTACTGGAAGATGCGGCGTACGTCCTTTAGAAATGAGATCCCCCAGATGTAAAGGAGGAAGAGGGCGATTCTGATTGCCCCCTCGAGGAGGTTGAAGGCGAGGGTATTCTTGGAAGGGAGGAACCCGGCCAAGAAGACCGGGAGCACTACGAACCCCCCGATCACCACCGCCAGGGCGAGCACGAGGGTGAAGAGGAACTCCGCGCGACTCTGCGCCTCCCCATAGGCGATTTCCGCCGAACGGGAGAGGGCCTGCATCCCCAGAGACAGCATCTCGTAGAGGCGCACCGGGCCCCGGACGAACGGGACATCCCGCCATTTCCCGATCCTGCGCGGAGGAGAAAGTTCCTCCACTACTATGTCTCCATCAGGGTTCCGCACGGCGATCACCGCCCGGTCCCCGTTCTGCATCAAGACGCCTTCGACGATGGCCTGTCCGCCTATGGGCATCCTCTCACCGGGTTACCATCCTAGCTTGCTTCACTACGGGACACAACTTCAGGGTAAGGGAGACGCTTCTGCGAACACGGAAAAACCGCTTATCTCATTTACCGCCCGCTTGAGGAGCCGCAACAGCTCCGGCGTGATCCCCGCGATCTCTCCCGGGCTCACCCGCGGGAGGACGAAGCACGAAGCGAGCATCTCGCGCTCGATGATCTCGTAGCTCACGGCGCGGACCTGGAACGCGTTGTATTCCTCGGGGGAAAGGGGACGGAGGACCACTGCGGACCCATCCGGGAGGATGAGCACGTAGAGCATTCGCCCCCCATTCCCACCCTCTTCCCCGAGGAGTGCTCCCGCCGAGGCAACCGGGAGAAGCCGGAGCTCCTCCGCGGGCTCGCCTCCGCAGGCGAGGACCGGGCTTACCAGCACGGACAGCACCACCGCGACAAGGACGAATTTCACTCTCAGCACGTTCGCCTCCTGGGCACTTTGGTAAGGCATTGTACTGCAAGGCATATTTGGCACGGACTTTCTGTTCCCGGTATCCTCGGAAGCCGTGGAGATATTGATCCTCTTCGTGAGCGGAGCTGCCATCGGGATCGTCTCCTCCATGATCGGGATCGGCGGGGGCTCCTTTATGGTGCCACTCTTGGTCCTCGCCGGGTTCGTGGGCAGGGCACAGGAGGCGGTGGGGACGAGCATCGCCGGGGTGCTCTTCATGGGCCTCTCAGCCTCGCTCGCCTATGGGAAGGCCCGAATGAGCGACCTTCGACTCGCCCTGTGGACCGCCCCGGCGGCGATCCTCACCTCCTGGGGGAGCGCCACCTTGAGCGAACACGTGGCCGCCGGTGGCCTCCTCGTAGCTTTCGGAGCGTTCTTGGCCCTCATGGGGGTGGTGATGGCCCTGGGCAAGACCCCCAAGGATCTCGGGGGACGGCCGCGGGAGCTCCTTTCCTACCCCTACGGTGGGATCGCAGTGGGGGCGCTGGCCGGGATCACGGCGGGACTCTTCGGATTGGGCGGGGGAACGGTCATGGTGCCGGGGTTCGCGTTGTTCCTCGGGAGGGAAATCCACACGGCGGTGGCCACAAGCCTCCTCGTCATGATCCCTTCAGCGGGAATCGCCACGATCGAGCATGCCCTTCAGGGGAACACCCATTGGGAGATCGTTCTCCCCCTTTCTACGGGAATCGTCATCGGGGCCCAGATCGGCCCTCGGATAAGCAAGGCCCTCCCGCAGGCAGTCCTGCGGCGGCTTTTCAGCCTCGTCCTCTTCTACGCAGCCTTCCGGATGATCTCCAAGGGGCTTTAGCCTCGGAAGGCCTCGATCAGGATCCGGGCGACCATCAAGACCCATCCCACGATCACCACGAGCCAGATGAGCTTGCGCGCGGCCTCGAGGAGGCTGAAGAGGAGGAGCAGCAGCGTCAGGAGCCCGAGGTATCCTAGGGGCTTGACCAGGGAAGGGTCCACGGTACCGGGGAGGACGAGCCCGATTAGCCACGCGAGGGCGCTCCCAATCAGGTAGGCCGCTGAATCGATGAAGGCGAGGAGCTGTGTCCCCAGGCTCTCCTTCGCGCCCTCCGCAGCCAAGGCCGCCAAGGGCCACGTAGATAAGAGTGCGGTCAAACCGAACCTAAGCATCGCCTCAGAGCGTACACCCAAATCCCGAAAAACTCACTCCACGGTGACCGTCTTCGCGAGGTTGCGGGGCTGGTCCACGTCGGTTCCGCGCAGGCGGGCGATGTGGTAAGCGAGGAGCTGAAGGGGAGCGGCGAATACCAGTGGAACGAGCTCACGCGGGGCCTGGGGCAGGAGGAAGAGGTGATCCGCCAATGCCTTGAGGTCGGGAGATTCCCTGTCGGAGAAGACGATGAGGATCCCACGGCGGGCCCTCACCTCCTCCATGTTGGAGAGGGACTTCTCCCAGAGCTCCGCCCCTGAGATGAGGAACACGACCGGCATCGTCTCGTCGATCAGGGCGATGGGGCCGTGCTTCATCTCCCCGGCGGGGTAACCCTCAGCGTGAATGTATGAGATTTCTTTCAACTTGAGGGCTCCCTCCAGCGCCAGGGGATAAAGTACTCCTCGGGCGAGGTAGAGGGCGTTCGCCTTCTTGTAATATCGTTCGGCGAGGGCCTCGATATCTCCCTCCAACGCCAAGGACTTCGCCACCAGGTCCGGCGCCCGCCGCAGGACGTCCAGGCGCTCCGCGAACTCCTCCTCCGGGATCCTCCCGCGCAGGCACGCGAGGTGCATCCCCAAGACCGCCAGAGCGATGAGCTGGGCAGTGAAAGTCTTGGTGGCGGCGACCCCGATCTCCAACCCTGCCCGGGTGTAGAAGGCGGCATGGGCCTCCCGGGGGATGGCGGAGCCCACGATGTTCGAGAGGGCGAGCACTTTCGCCCCCAGGGCTTTCGCCTGGCGCACCGCTACTAGAGTGTCGATCGTCTCGCCGGACTGGGATACTCCCACCACCAGGGTCCCTGGGCCCACCGCGGGAGACTTGTAGCGGAACTCCGAGGCGATGGCCGCTCTCACCGGGACCCCCAACAGGGGCTCCCAGAGGTACTCGGCCACAAGGGCTGCGTGGTAAGAAGTGCCACAGGCGATCAACACCACCTCGCGCAGCTCCCGCAGGAACTCCTCCGAGAGGTCTCCTTCCCATGGGACGCCCTCGCCCACGAGCAGGGTATCCCCCACGGCACGGGGCTGCTCGTGGATCTCCTTTTCCATGAAGTGGCGATAACCCCCCTTCTCCGCGGTCAAGGGATCCCAGGGGACCTCGTGGAAGGGAACTGCCTTGGGCTTCCCCTCCCTATCGAAGAGCTCCACCGAATCCGGCCGCAGCCGCACCACCTCTCCATCCTCCATGAAGTACATGGTGCGGGTATAGGGGAGGAGGGCCGGGGCGTCGGAGGCGAGGAAGTTCTCACCCTCTCCCTTCCCCACCACCAGGGGGCTTCCCAGGCGGGCGGCCACGATCTCCCGGGGGTGGTCCACATGGAGGACGGCGATGGCGAAGGCGCCCCGGACCTTCTTCAGGGCCCGTTTCACCGCTTCCAACAGGTCTCCCCCGTAGTGCTCCTCGATGAGGTGTACCAATACCTCGGTATCCGTCTGGGAACGGAAGGCATGGCCTGCTTCGAGGAGCCCCTCCTTCAGCTCGCGGTAGTTCTCGATAATCCCGTTGTGGACAAGGGCGATCTTTCCTCCACAGTCCGTATGGGGATGGGCGTTCTCCTCGGTGGGGAGGCCGTGGGTGGCCCAGCGAGTGTGCCCAATGCCGTATTTTCCGGGGAGATGGGTTTCCGTCGCAGCCCTGATGAGTTCGGAGAGCTTTCCCACTCGCCGCAGCGAATGAAGTCTTGCGTCCTGGACCGTGGCCAAGCCTGCGGAGTCGTAGCCCCGGTACTCCAGGCGCCGCAGGCCCTCCAATAACACCTCCCTCGCCTCACGATGACCCGCGTAACCCACAATTCCACACATCTCGGTCCCATTATAGACGATTGTTGGCCGTTCACGGCGGCTGTATAATCCTCCCTGCAGGAGGCGCGATGAGAGAAGCCGAGGTCAAAGCCGTCCTCATCGATCCCCAAAATGGTGCACCGGTGATCATTCTGCGGGATCGGCACTCCTCCAAAGTCCTCCCCATCTGGATTGGGCAGGCGGAGGCGATCTCCATTGCCACTGTCCTCCAGAAGCAACCTTTCCCGCGCCCCCTGAGCCACGACCTCATGAAGTCCTTGCTGGACGCCGCGGGGGCGAAGCTCGAGAAGGTGGTGATCAGCGACCTCAAGGAGAACACCTTCTACGCCACGATCTACCTGCGCACCGCCGATGGCCAGGTCAAGGAGATAGATGCCCGGCCCTCCGACTCGGTGGCCCTCGCCCTACGTACCTCGTCTCCCATTTACATCTCGGAGGAAGTCTTCGCCCAATCCGCCATCGATCTTCCCGCGGAAGAGCTGGACCAGTCACCTCTGGACGAGAAGCAGAGGTTCGAGGAATTCGTGGACAAGGAGCTCAACCTCTCGGAGTTCAAACGTTACATCGACTGAATTCCCCCATACCAGATCGTCTCCACCACGGGGGGAATCTCCAGGATCTCGTGTAGCGAAATTCCTGTGTCGAAACGGAGCTCTACTACTCGCACGTTCACCCGTTGCATCCGGAAAGCCACGGTGAAGCGCCTTATCGCGTGCGTTTCTCGGGCCAACCAGAACGTCACTTCTTCCAATGGCTCAGGAAGATGGGAAAGGGTAAGTCGTAACGGTCCGGGCAATGGCGCAGGCGGCGGAGTGGAACGGGCGAAGCCCCGGGGAGGCGAGGGCGAGCCCGCGAGCCCCGATAGATCCAGCGGAGCCCTCGGGAAACGATCCCACCCGGCGCCGAGCACCTCCTCCGTGAGAGAGAGTTTCACCTTCCCTAAATCCAGTGCTACTCCTGCGAGGTTCGGTTCCTCCGGGAAGACGCGCACGAAACGCACCCCGCCGCCGTATGGGCGATAGTGCACAAGGATCCCCTGCCGGTATGTGAAGATATGATCGGAGACCTCTTCCGGCGCGAGGAGCTCTACGCGAAACACCCCCTCCTCGAGCAATGCTTGAAACCGTAGCACCACGGGCTCCATTCCGACACCCACCACTTCCAACACTGTCACGAGGTCCCGTTTTCCCCGGAACTCCTCCACCAGTTCCCGGAATAACTCCCGAGCTGGATCGGTGAAAAACTGGGTCCAATCCAACTCCAAGAGGCCCATGAAGATCGTGAGCAAGGCCACGAGAATCAACGGTAACGCATTCATCCCGCACACATTTTAACCCTGCTTGCACCTTTGCGTTCCAAAATTCACTGGCTAGAATCCTTCCGGTGATCTCCATATGATCAGACTTCACGATGTAAAAGAGGCCGATGTAAAAACGAAACGGGTCCTACTTCGTGCTGACTTCAACGTCCCCTTGAGGGATGGAAAGGTGGCGGAGGATTTCCGCATCCGTAAGACCCTCCCCACCATTAACTGGCTGCGGAAGCAGGGAGCTAAAGTGATCATTGTTTCACACCTCGGACGGCCCAAGGGGAAGGTTGTTCCGGAACTTTCACTGGCCCCCGTAGCCGAGCGCCTGGGAGAGCTTCTGGGCTGTGAGGTGCCTCTGGTCCCGGATTGTGTCGGCGATGTGGTGGCTGAAGCCGCGGAGAATATGGGGGCCGGTGAGGTAATTCTCCTCGAGAACGTGCGCTTCCATTTAGGCGAGGAAGCAAACGACCCAGAGTTCGCCGGGGAGTTGGCTTCTCCCTTCGACCTATACGTGAACGATGCCTTCGCGGTGTGCCACCGGGCCCACGCCTCGACGGTAGGAGTGACGAAATTTTTGCGACCCTACGCCGGATTTCTCCTCCAGGAAGAGGTGAGGGTCCTCCTCAAGGTCCGCGATGATCCCGACCGTCCCTACTATCTCCTCATCGGGGGCAAGAAGGCCAAGGACAAGCTCGGGGTCCTGGAGGAACTCCTCCCCAAGGTGGACGGGATCCTCATTGGGGGTGGGGCAGCCTTCACCTTCCTCAAGGCCAAAGGTTATGAGATTGGAAAATCGGTCCTGGAAGAAGAGCTGCTCCCCAAGGTGAAGGAAATCGCTGAACGTGCTTATAAGAATGGCGTCCTATTGCTGCTGCCAAGAGACGTGGTGGTGGCGAAGGAGCTCTCAGATTCCGCCGAGACCACTGTGGTCCCCGCCGAGAAGATCCCGCCGGACATGATGGGGTTGGACATCGGCCCGGAGACGGTGCGTGCCTTCTCCAAGAAACTGCGGGATGCGGCCACCGTGGTCTGGGCGGGTCCCATGGGTGCGTTCGAGTACAAGCCCTTCTCACGTGGCACCGCGGCCATCGCCAGGGCCCTGGCCGAGGCGCCGGGGTTCACGGTGGTCGGTGGGGGAGAGACGGGGGAAGCGGTTATCCAGTTCGGCCTGGAGGATAACTTCGATCACCTCTCCACGGGCGGCGGGGCGACGCTCGCCTTCCTCCAGGGAAAGTCCATGCCGGCCTTGGAGCCCCTGATGGTCGGAGGTCTCTTCTAGGGGTATAATAAGGTTTCGGAAGCGGGCATAGCTCAGTTGGTAGAGCGTCGGCGTCCCAAGCCGAAGGTCGCGGGTTCGATTCCCGTTGCCCGCTCGAGCTTCGAGGAGGAAGCCCATTGAAGGCCTCCATAGAGCTCACCTTAGATCTTTTGGCCGCCCAAGCGCATGACTGTCAGCGCTGTCCTTTGGGGAGTAACCGCACCAATCTGGTCTTCGGAGAGGGAAACCCCCGGGCGGACCTCATGCTCATCGGTGAGGCCCCCGGGGAGACCGAGGACCAAACCGGACGACCGTTCGTGGGGAAGGCCGGACAGCTTCTCACCCAGATCCTCGCCTCCGTGGAGATTAGCCGCGACGAGGTCTACATCACCAACGTGGTCAAATGCCGTCCCCCGGGGAACCGTGTCCCCACCCGGGCAGAGATGGACTCCTGTTGGGATTGGCTCGCCGCGCAGATCGCACTGGTAAACCCCCTCCTAATCGTCACCCTGGGCAACACCCCCACCCAAAAGCTCCTGGAGACATCCCAGGGTATCACCCAGCTCCGGGGTCGTTTTCATACCTGGAAGGGAGGGATCGAGGTCTTCCCCATGTTCCACCCGAGCTTCCTCCTACGAAACCCGAGCAAGAAAAAAGGGAGTCCCAAGTATCTCACATGGCTGGATATAAAGGCAGTGAAGGAGAGGCTCTCGTACCTCCGCTCCCGGAACCGGAAGCACTGACCCTGGAAGAACGGGGGCGGATCTGCCGGGCCGCGCTCGCACGGGCCGAGGAACTCCGCCGGGCGAAGCGGTACAAGGAGGGGATCGACCTTCTCGTCGAGGCTCTGAAGTACGGGATCGAGAAACCGACGATCTACTTCCGTTTGGGAAACATTTATTTCGATGCGGGTGACCTCGCCCGGGCAGAGTATGCCTACAAGCGGGCAATAGAAGAGGATCCCCGCCACGCCCTCGCTCACCATAACCTCGGCGTCGTCTATCGAAAACAGGGGAAGATCGGGCCTTCGGTGAAGATGCTTAAGAAGGCCCGAAAATTGGAACTTCTCCACCCTCGAAAGGTCAACCTTTCGGCCGGGGAGAAACAGACCCTCGTTCGCATGGGACTTTACACCACATTGATCATTGTGGCACTTATCTTGGGTTTCTTTCTCCTCCTCTACTTGGTCTCCCTCCTCTTGCGCTGAGAAAAGCCGTTTTGTTGAAATCCCATGAGGAACGGTATCCTTGGCAGGATGAAGGTTTGTCTATATCTTGAAGCCGCACGTCTCCTCGCCCGTTCCGGGATCTATCGGGCCTTCGTAAATCACCTACGGGCTCTGAAGGAGATGGGGGTCGAGGTTACTACTGATCCGCGTGGCGAGTACGATGTCCTCCACCTGCACTGGTTCGGGCCGAGATCCCTCCGTTCCTTGCGGTGGGCCAAAAGGCGCGGGATTCCCGTGATAATGCACGCCCACTCCATCGGCCGCTACGATTTCGCAGGCGGTTTCACGGGCACCTGCCTCCTCGCCCCCTTCTACGAGAGGCTCCTCGACCGAGTTTATTCCCGAGCGGACGCGCTTTTCGTCCCTTCGGAGTTCGCGGCCGCGATGCTCGCAAAGCGAGGGTTGGGTCCCGTCCACGTGGTGAGCAACGGGGCGGACCTCTCCCGCTTCCGTCCCGATGAGGAACGCAGGAAGCGGTGGCGAGAGATGCTGGGCCTCCGGGGGTTCACCGTTTACTCGGCCGGAAATGTCCTCCCCCGAAAGGGGGTTCTGGATTTCATTGCCGTGGCTGAGCGTCTCCCAAAGTTCCAGTTCATTTGGTTCGGACAGAGGTGGGGACCCTTGGCCTTCTACCCCCGCATGGAATGGGTGATTAGGAAGGCCCCGAGGAACGTGCGGTTCGCGGGGTTCGTGGAGGATCCCGCGGGTGCGTACGACGCCTGCGACCTCTTCTTCTTCCCCACCTACGGCGAGAACCAACCGCTGGCGCTCCTGGAGGCCGCGGCCTTGGGTAAGCCTATCGTGGTACGTGACGTACCCGCATTCTCCTATCTCGAGCATGGGCTCCACTGCCTCAAGGCCAACTCAGTGGAGGAATTCCGCGACGCGATCCGCGTCGTGGCGGAAGCACCGTCCCTGCGGGAACGACTCTCCCGTAACGCCAGGACATTCGCCCTGGAACACGAGTTGAAGCGGGTGGGGGAGCGACTACTCGAGTTGTATCGCTTAGTGGCCTCGGGGGGAAGGGAAAGATGCCCCAGGTGACCGTCGTCATTCCAACGCTGAACGAAGAGAAGAATCTGAAGAGGTGTTTGGAGATACTCGATGCCCAGACCTTCAAGGACTTCGAGGTGGTCGTGGTCGACGGGGGCTCAGCCGATGGCACGGTGGAGGTAGCCCGGTCCTCTGGGGCGCGGGTCATCGTGTCGCGGGAGCGAGGGATTGCCCGCGCGAGGCAGACGGGGTTTGAAGAAGCTGCCGGGGAGATCATCGTCTCCACCGACGCCGACGTCAGGGCACCCCCCGATTGGCTCGAGCGTTTGGTCGCCCCATTCTCCGATCCGAAGGTCGTCGCGGCCTGCGGTCCCTTCCGCTACGGAGGACATTGGGACCGCCTGAGCGGGAACTGGCTCAGCAATGTGGTAAGGCCTCTCCTCTTCCGGCTCGGGTTCACCGCACTCCCGGGCCCGAACTTCGCCGTGCGGAAAAAGGCGTTCCTCGAGGTGGATGGGTTCAAATTCCCCGACGGCTCGTTTCCCCAAGGATATCCTGACTATGAGGACATACTGCTCGGGCTCAAGCTCAGGCGATTGGGCAAGGTCCTCCTCATCCGAGACCTGTGGGTGATAAACTCCCCACGGCGCTTCCCTCAAGGGATGGGCGATTATCTCGTCCGGGGAAATATCCGGCTCCTCACCTACATTTTTTGGATGCTCACCGGCAAGATATGAGGTAAGCGCATGTCCCGAGGAAACTTTTACACCTTTAGGTTGTACTTTTGCCATTAGCCTGATAGAAATTGAACCACAATGAAACTGGATTTATTGGTCGTCGCGTGGGACGGGGCACCGTACGAGCCCGTCCGCCGCTGGCTCGATAAGGGAATTCTTCCCAACCTGCGCGAACTCTTGGGTGATAGAGAAGTGCTTCCCTTGATGAGCACGATCCCCCCCATAACGCCCACGGCGTGGGCGAGCTTCCATCTGGGGGTCAACCCCGGGAAACACGGGATATTCGACTTCCTCCACTATCGACCCCGGGAAAAACCCCGCCTCGTAAGCGCTCAAGACTTTCCTTACTCCACCTTCTGGGAACTCCTCGCCGAAAAGGTCCCCGTGGGCTTCTTGGGTTTTCCGATGGGATTCCCGCCCCGACCGCTGAAGTATGGGTTCTGGATCCCCGGATTCCTAGCTCCAAGTCGTTCTCCCTCCCATCCCCCCGATGCGCTGCGGCTCCTGCGTGAAAAGGTGGGCAAGTACCAATTCAATCCACCGCCACCCCGTGCAGGAGCCGGTTGGATCGAGGAGCTGAAAGAATGCATTCGCCAGAGGACCCGGGCCGCGCAGGTCCTCGCTATGGCTTATCGTCCCCGAGTGCTGGGGGTCCACTATCAGGTAACGGACACGGTGCAGCATTCGCGTTGGGGAGAGAGCGCGGTGGAAGAGGTCTTCGTCGAAGCCGATCGTGCGTTAGGAGAGTTGGTCGGTCAGCTCTCTCCCCGAGAGGTCCTTCTCCTTTCGGACCACGGTATGGGTCCACTACAATTTGAGTTTCATCTCAACACGTGGCTCTACCGCCGTGGGTTCATCTCTTTCAAGCGGGGCCCGCGCCAGTGGATCAAAGGAGGACTCTTCACCTCGGGGTTCACACCGGTCAGGATCCAGCGGCTGGCGGAGGGGATCGCCCGCACGTTGGACAAGTTCCCATTGACCCGCGACCTCGCTTCCTTCTGGCGTGGAGCTCTCCTCGGGCGAACGCTCTTCCCCTCCTTGAACGACGTGGATTGGGCCCGGTCCGCCGCTTATTCCCTGGGGGGGATGGGAGCGATCCACCTGCGTGATAAGTGCAGGGAAGCGGAATTGGTTAACGCCCTTCTCGAAACGCGTACTCCGGATGGAGAACTCCTGGTAAGGAGGGTCTTCGCCGTGGATGAGATCTACTGGGGGGAGAAGTTGGGAAGTGCGCCAAAACTCTTTCTCGTAAGCCGCGAAGAGGTCTTGGTGTCGAGCCATTTTCTCTTCCTCCACCACGAACCGTTCTCGCCCCCCAGCCTTCCGGCTCACCACAGACTGCATGGTGTTTTGTGTCACACCGGGGACTTTGATCTCACCGACGGAGCCTTTATTTGGGAGATAGCCCCGGCGATCCTTCGGAGGTTTGGCATCAAACGTCCCGATCATATGGACACGGGAAAGCGCCCGAGCAAAATGGAAAGATGCTCTTCGACCCAGTATCTTTGAGGAGATATGCGCAAGCGCCTTTTGAGTTGCCTGTTCGGCATCCTGGGATTTAGCCTCTTCGGTTTTATCCTCTATTTAGCGGGCCCACTCAACGTACTGGAGGAAATCGGGAGGCTCGGCTGGAGGGGATTTTTGGCCGTCTTCGGAGATGTGGTCTTCGCGCTTCTATTTTGGATCCTCAGCTGGAAGGTCCTCTTGTTGGCGCTCGGGATACGGCCTCGCTGGACGCGGCTCATCGGGTCCCTAGCCTCGGGCTTCGCGGTGAGCTACCTCACACCTTCGGCATATCTCGGGGGGGAACCGATACGGGTAATGTTGGTGGGGGAAAAGAGCACCCCCCTCACCGAGATCACGGCCACCGTGGTAGTTGAGCGGATTCTCGCTTCCGTGAGCACCATCTTATTCGCTTCAATAGGCGGTTTTTTTGTTATAATTTCTCCTAATATTACATATTTTACGAAAAAAGTGTTGTTGGTGAGCCTCGGAGGGTTATTGCTTCTCTCGTTTTTCGTCCTCTGGGCGTTCGTGAGAAATTATCGCCTCTTGAGTCGTGCCTTCTTCGCCTTCGCGTCCCTTTTTCCACGGGCGAGGTTCTTCGCGAAAGCTGCGCGAAAGATATGTGATGTGGAGGAAACTGCCCATAGAGTCCTGAGTCGCCGCCCTCTTTATGCATTCTTGGCCTTCATCTTCCAATCGTTAGCGGTTTTTTGCAATTATATGCGCCCCCAGATCTTCTTCGGAGTGGGACAGAATACCTGGCTTACCTTTCCTCAACTCTCGCTTTATTTCAGCATAAATGTGATCATTTCCTCTTTCTTCTGGATCACACCAGCCGGGGTTGGGATTGCCGAAGGGGGGAGGATGGCCATATTGGGGATTGTGGGAATTCCCTCGGAACGGGCGGTAGCCTTCGTCCTCACCTTCAGGTTCTTGGAACTTCTCTTCGTGGGAATAGGCATTTCCTATTTGGTGCATCGAGGGATGAGCTTCTTCGGGGGAAGGGTCAAACCTCCTCCAAGCCCCGAGGATAAGGTTTCCTGTGGAGGCTGAGGAATAGGGCGATCCCTCCAGCCGTGGCACCCCACAGCGGGGCCACCACGAAGGCCACCACGAAGGGGAGCGGGCCCCCCGATAAGTAACCCGGTGCTATCTGTGTTACGGTCACGATATTCCTTACAGCGAATTTGATCCCCTCGTAGACCAAGAGGTATATAGCGCCCCCGAAGAGGCCCCAAAGGGCCGCTGTCCCCACGAAAGGCCCCCAGAGCTTCCACGGTTCCACGCCGGAGTACCTCAGAAAGTCCCACTCGGTCTGCCAAGTGACGAAGGTGCCCCCCACAGCTACCCGTCCCACGACCAACGAGATAAACGCGAATAAAGCCAAAGCCACCATGGCCACCACGCGGGAGAGGGGAGGCAGGCTCGCCGGTGGGGGCATAACACGATGGATGACGTCCACCTCGGTAATCGCGCCCTCCCCGATCGCTTGGACCTGCTTCACGAGTCCTTCGACCTTAGAACCCTCTTCCGTCCATAGCAGGAGGCTCCGTTCCTCCGCCGTCCCTCCGCCCGGGAGCTCGTCACCGGCGAAGCGGTAGGAAACCCTCTTCACCCCTTCGAGCGTCCAGAAGTGCCAACCGAGCTCATTTATCTTTTCGTCCCTGAGATCGGGGGAAAGCTTGAGCACGAGGATCCAGTACGTCTGGGGAAAACCGCCTTCGCTCCGCCCCTCTTGGAGCAAAGCCAAGGCGCTCCCACTCGCGAGTACGAGTCCCAGGGCGAGGGAGAAGCCGAGCCACCGGGTCCAACTTCTCAGCGAGGTGCGGAAGAGCTCGGCGAAGATGAACCCAACCCCCCGAATCACGCCACCACCTCCGGCCGCAAAGGAAGGACCACTTCTTGCGGGAACCCAAACCGTTGGGGTAGAGAGGTGTCTTGGGAGGTGACCAGGGAGGCTATCCCGCCCTTCTGCAAGGAACGCAGAGTTTCGACCACGCGCTCCTGGTTTTGAGAAGAAAGGCCGCGGAAAGGGTCGTCACAGAGGAGCACCACGGGGTCATTGCAGATCGCCACGGCGATGGCCAACACCCTTCGCTCTCCTTCTCCGAGCTCATATGCCATGAGCTCTTTCAGTGGGGAGAGGCCCGTGAGGGAGAGGGCTTTTTCTAGCCCTTCCTCCGCTCGCTCGCCCTCGATCCCCAGCGCCCGCAGCTTGAACCGGAGGTTCTCCTCCACGGTACGGGAGGTCAGGATTACGGGCGGGTAGGGGACGAAACCGATGCGTTCCCTGAGGCGGTAAAGCTTCTTTACGTTCAGGCGAAGGATATTCCGCCCCGCGACGAGGATTTGCCCTCGCGTGGGGAAGATCTCGCGCATGATGAGCTTCAACAGGAGCGTCTTTCCCGAGAGGGGAGGCCCAACCACGAATTTGATCTCCTCCCGGAGAAGTGTGAACGAAAGCCCATCGAAGACGGCTACGCCCTCTGGAGTAACGTAACAGAGCTCCGAAACCTGAACGGCTATGTCGTAGGTCCCAAGCATCTCCCCACCAGATACCTCTCCCTACCTCCTAAGTCCTCCTCCACCCGTAGTTCTAACCAATTTGCAACCTCTTTGGCAAATCGTACCAGATTTTCTCCTTGCCCGTCACCTATCTCACAGAAGATCCAACCCCGGTAGATCAGGTGCCTTGGGGCTTCAGCGAGTATTGCCCGGAGCACCTCTTCACCCCCGGGACCCCCGTCCACGGCCATCCGGGGCTCGTACCGCGAGATCTCGGGAGAAAGGCCCTCGATCTCATCCGAGGATACATAAGGGGGGTTCGCCACTATCAGGGAAAAACATTCGGGTACGCGCACGAAGAGGTCAGAAAGGCGGAATTCCACCCGGTTTTCCACCCCTAAGCGGTGAGCGTTCTCCCACGCGCAGCGGAGGCTCATCTCGCAGATATCCACCGCCACCACGTGCAGGTCCTCTCGTGTCCGGGCGACGGCGATGGCCAGGGCACCGGACCCCGTGCATATGTCGAGGACTTTACTTTGTGGGGGAAGTTTCCGCACCACGTCCAGGACCAATTCGGCCAGGCCCTCTGTCTCGGGCCGGGGAATGAAAATCCCCGGTCTGACACAGAGGGTGAAATCCATGAAGCCAATCCAACCGAGGAGGTAGGGAAGGGGGAAGCGCTGGAGGCGCTTCTCAAGCAACATTGCGAGGAGCTCCTGCTCGCCCGGATCTAGCTCTTCATCATGAACGCGGACTCTTGAGGGCTCCATCCCCAAGACATGGGCCAGAATGAGGAGCGATTCCCGGTGGGCCTCCTCGATTCCGGCCTCCGTAAGCTTTGCCCGGAGGAGGCGCAGGGCTTGAGCCACGTCCTTCATCGCAGTACCCTGGCGCATGGAAACCGCTGCAAGTTTCCGCCCCGTTAATGTGATGTCAAGTTCAATTCGGCTACGTATAATTTAGTGTAGCCCTAAGGAGGCACGGTGAAGAAAGGGACGCTCGCGATATTGATCGGCTTGGGCATTGTGGGACTCTTCTTAGGCCTTGGCGGATGTGGGTTCCTCTTTCCCAAACAGGAGCCGGTGCATTTCTACATGCCGGCCCTATCCCCCGATGGGACGAAGCTCGTCTACCTTGACCAAGGGGAGGACAGCTACGAGATCTTCCTCATGGACCTCGAGACCGGCGAGGAAAAGCAGCTAACCGAGAACTCCTTCAACGAGATGTACCTCTCATGGTCCCCGGACGGGAAAAAGATCGTCTACATGGCCGCACAAGAAAAGAATAACCTAGACATCTTCGTCATGGATATCGATACCGGTGAGGTCTTCCGACTCACCACGGACAAGGCCACCGACGTGAACCCCAACTGGTCCGCATCGGGAAAGATCGTGTTTAACTCTGACCGCGACGGCGAGTGGGCCATCTATGCCATAAACCCCGATGGGACCGAACTGGAACGTCTCACCCCTTCCCGCCCCAAGGAAGAGGAGAAGTGAGGGACCCGTTGCCGGAGGCCACGGCAGTTATCCTGGCTGCGGGGCGGGGCGAGCGCTTCGGTGCCCCTATCAACAAGGCCCTCGTGGAGCTTGCGGGGAAACCGCTCCTGCGTTGGTCCGCAGAGGCCTTCGTCATCGCGGAGGTCGTCGCGGAGATCGTGGTCGTCGTGCGGCCGGGCGAGGAGGAATTGGCCCGCGGAGCGTTACTGGAGCTCGGGCTTCCCTGGAAGGTCGTCCCTGGGGGCGAGCGCCGCCAGGACTCGGCTCTCGCGGGGATATTCGCAGCCAGAGGGGAATATGTGCTGATCCACGATGCGGCACGGCCCTTGGTGAGCCCAGACCTCATCCGAAGGGTATTAAAGGCGGCCGCCGTCCATGGGGCAGCGGTACCGGTGATCCCGGTGCGCGACACCCTCCGCTACGCCGCGGGCGGCTTCCTCCGTGACGAGGGCCCAAATCGTCCGGGACTCCACGCTATTCAGACCCCGCAAGGGTTCAAGCGGACATTGGTTCTCGAGGCCCTGGAGGAAGCGAACCGAGGAGGGCTTCCCTTGCCCGACGACGCAGCGGCGGTCCTCGCTCGTGGGGGTCGGGTGGCCGCTGTCTCGGGCGAGGCCCGCAATCTGAAGATCACCTACCCCGAGGACCTGGAGTTAGCCCGCGCGCTCCTCTCCCTCCGAGGATGAACGCCCCCCTGGCCGCCCGGAGATGACGCGGGCGATCATCTCATTCAGACGTCGGTAATGGGTACCCGGCCAATAGAGTCTCCCACAGGATCGGCACCGCGTGTATTCGTCGAGCCAGGCAGCGGTGCGCGGCGGGATCTTTTCCAGCACCTCTTCCTTCGGCACTGGCTCGAGGGAACCGTTACATAGGAGACACCGGGTGAACGGGCGTACCTCTTCCCATAAATCGAAGCGCTGCAGTACTTCCCTCGCCTGTTCCACCGCGCCGTCGGCGCGAACGTAATAGCCATGGGTGAGCTTTCCGTGCTTCAGAAGGTGACGGTCTCGAGTGAGGAGAACCCGGCCCTCCTCCTGGGAGATCCGAACGAGCTCCTCGTCCTCGGGATCGTCGGGCTGCACCACATCGATACCGAGGAGTCGGAGAACCCGCACGAGTTTTCCCAGATGCACGTCCGCCACGAACTTCACCCGTCGCAGCGGCCGTGGCCGTAACGATGAGATCCCAGAGATATCCAGGCTCTCGAAGGTGGGATAGACAGCCACCCGGTCCCCGTCCTCCAAATGGTAAGAGAAATCCACGGGCTCCCCGTTCACCAGGATCAGGTCCACCTCCACATGCGGCACCCCTAGCGCCTCGATGGCGTCCTTCACCGTGGGGGTACCGAAGAAGGCGTACTCGATGTCCCGGAACCGGCGGTCACGGGGCAAGAAGTCGTTCAGCTCGGCGTAGAACCTGAACGTTGCCTTCCCCATCGCAGGGATTCTAACACGAGCGCCCGGGCCCAATATTCCACGGAAAATCCACAATTTTTGCATTGGACCTCGATGGCGTGATGGGTAATCTTCTCGCCAGAGGGAATTTCTACGATGGTCTTCGAAGGAGGCAGCCATGCGTAAGTGGACGATGATAGGGTTACTCCTGGCCCTGACGGTCGGTTTTGGCCTCACGATCTCGGCCCAGACGGATATACAGGAATCCATCGCCGCCTCGGGCCAAACAGCCATTCACGCCGCCATCGCCCGGGTGGCCCCGGCGGTGGTGCGGGTCGAGGCCGTGACCAAGCGGGCCTACCCTTGGGACAAGTTCGAGTGGTTCTGGCGGTTCTTCGGCGAGCCCCCACTCCCGGAGCGCAAAGTGACCTCGCTGGGCTCGGGGTTCGTTATCGAGTTCGGGGGCGCGAAGTACGTCCTCACCAATGCGCACGTGGTCAACGATGCCGAGGAGGTCAGGGTCATTTCCCAGGACGGAAAGATCCGCCGGGCCGAGGTGTTGGGGACCGATGAGATGCTGGACGTGGCAGTCCTCGAGGTGGAAGGCGCCGCTGAACTCCCTGCGGCCCCCATCGGGGACTCCGATGCCCTGCGGGTGGGAGATTGGGTGATCGCCATCGGAAACCCCTTGGGGTTCGACTACACCGTGACCCTGGGAATCGTTTCGGCGCTCAGCCGCGACGTCCCCCGCCCCGACGACCGCGGCTACTTCCGCCGCATGATCCAGACCGACGCGGCCATCAATCCCGGTAACTCCGGCGGTCCCCTGGTGAACGCCAGGGGAGAGGTGGTGGGGATGAACACCCTCATCGCCCGTATGAGCTCTCAGGGGATTGCGATCGAAGGAATCAACTTCGCCGTGCCTATCAATGAGATCATGCGGGTGCTCCCTCAGCTTATCTCCAAAGGCGCGGTTACCCGAGCCTGGCTCGGGGTCTATATCCAGGACCTCACCCCGGAACTCGCCGCCCAGTTTGGGGTGGAACCCGGCAGTGGGGTCTTGGTGGCCGATGTGGTGCCCAGGAGCCCCGCAGAGGAGGCTGGGATCAGGCGGGGGGACGTCATTACCGCGGTGGATGGAAAACCGGTCCACGATACGAATGAGCTCCAGCTGGAAATCATGTACCGCCGTCCCGGGGACGCGGTGACCGTGGAGCTCATCCGTAATGGCGAGCGACTCTCCCTGCAAGTGGTGCTCGGTGTGCGCCCGGCCGAGGAGGCGCTCGCTCAGATGAGGCCTAGCGAGAAGACCCAGGAGGAGGAGTACTTCGGCATGGTCCTCCGAGAGCTCACCCCCGAGCTTGCGCGGAAGTACCGGGTCCCCACTGGAGTGGAGGGCCTCCTCGTCGTCTCGGTGCGGGAAGGTTCACGGGCCGATTGGGCAGGGGTCGATAAGGGGGACGTGATCATCGAGGTGAACCGCAAACCCGTGCGGAGCCTCGCGGAATGGAAGGCGATTGTGGAAGCTCTCCCTGCCGACGCCGATATCCTCCTTACGGTGGCACGGGAGGGGAGGACGCTCTTCTTGGTGCTTCCCTGAGCCGGCACGGCCCGGGTATAATTTGGGGAGGCGGTCGGAGAGTAGCGCAGCCTGGTTAGCGCGCAGCGTTCGGGACGCTGAGGTCGCCGGTTCGAATCCGGCCTCTCCGACCAGCTTTCAATTGGGCGGGTATAGCTCAATGGTAGAGCGCTGGCCTTCCAAGCCAGTGACGCGGGTTCGATTCCCGCTACCCGCTCCAGCTTCCGTGACGGGTGGCGTGTAACGCGTGATGGGAAGTGGATTCGGGACTTTTACAGTCGTTACGCGTCACGGAGGGTCGCGCCCGTAGCTCAACAGGAGAGAGCAGCGGCCTTCTAAGCCGCAGGTTGGGGGTTCGAGTCCTCCCGGGCGCGGGAGAGGAGCGTAGCTCAAAGGCAGAGCACCGCGCTGTGGACGCGGTGGTTGCGGGTTCGAGTCCCGTCGCTCCTCCCAAGACCCGTGATGGGTGATGCATGATGCTTGACGGAAAGAAGATCTTGTCACGTGTCACCTATCACGGGATCTGCGCCCGTAGCTCAATTGGACAGAGCATCGGCCTTCGGAGCCGAGGGTTGGGGGTTCGAGTCCTCCCGGGCGCGTTGTATTCATGTCCTTTTCCCGCCGAGAAAGCGTTATAATCCTCATCTGTGGAGCGGAAAGGGGGCAGGAGCGGGTTCTCTCTTGCACAGGATTTCTCCCCTGGCACACAGCGTCCCCCCGCATGTGTCCCAGAGGAAGGAGGTGATACGAAGGGAGAAAAAACTGCCCCAATCCTAAAAAGGTGCACAAAGGGGGTTAAGATGCGGAAAGTCGGGATGTTCCTGTTGTTTTTCGGGCTTATGTTCAGCATCGGCCTGGGTGCGCAGACGATCGAAAAGGTGGTGATCGGCCTCTCCGCTCCCCCGCGGACGATGGACCCCCACGGTTCCGACGCCGACTCCAACCTCTCCATCATGAGCAACATCTTCGAGGGCTTGGCTCGCCGCGACGTGAACGGGACCCTGCTCCCGGCGCTGGCGGTCTCGTGGGAGCGGGTGGATGCGCTTACGTGGCGCTTTTACCTCCGCAAGGGCGTCAAGTTCCACAACGGAAACGATTTCACGTGGGAGGATGTCGCCTTCACCTTCGAACGGTTGAAGGACCCCGGCGTCTCCGAGTTCCTGGCCACGGGCCAGCTGGTGGAGTCCGTGCAGCCCGTGGATGGAGATCCCTGGGTGATCGACGTCAAGACCACCCGGCCGGTGGCCTGGTTCGTGCAGAACATGCATCAGATTTTCATTATGGACAAGGAGTCCACCGAGTCCCGCTCCCAGGGAGAGGTGGCCTCGTACCCCATCGGCACTGGGCCCTACAAGTTCGTGGAGTGGATCCGAGGCGATCATCTCACGTTGGTTGCCAACGAGGACTATTGGGGCGGGCCGCCGCCGGTCAAGAAGGTGGTCTTTAAGGAAATCGTGGACTCCTTCACCCGGCTCGCGGCCATCGAAACGGGCACGGTGGATATCATCCAGGACATTCCATTGGAACTCTTCGACCGCGCCAAGGCCAACCCCAACCTTTTGATCGTCACCCGGCCGGCACGTCGCGGCATGTTCCTGGGGATGAAGCAGACCCCCGAGTACCCCATGCACGATGTGCGCGTACGCAAAGCGATCTACATGGCGATCAATGTCCAGGAACTCATCGACAAGGTGATGTTCGGCCACGCGAGCCCCGCGGCCCAGATCGCCGATCCGCCCACCGTGGGTTACAATCCCGAGATAAAACGGCTTCCCAATGACCCTGAAGAGGCAAAGCGCCTATTGGCGGAAGCCGGGTATCCCGATGGCTTTTCGGTCACCCTTAAGGCACCCACCGACCGCTACCCACGTGACGAGGAGACCGCGGAGGCCATCGCAAAACAGCTCGCCAAGATCGGGATCAAGGTCACCGTGGACGCCAAGCCCAAGGCGATCTATTTCCCCGAGGTGACGCACCACGACGTGGAGCTCTACTACCTCGGCTGGTTCGACGGGGCCTACTCGGCGATGCGGACCTTCACCAAGCTGGTCCACTCCTACAATGAGGAGCGAGGGTACGGCCTCTTCAACGCCGGCGATATCAGCGAAAAGTTACTCGACCGCCTCATCGAGGAGTCGGACACCATCGTCGACCCCGACCTCTACGTGGAGTGGTCTCAGACGGCCAACCGCATCGCTTTCGAGTGGAAGATCGTCTACATCCCGCTCTTCTACCTTGAGGATTCCTATGCGGTTTACAAGCCCTCGGGGGTCAAGTTCACGCCCAGGCCCGACACCTGGATGACCATCGTAGATGTGATCCAGCCCTAAATGGGACGGATTTGAGGGGGCGCGGAAATCCTCCGCGCCCCCCTTTTGTTCCTTTTCGTGGAGGCGGATGGGAGCTTACATCGTGCGGCGTATCGGCCAGGGCCTCCTCGTCCTATTGGCCGTGTCCTTCATTTGCTTCGTGATTTTTCAATACATGGGCGACCCCGCTTGGGCCCTGGCGGGCCGCTACGCCACCCCCAAACAGCTCGAGATGGTCCGCCAAAAACTCGGCCTCGACAAGCCTTTCTACGTCCAGTACCTAATCTTTCTCAAGAACGCCTTGCGTGGGAACTTCGGCATGTCCTTCGTGAGCCGGCTCCCGGCCATGCAGGTGATCCTCGAGCGATTGCCGGCGACCCTCGAGCTCGCCCTGATGGCCATGTTGATAGCTGTTACCTTTGGGGTGGGGCTGGGCGTGTTGGTGTCGGTATCGCCGCACTCCCCCGTGAGCCGACTTATCATGGCAGGATCACTGTTGGGGATCTCCGTCCCCACCTTCCTCACCGGGATCCTCCTCATCATGATCTTCGCGGTGGAACTTCGGCTCCTTCCTCCCTTCGGGAGGGGTGAGGTGGTGCGGCTATTCGGGAACTGGCGGACAGGTTTCCTCACTTGGAACGGCATCAAACACCTGATCCTTCCGGCGCTTACTTTGAGCACATATCAGCTGGCGGTGCTGCTCCGGCTCACACGCGCGGGGATGATGGAGATCCTGGGGGAGGAGTACATCAAGACCGCGTGGGCCAAGGGCCTCCCCCAACGCTCAGTCCTATTCAAACATGCCCTCCGCAACGCCCTCATCCCTGTGGTCACCATGATCGGCCTCCAGTTCGGGGAACTCATCGCTTTCTCCATCGTCACCGAGACAGTTTTCCAGTGGCCGGGGATGGGAAACCTCCTGCTCTCAGCGATCTTCGAGAGCGACCAGCCGGTGATCGTCACCTACATAACCTTCGTGTCGATCGTAATCCTCTCTTTGAACCTTCTGGTGGACATCCTCTACGTCTTTATCAACCCTAAGATCCGCTATGTCTAGAGGGAGGGCACTGAGGCACTTCCTGGGAGATCCCTCCGCGGTGGCAGGGGCGACCATCCTCTCCCTGTTCGTAGCGGGGGCTATCTTCGCCCCTTTGATCGCCCCACAAAATCCCTATGACCTCGGGATCCTGAGCCTCGCCGATTCCCTCAAGCCTCCCATTTGGATGGAGGGAGGCGAGGCGCCGTTTCTCCTTGGCACGGACGAACAGGGGCGCGATGTTTTGAGCACCATCCTCTACGGCTGCCGTACCTCCCTCACTGTGGCCTTCGGGGTGGTGCTCGTGGCGGGGACCTTCGGAATGGTGATGGGCCTCTTGGCCGGTTTCTACGGGGGATTCATCGACGCCGTGGTCATGCGTTTGGCCGACGTTTTCTACTCCTTCTCCACCACCCTGATGGCGATTTTGGTGTTAGGGCTCCTCAAGCAAAAAGGGGTCCTCGTCCTCGTCCTTGCCATCTCACTTACTGACTGGGTACGTTACGCCCGCACCCTGCGGGGAGCGGTTCTCGCCATCAAGGAGGAGGACTACATAAACGCTGCCCGAGCTGTGGGCGCAGAGAGCCACCGCATCATCCTCCGGCATGTGCTTCCCAACGCCGTGCCCCCACTTCTCGTGGTGGCGGCGGTGGACTTCGGGGTTGTGATCATGCTTGAAGCCACCCTGAGCTTTCTCGGGGTGGGGCTCCCGGTGACTGAACCCTCCCTGGGGATGATGATCTCCATCGGGCGCAAATACGTTTACGCAGGCAAGTGGTGGCTCATTGTCTTTCCGGGAATCGCCCTCACCGCGATTGTCGTAGGCATCAACCTCGTGGCCGACTGGCTGCGGGAGGAAATCAACCCTCGCATCCAGAAAGCCGTTAAGGGTCCCTAATTTTACGCGCATAACTTTTGTGGCCGATATATATTTGGGTTATTCTCATTATGATATGAGAAATTTAGAAGAACAGCTTTGGGAAATTTTGGACGAGGCCGATGTGGATCTCCTCATTACCGTAGGCGACGACGGGTTTCCCTATATCCGTCCTATGACCCTCCTCGCCTACGAAGAGGACGAAGGTATCCTCTGGTTCGCCACCAGCCGCGTTTCCCGTAAAGTCTCTCACATCGAGGAGAACCCCAGGGTAACCGCCTTCTTCCTCGCCCTCGAGAAGGACGCCTACGCTACATTCTTCGGTGAGGCCGAGATAGTGGATGACCCAAACCTAAAGCGGGAGTTTTGGGAGGAAGAGTGGGCAGAGTTCTGGGAAGGACCGGATGATCCCGATTATGTTCTTCTGCGCATCAAATCCAAGCGGGCTCAATTCTACCTCGTGGAGGAAGACGAGCTCTGGGAAACCGACTTTAGCCCGGACGGCGCTTGAACTCTCAGAGAGGCCAGCCGAAACAGTGCGCGACCCTCTCGAAGAAATTTGGCTCCCGTGGGAACCTCACGAGCATGGTACATAGTGGTGCTTTCCTGATGGAAACGGTCTGCCCCTGTTTCAGGGAGAAGATCTTGTCGCCATCCACGAAGACGTTGGTTGCGTAAAGGGCCTTCACTTCCACCGTCACATCCGGGGGCACGAGGACTGGCCGCACTTTGAGGGCGTGTGGCGCGAGGGGCACCAGGAGCAATGCCTCTGTGCTCGGGTGGAGGAGTGGTCCTCCACATGCGAGGGCATAGGCGGTAGATCCAGTGGGGGTTGAGACGATAAGGCCATCCCCGGAAAAGGCTAGGGCCCGGTCCCCTTCGATCAACGCCTCGAGCTGGGTGAAATGGTAGGAACCTGGACCAGTGAAGACGACATCGTTCAGCGCGCTGAACCTCTCCTCCCCTGTCTCCAGGAGAAGGCGTAATCTTGGTTCCATCCGAAAATTTCCCGCTATGTACTCCTCGAGCAGAGGGACGATGTCTTCGGGGCCCCCGGCGCTCAAAAACCCGAGTGCTCCACCGACGTTGACCCCGAAGATGGGGACCTCGCGAGGATAGATAGCGCTCGCCACACGTAATAGAGTCCCATCTCCCCCGATGGCGACGACCAGGGAAACGTCGTCGAGCTCAATCGCTCGCCGGGGTGTCGTCCGGGCCGGAATCCCATGGGCCCGACACCAGCGCTTCCCTTGGGTGGCGACCTTCGCCGCTCCCCGCTTTCGTTGGTTATAGACGAAGAGGACCGTGCCCTTAACCCTTCCCGGCATATTTCCACCGACAGAGCCAACGCTCCAGTAACTCGAGGAGCACGTAAAAGGCGAGCCCCAGGAAGGCCAGGCCCACCACTCCGGCCAAGGATAGATCGGTGCGCATTGCGTAGGTCTCGATAAATCCCCCGAGTCCCGCCCCTGGGCCGCCCAGGATCCCCAGCTTCGTCTCCGCGATGTAAAGCATGGTTATCCCCAAGCCTACAGACACTCGGGCGGCGGTGAAGACTTCCGGGAGGACCGCGGGGAAGATGACGTGGCGATGGAGCTGTAAGCTGTTCGCCCCCGCAGCCTTGACTGCTAGGATATAGCTCGGCGAGATGTTCTTCGCCGCCCCGTGGGCCGCCACCAACACTTGAAAGAAGAGGGTGAGGCTCACGGTGATCACCTTCACCATTTCTCCAACTCCAAAGGCCATGTAGAGGAAGAAGAGTAGGGCGATGGGGGGAATGGGGTAGAGAAGGTAGATTAGGGGCGAAAACCAGCGATGTAAGCGTTCGCTTGCCCCCACTAGAAGCCCGAGGGGAAGGCCAGTGGCGAAGGACAAGATGAGGGAAATGAAGAACCGCCTAGCCGAGGAAGCGAACGCTGCAATCCATTGATTCCAATACTGGACCCCGGCGGCGGCGACGTTCCAAGGGTAGGGGATGAGGGGCCACCCCCGCGAGAGTTCCAGCGCAAACGACATCAAGGTCCAAAAGAGGAAAATCGCGAATGCCGCCGCGAGGTAATGAAAAGACTGTCTCATCGACCCTCCTGTGATTTGAGGATCTCCCGTGCTCGCGCCACTATCCGGTAGAACATCGGCGAGCGGCGGTATTCCGCTTCCCCCATCTCCGGGTTCTCGATCACCTCCACAACTCTGGCGGGCCGTGGCGAGAGGATGATGATGCGTTGACCCAAGAAGGCTGCTTCCTCGATATCGTGGGTGACGAGCACTCCGGCGAAGCGGTACATGTGCCAGAGACGCAGGATGATCTCCTGGATCCGTTCGCGCGTTAAAGTATCCAAGTTCGCCATGGGCTCATCCATGAGGAAGACCTCCGGTCGCAGGGCCAAGGCCCTCGCGATCCCCACTCGCCGGCGCATACCCTCGGAGAGCTCCGCGGGGTAACGGTTTTCAAAGCCCCCGAGGCCCAAGGTCTTCAGTATCTCCTGCACCCCTTCACGGGGGCGGTGTTGCAATCGCAGGGCGAGCTCGGCGTTCTGACGCACCGTCTTCCAGGGGAGGAGCCCCGCATCTTGGGTGATGAAGGCAACATCCCGCCGGACACCCCTCACGCCTTCCCCCTGGATCAAGATCCGCCCTGCGGTGGGCTTGATGATCCCCTCGATGGCCAAGAGGATCGAAGTCTTCCCGCAACCCGAGGGCCCAATAAGCGCTACGAACTCACCATCAGCCACCTGAAAGTCGACTCGCTCGACGGCGAGAGTCCGACGCCTACCGCGCCCGTACTCGATTCTGAGGCCTTCTACCGAAATCATTCCACGAACTCGCCGGTCACTACCTCCTCATAGGGATGTTCGACCCGCACATAGCCCTTGGACAGAGCCCATTGGTGCACGAGCTCGTAGATCTCACGGTCGAGGGGGCCTGGCATGGAGAAATGGGGGACGGTGACGGCCTCGATGGCCGCTTGAACGCTTGGATGTGCCAACACTTGCTCGGGGTCCAGCCCTCGATAAAAAAGACGGAGGACCTCGGGTGCTCCCAGGGTAAGGAGCCCTTCTTTGCTCTCTTCGTTCATCCTGGCCGCGGCAGCACCAAAAGCGTGCAGAAATCTCCGTACTGTATCCGGGTTTTTCTCCACGAAGTCCCGTTGAAACACGATGAGATGTGGAAGGATTGGGACTCCGGTGAAGTCCTCGAGAACGATGAGGCCGAAGCCCTCGGCTTGCGCGAATTCGCGGGAGAAACTCGCGTATGGCTCAGGCAATACTGCGGCCGCCACCATCCCGTAAACCACCATAGAGGCCATGATGAAGAGGTTGTCTTGGCCGAAATAAATGCGTGGATCGGGTTCGAAGCCCCGGGCTCCGAGAGCCATGTCGGTGGCGAACTCTATGTCGGATTGAAGGGGCAACGCTATCCGAAAGAAATTCCGGCTCCCCAGGAGTCCCACGAGGTCTTCCAGCGTCTTCACACCCGAGTATTTAGTTTGAACGAGAATGGAGAACTGAGTCCCTGGGTTCTCAGGGACGAAAGCGGTGGCGACGACCAGGGGATGCCCCCGGGCCGCGAGCAGGACTACCGAGGCCACATCGGTGACTATCACGTCCACCTGGCCCGCCTGGAAGGCGAAGATCCTGTCACGTTGAGAAGCCAGGGGAATGAGCTCCACCTCAAGCCCTTCTTCAGCGAACATGCCCCATTCCACCGCGTAGAGTACAGGAGCTGATCCCAATATAGGGGTGAGAGACATCCGCACCGTTTCTGCATCGGTACTCAGAGCGAGGAGTGCGCAAAAAGCTAGAATCCAATGTGACTTTCGCATGGCACACCCATTATAGATCCCCATTTTTAGGAACGCAATGTAACGGGTAACACTTGGCAAGGAAGTTCACTGCGGCTATAGTAATGAGGAGAATCGTCAAGGGGGTGACGGGAACATGTGTTGTGGCGCGTGGTGGCTTCTTCTGCTGGTTTGGTGGCTAGTCTGGCTCGGTGCCTTCGTCGGTTGGTGGTGCTGTCCGTAGGGTGAGGCGCCTCCTTCCGGCGCTGGCGGTATTCACCTTTTGCGTCGGAGCCGCGTGGGCTCAGGCTTCTCTCGGCGGCCAAACAGAAGAGCAATGGTATGAGAATCTGCGGGAAACGGGCCTCCCCCGGGAGGTAGTGGCGGTGCTTCCGGTGGAGATTCCCCCCGAAAGTGTAGGGGCGCCGCAGCGAGTGCTTTTTGTTTTCGTTTATATCGACGAGCGGGCGGTGGAATCCCGTACTCGGTGGCGTGATATCCTCCTCGATTATGTGAACAAAAATGCCGTGTTGATCTGGGCCTACAGCCAGATCCCTCTGGTCCCGGTGGTGCGTTTCGATCCCTTGGCCATCTGGTTCTCGCAGGGCGAAGGGGAAATACGGCCTACGGCCGAGAGTTTCGTCAACGTAGACGGCGATTTCCTCGCGGGGGAGGTCTATTTCGGAAAGCCCGTGGCCGCGATAGTCCTCCTGGGAGAAGAGTTCAACCCGACCCAGCCTCTCACCGTACACTACGGAGATCTAGCTGAGGCAGTTATTCCTCTCGTGGGCGAGGCTCGGGACCTGTGAGGGCTCCTCCTT
Organism: Candidatus Acetothermia bacterium JdFR-48; assembly: GCA_002011425.1. Classification (GTDB taxonomy): domain Bacteria; phylum Bipolaricaulota; class Bipolaricaulia; order Bipolaricaulales; family Bipolaricaulaceae; genus UBA3571. Next base: position 53,700 of record MTNJ01000053.1, on the reverse strand, counting down.
CCTCCAGGCCCGAGATGAGGACCTCCACCGCGGGACCGATGATCTCCGGAACGTAACCACCCTCCAATACCGCGAAGGTGGGGAGTCTTAATTTCCCGAGGAGTCGTCCGATCTTCCGGTAATCCTCCACCTCGAGCCCCATGGAGGCCAGGGGATCGTCCTTGTAGGTATCGAACCCAGCGGAGATCGCGAGCTGTTCAAACGGACCCTTCTTTCCCGCCTCCTCCAGCGCTCGTTCCAATGTGGAAATGAACGTCTCCGCCCCACAACGGGCAGGAAGGGGGTAATTGAGACAGTTCTCGCGCGACTCGAGCCCGGTACCGGGGTAGTTCCAACGTTGATGAAGCGAAACGTAGATCACCTGTTCATCTCCTAAGAAGACGGCCTGGGTACCGTTCCCGTGGTGGCCATCGATGTCGACGATGAGGGTCCGCATCCCCGAAACCCGGATCGCCACAGCGATGTTGTTGAAGTAACAGAAGCCACCGAGGAAGTGGGGCCCCGCGTGGTGGCCCGGGGGCCGCATGAGAGAAAATCCCCGACGCCGCTGTGCCAGGATCGCCCCCCCCACCGCGAGCCGGGCGTAGAAATCGATGTTCGGATATTGAGGGCAGTCCGGGTCAAAAAAATTTCCTGAGTCGATACGTCTTATGTGGTTCTCCGCGTGGACGGTGAGGAGCTCCTCGTCGTGCGCCGGCTCCGGCTCCAAGAAGGGGAAGCCCTTGTTCTCCAAGTATTGGGAGGCGATGCGTACACGCGCCGGGGATTCAGGGTGCCAAACCTGTTGGTATTCAAGGCACCGCGGGCTATAAATGATTTCCATGACCTCGAATTATCGCGCAAGCCCTGGCGGTGGACAAAGGATCGTCCTTGCCTCTTCCTCACCGCGCCGGATAGAGCTTTTACGCCTGATCGTTCCGGTATTCGCGGTGCGTCCACCCGCGGTGGAGGAGGGGGAGATACGACGGCCTATGGATTTGGTCCGTGCGGCCCGGTTGAAGGCAGAGGAAGCGCGATGTTCACCGGAAGAACTGGTGATCGGAGCGGACACTGGGGTCTTCCACCGTGGCCGCCACTTCGGGAAGCCGCGGGACCTGGACGAGGCCCGCTGGATGCTCACCCAGCTCTCGGGCGATTGGCACCATGTATACACCGGTCTAGTTCTCAAATGGGGAGAGTTGGAGCTGCACGAACTCGTCCTCACCCGGGTTCGGTTCCGAGACCTCTCCCCCGAGGAGATCTCCTGGTACCTTTCTTGCGAAGAGGTGTTAGACAAGGCCGGGGCCTACGCGATCCAGGGGAGGGCCTCGGCCTTCGTCACCGGGCTCGAGGGGGACTTCTTCAACGTGATGGGACTCCCCTTGGAGGTCCTCTACCGGATGCTCTTGGAGTTCGGTTGGAGGCCACGACGGGTTGTAAAAGGCGATGGTAGGCGGTAATGTCCAGGGCCAAACAGAAGATGAAACAGGTAGTCATCGTCGAGTCGCCGACCAAAGCGCGCACCATCGGCCAGTACCTGGGCCGGGGGTACCTCGTCCTCTCCTCGAAGGGCCACGTGCGGGATCTCCCTGAGAAGGAACTCGGGGTAGACATCACAGGAGGGTTCAAACCCAAGTGGGTGATCAAGAACCGGAAGCTCATTCGCGAGCTGAGGCAAGCCATCGCAGACGCGACGCGGGTCTATCTGGCCACGGATCCCGACCGTGAGGGGGAGGCCATTGCCTTTGACCTCATGGAATTGCTTTCCAATGGAAATCGGGAAAGATTCGTGCGGATCCTCCTCCATGAGATAACCCCCCAGGCAGTGAAGCGCGCGTTGGAAGAACCCGGTGAGATCGATCTCCGGAAGGTGGAGGCCCAGCGTACCCGGAGGATCCTCGACCGGCTAGTGGGATATGAGATCAGCCCCCTCCTCTCGCTGGTCCTCGCGGGGAGTAAGTACGAGGGGCTCTCGGCGGGCCGGGTTCAGTCGGTCGCCCTGCGGTTCATCTGCGACCGGGAATTGGAGATCCAAGAGTTCGTCCCCGAGGCCTTTTGGGAGATCGAGGTGGAGTTCGCCACCGAGCCCCCCTTCACCGCCAGGCTCAAGGGTAAGCTCAGGGACCCGGCAGAGGTGGAGCGCATCAAGAAGGAACTTTCCCAGGCGGAGTTCATAGTCGTCTCCTGGGAGGAAAAGGAGGTCATAAGAAAACCCCCGGCGCCGTTCATCACCTCCACCCTGCAGCAGGCCGCGGCGAGCGAGCTCGGCTTCGCCCCTTCCCGCACCATGCGCGTCGCCCAGGAGCTCTATGAAGGGGTCGAGATCGGGGGAAAGTCGGTGGGACTCATCACCTATATGCGCACGGACTCCGTCCGGGTATCGGAGGGGGCCATCGCCGCTGCTCGGGAGTACATCGCGAAGAATTTCGGGAAGAAATATCTCGCGTCCAGGCCCCGGGTGTTCAAGAACAGGAAGAGATCACAGGACGCCCATGAGGCGATACGGCCCACGGAGGTCTCCCGTACCCCTGCGGAGGTCGGCCAATATCTCACCCCGGACCAGCGGAAGCTCTACGACCTCATCTGGAGGCGGTTCCTCGCCACCCAGATGGCCGATGGGATCTGGAAGCGGTATCGAGTGACCCTGGAGGCCGCGGGCCATGAATTCGTGGCCTCAACCTCTTCCCCTGTCTTCAAAGGGTTCGCCGAGGTGCTGAAAATAGGGAAGCTCGAGGACGAGGGGAACCCGTTCCCGAAGGAACTCAAAGAGGGGATCACCATCCCCGCGGCGAAGGTCCTGGACCGGAAGAAGTTCACCGAACCCCCGAAGCGCTACACCGAGGGCTCGCTCGTGAAGAAGCTCGAGCAGGAAGGAGTGGGCCGGCCGAGCACCTACGCCCAGATCGTGTCGGTGATCCAGGAGCGGGGGTATGTGGTGAAGGAGAGGGGGGCGTTGCGGCCCACCCTCCTCGGGTTCATCGTGGCCGACTTCCTCCGGAAGTACTTCCCCGAGACGGTCCAGGAGAGCTTCACCGCGGAGATGGAGGAGTCCCTCGACCTGATTCAAGAGGGGGAACTCGACGGACACGAAGTCCTCGAACGATTTTATGCCTCCCTCGCGGAGCGGCTGCGGGTGGTGCGAGCGAAGATGGAGAAGGGAGAGCGGGCCTTCGCCGCTCTCACCGACTACTCCTGCCCCCGATGCGGCGCCCCCATGGAGGTGCGGATCTGGAAGGGCTCTCTGTACCTCGGGTGTAGCCGATACCCCGAGTGCAAGACCACCCAGCCCCTACCACACCGATTCCGGTACCGATACCGGCGGGACCGGATCGAACTCGCCGCCGGGCTCGCCGAAGCCGCTGAGGGGCCGGCGGTCCTCTGCCCGAAATGCGGGGGGAGGATGGAGGTCAAGCACGGCCGCTACGGACGGTACCTCGCCTGCCCCTCCTGTGGCCACACCATGCCGGTCCCCACGGGGGTTACCTGCCCCTCCTGCGGCAAAGGGGAATTCGTCGAGCGCTTCTCCCGCAAGAACGGACGCACCTTCTACGCCTGCTCCAACTACCCCGAATGCAAGTTCACCCTCCCGGGGAAGCCGGTCGGACCCTGTGGGGGGTGTGAAAAAGGGGTCCTCTACGAGGACCCCAGACGTGGGCTTATCTGTTCCAACCCGACGTGTAAGAATCCCTCCCCGGTCCTCACTCCTCAGCCAGGAGCCTGAAGCGCTCGAGCTTCTGGAGGAGCTCCGAGCCCTTCAGCTTCTCCAGAGCTTCCTTTTGAATCTGGCGCACCCTCTCACGGGAGATCCCGAAGATCTCCCCAACTTCGTCCAGGGTCTTGGGAGGCTGGCCATCTAGGCCGTAGCGGAGCTCGAGGATGCGGCGCTCCCTCGGGGTGAGGTACTCCTTCAGTGCTCGGCGGAGCTCCTGCTGGAGAAGCTCTTTGAACGTCTCCTTGGTGGGGGAGACGGCACCCTCGTCGGCGATGAAGTCGCCCAAGACCGAGCCCTCGTCGTCGTAGCCGATGGGGGTGTCGAGGGAGGCGGTGTAATGGGCAGTACGCTTGGCTTTGATGATGTTCTCCACCGTGGTCTCGAGCTCGTCGGCGAGCTCCTCCAGGGAAGGGGCCTCGCCGTGTTCCTTTATGTGGTCACGTTCGGCCTGGTAGATCTTGCGGATGAGCTCATTGATGTGCGTGGGCACACGGATAGTGCGGGAGCGGTTGGTGATCGCCCGCAGGATCGCCTGGCGTATCCACCAGGTAGCGTAGGTGGAGAACTTGTATCCTTTACGCCAGTCGAACTTCTCGATGGCCTTCATGAGGCCTAGGTTCCCCTCCTGGATGAGGTCGAGGAAGGGAAGGCCACAGCCCCGGTACTTCTTAGCAATGGATACGACGAGGCGGAGGTTCGCCTCGGCGAGTTTCTCCTTGGCGACCTTATCGCCGGCCTCCACGCGCTTGGCGAGTTCCACTTCTTCCTCTTTGGTGAGGAGGGGAACCCTCGAGATCTCGTCGAAATAGGTACGGATAGGATTCTCCGGGGAGCGGTGATGCTCCTCTTCCTCCTCCCATTCCCAGAGCTCCTCCTCGGCCTCGAGATTCTCGAGATATTCTTTGGCGTTCAGTTCCTTCTCCTTCACGTTGCCCATAGGACCACCTCTTTTTTATTGGATAAAGGCTTTTGCCTTTATTGTCATCCTGAGCGATGCCATTATACCGCGAAAAAGGGACTTTGATAAGATCCCGTTTGAGCACTTCACAACGGTAAAAGCGAAGGACATAAATCCTCCGACTGGATTGACGCTTGCGACGTGGACACCTATGATTCAGCTGAAAGGAGGCGTGAATGAGCCTGTTGGGGATAGCGATTGTCGTAGGGATTATTATCACATTCCTTTCCAGCGCTATCAAGATCGTGCGTGAATATGAACGGGGCGTGATATTCCGTTTGGGTAGACTCGTGGGAGCGAAGGGCCCGGGCCTCTTTTTCATCATTCCCATCGTGGACAAGATGGTGAAGGTGGACCTCCGGACCATTACCCTGGACGTCCCGCCCCAGGAGGTGATCACCCGCGACAACGTCCCCGTACACGTGAACGCCGTAGTCTACTTCCGGGTGATGAACCCCACCGACGCGGTGGTCCAGGTGATGGACTTCATCGAGGCTACCCGCCAGATTTCCATGACCACCCTTCGGTCAGTGCTCGGCAAAGTGGAGCTGGACGAGATCCTCTCCGAACGCGAGAAGCTTAATCAGGAGCTCCAGCGGATCATCGACGAACATACCGATCCCTGGGGGATCAAGGTGATCACCGTGGAGATCAAGGACGTGAAGATCCCCCAAGAGATGCAACGGGCCATCGCCCGCCAGGCCGAGGCCGAGCGGGAACGCCGCTCCAAAATCATCAACGCGGAAGGAGAGCTGCAGGCGGCGGAGAAGCTCCGCCAGGCCGCGGAGATCATGCAACGCTCCCCCGGGGCCCTCCAGCTGCGGTACCTTCAAACTCTCTCCGAAATCGCCACCGAGAACGCCACTACCGTGGTATTCCCCGTGCCCATAGATCTACTGTCCGCCCTGCGAGGGGCAAGCAAATCCAGCGAGTGAGGAGTTCAAGTTGAGACTCTGCGTTCTAGGGAGCGGTTCCTCGGGGAACGCGGTCCTCGTGGAAGGCCCGAGGGGTTATATCCTTGTGGACGCCGGGTTCTCGTGGCGGGAGGTAAAGGCCCGGGCGGGGCGGGCGGGGTTCCCCCTCGACGCCCTCGAGACCTTGATTCTCACCCATGAGCACGCGGACCATATCCGGGGCTTGAGGACTCTGTACCGGCGGGGGACGGTGATCCTCGCGAGCCCGAGGACGTTGCGAGCACTGGGACACAGGTTCCGCCGAGCGATCCCCTTAAACGGGGAGGTGGAAGTGGCCGGTCTCAAAGTCTCTTCCTTCCGCGTCCCCCATGATGCTCAGGATCCCCGGGGGATCCTTCTCGAGCTCGATGGGGTGAAAGTAGGAATTGCTACCGACCTCGGCGAGGCGACCGACTCCGTGCTCAGGGCCCTCACGGGTTGCCGAGCCCTCGTCTTCGAGGCGAACCACGACCTCGAGATGCTCCTCACCGGGCCCTATCCCTGGCCGTTGAAGCTCCGCATCCTCGGCCCCCTGGGCCACCTCTCCAACGACGCTGCCGGTTCAGCCTTGACGGAACTTTCCGACGAAGTCCGCGCTGTCTTCCTCGCCCACCTCTCCCAGGAGAACAATAAGCCCTCTCTAGCTTTGGAGACCGTGGCCCGGTATCTCGAGCACTGGGACGGGTCGCTTTACCTCACCTATTCCGACCGCCCAAGTGCCATCCTCGATTTATTCGGCTAACAACTTCGTTCTCGAGGCCCACAAGTGAAGAAATTCATCTATAATCTGGACTGTCAGTCACGGTCTTTCACTATGGCTCGTCGCGGAGGATGAAGATAGATGATCGATCCGGTGGAGTTGGCTGCGGAGTTGCTTCGCATTGAAAGTCTCTCCGGCGACGAAGGGGACCTCGCCGACTTTCTGGTCAAGACCTTGCAGCGGTTCGCGGCGGTGGAGCGTGGACCCTTGGGCGCGATCATCGCCCAGATCCGGAATGGAGAAGGCCCCACCATCGTCTTCGAAGGTCATATGGATACTGTGCCCCCGGGAGACGAAGCAGTTTGGTCCGCTCCCCCCTTCTCTGGAGAGGAAAGAGGGGGCTACATCTGGGGTCGGGGGGCCGTGGACATGAAGGGGGCCATCGCCGCCCAGATCGCCGCCACGGCCGCCTCCCGGGACGCGGTCCAGGGGACCCTCTATCTCACATACGTCCCCCACGAGGAAATGGCCGAGGGGACGGCGCTCGGTCGGGTTCTGGAAGTGGTGGACGTCCCAGATTTGGTGGTGCTGGGCGAGCCCACGGACCTACGCTTGGGGATCGGTCATCGGGGCCGCGTGGTGATAAAGCTCCTCACGCGGGGGAAGACCGCCCACGCCTCCATGCCCAACCTCGGCCAAAACGCTATCGACCTCATGGTCAAGCAGCTCCCCAAGGTCCTCTCCCGGAACCTCCCTGATGATCCCATCCTCGGGAAGGGAACACACGCCCTGACCTCCATCTACACCCCGACGTGGGGCCCCATTGTCCCAGACCGTTGCATCGCCGAACTCGACAGGAGAATCGTCCTCGGCGAGACCCGGGACTCGGTGCTCGAAACCTATAAGGACCTGGACCTGGAGGTGGCCATCGCCCGGGAGGAGCTCAAGAGCTATACGGATGAGACCTTCACCGTGGAACATTTCTACCCCGCGTGGTACTTCGATCCCGCCGAGGGCTTCGTCCAATGGGCGTGGCACGCCCTGGACCATCCTCCCTTCCGCATTTGGAGGTTCTCCACTGATGGGGTGATCTCCGCAGGGACCTACGAGCTCCCCACCATCGGTTATGGTCCGGGCGACGAGGCCCTGGCCCACCAGCCGGACGAACGGGTCGCGGTGGGTGACATCGCCCGGGCGGCCGAAGGGTATCGCCGGCTCATAAAACGCATGGGAGACCTCCCCAAGGTCCTCGTCAAGCGAGAGCCTCTGGAGGTCCTGCGACGGCCAAAGAGGCCGGGGATTTGATGGACACCGCCATCTCCCTGCGTGGAGTGCGGAAAAGCCTCGGCGGGCGGGAAGTTCTCCGGGGAATTTCCCTAGAGGTATATCATGGAGACGTCTTCGGGTATCTCGGTCCAAACGGCGCGGGGAAGACTACCACTATCCGCGTCCTCCTAGGGCTGTTGACCGCGGATTCCGGGGAGATCCTCCTCCTAGGGGAGCCCGCCAGCTCCGGGGCACGTATGAAGCTCGGTTTCGTGCTCGAGAGCGACGGCCTCTTCGACGGCCTCACTGCGGCTGAGAATCTCTCCCTGTTCGCCAGGCTCTACGGGGTCCGTTCCCCAGAGGTCGAGAAAGTCCTCGCTCTCGTTGGCCTCCGGGGGAAGGAAAGAGGGCGGGTGGGGACCTTCTCCCGTGGGATGCGCCAGCGACTCGCCCTGGCGCGAGCTCTCCTCCACGACCCCGAGATCCTCGTCCTCGACGAACCTACTGCCGGCCTCGACCCCTCAGGCCAGATGGAAGTGAGGGAACTCATTCGGGAGCTCGCTACCTCGGGAAAGACCGTTTTCTTCAGCTCTCACAACCTCGACGAAGTGGAGCGCCTCTGCAACCGCATCGCCCTCATCCACCGAGGAGAGATTCGGCTCCAGGGCGGGGTGGAGGAACTCCGCGCCGGAGGGCAGGGCTACGCAGTGGAACTCCCCACAGAGCCACCATCTGAAATGTTAACGAAACTTCAACACGAGGAACGGCTCGGTTTCAAGGGCGTCCAAGGACAGCGATTGATCTTTGAACCGGGGGACGATGTCGGAATTTCAGAATTAGCACAGACGCTCAGCGAACTCGGCCTTGAGATCGAGGCGATCTATCGACGCCGGGCATCATTGGAGGAGCTCTACCGACAGATCCTCGCGGAGGGGGAATGAGGAACTTTTTTACCATCGCGGCCCACTCCCTGCGTGCGAACCTGCGTCACCGGCAGGGGATGATCGCCATCGCGGTGCTCCTTCTGGGAATCGTCCCGGTCTTCTTCGCGATGAAGGGGATGCTGGCCGAGCTCCTCGCAAAGGGCCCATGGGACATAGTCGCCCCCTGGGTTGTGAACACCCTCGGACTCTCTGGGTACCTCGTCGCCCTCCTCTGCGTGGTCTTTTTGGGAGTGATGCTCGGGGTGGGAACTCTCACCCAAGAGAAGGCAAAGGGCGCCCTAGAAGCCCTTCTCGCCACGCCCCTGGGGCCATGGGCCCTGTGGTGGGGGAAGGTCGCGGGGTGCTTCCTTCCGGCCTTCGCCGCGGGAATGGTAGTGAGTTTCGGTGTCCTCTGGGCCCTGAACGCCGCGGCGGTGGTGCCCGTCCTCGGGAATCCCCTCTTCCCCGGTCCGGTGGTGGCCACGGTGGGGGTCGGCGTGCCCTTCCTCGGTCTCGGGATCGCGGCGCTGGTCAACCTGATCGGCCTCCTGGTGGCCAACCCCAATATCGCCTCGCTGTCGGTGGTAGTGATCGTCCTCGCGGTCTCCAATGTACTCCCTCGTCTGGGGCTCGAGTTCGCGGAGTGGTCGTTCGCCTGGGTCAACGCGGGGACGGGTTTGTTCATCCTGGCGACATCCCTCCTCTTCGCGTGGAGGCTCCTCACAAAAGAGAGGATCGTCCTCAGCGCGAAGAGGCTCTAGGGCGAGGCTTGCGGAGGAGGACGAGAAGGAAGCCGAGTCCGCTCACCGCGGCCATGGCGATGAAGGCCTCCCGGAGCCCGAAGAGCGGAGCCAGGGCCCCCGAGAGAACCGGGCCGAACATCCCACCGAGAGCCCGGGTGGAGTCGAAGAGCCCCAGGATCTCCCCCTGCCGTTCCAGAGGCACAACGTCGCCGAGGTGCGCTGTGGAGCCGATGTAGAGGGAGCTGAAGGCGATGCCCAACAGCGCAAAGCCCGCGGCGATCCCGCCCGGCCCACGCGAGAGGGCGAAGACTAACGGCACGAGCACCGAGAGGCCAAAGCCTCCCAGGAAGACGATCCGTCGTCCCACCCTATCGCTCATCCTGCCGAAGAGCAGCATCCCGAGGACCTGGAGAGCGTGATTGAGCGCCGCGAGGGCGCCCATGGCCCCCGTGGGTATCCCGAGGTCGGCCATGTATACGTAGATGAAGGCGAAGAACCCGCTCGTCCCCATCTGGCGGAAGAGGGCACCCAGAAAGAGCGAGAGGAGACCCCAGTCCCGGAGCGACCGCAACGTGGCCAGCTTGCGCGGCCCGTGCCCCGCCTCCACGCCGGGCAGAGGGACCAGGGCGAGGAGCCCGAGGAGGGGGAGGGCGGCCAGGGCGACGAAACTCCCGCGGAAGCCCCACCAGGCGAGGAATCCGCCGCCGGCGAGCTTCCCCAACATGAGCCCGAGAGACCGGGCCGAGGTGATGTAAGAGAGGTTTCGGCCCCGCCTTCGTCTGGAGCTCAGGCCGGAGACGAGGGCCATGGCCACGGCGGCGAACCCCGCCCCGGCGAAGGCCCTGGCGAAGGCCGCTCCAAGGGCCAGTGAGGCGGGAGGGAGGAAGATGAGGATCGAGAGTCCTAGGGCTCCCAGGGCCATAGACGTGAGGAGGAGCGGCTTATAAGGGTAGCGGCTCGCTAGACGGCCCAATATGACGCCGCCGAGCACACTTCCCAGCGACCTCGCGCTCGTCCCGAGGGCGATGAGGATATGGGGTGATCCCAGGCTTTTGAGATAGAGTTGGACGAGCATCCCCATGGCCGACCCTGCCGTATAGGACGAGGTCAGTGCCACCGCCAAGGGGGCCACGAATTTCCCGAGCCGCGTTCGCTGCTTCTCCAGGACCTCGATGTCCACGGGCGGTGGAGTGTACCCGAACTCCCGTGGGGTTCATCCATGCCTTGCTTCGGCCCCGTACGTCAGCGATGAGTCCAACACTCGGTGGAGACAGTCTAAGACGTTCGGCGAAAAACCTGATTCTCCCAGATTCCCATAGATCGGTGAGATCTGTGGAGCGGGATAGCGGGACCGATGTGGAGAACCTGTGGCCAAGTTCAGCACCGAGAGCACTCCCTGCCCGGTAGGCTGTCCAAGGGCCCCTCAAGCCCGACGACCAACCGAAGCCGAGTTATTGCGGAGTCAAAAAGGCCAAGATATACTTGGCATCGCTTGAAATCCTGGAGAAGAAAGGGGGAGGAAATGTGGCTATCGTGACGATGAAAGAGCTTCTCGAAGCCGGCGTGCACTTCGGTCACCGGACCCGCAAATGGAATCCCAAGATGAAGCCCTTCATCTATACCGAGCGCAAGGGGATACACATCATCGACCTCGCGAAGACCATCGAACACCTGGAGAAGGCTTACTTTTTCGTGCGGGAGCGGGCTGCGGCCGGCGACGAGATCCTCTTCGTGGGCACCAAAAAACAGGTCCAAGCCACCATCGAGGAGGAGGCCAAACGCTGTGGTGCCCACTACGTTAACCGCCGTTGGCTCGGGGGAACCCTCACTAATTTCGAGACCATCCGCAAGAGGGTCCTCTACATGGTAGAGCTAGAGCGCAACTTCGAGGAAGGCAAATACGAACGACTCCCCTTGAAGGAGAGGGTCAAACTCCAGCGGGAATTGGTGAAGTTGCGCCGTAACCTAGACGGGCTGCGAGAGATGACCCGGCTTCCCGGGGTGGTATACGTGGTTGACCCCACGGTGGAGGTCCACGCCGTCCGTGAGGCGAATATCCTAGGGATTCCCGTGATAGCAATTTGTGATACCAACTGCGATCCTGACCTCATCGACTACCCCATCCCTGGAAACGATGACGCCATCAAGGCCACCCGCCTCATCAGCAAGAAGATCGCTGACGCGGTCATTGAAGGACGGGAGGGACTCCAAGTCACCGAGCCCACCCCCGTCGAGGAGGAGCTCCCTTCCATGGAAGAGGCTTTGCCGGCCATAGGTGAAGTGCCGCTCAAGGACGAAGAGCTCGAGGCCCACTACGGCGAGATGTTGAAGGAACTCCTCGAGGAAGAAGGGAAGGAGTAAGGGTATGGAAATTACGCTTGATCTCATAAAGAAACTCCGCGAGGAGACTGGGATCGGCATCATGGAATGTAAACAGGCTCTCATCGAGGCCGAGGGCGATCTTGAAAAGGCGAAGAAGATACTTCGCGAGAAGGGCAAGGAGTTCCTTTCGCACAAGGGGCGCGAGACGAAGGAGGGGCGGGTCGAGGCTTACATCCACCACTCGGGCAAGGTGGGAGTGCTGGTCGAGGTGAATACCGTCACCGACTTCGCCGCCAATTCACAAGAATTCCGGGATTTCATCAAGAATTTGGCCATGCACATTGCGGCGTCAAAGCCCCGTTGGATCTCGCCCGAAGACGTTCCCGAAGACGTGGTCGAGGAGGAGAAGGAGATCCTCCGTACCCAAGCGGAAAAGGAGGGCAAGCCCTCTCACATTGTGGAGAAGATCGTGGAAGGGCGCATCCAGAAGTTCTTCGAGGAGAACTGTCTCCTCAAACAGCCCTACGTCAAAGATCCCTCCCTCACGGTAGAGGATGTCCTCGGGGAACTCCGGCATAAAATCTCCGAGCAAATCGTGATTAAACGCTTTGCCCGCTTCGAGGTGGGAGAAGAGTGAAGTGCGGGTACTGCTGAAGCTCTCGGGAGAACTTTTAGCGGGAAGGAAGCCTCCCATCGACTGGGAGGCTTTTTCCTTCTACGCACGGGAAATCGCCGCCGCCTCGAGCGAGGCCGAGATCGCGGTGGTGGTGGGCGGGGGGAACATCCTCCGTGGCGCGAAGACCCCTAGCCCCGCCACTGGTCATTTGATGGGGATGCTCGCCACGGTGATAAATGCCCTCGCCCTGCGGGACGCCCTGCGAGATGAGGGAAAGGAGGCCCGTGTCCTCTCCGCCCTCCCCATTCCCGGAGTGGCGGGCCCCGTGGACCACTGGCGGGCCCGGGATGCCCTGGCGGCGGGGGAAGTGGTGATCCTCGCCGGCGGGACGGGACTCCCTTACGTCACCACCGACACGGCAGCGATCCTGCGAGCGCTGGCGCTGGGCGTGGAGTTGGTCCTCAAAGGTTCCAAGGTCGAAGGGATCTACACCGGGGATCCGGCGGAGAACCAGAACGTGGAACTCCTCCCGCAGCTCTCCCACACGGAGTACCTCTCCCGACGTCTCAGGGTCCTGGACCCCGCGGCAGTCCAGATCGCCGCCGAACACGATCTCCCCATCGTTGTCTTCCGCGCCGACCGCGAAGGGGCGTTCCTCTCGGCCCTGCGGGGCGAGATAGGCTCCCGCATCGGTTGATCCTCAGCTCTTGCCGAACCCCCCGGGGCCGTTAACCTATAACTCGTGGCAGTAGAGAGCTTCTGGCGGTTCCTGTTGAGGTACTTCGGTGTCACCGTGGGGATCACCGCGGCGATCATGGGCCTCGCGGCGTTGGGGCTTCACCTCGCCGGCGCCCGGGATATGAGCTCGTATGGGAACACGTTCGGGATGCTGGGGTTTTGCGCCTGGGTCGTGGGGGCACTGAGCCTCTTCGGAAGGTGGGGTTCCACACGGTCCTTTTCCTACCAATACGGGAGCTCAGTGAGCCCTGCTGGCATCGGAGAGCGGGCGAAACAGCTCGTGCGAGACACATTAGAAGCGTACAGGTTCCTGATCCGGTGCCTTTTGGTGGGCTCGATCCTCCTGGGCATCGGAGCTCTCCTTTACTTTCAGTGAGGCAAAGCTACGGTTCCCCGAAAACCCGGGGGACCACGAAGTAGCCGTCGTCGCGGCGAGGGGCATTCTTGAGTGCCTCGTGCTGTGGGAGTGAATCCCGCGGCTTGTCTTCCCGGAAGACGTTCCGCACTCCGGGGAGGGGCTCAAACGGGGGAACCCCCTCGGTATCGAGCTCCTGGAGCTTTTGAAAGTAGGAGAGGATCCGGGCGAGGTCGTCCCGCAGGGCCTCCCGCTCTTCGGGAGACAGTTCGAACCCCGCGAGCACCTCCAGCCGTCGCATCAAGGCATCCGTGATCTCCATCGCTCACACCCCCAAACGCTCCAGAGCCTCGCCGAAGCGGCGTTCCACCTCTTCCACAAGATACCCCGGGGCCCCTTCCCGCGCCACCCGGAAGGCCTCCTCCCGCGCGGATTCCAGGAGGCCCAGGTCCCGAATCAAGTCCGCCACCTTGAGGCGCGAAACGAACCCGTGTTGGGCCGTGCCCAATAGGTCTCCCGGCCCGCGGATCCGAAGGTCCTCCTCCGCAATGCGGAAGCCATCCTCGATGTCCCGGAAGGCGGATAGCCGCCGCCGGGCCTCCTCGGTGGTTGGATCGGCGATGGCGTAACAGACGGCGGGCTGACCCTGACGCCCGATGCGCCCCCGCAGTTGGTGTAGTTGCGAGAGGCCGAAGCGGTCCGCGTGTTCGATCACGAGGAACGTCGCGTCCGGAACGTCCAGGCCCACCTCTACCACCGTGGTGGAGACGAGCAACCGGATCTTTCCCCGGCGGAACTCTTCCATCACCCGTCGCTTCTCCTCCGGAGGAATTCGGCCGTGCATGAGCCCCACCCCGGCCCAGGCGAACCTCTCCGAGAGCTCTTCGTACGCCACCGTGGCGGCCCGCAGATCCATCTCCTCCGACTCCTCCACCAACGGGAAGATCACATATCCCTTCTCCCCTTCCAGGAGCAGTCGCTCCACTTCCTCGTACACCTCGCCCCGACGGGACTCCGACACCCAAACGGTACGCACGTTCTTCTTGGGGATCGGCATCTCCGAGAGGACCGAGATAGAGAACTCTCCGTATAAGGTGAGGGCGACGGTACGGGGGATCGGGGTGGCGGACATGACGAGGATGTTGGTGCCTTTCCCCTTCTTGGAGAGGGCCTCGCGCTGGACCACCCCAAAACGGTGCTGCTCGTCGATCACCGCTAACCCAAGATCTCTGAACTCCACGCCCTCTTGGAAGAGAGCGTGGGTCCCGATGAGGAGATCCACCTCTCCTCGGGAGAGCCCCTCCAGTATACGGTCCCGTTCCCTCCCCCGGATGCTCCCCAGGAGTCGCTCCACCCGAATGGAGAGCCCCTCGAGAAGCTCCTGAAACACGAGGAAATGTTGGTCGGCAAGGATCTCGGTGGGAGCCATGACCGCGGCCTGGGCGCCGGCGGAGATCGCCATCACACAGGCCCCTGCGGCCACCACCGTCTTTCCCGAGCCCACGTCCCCTTGCAGGAGACGCATCATAGGGTAGGGGGCGCGGAGGTCCCGTTCGATCTCCCGGAGCGCCCGCACCTGGGAACCGGTAAGCTCGAAGGGTAGCATCTCGAAAAACTTCCGCACCATCTCGGGGTCGGGTTCCAGGGCCCGACCTCCTTCCTCGCGCCAGCGCTTCTTGCGCAAGGCGAGCCCGAGCTGCAGGAGGAACAGCTCCTCGAAGGCCAAAGTCCGCCGAGCCGTCTCGAACGCCCCCGGCCCCTCGGGGAAATGGATCCCCCCGATGGCCTTGCAACGGGGGAGGAGCTTGTTGCGCCGGCGCACATCCTCCGGCAGGAGGTCTTCGATAAGGGGGCCGAACCGGGCCAGGTTCCGCTTGATGACCGCCCGGAGCGTCCCCTGGGAGAGGCCCTCGGTGGAAGAGTAGATGGGGACCCAACGGCCGGTGTGGAAGTCCCTCCCAGCTGGCTCCCAGATCGGGTTCTCCATCTGTCGTTCGCCGAAGCGAATCAGGACTTTCCCGAAGAAGGAGTATTCCTTTCCTTGCTCAATCTCGTCCCAGATCCAGGGCTGATTGAACCAGATGGCGAAGATAACGCCCGTCCCGTCGTCCACGGCGACCTTTATGAGTTCTAGTTTAGGGCGCGCCTTGATGCGAGACTTCGCCCGTACCGTTCCCCGGATCGTGACCGATTCCCCGTCCTGTACCGAGGAAATGGGTTTCCTCACGGAGCGATCCTCGAGCCGACGAGGGAAGGTGGTGAGGAGGTCTTCCACCGTCTCAATCCCGAGCTTCCGCAGGAGCTTGGCGGTGGTGGGACCGACCCCGGCCGCCTCCTCGATGGGAACCTTCAGAGACCGGAACACTTCGCGCTTCCGGGCGTCCAGGGCTTCCTCGAGCTGGGCGAGGGCCCGTTCCCGTTCTGCCGGGGCCATGGAGGCATATCCCCGGACGATGGCGGCACCTTCGGGCCAGTGCAAGTTCAGAAAAGCCTCCAGGCCACCGACCACTGCCTCATCCCGGAAGCCCTTGCGCCGCTCCAAGCCGATGACCTTCTCGATGAGTGCCCAAGGAGGTTCTTTCGTTGTCGGCGTCGACATATCCCACTATAATACCCGGCCGCTTCAGGAGGCCCAAATGATCCGTGTCTATCCTGATCCTGCTCTGCGTAAGCCGTCCAAACGGGCGACGCCGGGCGAGCCAGAGACGCTCGCCGCCATCGCGGCCCTCAAGGAGGCCTTCGACCCGGAGGCCGCCCTGGGGCTCGCCGCGAACCAGATAGGACACGATGTGCGCGTCGCCATCGTGCGTCTGGGGGAGGGAACCAAAGTCCTCCTCAATCCCGAATTGGTGGAGCGTTCCGACGAGCTCGAGGTGGACACGGAAGGGTGTCTGTCACTCCCGGGGGTGGAGGCCGAGGTTCCCCGCCCGCGGCGGGCGGTAATCCGGGCCCAGGACGAAGGGGGAAAGGAAATCCGTCTCGAGCTGGAAGGCCTGGAGGCCCGACTCCTCCTCCACGAAATTGACCACTTGGACGGGATCCTCTTCATCGATCATCTTCCCGCGGCAGAACGCCGTGAGGTCCTGCGGCGCTATAAGGAGGTGAGGGAGTCTTCCGCCCGCGCATCGTCTTTGCCGGAACGGGGGAGTTCGCGGTCCCCTCTCTGAGGGCCCTTGCCGAGCGAAGTTGGGTCGTGGCGGTGGTCACTCAACCCGATAGGCCCGCGGGTCGAGGCTTGAGGTTGAAGGCTCCGCCAGTGAAGGTTGTCGCCTGTGAGTTGGGCCTGGAGGTCTTCCAGCCTCGCTCCATCAACAAGCCCGACTCCTTGGAATATTTGGCGAGAATCTCGCCCGATCTCATCGTCGTCGCCGCGTTCGGCCAACTCCTGAAAAAGGCGGTATTGGACCTCCCGAGATACGGCTGCATCAACGTCCACGCCTCGCTTCTTCCCAAATATCGCGGGGCAGCACCAATCCAGTGGGCGATCATCCGCGGCGAGCGCTGGACCGGGGTCACCACCATGATCATGGACGAGGGGATGGACACGGGGCCGATCCTGCTCCAGCGGGCGGTGCGGATCGAGGAGGACGAGACCGCGGGGGAATTGGAGGCGCGCCTCGCCGAGCTCGGGGCGAACCTCATCGTGGAGACGGTGGAAGGGTACCTTCGGAGAGGGCTCCGTCCGAAACCCCAGCCGGCTGAGGGCACCCTTGCCCCGAGGATCAAAGAGGAGCACACGAAGATCGACTGGACGGCGACCGCTCGTGAGATCCACAATTTAGTGCGGGGCCTCGCTCCCTCCCCCGGGGCATACACCACCTTCCGGGAAAAGCGGCTGAAGCTCTACCGTACGAGGCCCTTCTCCGAGGTTCCGGATGCCCCCCCGGGGGAGATCCTTCCCCACAAGAAGAGGCTCCTCATCGCCACCGGGAAGGGGATCATCGAGGTCCTTTCGCTCAAGCCCGAGGGTAAGAAAGAAATCCGGGGGGTGGATTTCCTCAATGGTTACCGTCCCCGGCCCGGGGAGCACTTCGTTTGACAAATTTCTCGCCGAGCACTACCCTGATCCCCGGCGGGGGAGCGGAATGGTGAAAAGGTCACATCACAGCGAAAAAGATCAGGGTAACAATAATGATAATCACCACAATGGTCCCATCCCGGAGCTTATCATCTCATCCCGCAAATCCGGGGAGGCGGTCAGCGAGGTACTGAAGAGCCTGCGGAAGATCATCGTGGGCGGCAACGTAGAAACACAGCGATCGGCTCATCGGTCCCTCGGCACATTTCTCTACGAAAACTTCGAGGAGGTCTACCCATACCTGCAGGGGTGGGCTGAGGACAGGAACCCCCTCGTGCGGAAGGCCGTGGCCATGGCGGTATTCGAGGCGATCCACCCCTTCCGCTTCGATCTAGCGGATCCCTTCTTGCGGCTAGTGGAGCTCCTCCTCTCCGACAAGGCGTCTCAGGTGCGTTGGGCAGTGGGCCCCAAGGTCATCGCTCAAGGCCTTCTTCCGGCTTATCCCGACGACACCTTCGAGTACCTCACCAAGTGGTCTACAAACCACGATGAACAGGTCCTCTGGAACGTGGCCATGGGACTTTCGGGGGCAGCGATCATTCGGCGGACCAACAAGGCTCTCATCATCCTCCGACGGTTGGCGCTCGATGAGCGGCGGTACGTGTGGCGGGCGGTGGCCTCAGCTATGTGGCGTCTGGGACGGAAGGATCCCACTCCGGTTTTAGCTGAGCTTCGCCGCTGGCTCTCGGATGACGACCGAGCCCACGTGGCTCGAGTAGCCCTGCAGCACATTTAGCTTTGGCCGCCGAGAAACCTACGGGCGAGGTCATCATCGCGAGGGGGCGGGAGGGCCCCCTGCGACGTCTTCATCCTTGGGTCTACGCGGGGGCAATCGCCGAGGTACGGGGGACCCCTGAGCCCGGTGCTATCGTGGACGTGAAGGACCATCGGGGGAACTTCCTCGGCCGTGGCTACTACAACCCGAATTCCCAGATCCGCGTGCGGATCCTCTCCTACTTCGCCACGAAGATCGACGAGGACTTTTGGGCCGAGCGCCTGGTGCGGGCGGCCCGTTCCCGGGAACGCCTCCTGGCGGGAACGGACGCCGTGCGGCTGGTGAACTCCGAATCGGATGGGCTCCCCGGGTTGATCGTCGACCGCTACGGGGACTTCATCTCCTTTCAGGCCCTCACCTACGGGATCGAGGTGCGGAAAAAGCTCCTCGTCGAACTCATGGCGGGGCTCTTCTCGCCGGCCGGGATCTACGAGCGTTCCGACGTGGGTGTCAGGAACCTGGAGGGCCTGGAGCCCTTCAAGGGGTACATCTACGGGAAGGAGCCACCCCCGAAGCTCGAGATCCGGGAGGGGAGGGCGAAATTCTACGTGGACATCCGAAGCGGCCATAAGACCGGCTTCTACTTGGATCAGCGTGAGAACCGTCTAATCCTCGCCGAGATCGCTGAGGGGAAAGAGGTCTTGGATGTCTTCAGTTACACCGGCGGCTTCGGGGTGCACGCGGGGCTCGGGGGGGCGGTATCGGTCCTCTTCGTGGAGGATTCCGCCAAGCACCTCCGTTGGGCCCGAGACCACCTCTTCCTGAACGGCCTCTCGGACCTGCGTGCCGGGTTCGTGGCGGGGAACGCTTTCCAGGAGCTGAGGCGCCTTTACCGTGAGCGGAGGCAGTTCGATATCGTGGTCCTGGATCCCCCGAAGTTCGCCCGGAACGCCGCCGAGGTGGAGGACGCCCTCAGGGGCTACAAGGACATAAACATCTTGGGGATGAGGCTCTTGCGTCGGGGCGGGTACCTCCTCACCTTCTCCTGCTCCGGCCACGTCTCCGAGGAGCTCTTCCTGCGGGCGGTGATGTCTGCGGCGGTGGACGTGCGCCGGGAAGCGAAAATCCTGCGACGCCTTTACCAGGCTGAGGACCACCCCGTGGGCCTCACTTTCCCCGAGGGCGCCTACCTCAAGGGTTTTCTAATCCAAATCTTTTAACACACTGTGTGACATCACGCTTATACCTAGTTCCTTTCAGCCCGGAAATGCCGTTCCTTGCGGACGAATCGGGCCAGGGATAAATTTGTAGCCGCTATGGCGAAATTTTTTCTCACCTTCTTTGTCGCAGCGTTCTTCACCAGTATCCCGGCCCTAGCTGAGGTAGAGGTCAGCGTTGGGACCTCATCCCAAGGAGGGAAGGAGCTTATAGTAGAGAATGCCCTGGTCCGCTACCGGTTTTGGGAGCGGGGCGGGGTTTTGGCCTCGGGCTACCTCTACTTCGCCCCCTACGGCACAGTGAAGCTCGACGCTGTGCCTGGCTGGACCCAGGAGAGGGAGCCGGCCCTCGTCCAAGGGGTGAGCCTCCCGTTGGAGATCTGGCCTGATGGGAGTCCTCTGGAGAAACCACCGCTTTATGAGCTTTCTTGCTCCCGAAAAGACGCCGATGAGGTGGAGGTCAAGCTCTCCTGGAACGATGGTGCCTTCCAGGTCGAGAAGAATTTCGTGATCGCCGAGAAGGCAGTCTATACGGCGCCGGTCACGGTCAAGCTCGTCGGCGAGGGCAAGGGGATAAAGCTTGTCCTCGGCCACCTCCCCCAAGAGAAAGGGGCCCCGGAGCTCCTCTACCTCTACGACGGCGAGGCCGAGAAGAGCCCCCTCGCCCCGGGAGCCTACGACCGTTTCGAGGGCCTGGGACTCGTGGGAAAGCTCTCCGTCTTCTTCTGGAAGGTCGATGGGGAGCTCCCGGTGGTGCCCTTCCAGGAGAGGAACGCGGCCGGACAGCCCGTGTTCGGGCTCGAGGTCCCCGAGCTTTCGGGGGAGCTTACCCTTCGCTTCACCTTGTATGCCGGCCGAAACCGTTACATCCTCCTTGAGAAGGCCGGTCTCCAGGGAATCGTCGAACTCGGCTTCTTCTCGCGGTTCCTGGTGGGGGTGATCAAGTTCCTGGAGGCCCTCTACCACGCCACCGGGAACTACGGCTGGGCGATCGTCCTCTTCACGCTCACGGCCCAGCTTTTTCTCTTCCCCTTGACCCGCAGCCAGATCCGTTCCATGGCGAAGATGCAGCGACTCCAACCCAAGATCCAGCGCCTCCAACGCCTCTATAAGGAGGACAAGGAGGCGTTCCAAAAGCACCTCGTGGAACTTTACCGGCAGGAGAAGGTGAACCCCCTCGGGGGGTGTATGCCACTCCTCCTGCAGTTCCCCTTCTTGATCTTGCTCTGGCAGTCCATCTTCAATTCCGCCGAACTATTCCACCTTTCGCCCCCGTTCCTTTGGATCCCGGATCTTTCCTTGCCCGATCCCTACTATATCATCATCGCTCTCACCGTGGCGGTGCAGCTCCTCGGGCAATGGTTCACCACGCGACGGG
Source organism: Candidatus Acetothermia bacterium JdFR-48 (assembly GCA_002011425.1). Taxonomy (GTDB): domain Bacteria; phylum Bipolaricaulota; class Bipolaricaulia; order Bipolaricaulales; family Bipolaricaulaceae; genus UBA3571. The sequence goes on along the minus strand of MTNJ01000053.1, from coordinate 33,047 downwards.
CGCCCACTCAGGCCGGGGGCGGGGCCCAACTCATCGGCTGGATATTTCCCCTCTTCTTCGCGTTCCTTTTCCGCAACTTCCCCGCCGGGCTCTGGCTCTACTGGTTTCTCTATTCTTCGGTTCAGAGCATTATGCAGGCCGTGGTTCACTGGGAGCTCACACGCGCTGGCATCACGAGTCCGCCGCAACCCAAGGGAGAGGGCGGCGATGCCGGAGAGACTTGAAGAAATCAAGAAGTTTTTACAGGGTTTCCTCGATATCCTAGGAGAACACGGTGAGGTGGAACTCCTTTCTGAAGAGGACCGCCTCTACATTAACCTCCGTGGAGACTTCCGGACCATTCCCGAGGACGACACCGAGTTTCGGGAGGCGTTTTCCCATGTCCTGCGACTGTATCTCCGACGTCTGCGGCAGCGGAGCTCCTTCCTCCTGGACATAAACGGGAGGGTTCGCGAGAAGGAACGAACTATCATAGCTCGGGCCAAAGAACTCGCCGAGCGAGCTCTGCGTGAGGGCCGGAAGATAGAACTGGAACCTATGCCAGCGGCGGAACGCCGTCTGATCCACCTCGCCCTCGCCGATCATCCCAAAGTGCGGACTTACTCCGTGGGGCAGGGGAACAAACGGCACGTGGTCATCGAGCCGCGGGGATGAGCCACACACCATATCCGCCATTCTTCCGTATGGGAAGGCGGATAGAGCTCTGGGGTGTTCCCTTCGATTGCCTGAACCTGAACGACTTCGTCTCCGAGATCATGGAGCGGCTCTCCCTGGGCGAGCGCGGAATCGTGATATTCACGCCGGATTCCCGGGCCCTCTCCCTCGGCATCCTGTGCCCAGAGGTCCGAGGCCTCCTCCGCCGCGCTGACCTCGTGGCCTGCGACGGGATCGGGATCACTTTCGCCGCTCGCGCCTTCGGCGTGCGGCTCTCCCGAGTGACAGGGGTGGACCTGGCTTGGGAGCTATGCCGCGTCGCCGAGAAACGGGGCCTCTCGGTTTACCTCCTCGGGACAAAGTGGCCACTGCTGGAAAAAGCGGTGGCACAACTCAAAGAGGGCTTCCCCGAGCTGGCGATCGTGGGTTACTATCATGGCTTTTTCTCCGGGGAAGGGCCGATCGACGAGATCAGGAAATTGGCGCCGGACCTCCTCTTCGTAGGCCTGGGGTTTCCCAAGCAGGAACGTTGGATCTTGGCACACAAGAACTGTGGCGCTGGGGTACTGGTGGCGGTGGGAAGCACGTTTGACATCTGGGCCGGCCGTTTCCCACGTGCGCCGATCTGGGTGCAACAGGTGGGACTGGAATGGCTATGGAGGGCATTCCAAAATCCCCGTCGCGTGAAGCGCCTCTGGGCGGTCCCCTTCCTGCTCGCCTATACCGCCGCCGCCTGGCTCCACATGAAGCTCAATCGAGGTTGAAAAAGCGCTCGCGACCAATTGAGCGGGAGGTCAACGGGCCTTGGCGTGAAGCCTCTGGGCGTAGGTGTTCCAGATGTAGAAGATGGGGTTCGCCACGAAGATGGTCGAGTAAGTTCCCACGATGACGCCGATGAGCATCACCAACGCGAACCCCCGCAGCACTGGCCCCCCAAAAACGAGTAGAATCGCCACCGGGATCAAGGTGGTGAGCGAGGTATTGATCGTCCGGGTGAGGGACTGGTTGATGGAACGATTGATGATGTGGAAAAGTTCGCCCTTCTTGTGGAGCTTTCGGTTCTCCCGGACGCGGTCGAAGATGACGATGGTGTCGTTCAGGGAGTAACCCACAATGGTGAGGAGCGCGGCGATCACCGGGAGGCTGATCTCAACCCCGAGGAGCGCACAGATCCCCAAAGCGATGAGGACGTCGTGTACCAACGCCACCACCGCCCCCACGGCGTAGCTCAGACGGAACCGCCAGGAGATGTAAACGAGCATCCCGAAGATGGCGACAAGGATCGCTTGCCAGGTGCGGCGAATGAGATCCTCCGAAACCTGCTTTCCTACTGAGGTGCGGGAGATGTCCCCCTGCACAGGGAACTCATCCCGCATATTCCTTTCGATCCTCTCAATTAGCTTCCCATGCTCCTCGACGTTCAGAGGGATGGTGATGAGGAACGCCGGCCTTCCCTCAATGGAGGTCTCCTGGAGGATGGATGTGGCTGCGAGGTCCACTCCGCCCGGCGAGAATTTCCCCAGGAAGGTTCTGAGCTCGTCCGCGGGGACCCGTTCGGAGAAGACCACGGTGAGCTGTGTGCCCCCGGTGAACTCTACCCCGGCCCGAAAGCCGACCATCGCCAGGACCACAATGCTCGCTAGTACCAGAATTAAAGACAGCGTGGAAAAGAACTTCGCCTTTCCCAGGAAGTCGTACTTATAACCCATCTCTCACCTCAAGCGGCGAGGATCTTGTTCCACATGCGGGCCTTGAGGCGATCGGCCTTGTTCCGATGGATCGTCCCGTGGGTGGCGGCCTTGTCCACCGCCTTCTGGTAATTCGGGAAGATCTTCATGGCCTCTTCCTTGTTGCCTTCGGCGAGGAGTTTCAATATCTGCTTGCGCCAGTATCGGATGGCGCTTCTTCGCAGATCATTTCGGCGCCTGCGGCGTAAACTCTTCCGAAGCTGTCTCGCTGCTGAACGTGTGTTTGGAATCGTGGATCCCCCTCCTTGGCCAGGTTCTCAAGAAAACCGGGAGGGATTTTATCTTTTTGTATGGATCTTGCAAGACGGGGAGAGAGATGTGTCGGTCTCGAAGGGCCATCCGGGGGAGGGTCCGTGCAAAGTGCGGCGACCGGGGTTAAAATAGATATTGTGACATAAATATCCAAAAATTAGCGGGAGGACAGGACATGACCCCTGAGCTTAAGATGTTCTGCTATCAGTGCGCCCAAGCTACGGGCGGCGTCGCCTGTACCCAATCTGGCGTATGCGGTAAGGTCCCCACAGTGGCCCGGCTCCAGGACAACATAAAGTACGCGCTCATGGGGATTAGCGCCTACGCCTACCATGCCCGGGAGCTCGGGAAGGCCGATCCCGAGGTCGATTCCTTCCTCGCGCGGGCCCTCTACACCGTGCTCACCAACGTGAACTTCGACGCTGAGAGCCTGGTGGACCTTGCCGTCGAGGCGGGGAGGGTGAACCTCAGGGCGATGAAGCTCCTCAAGGAGGCCCATATCGAGGCTTACGGCGAGCCGGTCCCTACCCAGGTCCCCACTGGCACCGTGGAGGGGAAGGCGATCATCGTCACCGGTCACGGCCTCAAGGCCCTGGAAGAGCTCCTGAAGCAAACGAAGGGGGCGGGGATAAACGTCTATACTCACTCGGAGATGCTCCCCGCTCACGGCTACCCTGGCCTCAAGAAATATCCACACCTCGTGGGGAACTTGGGGAAGGCGTGGTATGACCAGCGGACCCTCTTCGCAAAGTACCCCGCCGCCATCCTTGCTACCTCGAACTGCGCCCTCATCCCCCAGGAGGAGTACCGGGATCGCATGTTCACTACCGGGACCGTCCGCCTCCCAGGAGCGCGCCACATCGAGGGATACGATTTCTCCCCGGTGATCGAGGTGGCCCTCTCCCTTCCCGATCTCCCTGAGGAGCCCGGGGGTGCGACACTGACCACCGGGTTCTCAGAGAGGGCCGTCCTCTCCCTTGCTCCCAAGATAAAGGAGCTCGTACAGGCCGGCGAGATAAAGCGCTTCCTCCTCGTGGGCGGATGTGATTCTCCCACGAAGAGGAACGAGTACTACCGGGAGCTCGTCCGTGCCCTACCCCGGGAGACGGTAGTCCTTACCCTGGCGTGTGGGAAGTTCCGTATAAACGATCTGGACCTCGGCGAGATCGAGGGGATCCCGCGCCTCATCGACCTCGGCCAGTGCAACGACGCCATCGTGGCGGTGGAGATCGCCCAAGGGCTTGCGGAGCTCTTCGGGGTGGAGGTGACGGAGCTTCCTCTGTCCTTGGTCCTCATGTGGATGGAGCAGAAGGCGGTGGCGATCCTGTGGAGCTTGTTAGACCTTGGGTTCCGGGGGATTTACCTCGGCCCGGTGCTCCCGCCATGGGCCAACGAGGACATCGTTCGGGTCCTCACCGAGAAGTACCACGTGCGCCTGATCGGGGATCCCCGGGGTGACCTCGTGCCCATCCTCGGGTGAACAGAGGTCCGCGTAACGGATCCCCCGAAGGCAGCAAGCATCTCCTCTCACAAGGAAAGGGTCAGTGGGTGGCGAATTACGGCTTGACGCCATCGGGGTCGAGCGCTACGGTGGAGGCGCACTTCAATTCACGGCGGGAGGTGAGGACGGGGCTCCTCCATTTGGAGAACCCCGGGGATTGTGGTGAAGGCGAGATCCGAGGTTTCCGTCCGGAAGCTCAGTCCCAGGGACGCGCCCGACGTGGGAAGCCTCCAAGAGGAAAGTCCTGACACCGGCGCGGTTGGTTTCTCGTTACATTTCGAAATCCACCCCCTGGTAGCTTACCAGTTCTTCCAGGGAGGTTTCATCGGCTTCGGAGCGGAGAGCGGACAGAAGCTAGTGGGGGCGTGTCTTATACGGTTCGGACGCTGTCAGTTCGAGGGGGACGTCCGTCCCTTTGCCCTGCTCAATACCCTGGTCGTTCATCCGGACTACCGCCGCCGAGGCATAGCCACGGCGCTCTTCGGGAAGGCGGTGGAGTTCGCTCGGGCCCGCGTGGGACAAGGGGGCGTGATCTGGGCGAGCATCCAACAGGGAAACACTGGATCGGAGCGGACGGCAAGAAAATATCAACGCCAGTTTCTTGGGGGACGAATCGTCGTGGTGCCGATGAAAACCCGCTCCCGAGCGCCACGACTGCCGGCCGGGATTGCCGTACGCGAGATCAGGGAGGACGAGTTCGGGGAGGTCGCAAACCATCTGAACGCCTTCTACCGTGGATACAACCTCTACGAACCCTTCACCGCTGACATGCTCCGGGAATGGTGTGCCGGCTCCCCCTTTCCCACGCCGGCGCGGCGCTATTTCCTGGCAGCGGACAGCAGGGGCCGGCTGTTGGCGGGCGTGGGAATGACCGAGACCTATCGGCTGCGGACGCTCCACATAGTGCGCATGCCCCAAATCTTGCAGGCCCTCAATGCGGCGATGCGGATCGTGCCTCCGGACGGGATCATACGGGAACTCGGCCTCAGTAAGTTGTGGTTCTCGTCCGGAAACCTTCGGGTGGCGAAGTGCTTACTTGAGCTGGTGCGTTTCCGTTGGCACCGGAAGGCCACGGTGGTCATGGGATGGGCCGATACGCGGAGCCCACTATACGGGCTTTTCGGCGTACGGCCGTGGACCCCGTTGACACGCCTGGGGCTCGTCTTGGTAGAGAGCCCTTTGCCGCTCGGCGCGGATCGCTTGATTTACTACGAATGAAGCAGGACCTACGCGTGAGGTATTGAGACAGGCCCCCAGATGCGGAGGTAGGCGAGTGTCAGGCGCACCGCGGCCGCGCCACCGCTCGCCAGGGAGAAGGCCAGGGGACGTCCCCCCGCCACCGCTAGCAAGTACACCGCCCCGGTGTCGGGGAAGCCGGGGATGAGGAGAAGGAAGAACAACGCCGGGGCTCCGTATCGATCCACCCACGCTTGCCGAAACCCATGAGTACCCTGGCGTAGCGGTTCTTGGCCTGCCAGTCACGCACTCGCGGAAGGCGCTTGAGGTACACCGCGAGATAGAAGATAACATCGGTTCCGGCGAACTTCCCACCGTGGCCACGAGGATCACCGCCCACCCGGACGTGAACTTCACCCCGGCCAGCCCTCCCCTCAATGAAGTGGGGAGGACGTCGCGGTCCTTGCGGACGTACAGGAACACAAAAAACAGAGTCGATACCATATATATCGACCCCCTGTAGATCAGCGTCTCGACGCTGTGGACAGAAATTCGCTATGTGAAACGGTGAAAACGAAGCTTTCGCCATACCGACGACAAAGGTCTCCTCCATAACTATAGACAGAGCCAGGGAACCGGTGGGACAGTTTTTCGAACTTCCTCACACCACACGGTAGATTCCACCGGCCCTGCAAGTAAAGCCCATATCGCCCCACCAGGGCTCGGTCCGTCAGACCTGCCCCCCACAAAGTTGAGGCCACTACTTTTTCCAATCGTAGAACCAGTAGGCCAAGAACTTCCACTTGCCGAATCGGTCGGAGGCCGCAGCCAACTCCCGGTCTTTCACACTCACCTTCCCCGGGAAGAACTTAGCCTTGATCAGCTTTCGGGCCCAGGAGTCCCTGGGAAGGAGCTCGTGGCGTCCAAGACACATGAGCAAGTTGGCGACGGCATAATCTCCCACCCCTTTCAAGCCCTTCAACCTCCGCCGGAGCTCTGGGGTCTCGAGTTCCTCCCACTTCCAACCCTCTAAATCCATCTCTCCGTTGGCCAGCTGGCGGGCGAGTTCCGTCACGTACGGGCCCGGCAACCGACCGTACTTCTTTGGCTAGAAAATCCTCGCCGACCGCGGCGATTACGTTGGGGGAGGGAAAGCTTTGGAGGGTGGGGTCGAGCGGGAAGGGCCTTCCCAGGGACGCCACCAATCGGGCACACATCCCCTTGGTCTGGGGCCAGGTGGTGTTGGTGGTGAGGATCGTCTTGATCACGTCTTCGAACAAGGCCGGAGCGGAGTAGTCTACCCAGACGATTTTGCGGTACTTGGGCCAGGCTGGGCTCAGTGCGGCAGAGCTCGTAGAACTCGGAGAAATCCTCCTCCAGCCGGAGCATCCACGCGATCTTTTCCTGCACTTCGGCCAGGTCCGACTTGGGCCAGCTCACCGGCTGCCTCCATCTCCACGGTCACGCCCCCTTCCACACCCCGCATCCTGAGCCACACCACTATACCGCTCCCAAGCTCCTTGACACGGGAGAGTTCCCGTCGCTCCTCGTGCCCGGAAACGGTGCTAGGCTGCACCATCCATGAGAACGGGCCGCCGCGACGAAGTTGAATGGCCCTCGCGCAGGAAAAAAACACTCTCGAGTTTCCCATTAACTAAGCATAGCGGGTGATAAGAGGTCAAACACCTATCCATTCCGCAAAACGCTATCCCGACGGAAATTGGTGTCATAAGGGGGAATGTCAAGCTGGAGCGAACTCGGATCTACTTGGAGCCGAACTTGCATCGGAGCCTGAAGAGAACACTCCTGGAACAGGGGATCTCGCTTGCCGAATTTCTCGACGCACCGTTCAACACCACCTTTGGAAGCGATGGGACGGCGAAGGGCACTTGTCCAGCGTGAAATCAGGGAGAAGCGGCAGCAAAGAAGTGTCAGAGGGCATGATCATCACCTCCAGGAGGTCAGCGCCGATGAGAAGGCCGTTCGTTGACATCCTGGCCTTTTGTGCCCTGACCAACGAGGACGGCAGAAATCATGAACAGACCTCGGCGTTCTTCGACCACCATACTCCCGACCTGCCAGTCGCTACATACTTTCCCTTGTTTGAGCGTTGGTCTCTGATCTGCCACCTTGGGGAGCCTAAGAAGCGATCGAATTCTGGGATGCCTGTGCCCCTTGGGACCGTGTAACCTGGTGAGAGTGGGGCTTTTCCGACCTGGACCAAGCGGAAGGTCATGGGGAGATGTCCTAATTAAGGTTTTTCCTGACCGAAGCCGTGGTTTTGCGGCAATGAAGGCTTTAAGATCTAAACGTCGTTTGTGTTTGCATCGTATCCCCCCATTTACCGATTCGACGATAGGGGCACCTAAGTCTTTGGAGTTGTTCCATGGAGGCTGTTGATCCCGGTAAGGAATTCACTTGGGGTCCCGTCCAACATCGTTTTGACCAGGGGCAACCTCTTGAAGAGGTCCCAAGGCAGGATGCAAAGGAAATCCGAGCGGCACCGACAGCGGGGGCCTTGTAGTAAAGTACTGGAAAGGGCCCGTTTAAGATGCTCATTGCAAGGCTTGATACCGCCTCGAGCCCGCATCAGAAGTTAATGGTCGAGCTTAAGGATTATGGCCCATCGGGGGAGGCTATAATCGTCGCCGAGGTCTTTCGTGCATCTTTTACTTTCCGTGTGGCGGACCATTCTCGCCCCGGTAAGGGTAGGCTTAGTGTGGGCGTTGCAGCGGCCGCTGTCTCGGGCCAGGGCGGAACTTTCCACGAGCGATGAACGGATCCTCATTCCGCCAGTCCCGGCCAAGTTCACCGGGGCCTCCTGGCTGCGGCGTCCCCGGGGCGACGGGATCATTGCCCTCACCGAAGGGGCGCTTCTGTTCTGGCCTCTCCTGGGCGCCCCCATCCTTGTGCCTCGAGGGGAAATCGAGGGGGCACGGCTTGCGCGCTGGTTCCGGGGATATCGGCGGGCCGGAAAGGAACACCTCGTGCTGGACCTCACCGGTGGAAGGCGGATCGCCTTCATCGTGGCTGTCCCCGAGGAGTGGATCCGAGCACTCCACGGAGAACCACGACCCGAAGCCGCCACGCGAAATTGAATGTAGAAGACCATTTTAGACGAGCGCCCCGGGATAGAATCCCCTATCTGCCGATCAGAGGCGAGGTGTTCGTTGAATTCACCATTGCCGGCTGCTGCGTCCTCTGTGGACTCCAAGTAGCGGGACTGTGAGGCCAAAGAACAACCCGGCATATGGGGAACAGTGGAATTGAGCTTAGCAGCAAAGCATCAGAAACGTCTCTGAAAGCGCGTGTCTGGTCGAGCATTTTTCCTCCCTTCATTCGGCCCAAAACCTTAAACCCGTTCCAGTCGGACACGTCTCTCCCTCGTCCTGTGTGGCACAAGGGGACGCTGCAATCAACTCGTTGGGCTCCTTTGGTCCATGTGTAAGCCGAGCCCACCCCTGGCCTCCCGGAACTTGGGAATTGGGACCCGGTAGGGCTCGCTCCATTCAGCAACCAGTGGGAGGCCTCGGCCAGGTGGGGCCCCGTCGTCGGCGATCTCGGCTCACGGCGGGGAAGGAACTCCCGCCCTGCTCCTGCTCGTGAAAGATCCTTCCATCCTGCTTGATGCAGCCCGCTTCGACCTCCAACGGCGGACGTATAGCGCCTGTGACAGGCGAACGCGATATACTCCAGGATGTAATTTCATAATATTCACTAACAAAGACCCTTCTCTATCGAGCTTTTCAGGTAAAAGTGTTATAGTTGTAAAACGATGTGGGAGAGATCTTTGCCGTTTAAAATTTTTGATTTTCATGCGCATTTGCCCGCCCCTGAACCTGTGGCCCTTTCACGGTCATGGCCCCGCGCCTTCAAACACCGATATGGAGAAGAAAAATGGGGGATGTTGAAGAAGCGGTGGAGGGAGAGACAAAGATCATGGTGGAATATCTATGGATTCCCTGAGCCAGAAGAACCCCAACCTCCGCCCAGAGAAGCCGCGGACCGGTATGCAATGGAGGTTGAAAGGCATGGACTGATTGGAATCGCGTTTCTTACTGGAGGGGGGAATGAGACTTTAGCCAAAGCTATTCAGCCTTACCCGAGGCTCCACGGCTTGGCTCACCACGACCCGTTCGGTCCGAATGCGCCAGAAGAATTGGCCTTCGCGGTAAAAGAACTTGGCCTCAGAGGGTATAAGATTATCGCTCCCCTTTTAATAGATAAGTTAACCGATCCGAAATTGGACAAGTTATGGCAGACCTGTGCTGATTTGAAGATCCCGGTGGTCATACATTTTGGCCCCCTTAACCCTCCAGGAATAGTCTCCGGAGCGAACATCGACCCGCTCACACTTCATGACATTGCAAAGGGGTTCCCGGAGATTGCCTTTGTAGTTCCTCACTTCGGTACGGGGTACCTGCGTGAACTTCTGCACCTGATGTGGAGCTGCGAGAACGTTTACGTCGACACTTCGGGAAGCAACAGGTGGGCGCGGTACATGTGGCCTCAACCCACGCTTAAGGATCTGTTCCGTTTGTTTTACGAATTGTTCGGAGCAGAACGCATTATCTTCGGGACCGATTCCTCCCATTTCCCACGGGGCTGGGTAGAACCCTATTTTTGGGAACAGTACCGCGCTGCCTTGGAAGCCGGGATCCCAGAAGAAGGAATCGAAAAAGTATTTAGAGAAAACGCCTTGCAGCTTCTACATTTGTGACCGTGGAAAATTATCTTACGTAATCTCGGAATACCCAGGTTTCCCGCTGTTCGGGCAAAGAAGAAATTTTGACCGTTGAGGACTCTATATTTCTGGCATTCACCCGCTGTGAAACCCACTTTTCGATCCCGCCGAGAGGGATCTTCGGCGCCATTAAGTCGGGAATATGATAATGCATAGGTATCACGATCAGGGGTCTCAGGCTCTGGATGAGCCGCTCTACCTCTGCATCGTTGAGCAGGTGATTTAGGCCATCAATGGGCACCAGTAAAACATCAATGAGCCCAATCGCCTTCAAAATGTCCCTGCCGAGGTCCGCCCGATTGTCCCCTATATGGCAGAAGACGATGCCCCCTATTTCGAGGACGAAGATCAGATTTTCTTGGTCGAACTCTTCTCCATACCCCTTAGCATGGCGCCCCATGACACCACGGATGTAGAAATCATCCCCTTCCAGGGCTATCGGGTTTCTGATGATCGAGGGACGACCCTCTATCCTCTCGAATGCGTTGTGGTCAAAATGAGGATGTGTAATCAGAAGTATGTCACATGCAGTACGGGGGAAGGGCTTGAGAAACCATGTCTTTTCGGGTGAATTTCCGAACGGGTCTATCAGGATACGCACGCCGTCAGGTGTGATCCATAAGAACGATGCGTGGCCAAAATACTGGAGTTCTACGTCCCTAGAATCCTTCATTGTCAAGAGATTTTCTCAAGCGTTCCCGGGCTACTTGTACCCGTCCCAACAGTCGATTTAGTTCCCTCATATCTTCGAATAAGCGGCTTTCGGCCCGTCGGAGATGTTCGCTTTGGGCTTCGAAAGATAACCCCCCTAACACGCTCCGGCGGGCTGCAAATTCCTCGAGCTTTAGGGCCTCGAGGAATTTGCGGTCTTCAACCCCCAGGGACTGTACGAAGTCCTCCCAATGGGCTTGGGGGAGTGCTTTTCCCTTCTGTTCCAACACGTCGAGGAGTTGTTTTACCTTCAACTGAGCCTCGAGGAGGTCGCAGTGGCCAGTGAGCACTAAGTAGTCGACCAGCTCGGATGCTAGAACGTTCTTGTTTTCAAACTCTTTTGCCAAAGTATCCTTTGCAAATGTGCTTTTCGACAGCACGACATTTAGAAGTTTAAGGGCTCTTTGTCCATATGTTATTTGTTCCTCCAAAGGTCCTAAGACATGTACGGTATGGTCGTTTACGTCCCCGAAGGGAGTGTTGAAATTTAATACGGATATCGCTTCGACACCGCCCAACAATTTGGCCGTGAGGGCCCGACAGTGTTCGAGGACCACGGGGTTATTCTTCTGGACCATTATCGAGGAGCCTTGGGTCAAATCTTCGGGGACCTTTAAGGCGCCTTTTTCTGCCCAATGTATTAGATCCCAAACGAAGCGGCTAAGGGAAGATCCCAAGACGCCTAAAGCACAGCTGAGTTCGAGGGCCCAGTCCCCGCTCGCTATTGCATCATAGGTCTGTTCCACTGGTTCATCGAAGCCGAGCAATTCGGCTAAAAGATTTCGGTCGACTCCATACGGTGTCCCAGCGAGGGCAGAGGCCCCGAGGGGACAGCGGTTAACGTTCTTGACAGCTTCCCAGAGTCTACGGAAATCTCTTGCTAATAGGCATTCAACGGCTGCGAGATAATGGCCTAAAGTGGTCGGTTGAGCTGGCTGGTGATGGGTATACGCAACGATGTAAGTAGCCGTTTGTTCGCGCGCTAAAGACAGAAGTAATTTTCTCATATCGTTTAGTGAACCTAACAATTCACAGGCTCGGTCCCTGATGTACGCGCGGTAAACGGTCATATCCACATCGTTTCGGGAGAGACCTAAACGGACGACACCTGCTGTGCGTCTATCGCACCGTTCTTCGAGCTGATGCAGTATAGCCAGATAGAGATCCTCTACTGACCGATCAAGCTCTGAGAGGGAACCGCGCAACGCATTTAATGTTTCTACCGCGTCAATAGCGTCGTCGAAACCGGCCTCCTGCAAGGCGACTGCGTTGGCTATGAGGACATCGACGAAGTAGTCGAAGAGCTTTTCAAGACAGAATTGATGATACGGCTTTAATATCTCCTCCCAATAGGTTTCATCCCATTTTCTCGCCATGGAGGTCATTTGAGGCCGGACATAACTGCCCCTCTGATTATGAGTCTCTGGAAGAGGACGAAGATGACCAGCATCGGTACCGTCCCCAAAACTGAGGCTGCGGCGATGAGATTCCATTTTGACCCAGCTTCTCCAGAGAAAAGCGCAATGCCCACTGGCAATGTATACATGGCCTTCCGTTGAGAGACGATAAGGGGCCAGACGAAGGCGCTCCAGTTGCCCACGAACGTGAGAATCCCGAGTGTCGCCAGGGCAGGCCTCACCAATGGCAAGGCTACTCGGAGGAAAATACCGAATTCATTGAGCCCATCAATCCTAGCGGCGTCAATGAGGTCGTTCGGCAGGACCGAGAAGGCCTGCCGCATCAGGAACACACCGAATGCCGGAATCAAGCCCGGGAATATGATCCCCCAGTGAGTATCAAGCCAACCGTATCTGACGGCCATTTGATACCAAGGGATGACCAGCATCTGAGTGGGCACAAATAGAGTAGACATGATGAGGGCAAACACCAATGGCTTGCCGGGAAATCTCAACTTGGCCAAGGTATATCCTACTAGAGAACAAAAGAGCAGAACGGAAGCCACAGTTCCCACAGCAACAATGAGGCTATTCCAGATCCAACGCGGGAATAAAGTCCTGGAGAACAGAACTCGGTAATTTTCCAAGGTGGGATTCTTCGGTACGAGGTTCGGTGAGAAGGCCTCGTAGAGAGGTTTAAAAGAAGTGCTGATAGCCCACAGAAACGGGTAGATCATTATCACAGCGAAGCCACATAGAATGAGGTAGCTGATCGCTCTCCCTTTCATCTTCTTATCTGTATTCAACTTTGCGCCCCAATACCTTAAATTCTATAAGGCTTATAAGGGCCAGGATGAAGAACAAAAACACTACGATTGCTGCGCCGTAACCCATTTCGAAAGCCCCGAAGGCACGTTCATACATATAGAGTAAAACGGTGAGCGTACTGCCAAGTGGCCCTCCAGGGTTTTGCCACGTTAGATTTATAACGTGGGTGAACAGTTGGAGAAAGCCGATCGAAGGCCCCGCAGTCGCCATAAGTACTGAGACCGCGATCATCGGTTTGAGAAGGGGCAAGGTGATGTAACGGAACAACCGCCACCCATGCGCACCGTCAATCTGCGCCGCTTCATAGTACATCTGGGGAATGTTCTGTAAGCCGGCCAGGAATATTAACACGTGAAACCCCAAAAATTGCCACACTACTACAGCGGTCACCGTGGGCAAGGCTGTCGCTGGGTCCGAAAGGAAGGGCTGTGGTGGCAATCCAAGGGCGACAAGTACCCGATTGACAACACCCCGGTGAGGATTCAATAACATGAACCACGTCCAGGCCACCGCCACGGGAGGCGTCACGTATGGGGCGAAGTAGATTGCGCGGAATAACGCACGGAACCTCTTGCCGACGGAGTTGAGAAGCAGGGCAATGGCGAGGGCAAAGGTTACCTCAGCCGGCACACCTAACAGGGTATAGAAGAGGGTGTTTCTGAGGGCCTGAAGGAAACGCGGGTCATGGAACATCCTCCAGTAGTTTGCGAGGCCGATGAACTGACGTTGTGAAGGATCAGCATGCCATTGGTAAAAAGAAATCTGAAAAGCTTGTAGGGCAGGCCAAATCCTGATGAAAAGAAAAAAGGCGAGGGGGAGCGCCAGGAAGGCATAGGCCCAAAGTGCCTCGCGCTGCGATAAACCCAAGGGCAACTTTTTCATTCGCACCGCCGGCGCTCCCCCGATGGATAGGATGTTTTATTTACTCACACAGTATTCATCCAGGATCTTTTGTTCCTCGGCAGCCGCTATCTTCAATGAATCGGCTGGGTCCATACCTTCCTTCAATACTCTATCAATGGCGTCTAACATGATACGGCGCTGTGCTATCTCATCATAGAAGCGTGTTGCATAGGAATATGGCAGTGCACGGATGAATGGCCCATAGATCGGATCCTGTGCGAGCTCAGGATCTTCTATAAGTGTCAACCGAGCGGGGAGTTCTCCCACCACTTCCAACCACAGTCGCATGGCGCGTTCGGAGGTGATGAATTTGAGGAATTTAACGGCCGCCTCCAGTTTCTCTTCGCTCTCGTACGCCCGCGGAGTTAGGGCGTGCATCCAGAAAGAGGCGAAGTTCGCTTTTGTCCCGCCGGGCTCTAACACGGGTAGCTCAGCAAATCCAACCTTGAATTGAGCTCCTTTTAGGATGGTACCAATCGCGAAGGACCCGTCTATTATCATTCCGATGTCCCCCGCTATAAAACCGTCGCGATAGTTGGCCACGAAATCCACATCCCCAATTTCGTACTTTAACTGCAGATCGGTGTAAAACTTGAGCGCTGCTGCTCCCTCGGGACTGTCATACATCACCTGGCAGTAGTCGTCGCTGTAAGGTTGTCCGCCGAACTGTCTGATGAGGACTTCACGCACGAGATGGTGATCCTGTCCCTGAGGTGCGATCCCGAAGCCAGCACGTATGATCATGGGGCCGCGTTTTATGGTTAGTTTCTGGCCTATTTCAACAAATTCTTCCCACGTCGTTGGCGCAGCCGGGACGCCGGCCTCATCGAACATATCTTTGTTATAAATCAGGGCGAGGGAGCGAACGGCCGTGGGCAGGCCCCAGTATTTCCCCTCCATCTTCGCTACTTGGATCAGGGGGACGAACGCGGCCTCGTCGGGAGTAAAGGGCAGGGGTTTCACATAGCCAGCCCTTTTCCATGTAGGCAGCCACCCGTAATACAATGTGATAACCTCAGGTCCTTTCCCCGCGGGGATCGCAGCGGCAACGCGTTGCTGGAAAGCCTCATACGGGAAAGTTTCCTGCACCACATCGATATCAGGATTCTCCTTTTCGAATTCCTTGATCAACAAATCTATTGCGTTCACCCTTGTCTCGTAGAAGTACTGCCAGTAAGTAATGGTTACTTTGCTGAGCCCATAGAGGGCCACAAACGATACCAACAGGAAAACGATCAGACTTTTTCGTTTCATTTCACACCTCCTCCAAAGTTTTCAATGCGAGTCGTTATATCTTCGGTTTATCACCCCCTTTCTTTCTTGATGACTAGCGGGAGTTCACTCTCCTGAACCTGGTACGCTGCTCCGATCAAGACGGCGTCCTCACCGAGTCGTCCTATACGCACGCTGACCTTATCGCGGATCTCGGGAAGGGCGACATACCTGATCGCTTCCTCGACGGCGGGGAGGATCCACTCGGCCGCCGAGGTCATCAATCCGCCCGTAAGGACCACCGCCTCGAGGTCCAACAGGCTGACAACATTGGCCACGGTTATTCCTATCTTGAAACTGGCCTCTTGTATCAGCCTGTTAGCAAAGACATCCCCTTTCATAGCTGCCTTTACCACCGTCTGTGCATCCAGTGTGGACCGACCATCTTCTACGAGGGAATGCAGCAAAGTTTCAACGGTCTCCCCTTTTTCGAGCTCTTCAAGGGCTCGCTGTCTTAAGCCCCATCCCCCCGCGGAAAGCTCGAAGTCCCCGAAACCGTAAATCGGTTCTTCCGGTAACCGATCCCGGTAAAAGAAATACCCCACCTCACCAGCTAGATTGTGACTCCCACGATATAAACGACCGTCCAATATGAGTCCCGCACCGATGCCCGTCCCGATTGAGATACAAATGGAGTTCTTGCTTCCCCTCGCAGCCCCTCGCCAATGTTCCCCAACGGCGGCAAGGTTCACATCGTTGTCGACGTATACGGGCAGTCCGAGATCTCTTGTGAGGGCCTGTGCTAAATTTAAATTTTGCTTCCGTAGGGCAGGTGCGTTAAACACCGTACCGGATGCAGGATCGACCGTCCCCGCTACACCGATCCCGATCCCTAACAAGCACGTATCTGTTTTTTCAATCAGGGCACGGATTAGTGCCGAGACCTGTTCGAGGAGATCATCGGGACATATTGATTCTGTACGCCGTTGTGAGACTTTACCGTCGAGATCGAGTATTGCCCCGCGCAGGTTGGTCCCGCCAATATCCACCCCTACAATTTGAAATGCATCGTAATTGAACTTGAGTTTGATGGGGTTTCGCCCAACGGCGTTGGATTTCACCGTTCCATCCTCTCTAACCAGCCCTTTCTCCACAAGCAATCTCAAGATCATGGAAACGGCGGGGCGGCTCAGCTTACACATACGTGCGATTTGGGGCCGGGTGATACCGGGGTTCTCCCGAATCGCCGAAATAACCTGGGCGATGCTTGACACACTTCTCACCTTAGGCTATATTGCAGTCCAAAAATTTTGTTAGTAACTTAATTATATACTGCAAATCCGGCAGTGACAAGGGGTTCAAGGGTGCTTCGCGGGATTCTTGTCGAAAAGGATTTCCGGGCTCTATCGATGAGCGCCGCGCGGATCGTTGCCCAACAAATTCTAGAGAGGCCGAACTCCACCTTAGCCTTGCCGACAGGGGAAACCCCAAAGGGGATGTATGCTTTCCTGGTCCGTTTTTATCAGGAAGGGTTGCTAGATTTCTCCCAGGTCACCGTCTTCAATCTGGACGAGTTCCTGGCGATCCCCCCAGATCACCCTCAAGGCTTCCGTGCTTACATGCAGGAGCACTTATGGAGCAAGGTCAACCTCAACGCAGAGAACATCCATATCCCTTCGAGCACACCAGAAGATCCATGGGAGGAATGCTCCCGGTATGAGGCGTTGATCGAAGAGGCTGGCGGGATAGACCTCGCTGTCCTTGGGATCGGTGCAAACGGCCATATTGCCTTCAACGAGCCGGGAACTCCCTTTGAGAGCCTCACCCATGTGGCAGTGCTCTCCCCAGACACCAGGAAAAATGAGGCGTCCCGTTTTGGGGGAATTGACGGGACGCCTGAGAGGGCGATCACCATGGGAATCAAAACCATCATGCGTGCCCGTCGCATCCTGCTTCTTGCCAGCGGAGAAGAGAAGGCGGAGATTTTAGCAAAGGCAATTTTTGGCCCTGTTACCCCGGAAATTCCGGCATCTGTGCTGCAACTCCACCCTTCCCTAACGGTGGTAGTAGATGAAGGGGCGGCCAGGCGCTTACTCTGAGGAAGCAGGCGTCAGGCCAATTCTTGGTTCGGTTATACAGCGAATCCCTGGAAGATTGGGTGGAGATGGGCGGTGCCCCATGAAGTAGGTCCGGAGAATGGCGGGCTCTCATCCTATATTGCATGAATTCTTTGAACATCTTTGTCCTTCGCCATCCATATACTCGATGTTGAGCTGAGAGAATGAGCGGTTATTGAGCGGATGTTTAAGGAAGATCTGAAGAATTGCAGGCGGAAAAAACACGCGTGGATCTCTTCAGTTCCAATATGGGTGTGAACGCGATCGAAATTGTTCCCCATTAGTGCACGTTTCGACAGTCTGGGTCCTGACCAGAACATCTCTGAAAGCGCATGCCCGAACAATCATCGATGCCCTTTTGTCCCTGAACTTTGACGTTCGTTTCGATTGGTACAGCACTTCGTCATCTATGAGAAATAAGAGCTCGTACCTATACGTTTCGCCCTGACGGACGTCGATTTTTTTGAAAGCTCGAGGCCGAAGCGTGACGGGGTTCGTTTCCTTCTCCCTCCCCGGGTGACTCGGCCAGATGCCCCATTGCTTCACTTCATAAGCGTTTTTGCTGGTCCATTCTCTCATGTCTAGATAAGGGGCGAGACGTCTCCTGGCTTCACAAAAGATAAAGACAGGGGTCTCTAAGGACGGGTTTATTTGAGCTCGAGGAAGTCCGTTGACCGACATGGTGCGAGGAGTTCCCCCGGTTTCGCCCCTTCCGCGGGGGGAAGGGAGATGGAAGGGGGAGGAAGATGTTTTCCGTAGAGAGCGACTGGGGAAGTTCAAACCCTCAGCTCTGTAAAGTCAGATCGGCTATGCAGAGTGGTGTCTCCCATTGCATCCAGCCAGTCTCCCCCTCTGTCTCCAAAATGAGACCATTGTGTCCTCGGGGGGTGCTCACTGGATGAGGGAATAGAACGAAAG
This sequence comes from Candidatus Acetothermia bacterium JdFR-48, assembly GCA_002011425.1. Lineage (GTDB taxonomy): Bacteria > Bipolaricaulota > Bipolaricaulia > Bipolaricaulales > Bipolaricaulaceae > UBA3571. The sequence goes on along the minus strand of MTNJ01000053.1, from coordinate 14,886 downwards.
AATTCCCGCGAGTGGGGCATCCCAGATTTGTGAAGGGGGATCGTGGGTCCCTTGATAAATATATGATATATTGTATACTTTAAGTTATGGCTTCAAATGATGCGGTGGTGAAAAAAACCTTAGTTGAACAGGTAAGTGGCCTCATCCGAGAGCGAATTTTAAATTTTCAACTGCGGCCTGGAGAAAAGATAGAGGTCCAAAAGCTGGCTCAAGAGCTATCTGTGAGTCAAACCCCCCTTCGTGAAGCCCTTCAAAAACTAGCGGAACAAGGATTGGTGGTTTCAAAACCATATGTGGGTTACTTCGTGATCGAGCTAACCCCGGCCGACATCGAGGAGCTTTTCGACTTGCGCCGAGCTTTGGAAGTACTCGCCTTGGAATATGTTATTAAGAAAGGGTGTATCAACTGGGATCTCCTGGTCCATCTACAGAACTGGATTGCCCGTTTAGATTCCGCCCCTGGGGAAGATTTAGTATCTGAAGTGCGGAAGATGGACGAGAAATTGCATCTCGATCTATTAATTCGTGGATCCCAAAGTCAATGGCTGACAAAGTTCGCGAATGGCATCATCGATTTAATCAAGCTTACTACGCGTTTGACGATGAACCCGCGGGCCGCCTGCAGAGAACACCGCAAGATTGTCGAGGCTATAGCCGGAAAAGACCTGAAAAGAGCGACCACTGCCCTTGCATCACATCTGGAACGCGCGAAGAAGGAAGCTCTGACTGCATTAAAGGGAGGTGAGAGCCCGGCTGAAACTTCTAAAGAAAAATAAAAAACCACAAAGGAGGGATTGCCGATGCGAAGGGTTGCGCTTGTGTGTGGTGGACTTTTGCTCCTGGTTGGATTGTTGGCCTGGACGGCCCCCGTGGAGCTCGTCTTCTGGCACATGGAGGCCCGCCCACACCGTGTCGAACGGATCAAGGAACTTTGTGACCAGTTCAATGCCGAGCATCCCGGGATCAAGGTCATACCCCAAGTCCAAAGCTGGGGGGAGATCTACGTCAAAGCCCCCGCAGCCATTCAGGCCGGACGGGGCCCCGATTTCATGCTCTGTATCCCCGACTTCCTGACCTACATAAAGGCGCTCGGGGTGGTACAGCCGCTGGACGATCTGATTGCCAAACTCGAGGGAGAATACACCTTCATCCAATCCTCCCTGGACCCCTACTTCTTCGACGGAAACTATTGGGCTGTGCCCATCTACGGCATGGACTTCGTCCTCTGGTACCGCAAGGACATCTTCGAGAAGGCCGGCTTGGACCCCAACAAGCCCCCTAGGACCTGGGACGAGCTTCTGGAGGTGTGTGAGAAGCTGAAGGCGAGCGGCGTGGTGGAATATCCCATCGCCGTCCCCGGGGCCATTCACATGGCCACAGACCAGTTGATCTATACCCTGATGGTGGTGAATAAGGCTGAGCACATCTTCGGCGAGGATCCCAACGAGATAATCTTCGACAACCCCCGCACCGTGGAGGCCTATGCCTTCTACAAGAAGCTTTTCGACTACTCCCCGCCGGGCAGCGAGAACTGGAAGTGGGACCAGCCGCGTACGGCGTTCTTCACCGGGCAAGTGGCCATGGTCATGGAGAAGGGCCACTACATTAAGGGTTGGGTGGACAACACCGACCTACCCCTGGAGTTCCTGGGCGCGGCTCCCGTACCCGTTCCCGAGGGCGGGCAGCCCGGGACCATCTACTACTCCAACGGCCTGATGCTACTCACCGACGACCCGCAGAAGCGGGCCGCGTTCGCCACCTTCATCCAGTGGCTTTACCAGCCCGAGATCATGAGTCGGCTCCTCCACATGGACCCCGGGTTCTTCCTCCCCGTCACCCAGGAAGTCCTCTACTCGGACGCCTTCTGGAGCGACCCCATCATCAAGGAAAAGACCGCCGCTGTGGTGATCGCCATCGAGTCCTCCAAGTACGGAAAGCTCTTCGGCTTTACCCGTGACACCGTCAACCCCAACGTCGGCGCCATCTCCGCCGGCAACATCCTGGCGTGGACGGCCCAACAGATCACCGTGGCCGGTCTGAGCCCCGCTGAAGCGGTGGCCAAGGGCGCGGCGAAGATGCGGGGAGCGATCCAAGAATAAAGAGGTCTTGAAGGCGGTCGGGCGATCCCAAGTCCGGCCGCCTTTTACTTCACACTTATGAAAACGTTGCGACGAAAGATAACCGAAGATCCCTTCCTCGGGTTGCTCTTGGTTGCGCCGCTTTTGATTTGGGTGTTGATCACCCTGATTTATCCACTTCTCTACGCCTCGCAACTCGGGTTCTACAACGTAAGGTATGTGGGGGTTCCCGCACGGTTCATCGGGGTTTCTAATTACTCCCGTATATTGGGCGACCCCGACTTCTGGAAGGCCTGCCTACGGAGCCTGATCTGGACGGTGTGTAACGTGGCCTTCCAAGTATTGGGGAGCCTCCTGGTCGCCCTAGTACTCAACCAGCAGTTCAGGGGAAGGACCATCATCCGGAACTGGATCATCCTTCCCTGGGTCCTCCCCACCGTGGTTTTGGCGATCATGTGGACGTGGATCCTCGATCCCACGCACGGTGTGGTGAATTACCTCCTCAAAAGCGGAGGCCTTGTCCCCTCTCCCCTCCGGTTCCTGAGCTCGTCCCAGTGGGTAATGCCCACGGTGATCTTCATCAACGTCTGGCGGTGGACTCCGTATTTCGCGATTATCGTGCTGGCCGCTTTACAAACTATTCCCAAGGAACTCATGGAGGCGGCATTGGTCGACGGGGCCTCTACCCTGCGTCGCTTCTGGCACATCACCCTCCCCACCATCAAGCCCGTGTTGAGCGTGGTCACCCTCATAAGCTTCCTGTGGTCGATAAACATCTTCGACACCATCTGGCTGCTCACCCGGGGAGGCCCCCTGGACTTCACCACCACGCTGCCCATCTACATCTACAAGAGGGCTTTCCAGGACTTCCGGTTCAGCGAAGCCGCCGCCATGTCGGTGATCATGTTCCTCTTCCTGCTTGGCTTCGCCGTGGCCTACCTGCGGACTTTGTTTAGGGAAGGGGCGGAGGGGTGAAGCACCTCAAGCCTATAGCCAAGTATCTCTCGGTCATCGCCGTCATAAGCTTCTTCGCCGCCCCGATGTACTGGGTGTTCATCTGCTCCTTCAAGCCGACGCCGGAGTTGCTTTCGCTCAAACCCACCTTCGTGCCCCACAGTTTCACGCTGGAACACTATCGTCGCCTGTTCAAACAGGTGGACTTCTTGCGCTATTACTACAACAGCTTCCTCGTGGCCTCGAGCACGGCGCTGATCACGGCCCTCGCCGCCACTTTCGCGGCGTACAGCGTCTACCGGTGTCGGTATCCCGGGCGCAGGTTCATGTTCCGGCTGTTTTTGGTTTCGTACATTTTTCCGAAGATCTTGGTATTGATCCCGTTGTACATCCTCTTTGCGCGGCTTGGGATATTGGATTCCCCCCTGGCCCTGGTGGCGGCCCATGTGACCCTGACCGCTCCCTTCAGCGTCTGGATCCTGCGGGCCTTCTTCGAATCGGTCCCCAGGGAGGTGGAGGAAGCGGCCCTCGTGGATGGTGCCACGAGAATCCAGATAATCTTCCGCATCTTCATCCCCTTGGCGGCGCCGGGCGTCGCCGCGGTGGGGATAAACGCCTTCCTCATGTCGTGGTCGGAGTATCTATTCGCGTCCACCTTGGTAATCAGCGATCAATTCAAGACCTTGCCCGTGGGGATGGCCTACTTCCTGCAGCAGTACGCGATAGAGTGGGGAATAATGATGGCGGGTTCGGTCCTGATCGCTTTGCCCCCTATCATCGGCTTCGCTATCGCGGGCAAATACTTCATCCAAGGTTTGACCGCGGGCAGCATCAAGTGATCGGAGGTAGCAAGATGTGGGAAAAAGCCGCAACGCCCGTCTTCGTCCGCAAGACGGAGGTGCGGGTTTACCCTGATAGGGCCCGGATGGGACTCGCGGCAGCTCTGTATGTGCGGGACCTTATACAGGGACTTTCCGAAAAGCACGCCGTCATCAACATGGTCTTCGCCGCCGCACCGTCCCAAAACGAATTTCTGGATGCGTTGAGCTCCCTGGACGGCGTCCCGTGGGGAAAAGTTCAGGCCTTTCACCTGGACGAGTACATCGGCCTACCCCCCGACGCTCCCCAACGGTTTGCGAACTATTTGGACGAGCACCTTTTCCGCCGGGTTCCACTAAAGCAAGTTTTCTACATCGATGAAGGGAGAAAAAACGCGCCTGAGGCGCTGTGCCGCCGATATAGCCTGCTCCTCGAAAAAAATCCATTGCACATTGCGTGTATTGGCATAGGAGAAAACGGGCACATCGCCTTCAATGACCCTCACGTGGCGGACTTCGACGACCCTCTCATGGTGAAGATCGTCACCCTTGATCGACGGAGTCGCGAACAACAGGTGGCCGACGGTTGCTTCTCCTCCTTGGAAGAAGTCCCGACACAAGCGATCACCCTGACGATACCGGCCATTATGGCTGCACAGTACATCGTGTGTGTGGTCCCGGGTCCGAGGAAAGCGGAAGCGGTGCGGGACGCTATCGATGGTCCATTGGGCACCTCTTGCCCCGCCAGCGTACTGAGGTGTCACCGAGCCGCTGTGCTTTTTCTGGATCGGGAGAGCGCGAGATTACTGAGGAGGTGAAAAATGCCTCAATATACCCAAAAGTATTTGGCAGAGGTTACGAACCTCTTGAAGGCCATCGAGGAAGAGGAAAGGGATTCCATCGCCAAGGGAGCTGAGCTCATGGCGGAGGCCATCATAAAGGACGAGTTGATACACGTGATCGGCCCCGGCGGCCACTCCAACATGGGGGCCTACGAGATGTTCTACCGGGCGGGCGGGTTGGTCCCGGTAAATCCAATTCTAGACCCGGGGACGGCCCTGCACTACGGAGCCATCCGCTCGACGATCATCGAGCGCACCCCGGGATATGGCCTCTCTGTGCTTAAGGCCTATGACATCCGCGATGGGGTCCTGATAATCGTCAACGCTTATGGCATAAACGCCATGTGCATCGACATGGCGCAGGGGGCAAAGGAGCTCTCTATCCCCACCATCGGCATAAGCAGCCGGGCCTTCGCGGAAAAGGTGCCTCCCGATCATCCCGCGCGCCATCCCAGCAAGAAGAACCTCTTCGAGATCGTCGACGTGCACATCGACTGCCACATGCCCTACGGCGACGCGGTGGTGGAGTTCGAGGGCTTGGCACAAAAGGTGGGCCCGACGTCCACGTTGGTCAACTGTTTCACCCTGAACCTTCTCGTGATAAAAACCGTCGAGCTATTACTCGCCAAGGGCTTTAGGCCGCCAATCTGGATGAGCGCCAACGTCCCTGGGGGTGACGAGGCCAACCGGGAGTTCATCGCGAGATACAAGCAGCGTGTGCAATTCCTATGAGAAATCTGCAGCTGTCCCCACTTTGATTGGGACAGCTGCAGATTTCTCATACAGCCTCTTGATAAGTTGAGTGACATAGCTCATAAATTTCTCACGAACCTCGTTCCGTATGCCAGTCTTCTCTTACCTTATTGCTCCCATCTTTTTCGGGTAAGTAAGCATATCTTGAGGCTGGATATTTACCGGGATACCACCCTTCGTTGAGACTTCTCTCCACGATGTAAAAGTTCGTGTCTTGTTCCTGAACCTACCAGAGAAAACCCAATGCCTAGTAAACTTGCCATAAGCAGAAACATTCCATGGAACCCAAGATATGGGATAGCAAATCCAGCAAGGAGGGGACCTATTGTACCGCCCAATCCCCGGCTTGATTCAAGGAGACCGAACAGCATTACCTGCTTATCGGAGGGGCTGGAAGTCCCAACGTAGGTGCTGGAGCCAACATAGAGGGACCCAAAGGAAATACCCAAGACAACAAAACCAACTGCCATGCCATATGTATTAGGAAATAGGAGAAATATTAAAGGAACAAAGGTTGAGAGCCCAAAGCCGATAAGGAACACATTCCTTCTGCCAATCACGTTAGCGAAACGACCAAATAATAACATGCTCCAAACCTGTGAGCCGTGATTTAGTGCACTTAGTAACCCCATGATGTTGGGATTAATTCTTAAAAAAGAAGACATGTATACGAAGATTAAAGAAAGCACCCCCGCTATCCCCATTTGCCGAAGAATCAGCGCAATATATAAATTCTTTAAGCTCTTCCTCAGTACGTAGGTCACTTGTCCAGATTCTGCTATAGCCATGTGGCCTCTTAAAGGAAAAAGGCAAAAAATGCCCCACAGGAATGTCAACAACAGAACTAAGAAGCTCCATCTATAAGTTAAAGCAGCAAGCAAAACGCCCCCAAGGACTCGCCCCAACATCCAGCCCAGGGAGCGAGAGGCACTGACGAAGGAAAGGTTCTTATCCCTCTGTGTCCCAATCGGGCTGCTTACGGAAACAAGGGACATTATTGCTGGAGTGAGACAGGACATAAAAAAAGCGTGAAAAAAAACTACTATAAGAGTCCATATAGGCCCAGGGAGTGAGGCAAGAATGCCAACTGAAGAAACACCAAGTAAGTAACATAAAGACAAAAATCTTCTTATAGGGAAATGCTGCGCACTTTTCCCCCCAAAAATGCTGCCCAGTGACAACCCGAGAAAAATCAAGCTCGTGCTGGAACTGATAACGATAGGAACAACCTGCGCGTCTTTCAGATAAATTTGGACCATCATACTTGTACTCGATAAAAGTAAAGAAGAGATAGCGGAAAGGATTGCCAAAAGTGCATAAATCTTCCTTACGTGATACATTGTGCGATTACTTGATTGCTCCAGCCGTAAGGCCAGAGATGTAATAGTCCATGAGGAAAATGAAAACAATAACTATTGGAACTGAAGCCAACAAAGCCCCTGCCATCAGTGAGCCCCAGAAAAACACATCACCGCGTACTAATTCGGCAACTACACCAACGGAGAGAGTCTTCTTGAGACTGGAAGATATAAAAGTAAGGGCGTAAATGAACTCGTGCCAGGACAGGAGGAAGGAGAAAAGGGTAGCGGTAACAACGCCGGGGATTGCTACTGGGAGGACCACGCGGACAATGGCTTGTATACGCGTACACCCGTCAATCATTGCGCACTCTTCGATTTCCCGTGGAATAGTTCGGAAGTAAGCCATGAGCATCCATGTTGAGAATGGAATCATGAAAGAAGGGTATGTAAGCACTAAAGACCAAATCGTGTCGGACAATCCTAGCGTGCTGATGACCTTCGAAAGCGGTAGGAACAAAAGGGTCGAGGGCATAAGATATACTGCGAAAATCCCCGCTCCGAAGAGTTCCGCTCCCCGGAAACGGAGTCGTGCCAGGGCATAAGCTGCCAAAATACTTATAGAGACCGAAATTAACGTGCTCAAGATTGACACAAGCAATGTATTTCCAAACCATGTTAGAAATGAGGATTTCTCAAACAAATAAACATAGTGCTCGAGTGTGATGCCCTTTTGTATCCAGAAAGGAATGGAAGCGAGGCTATAGAGCTCAGAGTTTTTTTTCAAAGAAGTTATTAGCATCCAATAGAATGGGAAAAGTGAATAGATTACAAAAGGAAGGATTCCAAAGTAGCGCGCGATGTTCCAGAGTGTTTTTTTCTTACCTAGCATTTTCACCATTCCCATTTCCTCCGGATTATCTTGAGTTGGAAGTAAACCACGAGGGTTAACAAGGGGAAGAGGAACAAGGAAATAGCTGCTCCCTTGCCGAGGAAGCCTGAAGCCAGTCCAGTTTGATAGGCTAAAGTGGCTAATAGATGGGTGCTATCCATTGGTCCACCCCTCGTGAGGACGTAAACGATGTTGAAATCACTGATAGTCATAACTGTAGAGAAGAGGAGTACAGTGGCTAGTACAGGTTTGAGAAGGGGCAAAGTGATGCGTCTAAATTTGGTAATTGGCCCTGCGCCATCAACCTCAGCTGCCTCGTAGAGTTCCCTGGGAATCGTCTTTAGGCCTGCCAAAATATTGATGGCGAAAAAGGGGACGCCACGCCACGTGTTGACCATTATTATCGACAACTTCGCCCATAAAGGTTGAGCCAGCCACGGAATTCCTGTAGTGCTGAGCCCTGTCTTTATAAAGACCCAATTGATTACGCTGTAGGTAGGATCGAACATCCACTTCCACCCTAATGTACTTAAGGCTGTTGGGACGACCCAGGGTAGAAGAATAGCTGCACGAAAGAATTTGTGTCCAAATAGCCTTTGGTTCAGAAGCAACGCCAAGACCATGCCTAAAACGAGCTTTAGAATCACTGCGGAAAAAGTGAAGAAAAAGGAGTTCCCCAAGGTGGTTTGGAATATCTTGGTTTGTGCGAGATCGATGAAATTCTTGAAGCCAGCAAAAGAACCTGGGCGTCCTACGATGACATCGCTGAGGCTTAAATATATCGCTAATACAAATGGATACCCAACTAGGAAGAACAACCACAGGATCGCAGGGGCGATCATCAGGAAGGCAACTTTTTCCTCTCTTCCAAAACGCATAACTTTGTCCCTCAGTACAGGTGCTTTATCCTGTGGAAATACTTCTCCCTATATTTCCTATTGGCTTCATCTCCTCCTGGGACATTTGCGCTCTTCCAAACGGGGGGCGTAATTCCACGTACAAGAAGCTTTTCTGTGACCGTAGCGAATAGAATGTTTAGTGCGAAACAAACGGCGATCGTCGAACTGGCCGCGACCTTGAGGTCTAAGCCTTCCAACTCTACTACCGCGTCTCCAGGCGGGACATGCACGTCTATTACGATGTCACCGAGGTCACAGAGGTTCTTATTGCTGGAATGACGTGCGGGGATTCCGGGAGGCACACTCCGTGAGAACTCTGATGAGGTTACTGCAATAAGAGTAGCGCCTCTTTTCTTCGCCTCCAGTGCAGAGTCAATCGTCACAGCATTTATGCCGTTAACATTGACGATTATCAAGATGTCATCCTTTTTGACCCCGTAATAGTCCAAAATAAAGCCAGCATATCCTTCGAGACGTTCGGTATTTGGGTGACTATCGATAACGGAAATGCCTGGTGGGAACAAAGGATTTATTGGTACTAAGCCTCCAGCTCTATAAAACACCTCCATGGCTCCCATGACGGAATGGCCACCGGTACCAAAAATGTGGATCAACTTATCGTCTGAGATGGCTTGAACGATCAAATCGGCCGCTTTGTGAACATTTTCGCGCTCCTTTTCCTTAATCTGTTTTATGATTTCTAAAATAGCCTCGTAATATTGCGCAATGGCATCCATCCTTTCACCTCCCGTCTTTTTCACGCCAGATGAACTTTTCTAGCTTCTCAAAATGGGCACATACGTTCTTATGAGCCTCCTCTGGATTTCTTTCTACAATGGCCAGGAATATCTGTCGATGTAAGCCCAAAGACATGAGAAAAGCCTCTTTATCTTCTAAGCCTTCTCCTTTGATTTCCCACCAAAGCTCATGAGCAATTCTCTCTATTAAAGGCACTAAGGCCTTTTGGATAAAAAAGTTCTTCGTGGCCTTTGCGATTGCAGTATGGAAGTCTCTGTCGGCCTCAAAAAAACCTGGAATATCTCCTTCCTTCACAGCCTTCTCCATCTGTTGGAGCGCTGTTTCAAGTGCCTTTACATCCTCGTCCGTCGCCTGGACAGCGGCCAGTTCTGTTACCTTTCCCTCCAAAACTTTCCGAGCCTCCCAAGCTTCCAAAGGGCTGCCACTCTTTTTTAAGATCTCTTGTACCCGATCTTCGACATTCACATTTGGGCTGACCACGAAGGTGCCATCACCGGGTCTGCTGGTGATGATCCCGGCCATTCTCAAGGCACTGAGGGCTTCGCGTACAGGATTTCTGCTTACACCTAGTTGGCGAGCGAGTTCCCGTTCTGAAGGGAGTTTATCGCCCACTTTAAATTTGCCTTCCTTTATAAATTTTATGATTTGCTCAGCAATATACATCGATTTGTTTACTCCTTGAAGTTTTTCTATGTTTATTCTGGAGAATTCCGGTGAAGATTTTTCAACCATTTGGCACCTCCACAGAATATTTTTTGATAGTATCATCGCATAAAAGGCTTGCAGAATCTTTGTCCAAGAATAGCCAGACTCCCTTGTGAGTGCGAAGAATGGAGGCCGGACAGTTCGGGGTAATGTCTCCCTCCAGGGTTTCTTTTACGGCACGGGCTTTCCTCTTTTCTGGTACTACGCAGATTATGTTTCTGGCCTTTAAGATTTGGTTTATCGACATTGTTATGGCCTTCTTGGGCACATCGTCCAATTTACTGAACCAACCTTCACTCACCTGTTGCTTTCTACATGACTCGGCGAGATCTACCACTATATATGGATGTTCTACCTCAAAATTCGCAGGAGGATCGTTGAAAGCTAAATGGCCGTTCTCGCCAATCCCTACAAAGGCTACATCGATTTCTTCTCCGCTTATGATTTCATTTAACCTTCTGCATTCTTTCTCTGGATCCGGTGCATCTCCTCGAATGAAGTGGACCATTCTGGGACGGACCTTGTTAACCAAACGTTCTCTTAAATACTGTCTGAAACTAGCCGGATGCGCTTCTGGCAAGCCGATGTACTCGTCAAGATGAAACATCACCGTTTTGCTCCAGTCAATTTCAATCTTGGTGAGAGCATCTAAGAAATCAAACTGCGACGCTCCTGTCGCGGCAACAAAGACAGCTTTTCCTCGGCGCTCAATGGCATCTTTTAAAATTTCAGCTGCTTTCGTCGCAGCTGCCTGTCCCATTTCTTTCTTAGTTCTGTATATCAACAACTTCATCAGATCCTCCTTGACCAAAAAGATATTATACCCTAAAATGGTCTTACCGGTAGAACCATTAAGACAAAGGAGGGATCTAAAGATGAGGGCGAGAAAGTTGTTAATCGGGCTCATTTTGATCCTGGGGGTGAGTGGATCTCTCTTCGCACAAAAACAGCAACTCAGTATCCTGTTCTTCCACTCCTTCGTACCCGCCAATGATGAGGAACTGGTAAGGCTTGCAACGGAATTTGGCAAGGAACGGGGTGTGGACGTCAAGGTGGACTTTATTTCCATCCCGGAGATGTACGCCAAGGCTGCTGCAGAAGCGGAAGCTCAGGCAGGACATGATATCATCGGTGCGGAAAACTTCATGGTCGCCCTTTATAAAGACCTCGTGGTCACGATAGATGACGTTATCAAAGAAATTGTCGATAGGTGGGGGCCGTTCCATCCCATTGCCAGTGAGGCCTGCTACTTCGATGGCCACTGGAAAGGACTGCCGTGGTGGGCTGTGCCATTCCATCAGATTTATCGAAAGGACCTTTTCGAACAGGTTGGAGAGGAACTTCCAATCAGTTGGAGTGATCTCTTAAAAGTCGGAAAGAAGCTCAAAGCTATAGGGCACCCCGTTGGCTTCGCTATAAGCTCATGTGGAGATGCTAACAATGCCCTGTCTCAAGTGATGTGGGCCTTTGGCGCAAAAATAGCCGACGAGGAAGGCGTGGTTGCTATTGACTCTCCTGAGACGAGAAATGCACTGGAATTTGTAAAGCAGCTTTACGACGAAAGTATGCCTCAAGAAGTTCTGGCTTGGGATAACGCGGGCAACAATAGGTTTATGCTCTCCGGAATTGGCTCATGGACGTTGAACCCTATAAGCATTTATGTCATCGGCAAGAGAGACTTCCCTGAATTGGCTGAGAACTTCCGCCTGGGTGGCCCTCTGCGCGGGGAAAAGGGTTATTTCGGCTCGGCGGACTTCTACAGCCTGATGATCTGGAAATTCTCTCCGAACGTTGAGTTAGCAAAAGACTTCCTGCGATATCTCTACGAAGAAAAGAATATGCACACCTATCTTGAGCGGGGCGAAGGCTTCAACCTACCTGCTCACCCACGCTTTGATGCACACCCAGTGTTCTATGAGAATCCCATCTTGACTCCCCTTACTGGTTACATAAAGTTCACCCACTTGTTTGGCTGGCCGGCCCCGCCCGACGGAAGAGCCCAACTGGCATACACCCAATGGATCATCCCAACAATGTTCTACAAGGTCGTTACTGGCAAAGCGACGGTCGACCAGGCAATAAAGGATGCTGAAAGGGCACTGATAGAGATCGGCTACAAACCGAGAGGCTGAGGTAGACTATGGAGGGGCAGGGACATGGGTTTCCCTGCCCCTCTTTTTTAACATGTCATGAAATATATGAAAAAAATTTCCGTACCTTATGGAAACAGGTTTGTAGAGCTCCGGCTACCTGCCGAGAACCTTTGTGAAATTTTGGTCCCCCGTCCGGTCGCTCTCCCGGGTACAGAAGAAGGGGAAATCGAACGGGCTCTGGATGAACCAGTCGGGACGGGGAGATTAGAAGCGCTTGTCAAGCCCCGCCATAGAGTTGTGATACTTTGTGAGGATATCACAAGGCCTATTCCCTTGGAAAAAATTTTGCCACCTGTTCTGAAACGCCTGTATGTCATAGGAGTTCGGCCAAAGAACATTCTAGCCGTGATGGCTTTGGGCAGTCACCGGCCCATGACCACCGAAGAAATTAAAGCCAAAGTAGGGGAAGAGGTATATCACCAAATTTCCGTAATCAACTCCGAATTTCGCGATGAACGCAAGCTCGCTGATCTTGGGATAGCTCCGGGAGGGGTGCGGGTATGGATTGACAGAAGAGTTATTGAGGGGGACGTGAGAATTGGGATTGGTAGCATTGTTCCACATCCAGTCGCAGGTTTTACAGGTGGGGCAAAGATTATTTATCCCGGGGTTGCGGGAGAAGAAACAGTAGCCCAATTCCATTTGCGAGCTGCTCTGCTTAGAAGGAACGTTTTCGGCGAAGAGGAAAACCTGGTAAGAAAAGAGATGGAGGGTTGGGTGGATGCCGTTGGGTTGAACTTCATAATCAACTGTGTCCCTGACAGGAATAATCGTATTTACAAGGTAGTTGCCGGTCATTATGTTCGAGCCCATAGGGAAGGGGTGAAATACAGCAAAGAAGTTTATGGAGTCGAAGCCCACAAAGAGGCAGATATTGTTGTGGCGAGCTCGCACCCAATGGACTTGGATTTTTGGCAAGCTAGTAAAGCGATAATCGCCGGAGAACGTGTGTTGAGAAGAGAAGGGTTACTTATACTTCTCTCCCCTTGCTACGAAGGTGCTGGCCCCCATCCGAACTTTTTGAAATACTGTGGCCTCGATGAGGAGGAATTAATGAGGCTGCTTGACAATGCGCGTAGGGGAGAACTTAGTCCACATGAAGCTCTTCCTCTCTCGGTGGCAGCCCTATTAATATACGTTCGGAAGCGTGTACGTATTGCCATTATCTCAGAAGGTCTAAGGAAGGAGGATGTGAAGCATGCCGGTTTTCTATATTTCCCTGCCTTGAACGAGGCCATCAAACATGCTCTCACTTTATATGGGGAAGGTGCAAAAATTTCAATTTTGCCTTATGGCGGACATACATGTCCTTATCTTGGAAAGGAAGGAGGGGAAGTTTCATGCCCTTCTGCTTAATAGGTGGTACCGTACTGACACCCTTTAGGGTTCTCGATCCGGGTGTGGTGGTGGTGGGGGAGAACTTGATCACCGCCGTTGGGGGTGAGAAGGTCCGGGGAAAGGGTCTTCGGGAAATAGAGGTTGGGGACTTGCTTGTGGTCCCCGGTTTCATAGACCTGCACCTGCACGGGGGCGGGGGCCATGACGTGATGGAAGGAACGTTGGATGCCCTGGAGACGATCGCCGAAACCCACGCCCGCGGCGGCACGACGGCCTTCCTCGCCACGACCCTTACTGGACCGATGGACGAGATCGAAGCCGCCCTGGATGCTATCGGCAAGGCCTGCGCCAGCGAGGATATCGCCGGTGCAAAGATTCTCGGAGCTCATTTGGAGGGACCCTACCTCAATCCCGAACAGGCCGGTGCCCAAAATCCAGAGTATCTTCGGATCCCTGATCCAAAAGAGCTGGAAAACCTGCTCAAAAAATATCCCTGTTTGAAAAGGGTCACCCTCGCCCCCGAGCTCCCGGGCGGGCTAGAGTCGGGAAAACTTCTGAGGGCCCACAACGTCATGGCATCCATCGGCCACAGTGATGCCACGTATCAACAAGTGCTGGAAGCGGTGGAAGCGGGATTTTCCCACGTCACCCATCTCTTCTCGGCCACCTCCATCGTGAGGAGGATCAAGGCCTATCGGTTCGCGGGAGTGGTGGAAGCTACACTTCTCTTGGATGCCCTGAGCGCCGAGTTGATTACCGACGGGCACCACCTCCCCCCTAGCCTCATCCGGCTTGTCGTCAAAACGAAGGGGACAGACAGGGTGTGCGCCGTCACCGATGCCATTTCGGCTGCGGGATTGGGTCCCGGGGAATACGAGCTAGGGGGGCTTCCGATAATTGTCGAGAGCGAGGTCCCTCCCGACTTCGAAGCGCAGCCACCTGCGGGGAGCTATGTGGCGAAGCTCGCCGATCGGAGCGCATTTGCCGGGAGCGTGGCGTTGATGAACCGGGTCCTAAAGACCCTGGTGGACCTCGTGGGATTGCCCTTGACGGAAGCGGTAAAGATGGTGACCTGGACTCCGGCCCGTATCCTCGGGATTTCCCACGAGCGCGGCCTTCTGGCTCCCGGTATGTGCGCGGATTTAGTAGTATTGGACGATGCTTTTTCGGTCAAGATGACGATAGTGGAAGGCAAAATCGTATACCAAAATTTGTGAACAGTTTTTAACCTTTAAGCTTTGTAACAAAATTCTTTGCTAAGGAGATATCGGTAGTGCCCTGTGAAGTGTGTCCACTCCAAAGGCATGGTAGCCTTCCCACAAAAACGGGAACAGAAAGCAACCGTGTCGGAAGTCAAGGGGCTGCAAGCCCTGGTGACCAACCAGCATCGTCTCTTA
>MTNJ01000013.1 GCA_002011425.1 Candidatus Acetothermia bacterium JdFR-48 | reverse complement strand
ATGGGAGAGGCGGGTCACCACCCCCACTTTGAGTCCTAACCGGGCGAGGACGACCCCCCCGAAGTAGACTGCCCCGCCAATGAAATCATAGGCTTCGGCTCCACGGACGATGCGTCCCTTGTCCAGGTGGCCAATACAGAGGACGTCGAGCTTCACTTCTTCCCCCCTGAGAGAAAACCTTCCTCCCTCCACACGCGGTCGAGGATTCCGTTGACGAAGCCCGGTGACTTTTCGGTCCCATATTCTTTCGCGAGCTCCACCGCTTCGTCAATGGCCACCTCGGGCGGGATGTCAGTGTAGAGGAGCTCGTAGATTCCGAGACGTAAGATATTTCTGTCCATCATGGCAAGGCGGTCGATTCCCCAGCCCTTGGCACGTTGATCGATGATGGCGTCTATCTCTCGGCGGTGGTAAAAGATCCCCTCCAAGCGCTCGCGGATGAATTCAACTTGGTCGTCGAGGTCTTCCTCAGAAAGGAGTTCGTCCAGGGGAGCATCCTTGAACTCCAGCCGATAGAGAAGCCTGAGGACCACTTCGCGAGCCTCATGGCGCCGCATTTTTTAGGATGAAACCGTGTCTTCTTCCGCACCACCACCCGCAGGCGTACCCACTTTTCCTTCGGTTTTTCTTTGGGCGATTCCATGGACAGTGATGTCCACTGAGGAAACGGGAATCCCGATGCGTCTTTCGACCTCTGAGCTTACGAGCACCCTTATGCGCTCGGTTATCTCGGGGAGGTCTTCCTCCAAGGGGAGGCGAAGACTAATCTGGACCTTTAAGCCTTCACTATCATCGCGTATCCTTACTTTGGGACGTTTGAGGCCGAGCTCTCGCTGTAAGAGCCCGCCGATGAGTTCCCTTATGGCCCGGGGCGCGATGAGGAGTTCTCCGTGGTCGGAGCTCCTGCGGATAGGACGTTGGCCGAAGATGATCCCAAAAATCTCCTTACCGAACCAAGATCCGATTACCAATAGGAACCCACCGAATATCCCGAAGAGGATTCGCCATACCCCCACCACTTCTAATCCTGGTGGCGTGATTCCGGTGGTACCAGTCCAGAGGAGAAAAACACCGACGAAATAGAGCAAAAGGGCGAACAAGACCGCCAAATGGGCCACGTCAGACCTCCTCGGCAGGCTTTTCTTCCTCTTCGGGGAAGATGAGCCGCATCACTTCAACGTTCACGGCGCTTACCCGTAAGCCCGTCATACGTTCCACCTCGTTCTTCACCTTCTCCTGAAGCTTTTGAGCCACATCCTTCACTGGGAACCCATATTTGACGGCCACCTTGATGTTTACCTTGACCTCACCCTCTCCCACTTCGGTCTCCACGAAGCGTTTCACGTTTTCGCCCTTGGGAAACTCTCCACCCCGAGGAGGAGCCAGGCCCTCCACTTCGGCAGCGGCAAGACCCGCGATGGACGTGATCACCTCTTTGGAAATGCTTATCTTTCCCTCTTCCACTTCTCCCCGTGGGACAATTTCCTCACGATTCTCCTGCATCTTCTCCTCCTTTCTCTTCATCCAGCACGAGCGTCTCAACGGGTGGGAGGACCTTTCGTACGTAAACGTCCACTCGGCGCACCTGAACTCCTCCCAACCGTTCCAAGTCGTCCCGCACGGCCTGTTGTACCCCTTGGGCAACCTCGTGTACCGGGTAGCCGTAATCCACAGCAATCCCGATCTCCACGTTCACCGCGCCCTCGGCCATTATGATCTTGGGTCCTTCCTCAGCTCCGAAAAAGCCCATGATCCCAACCGTGGACTTGAGAGGGCGGGCTCCCTCCACCTTTTCCAGGGCATTCGCGGCGATGTTGGCGATCACTTCGTGGTGGATCGTGACTTTACCGTACGGGGTTCCCACTTCCAAAGGTTGTTCCGCCATCGGCGCCTCCTTTTCAGCTCACCCGCTCTACATATGCTCCGGTGCGGGTATCCACTTTGATTTTATCCCCCGCCTTCACGAACAAGGGCACCTTCACCACGAGGCCAGTCTCGAGGGTGGCCGGTTTCTCGCCCCCGGTGGCGGTGTCCCCTTTGACCCCCGGCGGTGTGTCCACCACAGTGAGCACCACAAAGGTCGAGGGTTTTATTCTCACGACCTTTCCCTGGTAGAAGAGGCCGTGCACGTCCATCCCTTCGAGGAGATATCCTTTGATGTCCTCCACCTTGGAGGCAGGAAGTTCGTACTGGTCATACGTTTCCTTGTCCATGAACACGTAAGTGTCCCCCGACTGGAAGAGGTACTGAAGGGGGCGCGTTTCGAGGAACGCATGTTCGATGGCATCGGATTCACGCAGGGTCTCGGTGAATACACGCCCCGTTTTGAGCTCCTTGAGTTTTGCCCTCACGAACGCGGATCCGCGAGCGCGCTTCACGTGCTCGAATTCTAAGACTTCGTAAAGCTCTCCTTTGTAGAGGATTGTCATTCCCCGCGTGATATCGCCAAGAGAAAGCGCCATTTCCACCTCCCTCAGGAACCGATATAAACGTAAATGAGCCTCTTCTTGGGTCCCTCAAATTCGTAGAAGTATACCCGTTGGTCGTCGCCGAGGATCATCTTTCCGTTCCTCACTATCCCAACCTCGGTGGGAGCTACGAAGGCAGCTTTGGACAAGGACTCACCTTCTTTGCCTGACCTTAAACTCTTTAGGGTTTCCTCAAGGAGGATCGTATCGGGATTCTCGGCGTAGCGGTGGATACTCACTGCTGCGGTAGCATGGGGAACGTAAATGAACACAAATCCTTCCACCACACCCGATTCCCGAATCGCCCTCTGGACCGCATCCGTGATGTCGATCGCCTGTTCTCGTTTTTGGGTGTTGATGACAATTTCCTTCAGCATCTTCGTACCTCCTTATGCGAAGAAGTTTTAGCGGCCCGTGCTTGAGTTGGCAAGCTTCTCGCTTCAGGCTCTTTGTCTTCGTCGCCTATCGTGTCGCCGGTTAGTCCATTTGCCGGCGCTGAAAGTTCTGTGGCGGGGAGGACCTTCATGGCTTAAAACATAGCGTCCATGGCGAATGAGGTGACCTTTTACCGCAAGTGGCGACCGCAGCGGTTCGCCGAAGTATTGGGACAGACGTTGGTGGTGGAGACCCTGCGGCGGGCCGTGGTCCAGGGACGTCTATCCCACGCTTACCTCTTCGCCGGACAACGGGGGGTAGGAAAGACCTCTGTGGCTCGAATCCTTGCCCGGGCCGTAAACTGCCTCGCTCCACGTGAAGGCGAACCCTGCAATGAGTGCGAGAATTGCCTTCGTATCCTTTCCGGAAAGTGTTTGGACATGGTGGAGATCGATGGTGCTTCCAACCGTGGCATCGACCAAATACGGCGCCTCCGCGAGGAGGTGAATTACGTACCCACTGGGGCCCGCTACAAAGTTTACATCATCGATGAAGTGCACATGCTCACCAACGAGGCGTTCAACGCACTCCTCAAGACCTTGGAGGAGCCCCCCCCACACGTGATCTTCATCTTCGCCACCACTGAACCCCAAAAGGTTCCTCCCACCATCCTCTCGCGTTGTCAGGTGTTCGAGTTCACCCCTCTTCCCGAGGAGCTCATCGAGAAGAAATTGGTCGGAATCGCTGACGCCGAGGGAGTAGAGCTTTCCCCGGGGGCAGCCAAGTTGATTGCCCGCCGGGCAGAGGGTTCCCTTCGGGACGCGGAAGTCCTCCTAGAGCAGCTTGCCCATAGCGGTCCCGTGCGAGAAGAGAATGTGGTGGCACTCCTCGGTCTCCCCCCGCTCGCGGAACTCGACCGGTTTCTGGACGCTCTGCGAAATAAGAATGCTGTGGTGGCCCTCGATGTGGTCGAGAAACACTTGGAGCGGGGACGGGATCTCGGTCTCTTTTTAGAGGAGGCGGCCCTGCGGGCGAGAGACCGGATCCTCGCCGGTGAGGGAGACCTGGTAGAGCTTGCCCGAAGATTGTTTTCTTGGCGGGCCGAGATCCCGAAGACGGTCTCTCCCCGACTCCATCTAGAGCTCGAGATCCTCTCTCTATGTGGAGCTCCCACACGGCCCATCCATGAGCCTTCTGTCTCATCACCGAAGGCCGCGGAGCTTCTTGCAGAGGCACCGCAAGTCAAGAAATCCAGAGGGATTGGGGAAGAAGGTCCTACGGAGGTGGAAAGTCCTGAAGGTGGATCCGCGTCTGTCGCCGTGGACGGAGTGGGGAGTGCTGAGACAGGGGAAACAGGGCCCGGGGCACTCTTCGCGCCCACGACGGAAGATGGGGGGGAAGAAGTCCTGAAATCTTCGGGATCCCGGAAATGGCCTATACCGGAGGAATTCGACAATCCCTGGGACCAGCTTATCACTGCGGCCCTGGCGGACCGGGTCGCGGTAGCGACGTTTTTGCTCCCGGCGGAGGTTGAGTTTCGTGACGGAATTCTCACGATCACGCTCCCTGAGGGGTACCGCTTTCACTACGAGATGCTCCGGGAGCTTGAGGTTCGACGCTACGTAGAGGAGCTCGCCCGTCGCTTCTTTCAACCGCTGCTCTCGCTCCGGATAGAATATGTAGGTGAGGAAAGGGAGAAACTCTCCCTGGAGGAAGGGGCAGAGCTCCTCGCCCGTTACCTCGAGGGCAGGGTGGTGAAGGAGGGAGGATGAAGGGATTCGGGGACTTGCGGAAGCTCATGAAAGAGGCCCAGAAGCTCCAGGAGGAGCTCGCCAAGCGCCAGGAGGAACTCGAGGTGACACGGGTGGAGGCATCGGCGGGCGGCGGAGCTGTGGTGGCGGTAGTGAACGGCCACGGGAAACTCAAAAGCTTGAAGATCTCCAGGGAAGTGGTGGATCCAGAGGACATAGAGATGTTGGAAGACCTCGTTGTTTCTGCGGTCCAGGAAGCTCAGCGGAGGGCGAAAGAGCTCGCCCAGGAGGTGATGGGGAAGCTCACCGGAGGGTTCCCCAACTTTCCCCCATGATTGCCCCCCTAGAAGAATTGCTTCAGGCCCTAACGCGCCTCCCCGGGATCGGGCGGCGTTCAGCGGAGCGGATCGCCTTCTTCCTCCTCAACCGGCCCGAGGAGGCGCGAAAGCTTGCCCAAGCCATTGGGTCATTACACGACCGGGTAAAGCGTTGCCCCCGGTGCTACAGCCTCTCCGGGGGTGGGCTCTGCCCCATCTGCCGTGACCCGCGCCGGGACAGAAAGATCATCTGTGTCGTGGCACATCCCTGGGAGATTATGAAGCTCGAGCGCACCGGGGAATATCGGGGACTGTATCACGTCCTCGGCGGGCTCATCTCACCCGCTGAGGGGACCGGTTTTCAAGATCTTACCATCGAAGCCCTTCTGAGGCGGGTGCGGGAGGAGGAGATTGAAGAAGTGATCCTCGCCCTGGAGCCCAAGCTCGAGGGGGAGCTTACAGCCATGCACCTCTTGGAGCGCCTTAAGCCCCTGGGGGTCAAGGTTTCGCAGATCGCCCAGGGGGTGCCGGTGGGGAGGGACTTGGAGGTGGCGGACGAGGTCACCCTGGGGAAGGCCATCCGCGGCCGAATAGAGCTCAGGTGAGAAGGAGGTGCCCGTGGAGTGGTGGCGCGAAGAGCACGATGAGTGGCGCTGGAGGAGGCCGCTTTGGTTCTTCTCTCGTCTCGGCCGTATGATGGAGAATTTCTTCTCGCACTGGGAGAATATCGGCTACGAATTTCTCCCCTTTGGCCCCGGGCGCACCGACATCTACGTCAAGGACCGGGTCCTGATCATCGAGACAGAACTCCCCGGGGCGCGTAGGGAGGACATCCGGGTCCAAGTGGAGGGCGACAAGCTAATCGTGTCGGGAGAAGTTCACCGCACCGAGGAGGTCCAGAAGGAGGACTATATCCGCATGGGACGCCGCTACGGCGCCTTCCGGCGCGTCTTTCCCCTTCCCGAGGAGGTGGAGGACCCGAGCAGGATCAGGGCCAAGTTCGAGAACGGGGTCCTACGGATCGAGATCCCGCTCCGTCGCCCGCCCGAGCGCGGTGGGGTCACCGACATTCCCATAGAGTGAAGGAGGACACGATGTTTTCCCTGTGGGATATCTTCTGGATCTTCTTCCTGGCCGCGGCCCTCCAACCCTACATCCAACGCCGGCTCCTCGAAGGCCAGCGGCAGAACCTCATCGCCAAGATCGAACGCAAACGTATGTCCCGGGTGATCTTGCTCGTCCACCGGCAGGAGACCATGGGCCTCCTGGGTTTCCCCGTCATGCGTTACATCAACATCGAGGATTCCGAGGAAGTCATTAGGGCGATTCACCTCACGGATAAAGAAGTTCCCTTAGACCTCGTTCTCCATACACCCGGGGGACTCTCGCTCGCGGCGCTCCAGATCGCTTGGGCCCTCAAGCGCCACCCGGCCAAGGTAACGGTGTTCGTCCCCCACTACGCTATGTCAGGTGGGACCCTCATCGCCCTGGCCGCCGATGAGATCGTGATGTGCGAACACGCAGTTCTCGGCCCGGTAGACCCCCAGCTCGGTCAGTTTCCCGCTCCCTCCATTCTCAGGCTCCTGGAAAAGAAGCCCCCTGACAAAGTGGACGACGAGACCCTAATCCTCGCCGACATCGCCGAGAAGGCGGTCAACCAGATGCGCGAGGCTGTGAAGTGGCTGCTGACCGACAAGTTCCCCCCAGAGAAGGCCGAGGAGATCGCGCGAATGCTCACCGAAGGTCGCTGGACCCACGACCACCCTATCACCTACGAGGACGCGAAGTCCATGGGGCTCCCTGTGTCCAGCGGGATGCCGGAGGAGATCCTCCAGCTCATGTCCCTTTATAAACAGCCGGTGCGCACGACGCCCGCGGTGGAATATCTCCCCATCCCCCATCGGGCACCGGGACGCGCTGAGGGCGGCTGAGGGAGCGTTCAGTCGCCGGGGATGAGCCCCTGGAATTCCCGGGGCAGGAGGTTGAGCACAAGGGGAAAACTCCCCACGAGGAACCGTGCGAGCTGGGAGCTTTGGACGGTGGCCCCCGCCGCGGGGAAGAACCGGAGCACCCCTGTCAGCGCCGCTCCCGCGATCATTCCACCCATGAGCAAGCCCAGAATTCCACCGCCCAGGTAGTCTAGCCATCCCAGAGCCGCCCAGTGAAAGAGTTTGTGAAGGACCTTGCCCAGGATCACGGCCAAGATGAATACCGCCAAGAAGATGGCGACGAAGGCGATAATTCCCGCGGCCTTATCATCGCCGATAGGGATTTTGTCCGCGAGCTTTTGATAGTACGCGCCGGCAATGGCTACGCCGACCACAATCCCCCCCAGCCCGAAGATGGTGCGAATGAGGCCGTACCTCACCCCCCACACGAGGCTTACGGCCAACCAGGCTCCGATCACGATGTCGATCCACATATCAACCCCTTTCCGCCACTAACTTAAGCCGCGGGGTTTTGTGCCGCAAGGGAAAAGATGGAAAATCGTCGAAACAATTGGTCGAGGAGGAGAAAATGCACGAGGGCGGGAGAGAGTTCCTCTTTGCGTACCTCGCTGCCATGAGTCCGTCGGGATTCGAGGAAGAGGCAGCGCTGGTTTGGCGCCAAGAAGCCAAAAAATTTGCCGAACATGTCTGGGTAGATCTACACGGAAACTCCTTTGCCGTGATCAATGAGGGCAATGAACCCCGGATCATGCTCGCTGGACACACCGATGAGATCGGGTTCATGATCACCCACATCGACGAGAAGGGCTACCTCTACTTCCGCACCATCGGGGGGTGGGACCCCCAGGTCCTCCCCGGCCAACGGGTGTGGATCAAGACGAAGAACGGGAGGATCCTCGGGGTGATCGGTCGGAAACCCATTCACCTCCTCCAGGAAGAGGAACGCAAAAAGGTTATCCGGTTCGAGGACCTCTGGATCGACATCGGAGCTAAGGACAAAGATGAGGCCCAAAAGCGCGTCTCCGTTGGTGACCCTGCTGTCCTCGCACATGACCCGCAGGTGCTATACGGCGACCTCGTCGTCTCGCGGGGAATAGACGACAAAATCGGGGCCTTCGTGGTTCTCGAAGTTCTACGAATCCTGAAGGACCTCTCCCCCAAGGGGGCAGTGTACGCTGTGGCCACGGTCCAGGAGGAGCTGGGCCTTCGTGGTGCCCGGACGAGCACCTTCGAGGTAAATCCCAAGGTGGGAATCGCTGTGGATGTTACTTTCTCCACCGACAACCCCGGTACGGAGGGGGAGAAGAAGAAACTGGGGGAGATAAAGCTCGGTAGTGGCCCGGTTATCGCCCGGGGGGCCAATGTGAACCCGAGACTCTTCGAGCTTTTGGTCGAGACCGCCGAGGTGGAAAAGATCCCG
Organism: Candidatus Acetothermia bacterium JdFR-48; assembly: GCA_002011425.1. Lineage (GTDB taxonomy): Bacteria > Bipolaricaulota > Bipolaricaulia > Bipolaricaulales > Bipolaricaulaceae > UBA3571. The sequence goes on along the minus strand of MTNJ01000013.1, from coordinate 89,802 downwards.
TACCAGATCGAGGCCATCCCCGGGGCCACGGGCACAGATGCCAACGCGATGCAGCTCTCACGGGCAGGCGTGGCCACTGCCCTGGTCTCGATCCCCAACCGCTACATGCATTCCCCCTGTGAGATCGTGTCATTGCAAGACCTGGAGAATGCGGCGAGACTCATCGCCCACGTGGTGGAGCGGATCGATGCCGACACTGACCTACTCCCTGGCTGAACTCAGGAAGAAGAAAAGGAACCCCAGAAGGACCACGGGGAGGAGTGAGATGGGGCTCGCCTTGGAAGTCTCCCCGGTGTGGATGAGTTCGTAATCCACCAGCCCCCCCGGTCCCAAGGTGGCGAGTCCCACTGCTTGGGCCCGGTGTCCCGCTTGGACGATGGGAACCTTCCCTGCCCATACCGGCTCTTCCAGGAAGAGGTGGTCATGGCCGAGGACGAGGAGGTCACATTCCGGCACGGCCCGGGCGAGGACTGCGGCGTCCGCCAGTTCCATATGGGCGAGGACGATCAGGAGATCGTGCTCCGGTGCTGCTTCCAGAGCCTTTCGGGCCGCGGTCGCGGGGTCGAGGAGCGTGACCTTTGGCCAAAGGGGGTAAGGAAAAAAGACGCCCGGTTCGGGCCCGAGGAACCCCAGAATAAGGATCCTCAGCTCCCCACGTTCGACGAGGGCCCACGGGACGACCCCGGGCATACCGTGCATGTTGGTGACCACCACAGGAAAATCCGCTCGGGAAATGAGCCCCGGGAGGGAAGGTCCAAGGTACGCGTCGTGATTTCCGAGAACCTTGCCGTCGTACCCGATCTTCTTCATCCACCCGAGGGTCTCCTCGGCGGCCAGGACATCGGTGAAACGGTAGAGATCTTCCCAGGTGTCGCCGGCGTCGAGGACGAGATCAGCACTACGCAGAAAAGGCTCGAGCGCAGCGAGACTTTCCAAAGAAGCATGGAGGTCATTAGTGAAGGCGACGGTCAGCTCCCAGGCGCCCCCTGGAAAGGCGACGCCGACGAGGACCGCTAGAAATAAAACCCTGACCACAACGAGAGCTCACCCCTTCGGATCAGGCCCCCTGCCCAAATCCCGGGGCTCCGCAGCCGTAAGCCCAGGAAGCTCTCACCTCCCAGGGCCCCGAAGATCGAGGCACGGGGAGAGAGGGGGATCTCCCATGAAAGGACTAGACGTGGGGGTTCCCACACGAGTGCGAGCAGTATCGGCCCCATTGGTCGCCCGAGTCCCAGACGGGGTGGGGGAATATCGGCCCAGAGGCACGTGGGGCCCGAAAGAATTCGTATCCGGAGGGAAGGCATCGTCTCACCCCCGAACGCAGCACCTACTGGGCCCACGGGAACGAACACATAGGGAACAGGACCGAGCACCACCTCTCCCATCCACCCCATAGCCGCCGAGAGATCACCGAACGCGAACAAAGCCAGGGCTATTCCCAACACGGACCTTATTCCCCTCCGCGGACCACGGGACTGAACCAACGGGTCCATGAATGTCGGAACGTCCGGAGCTCTTCTACCAAGACCCGGGACAGCTTCAATGGGTCGTGCTTCACCGTGGGCACCCCTCCGATCTCCACCACGGAGAGGAGTGGGGCTCGGATTACCCGCAGGCCGAAAGTTTTCGTCCCCTGTAAATCGTCCCGCACGGGCTCGCTCCCCTCTTTCTGGTACCGAACGAGGACCTCTGGGGGCGGACTCTCAATGTTCACCACCACGGCATTAAATTTATTCAAATCGATGTATTCCGCGAGGATCCGCAAGTGGTCTGAGGCGGTGAACCCGTCGGTCTCGCCAGGTTGGGTCATAAGGTTCATAACCACTACCTTCTCCGCGTCCGCATCCTCTATGGCCTTGGCAATTCCCTCAACGAGTAAGTTTGGGATGATGCTGGTAAATAAGCTTCCCGGGCCCAGGACAATGAGATCCGCCTCGCCAATGGCCGCGAGCACCGAGGGATATGCCACGGCTCGACGGGAGAGCTTTACACGAATTATGCGTCGGGGATCTGCTGCAATTAGCTCCTCGCCTATTACTTCTTCCCCGTCCTCCATCACTCCCACGAGCTGTACATTCTCCAGCGTCGCGGGGAGGACTTCTCCCCGCACGGAGAGGAGGTGGCTCGCCTCCTCCACCGCCAGGTCAAAGCTCCCCAATGACTGTTCCAACCCGGCGAGAAGGAGGTTCCCCAGCGAGTGGCCCCTGAGACCCTCTCCGGTGACAAATCTGTGTTGGAGGAACCTTTCCATCCGGGCTTCATCGCTGGCCAGGGCCAGGAGGCAGTTCCGCACATCTCCCGGGGGAAGAACGTCGAGCTCGTTCCGGAGCCGTCCTGAAGACCCACCGGTGTCCATCATCGTGACTACGGCGGCGATGTTCGCGGTATAATGCTTCAGTCCGCGAAGCACGGTGGGGAGCCCCGTCCCTCCGCCCACGGCGACGACTTTGGGAGCCTGTTTGAGGATTCGAGCCTCGTACAGCGCTTCAGCTAAAGACCCTCCTTTCCGAGGTGAAAGCGCTCGGAGGATGGATCGTACCAGTTCGTGCATCCCATAAGCTGCCCCAGAGATTCCCAGTATGACGAAAATTGCGCCGAGGATGGGGCGGTCGAAGACGTGAAAGAGGAAGGCCCGGTAGAGCCACCGCACTCCCTCTTCTCCTAGGAAGCAAATAGTCCCGAAGCTCAATGCTCCCATAGAAACCAAGGTGAGGAAGGCCCAGCGTTTTATCCCCAGGCCTGGAAGAAGCAACTTAACCCACGCGGGGAACCTCACGCTCTCACCTTGATATCTGGGCCGAGGGTTTGCAGCGCGGCGAAGAGCTCCTCGGAGGGGCTAACCCAGTAGCGCTTTCCTGCCTCCACCCGGACGGAACGCCCATCCTCGACTAGGTACACTACCACCGGTACCTCGCCCGGATGTTCGGCCAGGAGCTTCACGAAACGTTTTAGGAATTCTTCATCGAGAAGCGAGAGCGGGATTTCCACAACCACTTCGGAAATGGCCATCTCATACTCCCCACTGCCGAGGAGCTGAACGTCCTCCACCACGAGACTCCGGCCTCCGTTTCCATTGCGCTTTCCCCAACGTACTTTGAGTATAAGTAAATTGCCGTCGGTAAACCAACCCGGTGCCTTCCCGTAGATCCCGGGGAAGACGACGAGCTCGGCCTCGCCCGACTTGTCCTCCAGCACCACGAAAGCCATCTTGCCCCCGTTCCGGGTGGCCCGAACGGAGACATCCTTCACCAGGCCAGCCACAGTGAATTTTCCCTGTCTCGAGTTCACCTGTGAAAGGGGCACTACACCGAGCCGGGATAGTCGCCCCTCGTACTCGTCCAGGGGATGGCCGGAGATGAAGAGGCCGAGGTACTCCTTCTCGAAGGAGAGGAGGGCCTTGCGGGGAAACTCGTCCTCAGGAAGCTTGGGCTTCGGGAGTAGGTCTTCCCCGTCGAAGAAGGATCGTTGCCCCGAGAGACGCTCCCGCTTGCTCCGCTGCGCGAGCTGTAGCCCCTCATCCACCAAGGCGAGAAGTCCTTTGCGGGGACCGAAGCGGTCCATGGCCCCGGCTTTGATCAGGGCCTCCACCGTGTCCCGGCTCACTCGCTCGGGATCGATGCGCCGGAAGAAGTCGAAGAAGTCCCGGAATCCGTCCCCCCGGGCTGCGAGGACTGCCTCCACTGCCGCTCGGCCCACATGTTTTATCGCTCCGAGGCCGAAACGTATCGTCCGTTCCCCCACCGGGGTGAAGTCCACGTCCGACTCGTTGACATCGGGGGGGAGGACCTCGATTCCCATCTCGCGGCATTCCCGGATATAAGTTGCCACCTTGTCCAGATTGTCTTGCACCGAGGAGAGTAAGGCTGCCATGAAATAGGTGGGGTAATGGGCCTTAAAGTAGGCGGTCCAATAAGTGATGTGGGCGTAAGCTGCGGCATGGGCTTTGGCGAAAGCATAGCTCGAGAACTTCTCGATGTCGGAGAAGAGGCGCTCCGCCTCTTCGCGGGAAAGGCCATTCGCGATGCAGCCCTCCACGAACTTCTCCCGCATTTCCGCCATGACCTCGGGCTTCTTCTTGCCCATTGCCTTCCGCAAGATGTCTGCCTCGGCGAGGGAGAACCCCGCGAGCCTCTGAGCCATGAGCATCACCTGATCCTGATAGATGGGGAGACCATAGGTCTCGGCGAGGATCCCCTCCAGGGAGGGATGGGGATAGGTCACGGGCTGACGGCCGTGCTTTCGCTCGATGTAGTCGTCCACTATCCCCGATTCCAGGGGACCCGGGCGGTAAAGGGCGAGGATGGCGATGAGTTCCCGAAACTCTGTGGGGGCGAGTCGGCGTACAAGGGCCTTCATCCCCGCCGACTCGAGTTGGAACACTCCGCTAGTGCGGCCCTCCCTGATTAACGCATAAGTGGCCTCGTCGTCCAGGGGGATTTTCTGAAGGTCGATCTCCTCGCCGGTGCGCGCGGCGATCATGCGGCGGGTATCGTAAAGGATGGTGAGGTTCCGCAGCCCTAGGAAGTCCATCTTGAGAAGGCCGAGGGTCTCGAGGTCGTGCATATCGAACTGGGTTACGAACTCCCCGTCGGAGAGGTGGAGTAGAGGTACGAACTCTTCCAGGGGCTCTGGGGCGATGACCACCCCTGCGGCGTGGGTCGAGGCGTTGCGCAGAAGCCCTTCGAGCTTCAAGGCGATCTCGAATAAGCGTGCCACCTCGGCGTCCTCCGCGATCATGGTCTCGAGCTGGGGCACATTCTCCAGCGCGTGGGCGAGGGGCTTCCCGAATGGAATGAGCTTGGCGATGCGGTCAGCCTTCTCGTAGGGGAGGCCCATCACCCGGGCCACGTCCCGGACCACAGAACGCGACGCCATGCGGTCGAAGGTCCCGATCTGGGCGAGGTGATCCCTCCCGTAGCGGTCGGCCACGTACTGGATCACCCGGTCCCGGCCACGGATGCAGAAGTCCATATCGATATCGGGGAGGGATATCCGCGAAGGGTTGAGGAACCGCTCGAAGAGGAGCCCATACCGTAGGGGGTCCACCTGGGTGATCCCGAGACAATAGGTGACCAGCGACCCCGCTGCCGAGCCCCGGCCCGGACCCACCGGGATCCTCTGGTCACGGGCATAGCGCACGAAGTCCTGGACGATGAGAAAGTAGGAGGCGAGATCCATTCTCCCGATCACGGAGAGCTCGTACCGAAGGCGTTCCTCTATCTCCGGAGGGAGGGGATCTCCGAAACGTTCCCGTGCCCCTTGCCAGGTAAGGTGCTCCAGGTACTCCTGGGGAGAGGAAAACCCCTCTGGAACCGGGAAGTGCGGGAGAAGCCGGCCCCCCAAGGGGAGTTCGACGGAGCAACGTTCGGCGATCTCCAACGTGTTCCGTAGGGCTACGGGTATCTCCCCCAACTTCCGCCAAGCCTCTTCGGGAGCTAAGAAGTGAAAGTCCTCACCGTCGAAGGAACGGGCATCCTCGCCGGATAGCTTCTTCCCTCCCTGGATGTTGATGAGCACCCGGTGGGCGTCACGGTCGTCCGCGCGTATGTAATGGACGTCGGCGGTGGCGACCACGGGTAGGGAGAGGCGCTCGGCGAGAGTAAGCTGTTTCCGGATGAGCTCCCGGTTCTTCTCGAGACCGTGATCCTGGAGTTCGATGTAGAAGCGTTCCCTGAAGATCTCTGCCAACCTTCCCGCGGCCTCGAGGGCTCCCCCCTCATCCCCGGAAAGAAGCTTCCGTTGGATTTCCCCCGAATCGCAGGCCGAGAGGACAATCAACCCTTCGGAGAAGTGTTCCAGTAGCTCATAATCCACGCGGGGCTTATAGTAAAAGCCCTCGAGGTGGGCTCGATTGACGAGCTTCACCAAGTTTTTCCAGCCCTGGAAATTCTCGGCCAGGACCACGAGGTGGTAGAACTTCTCCCCCTTTCCTGGCTGACGCTCGAACCGAGAGCCGGGGGCGACATACAACTCACAACCGAGGATCGGCTTGATTCCCGCGTCCCTCGCCTCTTGATAGAACTTCACTGCCCCTGAAAGGACCCCATGGTCAGTGAGGGCGATGGCGGGCATTCCCAGTTCTATCGCCCGGGAGACGAGCTCCCGCACACGGCACATGGAGTCAAGAAGCGAGTACTCCGAGTGGACGTGCAGGTGTACGAACTCCACGGCTCACTCCTTCAACAGGACGAGCACCTCGCCTGGGTACCCGTATAGGAGCTTTTCTCGTGCCTGAAGCTCTATCATCTCCCGATCCTCAGCATGTGCGAGGAGATAGGCGAGCTCCTCAGCCCGTGAGAGGAGCTTCGTTTTCCGCACCTCGAGCGCCACGATCTCTTCTTTCAGGTCCCGAATCATGATGATCTTGGCGAGGTAAAGCCAAAAAAGCCCTCCGAGGATCGCGAGGGCCAAAAGCATCAACGCGGCCCCTCGGGCCACGTGAGCTCACCTCCCCGGCAAGGGCCGCGGCCACTGGGCGAGCGGAGGCTCGTACTCCTCCTCTATTCTGAGAAGTTCGTTGTACTTGGCGACACGCTCGGAACGCGAAAGGGATCCCGTCTTTATCTGCCCGCAAGCAGTGCCCACAGCGAAGTGAGCGATGGAGACGTCCTCGGTCTCCCCAGAGCGGTGGGAGATGACGGCCGTATATCCCCTTCGGTGGGCGAGCTCCACCGTCTCCAGGGTCTCGGTCACGGTGCCGATCTGATTAAGCTTTATGAGGATCGAGTTCGCGACGCCAAATTCGATCCCACGGCGGAGCCGCTGGGGGTTCGTGACGAAGAGGTCGTCACCCACGAGCTGGACCTTGCCACCGAGCCGTTCGGTGAGCTTCCTCCAGCCTTCCCAATCCTCCTCGGCGAGGCCATCCTCGATGGAGATGATGGGATACCTCTCCACCCATTCTTCGTAAACGTCGATGAGCTCGTCGGCGGAGAGCTCACCACTCAGGCGGTACCGTTGAGTTCCCCCTTCGAAGAACTCTGTAGCAGCGCAGTCCAGGGCTAGGGCTACGTCCACTCCGGGCTCGTATCCCGCCTCCTCCACAGCCCACACGAGGAACTTCAGAGCTTCCTCGTCATTGGGAAGGTTCGGGGCAAACCCGCCCTCGTCTCCCACGGCCGCGGAATGCCCCTTGGACTTGAGGAGTTTCTTCAGGGTGTGGAAGACCTCAGCCCCGTAGCGCAGCCGCTCGGCAAAGGTGTCTCCGCCCACGGGGACGATCATGAACTCCTGGATCTGGAGGTTATTGTCGGCGTGAACACCACCGTTCAGGACGTTCATCAGGGGAATGGGCATCCTCCCGGCGCGGATGCCGGAGATATATCGGAAAAAGGGGAGCCCCAAATGAGCGGCGGCGGCCTTGGCCACGGCCAACGACACCCCCAGGATCGCGTTGGCTCCGAGGCGGGACTTATTCTCCGTGCCGTCCAGTTCAAGCAGGACCTGATCTATCTCCTCCTGAAGGAGAGGGTCCATGCCCACGATCTCGGGGGCGATGATCTCGTTCACATTGCGGACTGCACGTTGGACCCCTTTGCCCATATACCGCTTCCCCCCGTCCCGGAGCTCCAGGGCCTCGTGGGTACCGGTGGAAGCGCCGGAGGGTATGGCGGCGCGAGCGCGGGTACCGTCCTCCAGTGTGACCTCCACTTCTACAGTGGGGTTGCCGCGAGAATCCAATATTTCCCTAGCCCAAATTTCCTCTATGGTGGCCATTTGCCCTCCTATAAGGTCTCCCAAGGATTACTGCTCTAGTGTAACCCAGTGGGCCTGGGGGGAGAAAAGGAACCTTGTCCGGAGTCCGGACGCAAAGGAAAAGGGGCCGGGAGACCCCGGCCCCTCGGCATTCACCCCAGGTGTGCGGCCTATTCCTTGTAGAGGAGGTCGAGGTGGAGCTCCATAGTGAGGTCGAGGACGAGGCCCTTAACGTTCTTCTTGGCCACCACGTAGGCCTGCTGGAGGTTGGCCCACAGCGGGATCCACGGGACGTCGTATGCAGAAAGGATCTGAATCGCCTGGTAGAGCTTGGCCGCTCGCTCGTCCTCCACGGTGGAGAGGGCAACCTCCATGATCCGCTTGTAGGCGGGGAAATTGGGGTGGTGGTTGAAGTACGTCCCCAGGCCCTCGGGGGCGCCGGTGAGCCATGGGTCGAGGAAGTTTGAGGCCTCGAGGTAGTCCGGATACCAACCGAGGAGGAACATGTCGAACCCGCCCTGGGACATCCGCTCCACGTAGGCCCCCCATTCCAGGGACTGGATGGTGACCTCGACGAGGCCGGTCTCCTCAATGGACTGCTTGAGGACCGCAGCCACGTCGGCCTCGGTTGTCCCGTAGTGCTTGGGCGTGTACCACAAGTTCACTTTGAGCTTGTTGTCCTCGGAGTAACAGGCCTGGCGTAGGAGCTCGCGGGCCTTATCAAGGTCTCGTTCGGGGAAGACGTCGATGGAAGCGCCGGCCGGGGGCAGCCCCGCGGGTACCATAGTGTAAATGGGCTTATTCAAACCGGAGAAGACGAGCTCCACGATGGCATCGCGGTCCACGGCGTAAGCGATGGCCCGGCGCACGAAGGGATTGTCCACTGGGGGTTGGGTGACATTGAAGAGCATGTAGCGGATAGAGGCGCTGGGTCCGGCGATCACCTGGAGTTCCTCATTCTTCTGGAGGTCGATGAGGTCGATGGGGTTCAGCGTGCGGTAAGCGACGTCGATGTCCCCGGCCTCGATGGCCGCACGCAGAGCCGCGGCGTCGGAGTACATAGCCCATACGATCTTCTTTGTTTTGGCCTTCCTGCCGAAGTAGGTATCCACGGCCTCGAGGACCACACGCTCATCCGGCACGTACTCCACGATCCGGTAAGGGCCTAGTCCCACGTAGTCCTGGCCGGTTTGGGTGAAGGTGTCCTCGGGCGCCTTAGCGTATATTAGGGCTGGGATGACGCTGTCGGTCATGCGGATGAGGAAGGTGCGGTCGGGATACTTGAGGTAGATCCTCACCGTGAGGTCATCGACGACCTCGATCTTGTCGATGGGATCCTTGATCAGGAACACACCACCCTCGGGGCCGTCCAGACGCATGGTGCGTTCCAGGGCCCACTTCACCGCCGCGGCGTCGCACGGAGTGCCGTCCCAGAAGGTGAGTCCTGGCCGGATATGGAACGTGTAAACCATGGCATCCTCGGAGACCTCCCACGACTCCGCTACGGCGGGGACCACCCTGTTGGTCCCGGGCTCGAGCCCGACCAAGGCTTTAGTGGTGTGACGCAAGATGTGCCAGGTGAAGTGGTCATAGGAGTTAGCGAAGGCAAGTTGGGTAATGCGATCTGTAGTCCCCAGGATCAGGATATCCTTTTGAGCCCATGCCCCGGCGGCCAACCCTAGAACCAAAAGTGCGAGAAAGATTTTCCTCATAACACACCTCCTTCAAGTTGGGAACTGCGCACGGTTCTTTCCACCTACCACCTCCCCTAATGCATGAGCGTCAAATTTTTATTATACAGAGGGATCCGCCGCCCGTTAAGCCTCAGACGAGTTTCTTGCGGCGACGCTTGGGGTTCACCAGGTCCGAGATCCCCTCGCCGATTAGGCCGAAGCCCAAAGAAAGCATAAGGATCATAAACCCCGGAAAGGTGATGAGCCACCAGTAGCCGGACTGGAGGAAGCGTTGACCATTTTGAATGTCGAATCCCCAGTCCGGAGCCGGCGGGGGCAAGCCGTAACCGAGGAACGACATCGCGGCTTCCGTAAGGATCGCGTCGGCGATGTTGAACGAGGAGACGGCCATGATGGCGTTCACCGTATTAGGGGCGATGTGACGCGCGAGGATCCGCCACCACGAGGCACCCACGGAGCGGGCCGCCTCCACGAAGGTTTGCTCCCTAATCTGGAGGACTTCGGCCCGGGTGACGCGGAAGTAGGTGGGGATGTATACCACGGCAATGGCCATGATCATGGGCACCAGCCCCGGCTGCATCACCGCCACCAACGCGATGGCTAGGATCATGGACGGGAAGGAGTAAATGGCATCCATAGTGAGGGAGAGGACCCGGTCCAAGAGTCCTCCTGCGAAGCCCGAAATCCACCCCAGGATTGATCCCACGGTGAGCGAGATGGCGATGGAGGAGAAGGCGACGACGATGGGAGCCCAGCCCCCGGAGATCACCCGGCTGAAGACATCCCGGCGGAGGTGGTCGGTCCCCATCCAGTGGGCCGCTGACGGCGGCGCGAGCCGGGGGATCTCCGGGTAACTCTTCTCGGGATTATAGGGAGGAATGAACCTGGAGATCCCGTAGGGATCGTTTGGGTCTCCGGTGGGGCCGCAGACGATAGCCATGATGATATGGGCGGTAACGATGACGAGGCCGATCTTGAGGAGGCGTTGACGTCGCATCGGACGCAAGACACGAAAGACGGGGGCGAAGATGATCCTCGCTACCTGCATCAGTACCTCACCCTCGGGTCGATGACCGAGTAGAGGATGTCCACGATAAGGTTGATGGTGGCAATAAAGACCCCGATGAAGACGATCGTCCCCTGGATCGCATTCCAGTCACGGGCATCGAGACTTCGCACCAGGAATCCCGCCACCCCGGGCCACGAGAAGACGGTCTCGGTGAGCACTGCCCCGCCCATGAGGATCGCGAACTGGAGCCCCATCACCGTGACGATGGGGATGAGGGCATTGCGGAGGGCATGTTTGAGGACCACAACCCTCTCTTTCAAACCTTTGGAGCGGGCGGTGGTGACGTAGTCAGCGTCCAGGACCTCGAGCATCGCCGCGCGGGTCATCCGCCCCAAGAACCCCGTGAGGGCTATTCCAAGGGTGACGGCGGGGAGGATGAGGTGTTTGAGCACGTCGAGCTGGAGGTTCCAGTCCCGCTGGATGATAGCGTCGAGAAGGTAGAATCGCGTAATCGGTTGGAAGGTGTACGCGTAAATTCCGGAAACCCTCTTCGCCACGGGGAACCAGTCCAGTTGTACCGCGAAGATCATTTGAAACATGAGCCCTAGCCAGAAAATGGGGATGGCAAAGGAACCGATGTGGAAGATTCTTATCGCGTGATCCGCGGTCTTGTCCGCTCTCACCGCCGCCCAGATCCCAGTGGTAAGGCCGAAGAGGGCGGCGAAGAAAATCCCCCAGATTGCGAGTTCGAGCGTCGCGGGGAGGCGCGTGAAAAGTTCCACCACCACAGGCTTTCCTGTGCGGGAAGACCTTCCAAAGTCGAAGCGCACAACCTGGGCGAGGTAATCCAGGTATTGAACGTGGAGGGGCTTATCGAGGCCCCACTCTTTGCGGCGCTCCTCGATGAGCTGGGGGGAAACGTTGCGCCCCCCGAGCATGGCGAGGACGGGATCCCCGGGCATCAGGCGCAACATGAGGAACACGGCTGAGAGAAGGATGAAAAGCATGGGGATCGTCAACAGAACACGCTGTAAGATGTATTTTCCAATGCCACCCATTTTCCCTCTCCGGCCGGGAGAAGATTAGTGGGTCAGTACTAGTTTCGCAAGGGAATTGGATTGGGGCGGGGAAGCACGGGCCCCCCGCCCCGGAGGTTCACGTGGAGGAGATGCTCACGAGTTTTCCCGCGAGGTAGTCCGCGTAGGCCGACATATCGAAGTGGCCGTGGCCAGAGAGACCGATGAGGATCACCTTCTCCTGGCCGGTCTCGCGGCATTCGCGGGCGATATCGATGGCCGTCCGCACCGCGTGGGCCGATTCTGGGGCAGGGACGATGCCCTCGGCCTGGGCGAAGAGGACCGCCCCTTCGAAAACGTTTACTTGGTCCAAGGACACTGCCTTAACCACACCTTCCTCGACGAGACGCGTCACGATGGGGGCCACCCCGTGGTAGCGGAGCCCCCCGGCATGGATGGGCGGGGGGACGAATCCGTGGCCAAGGGTGTGCATTTTGAGGAGTGGCGTCATTTCCGCGGTATCCCCGTAGTCGTAGCGAACCTCCCCCCGGGTGATGGTGGGGCAGGCCACGGGTTCCACGGCCACGAACTCCACCGCCCGCCCCCGAGCCCTGGAGTCACGCAAGAAGGGCAACATCAGCCCAGCGAAGTTGGACCCCCCGCCCACACACCCCACCACCACGTCGGGGTAATCTCCAGCCATATCCAACTGGAGGAGCGCCTCCTCCCCCACCACCGTCTGATGCAGGAGCACGTGGTTGAGGACGCTCCCCAGGGAGTACTTGGTGGCGGGCTCCCGCAGGGCGGTCTCGATGGCCTCGGAGATCGCAATTCCCAAGGACCCTGTGGAATCCGGGTCCGCGACAAGGATCGTGCGGCCTGCCTCGGTGCGCTCAGAAGGCGAGGGAATCACCTCTGCCCCATAGATTTGCATCATCACCCGCCGGTACGGCTTCTGCTCGTAGGAAACCCTTACCATATAAACAGTGCAATTGAGGCCGAATACGTGACAAGCGAAGGAGAGGGCACTTCCCCACTGGCCGGCCCCCGTTTCGGTGGTAAGGCACCTCGTACCCTCAACCCTGTGGTAATAGGCTTGGGCCACGGCGGTGTTCGGCTTGTGGGAACCAGTAGGACTCGTACCCTCGTACTTGTAATAGATCCTTGCCGGGGTCTCAAGGGCTCGCTCCAAGTTCACCGCGCGGAAGAGGGGAGTGGGCCGCCATAGCCGGTACACTTCGAGGACTTCTTCGGGAATATCGATGAACCGATCGGTGGAAACCTCTTGGGCCACACATTCCTCGGCGAACAGGGCCTTGAGGGCGTCGGGATCCAACGGCTCCTTCGTGCGCGGATCGAGGGGCGGGGGTAAGGGGTTATCGAAGTCCGCGAGCACGTTGTACCACCGCCGTGGGAGTTCCCCTTGGGTCAAATTGAAGACACGTTTCACCGTGACCTCCTTTCGCGAGACTTCACATCCTGGGTTTAAGGTTTGGATTCCAGATCAGAGGGGCTAAGAATCTCAAGTGGAGGCCACCAATCCTTAAAAGGGGGATGAAAGAAGGAAAAAAATCCTTTACCTACGCCAAAGACAACCTCCTGTGTTCAACATCAACACCTCCTTCAAACGACGGCGATTATAGGACAAATAAGACCTCGTGCCAACCGCGAGGCCCTCATTTCCAACCCGTCGTCATCCTCGCGAGGATTTATCATCTGTACAGCGTATAATGAGTATGAAAAAGACTTCGTTGGGAGGATGATCAGAAATGAGGAAAGCAGTCTTAGGCGGGCTTTTTGCGTTGTTGCCATTTGCAGCCTTCTCTCTCAGCCTCTGTGATTATCGGGCGCCGGAGACGAGCCTCATCGATATGAAGCTTTCCTTCGCCTATCACTATTTGGAGGATCCCGACAGACCCGGTATCGAGGTCAACGCAGGCAACGTCTCCTTTGTCTACAGCCAGATCTATAGCGCTCCCGAGAGTGGATTTTCGCTTGCCGCCACTGGCATTTTTGGCTTGGAGAACTTCGCCCTGGCAGATGCATTGGCGGAGGCTTCGGGTACTTATCGCTACTACCTAGAAACCGAGGAGCCCCTCTTCCTGTTCGGTGGTTTCGAAAGCCGGTGGCGTACCGACGAACGTTACCTCCAGCCCTGGCTTCAGGTCATGTTGGGGCTCGGCTACGGGCGGTTCAACGACGTGACCCCTCTCGCGAAGGCATTGCTCATCGAGGAGGACCTCCTGCGGCTCGGGGCCATCCCCGCTTCCCTCTCCGAAGATGCACTGATGGCCATCGCTCAGGAGATCGGGAGGATGTTGGAGTACGAGAAGGTCAAAGACTTAGTGGCCAAGGTGGAAGAGATCGTCGAGACGGATGCTGGCGTGGACCTTGACGCGAGAGCAGTCCTCACCGTGGAGGAGAGGATCACCGAGACGGGGCGGGATCGTTTCTGCGGAGGGGCACTTCAGGTGGGCGTCGGTTACGAGATCCTAGATCCGGAGAGGAGGGAACGGGACATCGTCCTCAATGCTTCTGCCGATTGGGCTGTCGCGCCCGAGCCCCACTCGCAACTCCTTCTGCGTAGCAACTTATCCGCGCCCCTACCTTGGAAGGACGCCTATCGCTTTACCATTGGGGCAACGTACGACTACGAGATTGACGGCCGAACCTCCTTCTCTGCCAATTACTCCCTCGAGTGGCTGAAGGTCCCCGAGGATATGTCCCCGGAGGACCGACACGCCGCGGTGTTCCAGCTCAGCCTGAACCTGGGCGGCTGGGATATCTCCTTACTGCTTTCCTTCACGAAGGGACCTGGGGACATTGCCTGGACCCAGGAGTTCTCGGTCTCCGCGGCGATAGACCTCCGCTAGATCCCGTAGCGGTCTCTCAGGAAGGCGGCCATGGTTCTATTGGCGAGGGCCACGGCCGCCTCCTTCTTAGGGAAGAACCTTGCCTCCGCGATCTCGTCCGGATCCGGCCTGGGTTCCCCGTGGAGTTCCACCGTGAAGAAAAAGATTAGCCAATGGAGCCCGGTGTGGTCACCCACCTTGGCCTTCACCCCCAGGAGTTCCCGCACGGTGCAAGCCACCCCGAGCTCCTCCTCCACCTCACGACGCACCGCTTCCTCCGGCGCCTCACCAAAGGAGAGAAATCCCCCGGGCAGGGTCCACCGCCCCGCCGTGAGACCCCGAGCGGCCTTCACCAGGAGTACCTCGTCTCCGCGCTCGACGACCCCTTCGGCCACAGCCCGAGGTAGGGTCCGGTGCACCGCCTCCCGCAGGATCGGGGCGACGTCTTCCCTGGAAGGCATCTCATCCTTCGAAATCCAGTCTGCGGGGTGCCTCTCCAGACGGGGTACGCCCACGGCCACCCCTTCGTCGCCCCAGGGGAGCTCGTAGAACACTTCATAGGGGAAGGGGATCGGGTCCCCGATCCGCGGTAGGGAGAGTTTTCCCCCGCGGTGCACGGTGTAAACCTTCCCGTCTGTCTCGAGATAGAGGTACATGGCCCACGATTCTATCGAGTATTTCCTTGCTAGCTCAACGGGCTTTCGGTGATAATCCGGCGCCGAGAAGAAAGGAGGGAGATGTACAAGATCGTCTCCAGACGAGAACTCTGTGGGGGGATCTGGGAGTACGTGTTGAGGGCCCCACTCGTCGCCCGCGCTGCGAAGCCCGGCCAGTTCATCATCATCAGGCTTCACGAGCGTGGGGAGAGGATTCCCCTTGGGATCGTGGACTGGGACCCCGGGCAAGGGGCCGTCACCGTGGTCTTCCGGGAGCGCGGTAAGACCACGTCCCAGCTCGTGCGGGAGTACTGTCCCGGGGATGTGATCCTTGACGTGGTCGGCCCCCTGGGCAATCCGGTAGAGATCGGCCGCCCTGGCCGCGTGATGTGCGTGGGGGAGGACGCCTGGTACGCGAATCTCTACCCCTTGGCCCGCGCCCTGTGGGAGGGGGGAAACGAGGTGATCTGCCTCGTCTCCACCCCGAACGGTAGTTTCTGGATGGACAAATTCAGCGCAGTGGCGGAGGTCAATCTTATCGGGAACCCGGCGGCCGCCCTGCGGGAACGCCTCGAGCGGGAACGCCCAGCCCTCGTCTGGGCCTCGGGGTCGCCGGCGATGATGCGTGCCTGTAGCGAGATCTGTGGGGAACGGAACATTCCCATCCGGGTCTTCCTCCACCCGATTATGTTGGACGGGACCGGCATCTGTGGCTCCTGTCGGGTAGAAGTTGGCGGCGAGGGGAAGTTCGTATGCCTCGATGGCCCGACCTTCGATGGGGCCAAAGTGAACTGGGAGGCCTTGGAGGTCCGGCTTTCCGCCTACCGCGAGGAGGAGAGACTCGCCCTTGTACGCTACTTCGGAAAGGAGACAGGATGATCCGCCCCGAGGCGATACCTATGCGGCACCTAAATCCACAAGAGCGCATCAGGTGTTTCGACGAGGTGGCGGTGGGATATACCCCCGATGAGGCGATGCAGGAGGCCGAGCGCTGTCTCCAATGCAAGCGCCCGAGCTGTGTGGGGGGTTGCCCTGCGGGGAACGACATCCCCGGGTTCATCGCTAAGATCAAAGAAGGCGACTTCCGCGGCGCGATCCGTGTCCTGAAGAGGACCACGGTCCTTCCAGCGGTATGTGGGCGGGTTTGCCCCCACGAGGTCCAGTGTCAGGGGCACTGTGTACTGGCGAAGAAGTTCGAGCCGGTCCAGATCGGGGCCTTGGAGCGGTTCGTGGCCGACTGGGAGTACGAGCATGGAGTGGAACTGCCCCAAGTGGAAAAGCCCACGGGGTTCCAGGTGGCGGTGGTAGGCTCCGGCCCCGCGGGGATCGGGTGCGCTGCCTTCCTGCGTCGGCTGGGGCACGAGGTGGTGGTGTTTGAGGCCCTACAGGAAGCAGGGGGCGTGTTGCTTTACGGGATCCCGGAGTTCCGCCTGCCCCACTGGATTGTCCGTACCGAAGTCGAGAACCTGAGGAAACTAGGGGTGAAGATCCAGACCAATGTAGTCATCGGGCGCACTTTCTCCCTTGATGAGCTCTTCGCCGAGGGCTTTCACGCCGTCTTCCTCGGGACCGGGGCGGAGAAGCCCCAATTCATGGGGATACCCGGTGAAGAGCTCGCCGGGGTTTATTCCGCCAATGAGCTCCTCATGCGGGTTAACCTCCTCAAGGCGCACCTCTTCCCCGAATACGATACCCCCCTCAAGGTGGGCAAAGTGGTGGGGGTTGTGGGGGGCGGGAACACCGCCATCGACGCCGCCCGGGTAGCACTCCGGCTCGGCGCTGAGCGAGTTATGATCCTCTACCGGCGCACCGAGGTGGAGATGCCAGCCTTCTCCACCGAGGTTCGCGAGGCCCGGGAGGAAGGGGTGGAATTTCACTTCCTTGTGAACCCCGTGCGGTTCATCGGGGAGGAGGGACAGGTGGTGGCGGCGGAGTGTGTGAGGATGGAACTCGGTGAACCGGACTCCTCCGGCAGGCGTCGCCCCATACCCATCGAGGGGTCTAACTTCACCGTCTCCCTGGACACGGTTGTGATGGCCATAGGCACTCGCCCCGACCCTCTCATCATCCGCGCAGTGGAAGGCTTTCGACTCACACGGTGGGGGACAATCGAAACGAACGGGGACGGTTATACTGGAGTGGAAGGGGTCTTCGCCGGCGGGGACGTGGTCACCGGTCCGGCCACGGTGGTGGCTGCCATGTCGGCCGGGCGCCGCGCCGCCCTCGCCATCGACCAGTACCTCAAGGGAAAGTACGGCGAGAGAGCATGAAAAGAGGCGGGCAGGTGGCGTTACGTCCCCCGCTTTCTGCTCTCGAATGTCCGCGGAGGACATCGTGAGGATCGTGGATTTGAGGAGCGACACTGTGACCCTTCCCCCACCCGCCATGCGGGAGGCAGCCCTTCGAGCCCCGCTCGGGGATGACGTCTATGGAGAGGATCCCACCGTCCGGACCCTCGAAGAGCAGGCCGCTGAGATCACGGGGAAGGAGGCGGCACTCCTCGTAACGAGCGGGACCATGGGGAACCTGGTGGCGGTCCTGACCCACTGCGGACGAGGGGACGAGGTGATCCTGGGTGACCAGTCCCACACTTTCCTCTACGAAGTCGGGGGAATCTCGGCATTGGGCGGTGTCCATCCTCATCCGGTTCACAACGAGCCCGATGGAACCATGCCCCTGAGGGAAATCGAGGCCGCCATTAGACCGGAGAACGTTCACTTCCCCCGAACTCGTCTCATATGTCTCGAGAACACTCATAACCGCTGCTGGGGCGCGCCTTTGAAGCCCGAATACACCTGCGCCGTGGCGAAGCTCGCCCGCGCACGCGGCCTCGCGGTGCACTTGGACGGGGCACGGATATTCAACGCCGCCATAGCCCTGGGGGTGGAGGTGCGGGAGCTCACGTGCGACGTGGACTCGGTGACCTTCTGCCTCTCAAAGGGCCTCGCCGCCCCTGTGGGCTCGGTGATCTGCGGAGAGCGGGAGTTCGTCGCTGAGGCCCGGCGGATCCGGAAGATGGTGGGCGGGGGAATGCGTCAGGCCGGGATCATCGCTGCGTACGGGATCGTGGCCCTCCAGACTATGGTAGAGCGGCTCGCCGGAGACCACGAGAACGCGAAACTCCTCGCCCGTGGGATCGCGAACATCGACGGGCTTTCCACCGAGCCAGAGCGAGTACAGACGAATATCGTCTACTTCGAGCTGGAGCGCGGTGACCCCGAAGAGTTCTACCGGAGGGTACGGGCCGGGGGGATCCTCTTCCACCGCATGGGCGAAAGAAAGTTTCGGCTCGTCACACACTATGGCATCACCCGGCCCGACATTGACCGTGCCCTAGCGGTCCTTGCGGATGCCGCGAAAGGCTTGGTATAATTTTTTACTTGGCCCCGTCGTCTAGCGGCCTAGGATACCGGGCTCTCATCCCGGCGACAGGGGTTCAAATCCCCTCGGGGCCACTAATACGGCGGCGTCGCCGCCTTTTTTGTTGTCACAAACGGAGCAGGGGGGTTTCTACACATGAGGTCCAAACTTTTCTCTTTCGCCCTTGCTAGCCTTGTCTTCGTCGTCGACCAGCTCGTGAAGTACCTCGTCATCTCCCGACTCGCCCCAGGGGAATCGTTCCCCCTCGTCCCGGGTTTCCTATACCTTTCCCGGGTACACAACACTGGCTCCGCATTTGGGATCCTGCGGGGTCGGAATCTCTTCCTGGCCTTCTTAGTCGGGACGGTCTCGCTGGGAGTAGTCTGGGGCCTCTGTCGGGGGATCTTTCGGGGGAGGTGGGAGCGGACGGGGGGCGGCCTCATCCTCGGCGGGGCGCTCGGGAACCTGCTCGACCGCCTGATGCGAGGCTACGTGGTTGATTACGTGGACTTCAGGTTCTTCCCGGCCTTCAATTTGGCTGACGTTTCCGTGGTCGTGGGGGCACTGCTCGTGGCAATTGGGGTATTGTGGAGGCGAAGATGAAACCACTTTTCATCGTATTGGAAGGACCGGATGCGGCGGGAAAATCGACCCAGCTCGAACTCCTAGCCGCGGAACTTTCCTGCCGGGGGATCCCCGTCCTCACGACTAGGGAGCCGGGGGGGACGGAATTAGGTCGTGCGCTACGGGAGATCGTTCTCGACCCCGAGCGCTACATCGAGCCTTTGGCGGAGCTTTTCATCATGCTCGCCGACAGGAATCAACACGTGGAAGAGGTCATCAAGCCCGCTCTGGCTGCGGGGAAGTCCGTGATCTGCTCCCGCTACACTCTCTCCAGCGCCGCTTACCAAGGTTACGGACGTGGCATTCCCTTAGAGGTGGTGCAGGGGCTGAACGAACTCGCCACCGGAAGCCTTGTTCCTGACTACACCTTTCTTTTGGATCTCCCCCCCGAGGTGGCCTTGGAACGTACGGGGACAAAAGATCGGTTTGAGACTGAAGGAAGGGGGTTCTTTGCCAAGGTGCGCGGAGCATATTTAAAGCTCATAAGAGACGTGCCGAACGGTTACGTAATCGACGCGACGCTCCCCCCTGAGGAGGTGTGTCGGCGGATCCTCGCCCACCTCCCGTTGGCCTAATCGGTTCGGTGGCGCTATCCTTTGTTGAAAAGGAGGGAAGGGATGGAACTTGAAGTTCTCCGGGAGGACTTGGTTTTTGGGGTACGTACTGCAGGACACGCCATCGCCGGCAAGAGCTCGATGCCAATACTCTCCGGGATCCTTTTGCGCACGTTAGAAGGAGAGCTTGAGCTCTGTGCAACAGACCTCGAGCGCGCGATCCGCTGCCGTATCTCCGCGCAAGTCAAGGCCCAGGGCGAGGCCGTTCTCAACGGCCAAGTCCTGGAACAACTCGTGACCCGCCTCCCGGATGAAGACCACGTCCTCCTGGCGGCGGCTGACGGCAAGGTTCGGTTGAGCTGTGGTCCCGCCACTTTCGAACTCCTCACCCTCCCGGCGGACGAGTTCCCCCAACTTGCGCTCCCGGAGGGGGAACCCCTCTGCCACATCGACCGCGAGGCATTTATCCAAGCGATCCAACTGACGGCCTTTGCAGCGGTGAAGGCAACCGAGACCACCCGCCTTGCCCTCACGGGAGTGAACGTGGTCATCGGAAACGGGAAAATTAAGCTTGCTGCCACCAATGGGTACCGCTTGGCAGTCCGAGAGATCTCCGTGGAAGGACTCGCTGAGGGGGCGTCGCACATTATTCTCATCGACGCCCAGGTGATGAACAATCTGATGCGGGTCCTGGGGACCATCGCCGCCGGCGAAGTCGCCCTGCACTTGAGTAATGGTCAAGTTCACTTCACTTCTGGCCCTGTGGTCTTCACCTCCCGGTTGATCCAGGAAGAATTTCCCGACTTCGAGCGAGTGATTCCCCGGGAGAACGATTTGGGCCTCTTCCTTCCCCGAGAAGATTTCCTCGCTACCTTGCGCCGTCTGGAGATCACGGCGGCCGAGGAATCGGGAGCGGTGACTCTGCGCGCCCTTACTTCATCTAATACCCTAGAAGTCTCCTCCGCATCCCGCGAGAAGGGAATGGGCACCGAACGGGTGCGGCTGGTGAAGCCTGCGCCCCGTGGGATCGAGATCGCATTCAAGGCCGAGTATTTGGTTGAGGCCCTGCGACGAATGGAGTCCGACCAGGTCGTCCTATGGCTTTCGGCTCCGGATCGGGCCGGTCTTCTCGAGCCCGCTGGCGATATTGCGCCCGGAGACCAGGGGTTCATCTACGTCTGTATGCCCGTCCGCCTGCTATAGGCTACTTCACCGTGGGATCCCCTCCCAGTCAGCCAGGAACCTTTTGATCCCCTCTTCGGTGAGCGGGTGATCGAAAAGCTTCATCATCACGGCATAGGGGACGGTGACAATGGGGGCTCCCAGTAATGCCGCTTCCACTACGTGCTTCACATGGCGAACGCTGGCCACAATCACTTCGGTACCGAAACCATAGTTATCATAGATCTGAAGGATTTGAGAGACGAGTTCCATTCCGTCGCCTGCCCGATCTTCGATTCGCCCCACAAATGGCGAGACGTAGCTGGCCCCGGCCTTGGCCGCCCACAGGGCCTGTACTGGAGAAAAGACCAGGGTCACGTTGGTGGGAATTCCTTCGGGTTCTAAGGTTCTCACGGCTCGAATCCCTTCTTTCCCTATGGGGATTTTTATGACCACGTTGTCGGCGATCTTTGCGAGCTCTCGGGCTTCTTTCACCATCCCCGAAGCATCGAGGGCAGTGACTTCCACCGAGACCGGGCCTGAAACTAACTGGCAGATTTCCTCTACCACTTCCCTGAAGGGCCGCCCCGCCTTGGCCATCAATGAGGGATTGGTGGTCACTCCGTCGATGATGTCAGCCAATGCCTGTATTTCTTCGATCAACGCTGTGTCGAGGAAGATGCGCATTCTGTCCCCCTTTCCTGATAAAGTTTCTCGAATTAAGGTAATGACATCCTAGGGCAAGGAGCGGCACATGGCCAAACGAAGCGAACCCTTGTCAGAGATCCTCCGTGGGATCTTTGCCGACGAGAGACCCACTATTGAGGCAGTGCTAGTAACCCTCGAGGACCGTGGGTTCGGAGCATTGTTAGTCCTCCTAGCCCTCCCAGCAGCGCTGCCTCTCCCCGCCGTGGGTTACGCCATCCCTTTCGGCCTCGGAATCCTGTGCTTAGGGATGGAGATCCTCGGGGGGCGGAGGAAGCCCTGGCTTCCCCAGCGGGTTCTCGCACTACGACTTCCCCGAGCAAGACCGGAATTTTGGGCATTCAGATTCCTCGCTCAGCTTGAGCGCTTGGTGGGGGAGCACTGTCCCCGTCCTACAGGAGCAATTCGGCTCTTGATCGGCCTCGTACTCGGACTCATGGGCCTTCTGATGATGATCCCCGTCCCCGGGACGAACACCTTGCCCGGGGCCTGTGTCTTCATAATTGGCCTCGGACTTCTCTACCTTGATGGCCGGTTGGTTATTTCGGGAGTGGCGTTAGGGTTCACACTTCTGGGACTCTATGTAGCCACCGCCTTCGGCATCTTCAAGCTCCTTTTGCTTATATGATGCAGGCCAAGATGACATCGTGGGTATATGAGGATAGGATTGGGGTCCGAGATGTTGGTCTTGGGAATCGAAACCGCGGGCGATATGGGGAGTGTAGCCCTTTGGGATGAGGGTGAAGCTCCCTTTGAGTTACGATTTCCCGCGAAGAGACGGCATGCGGAACGCCTTGCCCCCGCGGCACGGGCGCTTTTCGAAGAGGCCGGTGTTTCCCCCCCAGATGTGGAACTGATCGCGGTGGACGTTGGGCCAGGCTCCTTCACCGGCGTTCGCATCGGGGTTTCCTTCGCCAAGGCAATGGCCCAGGCGTTAGGAGTACCTCTTGTTGGAGTGCGACAAACTGAAGCTTTAGGACTCCCTGTGGCATCATGGTTTCCGGGGCGGGTGGCGGTCCTTGTCCACGACCGACGTGATCTGCTCTACTTCGCATGGGCCTTCCCGGGGAAGACAAGCCGAGATGAATCCCTCCCGTTGAAAAGGGTCCTGACGAAGCTCCGCGAGATTGACGAGGAATTGTGCCTTGTGGGCTCCGGGACGATTTGTTTCCGCACGGTGTTAGCGAAGTCACTCCCTGGGGCTTATATTTTGGGCGACTTGTGGGCTTATCCCGACGCGGGCACCGTGGCGCAATTGGGATATAGGCGCTTCCGCGACGGAGGGGAGTCAGATCCCAAGGCTCTCGAGCCCAATTACGTGCAACCACCGCTGGCCAAGGAGGGAAGATATGGGTAGAAAATGCGAAATTTGCGGCAAAAAACCGGACTATGGTCACTCTGTCTCCCATTCGGGAAGGAAATCCAGGAGGGTCCGAGCCCCTAACCTTCAACACGTGCGCGTGATCCACCGAGGGCGGCGACAACGGATGTGGGTTTGCACCCGGTGTCTCAAGGCGGGCAAAGTCCTGAAGGCTTGACAGGTACGCGCTTTCCCGCTATAAATAAATTGCAAAAGGGGGTGAGAGGCGAACGGGATTTACTGAAACTTCTTACAAGTTTTACCACTTCAAAGGGAGGTGTATATGTGGCGTAAAGGGTTAATTTTCCTTTTGGTAACCTTCGTTGGTTTTTCTGTTCTCGCGCGCACTGGGGCGTGGGTCGATGAGGTGATCTTCTTCTCCGAGCCCGACAACGACAAGGCAATCGAGATGTTGATCGCGGGTGAGGCCGATATCTACGCTTACGCCGTGTCCCGACCTGACCTATTCAAGAAGGTTGTCGAGGATCCGAACCTTACTTATTCTAGCTCCTATGGTCTTTATACCGAACTGACCTTCAACCCCTATCCCGCCGATCCTGAGGTAACCGTAAAGGAGTTCAAGAACGGCATGCTCAACCCCTTCGCCGTGCCCGCAATCCGCGAAGCCATGAACTGGCTCATCGACCGCAACTACATCGTGGAGGAGATCTACAAGGGCCTCGCCATTACGCGGTATCTTCCGTTGACCCCTACCTTCCCGGACTATGCCAAGCTCATCGACAAGGCCCGCGAGCTCGAGGCCAAGTACGCCCACAACCCCGAGAAGGCGAAAGAGGTCATCTTCGCCGAGATGGAGAAACTCGGGGCCGAACTCGTGGACGGCAAGTGGTACTATAAGGGCGAGCCTGTCACCATTATTTTCCTCATCCGCACCGAGGACGAACGCAAGGAAATCGGCGACTACGTGGCCGGACTCCTCGAGGGGTTGGGCTTTACGGTGGACCGTCGCTACGGGATTTCCCGCGACCTTGCCAAGTGTTGGATCTTCACCGATCCGGCTGAGGGATGTTTCCACATCTATACCGCCGGTTGGGTCAGCACCTACATCTCCCGTGATCAGGGCGGGAACTTCGACTTCTTCTACACTAAGCGCGGTTGGGGTGCCCCTCTCTGGCAAGCTTACTACGTCAAGCCCGAGGCCGATGAGGTCTTCAAGAAGCTCGCTTATAACGATTACGAGACCCTCGATGAACGCGCTGAGCTCATGAAGAAGGCCCTCGACTATGCCATGGAGAACTCCGTACGCGTCTGGCTTGCCAACGAGTCCCCGATGTTCGCACACCATAAGGACCTCGGCGTCGCTGTGGACCTGGCCGGTGGGGTGTACGGTTCCCGCCTGTGGGCTTATACCCTCCAGTGGAGGGACGAGGCCGGAAACCCGAAGGAAGGCGGCACGGTCCGGATCGCCATCGGCGAGATGTTCAACGAACCCTGGAACCCAGTGGCGGGCACCAACTGGATCTACGACCAGATGCCCATCCGGGGCACCGGCAACCCCTTCGTCCTGCCGGATCCCTTCACCGGATTGTTCCATCCACAGCGGGTGGAAAAGGCCGAGGTCTACGTGTTGGAGGGCTTGCCCGTCGGCAAAACTCTCGATTGGGTGAGCCTCGACTTCGTGGACGAGATCAGGGTGCCTGAGGATGCGTGGGTCGACTGGGACGCTGGAGCTCAGCAGTTCGTCACCGCGGGGGAGAAGTTCCCCGAGGGTCTGACAGCCAAGGTCAAGGTAGTAGTCCACTATGACATGTCCTTCCTTGAGGACACCTGGCATGACGGTTCCAACTACTCTATCGCCGACATCCTCATGTCCTTCATCCTCGGATTCGACCGGGGCAAGGAGGAGTCCCCGATCTTCGACGAGGCCGTGAAGCCCGACCTCGAGGCCTGGCTGGAGTACTTCAAGGGCCTCCGGATCGTCTCCGAGGATCCATTGGTGATCGAGTACTACACCGACTCCATCGAGCTCGATGCCGAGTGGATCGCTGCCGGCGCGGTGCTCGATGCCTTCTACAGCCAGGGCCCGGCTCCGTGGCACTCCATCGCCATCGGTATCCTCGCCGAGGCCGCGGGTGAGGTCGCGTTCAGCTCTGACAAGGCCGACAAGAAGGGCGTTGAATGGGTGAGCTACATCGCTGGCCCTACCCTCGACATCCTGAAGAAGTACCTCCAGAAGGCCATCGACGAGGGCTATATCCCGTACGCCAGCGTCCTCGGAAAGTACATCTCCAAGGAAGAGGCCATCGCTCGCTACCAGAACCTCCTCAACTGGTACGAGTCCAAGGGCCACTTCTGGGTGGGCGATGGCGTCTTCTACGTGGACTCCGTTGACACATTGGCCAGAACTATTACGCTCAAGCGCTTCGAGGCCTTCCGTGATCCGGCCGACAAATGGCTCCGGTTCGCCGAGCCCAAGATCGCGTCCATCGACTTCATCGGTGCTCCCGAGGTCCTCGAAATCGGCAAGGGCGCCGTCATTCCGGTGAACATCACCTACAAGGAGGAGCCCTATCCGCCGGAGGAGATCGACTTCGTGAAGTACCTCCTCTTCGACGCGGAGGGCAACCTCGTCGCCCTCGGCACCGCGGAGTACTTCGGTGGGCCCACTTGGAACGTCGTCCTCACCCCGGAGATCACCGCCAAGCTCCCCGAGGGCACGGCGAAGCTCGAGGTGGCTGTCTCCTCCAAGGTCGTCGCCATCCCGTCCTTCTCCTCAATCGAGTTCGTCGCCGTACCGTAACGGACGTGGACAAAAGGGCCCGGGAAGCTTGAGCTTCCCGGGCCCTTTTTTTATAATCCTGCGCTTAAAACCCCGACTTTCCCCCAAGGAGAGGAGAATTGGCGAGAGCGAAAAGGCTGGTCCACCCCAAAGGTAGAAGAGTCCAGACGTTCCTCCGCTTGCTCCGCTACACTTTCCTCCGAGGTCTCGCCGTTTGGATCGCGTTGGTGGTGGGGATCTTCCTTACCATCATGGTCGCCAACATGGGCGGTTATGTGGACAAGATCAAGAAGGCCCAGATTGAAGAGTCTATAAACATGCAGGTCTTCCAAAATCCGGCTTACCAGAACCTCACCACAGAGGAGAAGCGAAAACTCGCACAACAACTTATACAGTTGGAAATTGAACGCTTAGAGCTCGACAAGCCTTTTATTCGGTTCGACAAGTACTTCTGGAAATCGCGGGCCTTCCGTTACCTGGGAGATGCGCTCGTGCTCGATTTCGGCTTTGCCGAGCACATCCACAGTACAAGTGGCTCCAAGAAGGTGTGGATCATCATCCAGGAGCGGCTCCCTTATTCCGTTCTCCTCTTCACCACGGCCAGTTTGATCGTCTTTTTAACCTCCATCTTTGTAGCCCTTATCCTATCCCGCCGCTACGGCAGCATTTGGGATAGGATGTCTGTTTCTTTGGCGCCACTGTCCACTGCTCCCGCATGGTTTTATGGGATCATACTCATCATGATTTTTGCCGCCCAGCTCAGACTGCTGCCGTTCGGCGGATTTGTGAGCATTCCTCCTCCTAAAACCATGCTGGCCTACGCATTCAGTGTAGTTCAGCATATGGTCCTCCCCTTGCTTGCATGGTTCATCGCTTACATCTTTGCCAGCGTTTATAGCTGGCGCACCTTCTTTCTCATCTACTCTAGTGAAGACTACGTAGAGATGGCCAAAGCCAAGGGAGTTCCCGGTCGCGCATTAGAGAGGCGCTATATCCTTCGCCCAACTCTCCCCCCTATCATCACTAGCTTCGCTTTGATGCTCATTGGAGCGTGGATGGGAGCGATCATCACTGAGTCAGTCTTCAACTGGCCGGGACTTGGCTCGCTTTATATGCAAGCGATAAACGGGTTTGATACACCGGTCATCGTGGGATTGACGATGATCTATGCATATCTGTTGGGCATCACGGTATTTTTGCTTGATTTTATCTATGCTATCGTCGATCCCCGGATCAAAGTCGGAGGAGGTAGCACGGCATGAGGAAGGTGCTCCCGGTTTTACGTGAACTTACTCGTTACAAATCGGCACTCGGGGGCCTTATTATCCTTTCCTTTATCGTCGGGCTCGCCATCTACGCCGTCATCACTATTCCCTATGGTGAAGCGGTGAGACTCTGGCGCGGCGGTGAGGAGATGTGGCGCTACAATCCTGTGAACGCTAAGCCTGTGTGGGTGAACTACTTCACGCCCCAGAAGCTCCCCAAAACACTAATTCTCACGTCCATGGAGGACGCAGAGATAAGGGAAGAACCTCTGGGAAAAACGTCCAAGAAGGTTTTCATTACCTACACCTTCGATTATCAAGCCGACGTGCCGCCTTCGGAGCTCGCTATCGTCTACAAGCCGAAGTTCAAGAAGAAGGGCCCCTTGGTCTCTGTGACCTGGACCACCCCGGATGGACGGGAAATCAAGTTCGGTCGGATGAGCATCAAGTCGGTTTCCGGCAGTGGAAGTTTCTGGTATCCCATTTCTCTTGATAAGCAACTTATCAAACAGTTCGGCGACCAAAAGGTGGAGGAAGGATTTTTCAACGACCCTCATGATGAGAGGAAGGTTCTCAAGGGAAAGCACCGGGTTGAGATCACGGCATATCTCTTCGAACCGGGTGCTTGGATCGAAACCGAGCTGGTCATTTACGGGACCGTGCACGGCCTGGCGGGGACTGACCATCGCCGCCGTGACATTATGATTGCCCTCTTGTGGGGGACTCCCGTCGCTCTCTCATTTGGACTCGCTGCGGCATTAGGGACCATGATCACCTCCATTATCATCGCTGCTTTAGGCGCCTGGTTCGGTGGCTGGGCCGATTCACTTGTGCAGCGACTCACCGAGATCCGTATGGTCATCCCCACTCTACCTATCCTCATTATGGTGGGGATGTTCTTTTCTAAAAGCATTTGGACTATCTTGGCCACCCTATTGATTCTCAATATCATTGAATCTTCGATTAAGAGTTACCGGGCAATATTTCTACAGGAAAAACACGCCCCTTATATTGAGGCGGCTAAAAGCTACGGTGCCAGAAACCTGCGTATTGTCTTCCGGTATCTCATCCCCAAGATCGTGCCCATGCTCGTCCCTGCGTTTGTCTTAGCCGTACCTGGATATGTCTTTCTTGAGGCGGCCCTTTCTGTCCTGGGGCTAGGCGACCCAGTGCTCCCCACTTGGGGAAAACTCCTCTCCGACGCTCAAGGGAAGGGTGCGCTCTTTCAGGGCCACTACTATTGGGTCTTGGAGCCGGCCTTTATGCTTATGCTCACCGGGTTCGGCTTCACCATGATCGGGCACGCATTGGACCGGATCTTCAACCCCAAACTGAGGGAGATCTGACGATGGACCCTATCCTTAAAGTAGAAGATTTAAAGCTTTACTTCCGGACTACCAAGGGCGTCGTTCAAGCAGTGGACGGAGTGAGCTTCGAGCTCGTGCCGCAGACGGCGATGGTCATCGTGGGAGAGTCAGGTTGCGGCAAAAGCTCTCTCGCCAAGGCGATCCTCAGATTACTCCCTCGTAACACCCACACCTACGCCGGGAACATCTATATCGACGGGATCGAGGCGATGAAGTTGAACGATGAACAATTCCGCCGTGAGGTTCGGTGGAGGAGAATCTCATATGTTGCCCAAGCCGCCATGAATTCGCTCAACCCCGTCGTCAAGGTAGGAAACCAAGTGGCCGAACCCCTCTTCATCCACAACAATCTCACCAAGGAAGAGGCATTAAATCGGGTAATCGAGGCGTTCCAGATAGTAGGTGTGCCTGTAGACTTTGTAGATCGTTACCCCTTCGAATTGTCGGGGGGGATGCGCCAACGCGTGGTAATCGCCATGGCATTGATCACGAACCCCAAGCTGGTGATACTGGACGAGCCCACCTCCGCCTTGGATGTGCTTACACAGGCCAACATCATGAACGCCCTGAAGCGCATCAAAGAGGAGTTCGAGCTCACCTATATCCTGATTACTCACGATATCTCGACCTCAAGTGAACTGGCGCTAGACGCCATGGTGATGTACGCGGGCCAAATAGTAGAGCTTGGAAAGGCCGGACACTTCTACCTCGAGCCCCTGCATCCTTATTCCCAAAAGCTCATGGCCAGCGTCCCCACCCTGCGGGAAGACAAGGAGCTCGAGTTCATACCGGGTCAGCCCCCGAGTCTGATCAACCCACCTACAGGATGCCGGTTCGCCCCACGCTGCCCTAAGCGCTTCTCGGCTTGTGACCATGAGCCCCCCATGGTGAACTACAAAGACGAGCGTAAAATCAAATGTCACCTCTACACATGAAGGTGGTGAAATGGAAGACCAGGTACTCCTTCAGGTAAAGGATTTACATAAATGGTTCGAGCTTCGCAAGTGGGGCTTTATCCACATCGGTTTCGTGCGTGCCGTAGATGGAGTGGACTTCGACATCCACTACGGAGAGGCGGTGACATTTGTTGGGGAATCCGGTTGTGGAAAGAGCACCCTAGCCCGCACTATCCTCGGTCTATACCAACCCACCAGGGGGGAGATCCTCTTCGAGGGGAAGCGACTTCAACGTCTCGGACGATGGTACCGTTCTCAGGTGGGGTATATACAGCAGGATCCCTACGGAGCCCTGCCCCCTTTCATGAATGTGCGGCGGATTCTCCTCGAGCCCATGGTGATAAACCACTGGGGCAGTAAAGCCAAGCGCGAAAAGCGGATCCGTGAGGTTCTAGAGGAGGTAAAACTCACACCCGTAGAAGACTTCATTGGCAAATTCCCCCACATGCTCTCCGGTGGGCAGCAACAAAGGTTGGTCATCGCGCGCTCCATCGTGCTCAACCCAAAGCTCCTCGTCGCCGATGAGCCGGTTTCAATGCTCGACGCATCGGTTCGGGTCGAAATCCTACAGCTCCTGGAGGGCGTGCAGAAAGCGCATAATCTGGGCGTGGCTTATATCACTCACGATCTTTCCACCGTGCGCTACTTCTCCGAACGGATTTTTGTAATGTACGCTGCGAAGCTTGTGGAAAAGGCCCCCGTCCAGGAACTCATTCGCAATCCATTGCATCCTTATACGCAGGCCCTACTAGACGCCATTCCTGACCCTGATCCCGAAAATGCCCACAAGTTCAAGGAAGTTCCCCCTGGCGAGCCCCCGAGTTTGCTGCGGCCACCTCTGGGATGTCGCTTCCATCCCCGTTGCAAACACAAGATCGAGGGCCTCTGTGACAAGGAGGTCCCGAAGGAGTTCGAACCGGGGCCTGGGCATTACGTTTCCTGTTGGCTTTACAAATGACGCGTCGCAAATTCTGGACGCTGATCTCCGTCGCCCTCTCGTTGATGGTGACGGCAATCGCTCTTCCTTTTCTCATGGTGATCAAAGTGATACGCCCCAACGTTCCCCTCAGCTTCCTCTCCTACGCTATGTCCGTGACCGGGTTGGGAATCTCTATTTACGCCATTGCTCACTACTCGGTTGTTCAAACGTGGAAACGTCGCCGAGAACGGAGAGACGTGAACATCAATGGGTCCAAGGGTCGGTGATCTCGTAGAAGCAACGCTCGTCGAGGTACGTGAAGACGGCGCCCTGGTCTCCTGGGACGCGGGGGAGGGCGTGCTGCCACTGGAGGAGGTGGAGGGGGGGTTGCGTCCCGGTCAACAGCTTCTCCTCAAAGTGGTCTCCATTGATTCCCAGGGGAAACCTGTCCTTTCACAGAGGCAGGTGACGGTCGCTGACCGGGAGCTTTTCACTCTCCAGCGAGAAGCTGAGCGACTGCGGAAGCTCCTACGGGAGCGCGATCTTATTCCGCCGGGGAAAAGAAATGTTCCAAAGCACGAGCCCCCCATTGAGGAGCGACTCTACCGATGGATCCAACGATCAGAACGGGAGCTAGAGCGCCTGCGTCGCCGCAGGCGGCGCTTTGGACTGCGGTAATTAGGAGAAGGGAAATGCCGAAAGGTATTGTAGTCGTCGATAAGGAACGGTGTAAGGGATGCGGCCTTTGCGTTGAGGCCTGCCCCTTCAAAGTTCTGGACTTTTCCTCAGAATACAACTCCTCCGGGTACCAAGTCACGTACATGGCTCACCCGGAGAAGTGCACTGGTTGTGCTGTCTGCGCCAACGTGTGCCCTGACGTGGCGCTCGAAGTCTACCGCGAGGAGAGGTCGGTAAAGGGGGCTACATGAGCCGGGTCCTCATGCGTGGAAACGAGGCCATCGCCGAAGCGGCGATCCGTTCGGGGCTCAAGTGTTACTTCTGTTACCCGATTACCCCTCAAGGCGAGCTCGTGGAGTACATGGCGCGGGAACTTCCCAAACGCGGCGGGGTCTTCCTCCAGGCGGAATCGGAGGTGGCGGCTATCAATATGGTCTACGGGGCCGCCGCCGCGGGGGTGCGCACCATGACCTCTTCCTCGTCCCCGGGGATAAGCCTCAAACAGGAGGGGATCTCTTACATCGCCATGGCCCGGCTCCCCTGCGTCATCGTAAACATGATGCGTGGCGGGCCGGGGCTGGGGAACATCGCCCCCGCCCAGGGCGATTACTTTCAAGCCACGAAGGGCGGGGGACACGGCGATTACCGGCTCATCGTCCTCGCCCCCTCCACTGTCCCCGAGGCAACGGAGCTCGTGCGGCTCGCATTCGACCTCGCGGACAAATATCGGGTGCCGGCCATGATCCTCGCGGACGGAATGATCGGTCAGATGATGGAGCCGGTGAAGCTCCCAGAGCCGGTGGATTCCGCGGACATTCCCCCGCGGCCCTGGGCCCTGACCGGGGCACGGGGACGCCCCAAGAACGTGATCTCGTCCTTCGATCTCGAACCCGAGGGGCTCAGGCGGATGAACCTGGTCCTCCAGGAAACCTACCGAGAGATCGAGCGGGCCGAGGTCAGATGGGAGGAGATGGAGACCGAAGACGCTGAGCTCATCGTCGTCGCCTACGGTACCATGGGTCGGATCGTGAAAACGGTGGTGCGTCTGGCCCGGGCCGAGGGATTGAAGGTGGGCCTGCTACGGCCTATCACTCTCTGGCCCTTTCCGTACGGGGCAATACGGAGGCTGGCCGAGCGGACGAGAGCGGTGTTCACGGTGGAGCTCTCCGCGGGCCAGATGTGGGAGGACGTGAGGTTGGCAGTGGAGGGACGGGCGGAGACGCCCTTCTACGGCGAGCTCGGCGGTGTGGTTCCCTCCCCCAACCGGATCCTGGAAGAGGTGAAAAAGTATGTCGGTTGAGGTCGCGATTCCTGAGGGATACGTGAGGGCTTTCGCCAAACCGGCGGCCCTGAGCGACGCCAAGTTCACCTACTGCCCCGGCTGCCACCACGGGATCATCACTCGCCTCGTGGCTGAGGTCCTGGACGAGCTTGGAATCCTTGAGCGGACGGTAGGAATCGCGCCGGTGGGGTGCGCGGTTTTCCTGGATCGTTTCTTTCATTGTGACTTTGTCCAAGCGGCCCATGGGCGGGCCTGCGCGGTGGCCACGGGGATCAAGCGCGCCCGTCCGGACCTCGTAGTCTTCACCTACCAGGGAGACGGGGATCTCGCCGCCATCGGCACGGCAGAGACGGTACACGCCGCTAATCGCGGCGAGAACATCACGGTGATCTTCGTGAACAACGGGATCTATGGGATGACGGGGGGTGAGATGGCCCCCACTACTCTCCCCGGCCAACGCACCGTCACCACCCCCACAGGACGGGAACCACGCCTCCACGGTTATCCCCTCAAGATCTCCGAGATGCTCGCCCAACTGGACGGCCCGGCCTACATCTCCCGTCAGGCGGTCTTCGATTACTCCCACGTCGTCAAAGCCAAGCGGGCGGTCCTCAAGGCGTTTCGGAATCAACTGGAGGGGAAGGGCTTTTCTCTAGTGGAGATCCTCTCTACCTGCCCCACCAACTGGAGGATGTCCCCGACCGAGGCCGGGAGGTGGGTGGCAGAGCGCGTGACGGAGGTCTTTCCCTTGGGGGATCTCAAGGACGTGGGGTAGCGATGGAAAAAAGCGTGGTTTTTGCAGGTTTCGGGGGTCAGGGCATCCTCCTCGCGGGAAAGGTCCTGGCCCGGGCGGGGATGAACGAGGGTTTTGAGGTCACTTGGTTGCCCTCATATGGCCCAGAAATGCGTGGCGGCACCGCCAACTGTACCGTCATCGTGGCCGACCGTCCCATCGGTTCCCCTGTGGTGGATTCCCCCGACGCGTTAGTGGCCATGAACTTCCCTTCGCTGGACAAATTCGAACCTCGAGTCGTCGAGGGGGGAACCATCGTGGTGAACAGTTCCCTTGTGAAGCGTAAGGTGCGGCGCAGCGACGTCACTGCAATCCCTGTCCCGACGAACGAGATCGCTGCCGAGCTCGGAAATCCCCGGGTGGTCAACATGGTGGCCCTGGGGGCACTGGTCAGGGCGTTGGGGATTGTGCCCCTGGAGGCCATCGAGACCGCCATGGCGGAGGAGCTCCGAGGGCGGAGCCGAGGGAAGCTCGTCGCCGTTAACCGCGAAGCCCTCCGGCGCGGGTTCGGCGAGGCCGGAAAATACCTGCGTGATAGATGACCGATGGCGCACGATGGGGTATTTTTGCGCCACCCATCACTATAATTGATCACGGCAAATGATGGGTGAGTACGTCTTTCGTGGGCGGCTGATCTCGGTACGGGTGGAGGAGACCGAACGGGGTCTCCGAGAGGTGGTTGACCACCCTGGGGCAGTGGCGATCCTCGCCCTGAACGATAGGGGGGAGGTGCTCCTCGTACGTCAGCGCCGCTATGGGGCGGGTACGGCGCTTTGGGAAATTCCCGCTGGTACTCTGGAACCCGGCGAGAGCCCTTTCCAATGTGCGCAGCGAGAGCTCTGGGAAGAGACTGGGCTCCGGGCTAAGCGATGGCGAAAGCTCGGGGCATTCTATACCTCTCCAGGAATCTTGACCGAGCTTATGCATCTATTCCTGGCCGAGGAGCTCGAGGGAGAGCTTACCCCCCAAGTGAAAGGAGAGATCGTAGAGCTCTCCTTCAAGCATCCCCGGGAAATTCTCGAGGCTGTCGCCCGCGGAAAAGCCGGGGATGGAAAGACCCTCGCCGCCCTCGCTTTTCTTTTGAGCCTTCCCGGTGCCCAAGAGGAGGGGGTACCCCTTCCGCTCTTCAAGGATCTCGCCTGAACTGTGGTGCCCTATTAGCATTTTTCTCACAAGCGCATAAATGTCTTTAAAGATGTGCGTGAAAAGGGGTGACCAAAAGTCCCTGCCCCCAAGTCGACGTCATGAAGATGGTTGGAGGTCGGCGTTAGCCGCCCCTTTCGGTCATGGGGAATTGAGTGGACAGCTACTTTGGTCCACCAAGTCTGGGGGTAATGGACCACGAGCCATGAAAATTGACGTTGGATGAGACTCCCTCCCCTTGAACGCCCTGTCGGCTACTTGCTCGCCGGCGGAGGTGAGCGACCGCTCATCCGCTCAGAACTTGGGTGGCCTTTACAACGTCCGCCGCCACATCTGGTCAAGGGGCCAGCAGATCTTTGGCGTGCATAATTCCCTATGTCCCCGGAGCTATACTCGACCACGGCCCGCGTGTTCCACGGGCTGTCCTTCCCTCAGGAGAACACCCTGTAGGAGATCCCCAAGAGCCTCGCGAACCAGATGAGTTCCTGGACGTAGTCGCCATAGACCCCGTGAATGTGGTTGGAGTCGTACTCCGAGAGGAGTTCATTCGGGCCCACCCCGAGTTTCGCGAACGCGTGAGGCCACTCAACCTGGGTAGCCGCAGCCTTTTCCTCCGCCACCTCGGGCGGCAAGTCTAGGAACTCCGCCGGGATGATCGCCAGCCAGTATCGGCCGTTCTTGCGTGCCAAACGTGCCAGCGTGACCTTACCCGGCGCGGCAATGTGCCTCACCGCGGCTCCGCCGGCGGGGAAGTAGAAGCCCTGGGGGTAGAACTCTACACGGGGGAGGTTCACGTCCGGGTCATAGGAACGGCCGGCGTAATAAGTGGCGTGGTTCCCAGAGTTGCAGAGGTCGAACGCGTCGAGCTCCGCGTCGTAGTGCCGCAGGTCTGCGAACAACACCGGTTCCCCACTTATGTGCTTTAGGATCTCCATAGTGAGGGCCCCGTCCATGTCCGCCTCGGTAGCCGCGACCAGGGGCTCCTTCTCACCGTTCCAGTCGTAGGGGTCGTTGAGGAAAGCTTCGGTGAGATCCATGGTGACGAAGTTATCGGTGAGCTCGGGTTGTGCCTTTATCCCCAGGAAGTCGAGACCAAGCTCCCGCGCCATCTCTCGCACGGCGATGTAGCTCCTTATCTGGAGCTTGAGCTTTTCCGGGGTTAGCTGTCTCCCATCGAACCGGATCTTTCCTACCTTTCCCGCGAGCCAGTCAAACGCATATTCTACCTCGTCCTCGCGCGCGAGCTTCGCGCGGCGGATGATCTCCGACTGGTCGATGTGTTCTACGTCGATACCGAAGAGGGCTATCCACTGATCGGCGTTGGCCACGGCGGTATACATTCCCATGGGACGGCCGCCGAAGAGGCCGAAGGTCTCCCCCCGGAGGCGGTTGATAGTCGAGGCGGCACGGACGAAGGCGAGGACCTTCCGCAGTACTCCCTCATCATGGATGTCGCCGAAGAGACGCCCATGGGGGACGCCGATCTGATCCAACGCTCCGGCCGAGGCCAACATCCCCACCATGCCCGGGTATTTGGGATTGATATTGGAGAAGAGGAGAAACGGCCCAGGGGCGAACTTGGCTGCGATGACGGCGAGGTGTGGAAAACTCCACACGGCAAAGTTGAAAATGGTGGCTTCGCACCCAAGATCCGCGAGGCGTTTGGCCTCGTTGCGCGCGAGCTCCGCGGTCCAGACGATTTCCTGCCCTTCCACTGGCTCCACTTCCCCCGTGTCCCACAGGGTTTCGGCCAGCCGCCGCTGGAACTCGAGGTTTATCGGCGCTACCTCACGGTGTACTGACTCCCGCCCATCGGAGAAGGTAAGGATCCCCACCTTTCGTCTCTCCATCTTTACTCCCCCTCTTTGACCTCGGTTTTACCCCCAAATTCTTCGTTAAGTTCCATGCAGAAATCGTAGATCGCCCTTATCTTCTTATCGGGTACATCTATGTCGATGTCAGCTAATACAAGATCACATGGTCCAAGGGCTTTCGCAGCAAGTGTTATGTCTTTTTTTATTTCCTCCAGATCTTTCTCCACTAAATCACGTGTCTTATACATCACCGCGCGACGAGCGTAAGGGAAAAGTCGCTTTGCCGCTTTAAGATCTGTTTCAATGCCCATGTCTATATAACCCAGATTCGGGATTTGGCAGTAGAAGTTAAGATACGGCGTGGCATCCCACGCACAATTATGGACTCCCAAGGAAGAAAAAGCTTCCGCGATTTTCAAGTCAAAAGGCAAAAGCATTTCCACATAGGTTTTTGGAGAGACCATGTTCACGAGACAGTTACTGACAGTGAAAATTTTTTCTTCTACTTCTTTAAAACCCGATTCCCTTTGAAAGTTCTGAATAACGCGAACAACCTCTATTATGGTCTCCGTTATGCACGCAAAAAGGTGAGAGACAGCCCCCGGTTCTTTTAATAAAGCCAAAAAAATGTTTGGTCCTAGTAAACGATAAGCATTATTCAACACCCCTTGGCCAACAATATAACCTCTGACCACGCCCACTTTTCTTTTGATCCAATCTAGCTGTTCCATAAAGTCACAGAAAAAAAGGTTGTGGTTTAAATTTGGTGGTTCCAATTTAAAAATTTCATTTATCGACTGGAAAACCGGCTCCGAATCTGGCCATCTATCTGGAGCGTATTGGATTTTGACCCCAAAAATTCCCGGAACTAAAAGCACGCCGAAGGTACCGGTTAAAACGTCAGGACAATCAGAGCTATTTATGCCGCCTATGGGAATTCCGGGGAAACGTCGCTTAAGTTCCTCTGCCATCTCGATCCGGGTCTCCAAACGATACCCAGGATCACGATGCCAAATTTCGGAGAAATCAATGCCCAGAGCCTTACGGTACCAATTGGGGGTGAAACCTATCTCTGGGCGCAAATAAAGCTCATCCCCGGAAGCAAGCCTTCTTGTAGCTGGAGCGGCGGGGGCAATATAACTTATAAGTTGAGGTGCGGCGTTCGGATCTCCAAACATCTCCGACACTCACCTCCTTTTTTTCAAAGTTTGCCCAGGGTTTTCAGGACCCTCCTTAAGCGAGATCTTTCCTCATCACTCGCCGAGGTCAAAGGTGGTCTCGGGAGGGAACAGGGGATGCCCGATACCATTTCGAAGGCCGCCTTTACCAATGGAGTGGGATTCACTCTAGTCCCATTTCCGTGAAAAGCTATGTATAAATCCATAAGTGAGTGGTAAATCTCCGTTGCACTCATTATGTTTCCTTCTATGAATTGATTTATCATGAATTTTATGAGATCGCCAACGACATGAGCCCCTCCGCTTACGACGCCTATTCCCCCTTGGGCAAGTACTTGAAGCACCATGTTGTCATCTCCTGAGTAGACAGCGATCTTGCCCTCGGCAGCTTTTATATATGCTGTCGTCTGGAGGGGGTTGAGCCCGGCCTCGTCTTTTATTGCAACAATGTTTTCAATTTTGGCTAAAGAAGCCAACGTTTCCGGTAAAAGGTTTACCCCCGAAAATAGCGGTATGTTGTAAATCATAACGGGAAGGGTAGTGTTCTCTGCAATTGTTTTGAAATGTGTGTAAAGGCCTTCCTGTTCTGGTCGACAATAATAGGGCGTTACAACCATTACAGCGTTGAAACCTAGCCGTTCTGCAGTTTTTGTTAATTTGACCGCGTCTTTTGTGAAAATTGCTCCAGTTCCCGCGATTAAAGGAACTTCGTCATCAAGCTCTTCCTTGATCTTCTCAAACAATCTCCGCCGTTCGTCAAGACCTAGGGTGTAGAACTCTCCCGTTGTTCCACTCACGATGATGGCGTCACAGAGGCCGTTTTCGACCACAAATCTTGCCGCTTTCCTTGTCAGTTCATAATCCACGGAGAGATCTTTCTGGAATACTGTGATTAAGGGGAGCAAAACGCGGCCGAAATCTTTTTCTATCTCTTTTTTCATGCAAATCGACCTCCTTTGCACTTTTCTTTTGTCTTTCAACCCGAGTAGCCAAAAAGCCTGGGTATAAAGAGCACGAAATCTTGCCAGTAAGTTACCAGAAGTAAACAAGCGAATTCCAAAGGAATCCAATATATTATCATTTCTTTGAAGACTTCCCTAAGGGGAGTTCCACTTACCGCGCTTGTGATGTAACCCGTTTGACCATAAGGAGGCGTATCAAGGGCTAACATTAGGTTAAATACGGTGACGACGCCGAAATGTACCGGATCAATTCCCAGTGCTACTGCTGGAGGAAATATCATCGGCACGACCACCAATAAGATGATGGAGACATCGATGAACATTCCTAAAAGGAAATAAAGAATATTGGCACTGAAAAGAAAGACCAGTTTGTTTGAAAATAAGCCACTTCTAATGAAGGCTTCCGTTAGGAGCTGAGGAATGTGTTCCCGTGCGACAACATAATTGAAAATGTAGGCAGCGGCCACTATGATGCTAATATATCCCATGGTTTTAGCACTTTTCATGATAATTTGACACAACTTTCTTAGTCCCAGTGTTTTATAAATAACGGTACAAATAATTATTACATAAGCAGCAATAACTGCAGCTGCTTCCGTCGGAGTGCATATGCCACCGTAGATACTTATTAGCAAGAAAACTGGTCCCAAAAGAGCGGGGAGAGCTCGCCAAAATGCCTTGATCACTGCACGTAACTGAAACCTCTCGCCCGTAGGGTAATTGCGAACACGGGCGAGAACATACGCCATCACCATTTCTGCCACGCCGAGAAAAAGACCAGGCAGAAATCCCCCTAGGAAAAGATAACCAAGGGAGGTGCCAGTAAGCATAGAATAAATTACCATTGGAATGCTCGGAGGAATTATTGGTCCGATCGTTGCGGAGGCCGCGGTTACTGCACACGCGTATTTTCCCTCATATCCGGCATCCATCATCGCTTTGATTTCCATACTGCCCGGGCCGGCAACGTCCGCTATCTCGGAACCGCTCATCCCAGCAAAGATGATGCTGTTTATAATATTGGCTTGAGCTAACGCCCCCTTTATTCTCCCAAGCGCTCTTTGGACAAAGCCAAAGATAATGTTCGTGACCTCGCAGTCATTCATGAGATTTGCGGCAAAGATGAAGAGAGGAACAGCTATTAAAACTGTTTGAGCGGAAAACTGAATAACCAATATGTCAATTAGGTTCGCCAAGCTCAAGCCGTTCAACAACCAATACAGGATGCCTCCGGCGATCATGCCAAACACGATTGGGTAACCGGAGATGAACATCAGTCCAAAAACTAGGAAGAACGCAATCAAGCCCATGGCTTCTCCTCCGGCGGGGTAATTTTTCCTGTAAGAAATTCCCTTATTCCTCGGTAAATAAAGATGGCGTTATGGATGATTATTAAAATCAAAAAAAGTGGAAGGCAAAAAACTAAATAATTCCAAGGTATTCCCAAAACTTCCGAACGTAGCATCCCATACCAAAAAGTTTGACGCAAAACAGAAGGAAGTGCAAAGACAAATAATCCTAATATAAGCAAATCAAAGACAAGATCTAAGAGTAACTGAACTTTCCTTGGCAATTTCTCATAAATTATATTAAATCTGATATGGTCACGATGCCGTTGGGCGTAAGCAGCTCCGAGCAAGACGCCCCAAGGAAAGGCGTATTGTGTGACCTCGAATAGCTCGGGAGAAGGATGTTTGAAGAGATACCTTAGTACTACTTGTAAGAACATGCCTATAAATACTATAAAAAGAAAAAGAGAAGAAGCATAGTCCTCAACGAACGTCAACAAAAAATGAAAGAATTTACTCGCTATTGTTTTCCACATGTCCTCGCCCTCCACTTTTTGTCAAAAAAACGGGGCGGAGGAGAGCCCCCGCCCCGCCTTCTTCCGGATCACATATTCTGGATTTTCTCGTACATCCCTTCGCCCCAAAGTTTGTCGAATTCAGGTTGACTATAGTACTGGCGGGCATGTTCGATAAAGGCTTCCTTGTCCGGCACAATGATCTCCATATTGTACTCTTCTCGGAATACCTTGAGCAGTTTGGCTTCCTGTTCCAATACTGTCCAGTTCATGTAGTACCGTGCAACTTGCAAAGCCTTTTTAATGTATACCTTGTACTCTTCCGGCATGCTCTGCCAGAGCTTCTCATTTATCACCGGACAAATCATGCCGATTTGATGGTCGGTTAACACAATGTACTTTGTTACCTCCACGAACTTGGCCGCAAGGTCTGTAGGCAAGGGGTTATCCTGGCCATCTACGGTGCCGGTCTTTAGGGCAAGGTAGACCTCCCCGAATCCCATGGGAGTGGGGGTTGCCCCGAGAGCTCGCCCAATGTCCAAGAACGTCTTATTATTGGGCATCCTCAACTTAACGCCCTTGAGATCTTCCGGCTTGTAAACTGGACCTACCTTCGCAGTGAGGTTCAGCTCCCGGGTTCCTAGATACCACACATCCAAGACACGAATCCCCACTTTTTTAGCCATTTTTTCGAACAGGTCCTGTGCGACTTTGCTGGTCATTACTCTATAAAGGTGGTCAAGATCTCGGAAAACATAGGCTGCTTCGAAGACACCGAACTCGGGCATCGCAGCCAGGTCCGCAAACCAAGATGGTGCCGCGTCGCTTGTCATCTCCAAATCGCCCCGCATAATAGCGAGAAGCTGGGTCTTTTGGTCTCCTAATTGGCCAGAATGATATACCTCAACCTTGATTCTGCCTCCGCTGAGTTCGCCGACTATCTCCGCAAACTTCTGCATTGCTAATACCTGAGGCTGTGTGGGAGCTGCTACAGTGCTAAACCGAATTACATATTCTGGTTGGTTTTCACCGAGGACGAGAACACCCCAGAGTACCAAAACCGCAAAGACCAACAGATACCGCTTCATTCTGGTCACCTCCAAAAAAGCTTATTGTTAAAGGGTTTCAATCCAGTTGGGCTATCACCCCCTTCCTCGTCTGATGTTCAGCTCTACAGGCACCCTGATTTCTATAGGAGCTCCTACAGACTCAGACCCCATAAGTCGCTTGTGGAGCAAATCAAAAGCTATTCGTCCCATTTCGTATGGGCGCTGGACAACGGTGATTATTGGTAAATCTATTAGATCGTACCATTCGATATCATCGAATGCGGCGACTTCAATTTTGTATGCCCGAAGGCCGCGTTGGGACAAGGCTTTGAGGACACCGAGGGTCATGAGGTTGTTTGTGCTGAAAATGGCCGTCGGTGGATTTTCCAACGAAAGCAATTTTACCGCCGCCGAATACCCACCTTGGACCCTATAATCCCCATGCACCTTGACCTCTTCTCTTTCCTCAATCCTGAACTCCTCAAGTGCTTTCCGGTAACCAGCGTACCGCTCCTCCGATGTAGTGGAACCTTTAATCCCGAGCACAATACCGATCCTCTTGTGCCCTTGTTTGATCAAGTGTTTTGTCGCCATGTACGCACCATCAACATTATCAGAAAGTACTGCATCAGCTTCGATTCCTTTCGCTTTCCGGTCGACGAATACAAACGGGATACCGCTTTGGGCAAGTTCCCGGACTGCAGGGCTGCCACCGTCGCGAACTGGGGCGATGAGGAGGCCGTCCATACGCCTCCGCCGCAGCATGCTGACGTAGAGGTCCTCCTTTTCCAGGTCCTCGTCGCTGTTACAGATGATGAGGGAATAGCCCGCCTCGATCGCCGCATCCTCGGCCCCTCGGACCAATGTAGCGAAGAAGGGGTTAGTGATGTCGGAGACGACAACGCCAATGGCGTGGGTGGTGCGAGTACGGAGGGATCGGGCGACGGCGTTTGGATGATAGTCCAGTTCCTTAATGGCCCGCCACACTTTGGCAGCAGTCTGAGGAGAAACGGGGCGAGTCCCGTTGATCACATGGGACACCGTCGCCACCGAAACACCGGCCAACCGGGCCACGTCCTTGATCGTCGCCATGTTAAACGTTTACCGTAAACGATTATATAAGTCCCCGGGAACGTGTCAAGGGCGGCTTGAATGTGAACCGGGCTTAGGCTAAAAATGCAAGTGCTTCTCAGGAACAATTTGAGGTGGACGAGGCAGCGCAGGCTCATCGTTGCCGCCATGGAGGGCCGTGCCGATCATCCCACCGCCGAGGAGATATACCATGACCTCCGTAATAGGGGGGAGCCAGTGAGCCTTGCCACCGTGTATCGGACACTCCGAGCCCTGGCCCGCGAAGGGTTGCTGCGCGAGCTCCATGGGCACGGTCCTGATCGATTCGACCCCAACCTCGTTCCCCACTACCACTTTCATTGCACCCGCTGCGGGCGCGTATTCGACGTGGGGGTTTCATACAAAGGCGAATTGGATCGGATCGATGTGGGTCCTGGGTTCGCTGTTGTGTCCCACGAAATCATCTGGGAGGAGATCTGCCCTTCTTGCCGAGGGAAAGAAGGGAGTTGATGTGGCGAAAGCGGCACGGGCACCGGGCGGGCGAGCCGAGATCCGTGTGAGGTGTTTGCACGAGCTCTTGGTAAAGAGTGTGCCGCAGCACTCACCACCAATTACGTCGTCCCCCGGGCTTACCGGATCGCCCCCGGGGGAACCCCCGAAGGGGATCATCGAGATCGCCCGTTTGGAGGCTGGAGCTGCGTCCAAGCGTTGGTTCAGTGGATCCGCGAGCTCGGAGAAAACCTCCCCGGGGATACGTCGGCGTGGTCCCTGAAAGATCTCCGTTTCGGCATGGCAAGCCACCAGGTGTTGGTGGAGGGCAGAACGGTGTGCGGAACTGCACCTCTGGAAGGAACCTTGTAGTCCACACAAGGAGGTGATGAAGAATGCGGAAGATGACCGTGGAAAACCTGAGGAACGCCTTCGTCGGTGAATCGCAAGCCCACATGCGCTATCTAATCTTCGCCGAGGTGGCAGAACGGGAAGGCAAGTCCAACATCGCCCGACTCTTCCGGGCCATTGCCTACGCCGAACAGGTGCACGCCACGAACCACTTACGGGAGCTTGCCGGGGTCAACTCCACCCTCGATAACCTGGCCGAGGCCATCGCCGGGGAGACCTTCGAGGTCGAGGAGATGTACCCTGCGTATAGCGCAGTAGCACAGCTCCAGGGAGAGACGGGGGCCGAGCGTTCCATCCACTACGCTCAGGAGGCCGAAAAAATCCACGCCGAGATCTACAAGAAGGCGAGGGAGGCTGTGGAAAACAGAAGGGACCTAGAACTCGGCACGGTCTACATTTGTCCCGTCTGTGGCTATACCGTTGAGGGGGAGCCCCCGAAGTGTTGTCCGGTATGCGGCACCTCCCGCGAGAAACTGAAGGAGTTTTAGCGATAAAGCACGGTGCGAAAGGCGGCGGTTTCAAAAGGAGGAAGAGGATGGCAAAAATAAGTGAACTTGTACAGAGCGCTGATTGGAAGGCCGAGAAGCACGTCCCCGTAATAGAAGCCCCGGAGACAGTTGGGAAGGGGCAGGCCTTCCAGGTGAGCGTATCCGTGGGCAAGGAGATTCCCCACCCCAATACCACCGAACACCACATCGCATGGGTTTCCGTCTACTTCCATCCCGAAGGGGAAAAGTTTCCTCATCACATCGGACGGTTCGACTTTGCCGCCCACGGGGCCTCGGCGCAGGGACCGAACACGAGCACTGTCTACAGCGACCCCGCCGTCACCTTCACCATGAGGACCGAGAAGTCCGGAACCCTCTATGTCGTTTCCTTCTGCAACATCCATGGCCTCTGGGAAGCCAAAAAAGAGGTCATGGTGGGATGAGCCTGACCGTTGGGACTCCATTGGAAGGCCGGGAGCTTCCCATCCTTCTCTTTATCATTGAGATGAGGAAGGTTCTGGGAAATTG
Organism: Candidatus Acetothermia bacterium JdFR-48; assembly: GCA_002011425.1. Classification (GTDB taxonomy): domain Bacteria; phylum Bipolaricaulota; class Bipolaricaulia; order Bipolaricaulales; family Bipolaricaulaceae; genus UBA3571. The sequence continues at coordinate 46,179 of MTNJ01000013.1, read as the reverse complement.
AAACCCTTCTCCCTGAAAAGATGGAGGCACGCCTCCACTGCCCGGGGGTCGTAGAGGGACCCCTTCCCCTTCTCTATTTCGCCCAATACCTCTTCCAGTGGGTAGGGAGGGCGGTAAGGACGGTGTGAGAGCATGGCCTCTACTACATCGGCGATAGCCAGGATTTTCGCTTCCAACATGATCTTCTCGCCCTTCAAGCCTTTGGGATATCCGGAGCCGTCGAGCCGCTCATGGTGTTGGAACACGATCTCGGCCACCGGATAGGGGAAAGGAATTTCTTTGAGGATCCGGTACGCGGCTCGGGGATGTTCCCGCACCAACGCCCGCTCCGGTTCAGAAAGTTTGCCAGGTTTGTTGAGCACTTCCGCTGGGACCGCGATTTTCCCAAGGTCGTGGAGCAGGGCTGCGGTACGCACGGCCTGGATTCTGTCTGGGGGGAGTCTCATCTCCTCCGAGATGGCCGTGGCCAGAGCAGCGACGCGCCGTTGGTGCCTTGAGGTAAAGGGATCCCGTACCTCCACCACCTCCGCCAAGGTGGCGGCCGCGCCCTCCAGGGCTTGCTGTAGCCTGCTGTAGAGCCTGGCGTTCTCCACCGCCACTGAGACCCAGCGCGCTATGGCTTCGGCGGTCTCAACATCAGCCTCTGTAAACGTGTTCGGCTCGCGGCTTTGAATGTCCAGGGCTCCGACAACATGCGAGCCCCTCTTTATGGGAACACAGAGCTCTGACCGGGTGCGGACACATGTCCTGTAACCTTGGACATAATAGGGGTCCCGCGTCACGTCAGCCGCCACGTAAGGTCGTCCGGTGCGGATTACGTGTCCCAAGATCCCAAGGCCGATTGGTTGGCGATATTCGGGGGAGACGAGGTCCGCGAGCTCCCCCGCGATCGCCCGGAGGACCATTTCTTCTCCCTCCACCATGAACAAGCTCACCGAGTGGTAACCGAACCGTTGGGCGATCGTTTCCACCACCTCTCTATAGAGGGCCTCCGGGGCTTTCAGGGCGGCGGTTTTCAAGGCCACCTCGTTTATAAGCTTAAGCTGTTTTAATACCTTCCTTTCCCGTTCGAACTGGATCGCGTTTTCGATGGCGATCGCGGCCACCGTAGCTAGGGCTTCGATCAGTTCTCGATCCGCCAGGGAAAATCCGTCGACCTCTTCCTTTTCGACGTTCAAAGCGCCCAGGACCTCGTCTCGCACAATTAGGGGAACACAGAATTCGGACCGCGAACGGAATTTTCCCCGGAGGTAACGGGGCTCCCTTTCCGTGTCCGGTACGTAAATCGATCTTTTCTCCCGAACTGCAGCCGCGATGATCCCCTTCTCACCGTGTAGGGGAAGTCGCAGGCCCCTCTCATCCATGATGTGAGCGATCCGCACGAGCGTTTCCCCATCCACGAGCCAAAGCCCGCAGGACCGAACTCCCATCACCTCTTCCACCGCCTTTACCAGGGCGCGGGCCACTGCCCTCACATCTCGCAGGAGGATCGCCTTCCGCCCGAGCTCCCTGATCAGAGAGAGTTTGCGCTGGGAGACAGTCCTTTCAGTGACATCCAGGAGGTTGCCCACGAAAAACGTGTTTTCTCCCTCAGTTACAGTCCAAAGCAAGCTCTCACAATAGATCTCGGACTCGTCCCGTTTGAGTCCGCGGAAGTAAAGAAGGCTAAATGACACTTCCCTCCGCAGGAGGCGTTTGGCTTCCTGTGCTAATCGGGTTCGGTCTTCGGGGTGGATGAGGAGTTGCAGCACCTTCTTCCCCCGAAGTTCCGAGGCTCGATAGCCGAAGAGGTCGGCTAAAGCCTCGTTCAAATAAACAAACCTCCCCTGTAAGTCGAGGATGTAAAAGCCCACCGAAGAGTCCTCTACCATGGCCCGAAAGATATCGGATCCCATTGGTAAAGTTATCTCTTCCGCCTCCTTCCAGAAGCCAATAATTGTTGACGAATCAGTTCTATTATACCTTAATGCCCCCATCGTCCGTGGACAGTGGTGATCCTGCCCCAGCCCTTGTAGGATAGGTATGTGGGACGCTGGGTGTTACATGTAGACATGGACGCTTTTTACGCGTCCGTGGAGCAGTTAGATAACCCCTTCCTCCCGGGGAGGCCAGTGATCGTCGGTGGGTTAGGACCCCGCGGGGTAGTGGCCACCGCCTCTTATGAGGCCCGCAAGTTCGGGGTTCACTCCGCGATGCCCATGGTGAAGGCTCGAAAACTCTGTCCGCACGAAGTCTTCATCGCTCCCAGATTCGAACGCTACGCCGGGGTGGCGGAGAGGATTCGTGAGATTCTCCTCGAGTACACGCCGCTCGTGGAACCGGTCTCTTTGGACGAGGCATTTCTCGGCCTCACTGGAACGGAGGGATTCCACAGTTCCCCAGAGCGGGTGGCCCGGGAGGTTCACCGCCGCATCCCTTGGGAAATGGGGCTCTCGTGTTCCGTGGGCCTTGCCCCCAACAAGTTCGTCGCCAAAATCGCCCCCGATCGGGCGAAACCCGGTGGGCTGCGGATCGTGCCCCCGGCGGAGATCCAAAATTTCCGCGATCCCCTTCCGGTAGAGAAGCTATGGGAGGTCGGTTCTGTGACGGCTGCACGTCTCGTGGAATTCGGGATCCGCACAGTGCAGGACCTGCGGGGGATGGACCCCGCGCTCCTGGCCGCCTGGTTCGGACGCCGGACCGGGGCGCGCCTCAGGCAACTCGCGCGGGGGATCGACGAGAGCCCGATAGTCCCCGAGAGAGAGGCAAAGAGCCTCTCCCAGGAGCGGACTTTCCCCGCTGACCTCCATAACCTGGAGGAGATCCGTGCTGAGGTACGGAAGCTTGCCCTGGCTCTCGCCGATCGGCTCCACGCCCATGGGTACTTTGCGCGCCTCGTGCGGATCAAGGTTCGCTTCGCGGACTTCGCGACACATACCCACCAGATGCGCCTCCCTGAACCCACCGACAATGCTGTCCTGATCACCGAGGCGGCCCTCTCGCTCCTCGCGCGCCCCGGGGGATGGGAGGAAGGGGTGCGGCTCCTGGGGGTGAGCGTAGGTGAACTCGTCCCGGCGGAATTTCGCACCATTCACCTGTTCGCCCCGGAGGAACTCTCGCGAACGATCCTAGAACTCCGGAGGAAATTCGGCGAAAGCGCGGTTTCCCTGGGCCCAAACAGTGGCGAGAGTCAGCGGACCTCTCGGCCATGAACCTCATACGGAACCTCGGGATGCCTATATGCTGAAGCCCCCGACGAAAAAGGGTATTCTGTGCGCGAAATGAGAATCGCCGTGATTCTGAACCCCGCGGCGGATAGGGGTCGCGCCGGGAGAAAGCGAGAGTTGATAGTAGAGGGTATGAAAAGCCGCGACTTGGAGCATGAGATTTTCGTCACACATGGTCCGGGAAACGCCAGCGAGTTAGCCCGCATTGCCGTGAAGCAGGGCTTTTCCGTCGTGGTTGGAGCGGGGGGAGACGGGACTCTGAACGAAGTGACCCAAGGCCTGGTGGGAACACACGTTCCCCTCGGGATCATCCCCTGCGGCTCGGGAAACGACTTCGTGAAGGCGCTGGGAATTCCCAAGGATTTAGACGGAGCCCTCGACGTCCTTGTCCGGGGCGAGGTGCGAAGGGTCGACGTGGGGGCGGTGGAAGCGGATGGGCTCGGGAAAAGGTATTTTCTTAACTGTTTCGGCGCTGGAATTGACGGCCAGATTGCCCTGGACTACAAAAGAATAAGGTTCTTGCGAGGAGAGCTCGGATATTTATGGGCCGCAATACTGGAGATCTTCCGTTTCCGTGGCTTCCAGGCAAAAGTGAAAGGTGAGGGAATAGAGTACGAGGGGGTCCTCGCCCTTCTTCCCCTACAGAATGGCCCTTACGCCGGCGGGGGGTTTCACGTGGCCCCTGGGGCGGCACCAGACGATGGGTTACTGGACATGGTCCTCGTGGAAGACCGCTCGATCCTCCGTCGCATTCCCCTTCTCAAGCGTTTTCGCGACGGGACATACTTGGAACTCCCCGGGACCAAAAGGATTCAGGTCCGAAAGGTATGGATAGAGCTCGCACGTCCTCTCCCCGCACACCTCGACGGCGAGATCTTACCGAAGCCAGTGGCGTACCTTACGGCAGAGATCCTTCCGGGGGCGCTGCGGGTGATCGCCTAGTCCCTTCCCAGGCGACGGGCCAACTCCTCCCACGTGACCTTCAAGGCTACGGGGCGTCCGTGGGGACAGCGCGCGGGTTCCCCCGTAGCCTTCCACGCCGCAATGAGAGCTTCCTGTTCCGTCATCGAGAGGGATTCCCCTGCCCGGATCGCCCCCGCGCAGGCGAGCTCCCGCCAGAGCTCGAGGATGGGGACTTCACCCCCTTGGAGAACCCGTGTAGCTGTCGCCTCCAGGGGTTCACGAAAGTCAACCCTCGCTCTCCCTCCGACAAGGGGCACAGGCCAGCCCCGGAGGAGGAAACTCCGCTCCCCAAAGGGCTCCAATAACACCCCCAGTTTCCGAAGGCGGGGAAGCTCTTCCCGCAGGGCCTCGGCGACGTCGGCCGGGAATTCGAGCGGCACGGGGACGAGGAGAAGGTGGGTGGGCACCTCACCCCCGTCACGGAACTTCTCGAAGAGGACGCGCTCGTGGGCCACGTGTTGGTCCACGATCTCCAGGCCCTCGTCGGTTTCCACAACGATATAGCTCCCTTTTACCTGACCCAGTACCCGCCACGGCTTCCCCCCCCGATCGGGAGCCACGAGGAACCCCGCGGTTTCCCCGGGAACTTCCTCCTCCTGACGTATCGGATGGTGTCCCACCGGGTGCCCGCCTGTTGGGGCGACGGTGGAGACAAGCGGCGCGGACATTCGCCCCAGGGCGGTGAGAGCCGCCCGCCGCAGGAGGTCCCGTACGGCCGCATCATTGCGGAAGCGAACCTCGTGCTTCTGAGGGTGGACGTTTACGTCCACGAGGAAGGGGTCGACATCGAGGTAGAGGAAGAACACGGGATGTCCTCCCCGCGGGAGGTAGCGTGTGTAAATCTCCTCCAGGGCCCCGCCGAGTGTCCCGAGCTGCACGGGCCGTCCCGAGAGGAAGAGGAACTGGTCCGCGCGGGTGGGGCGGTGGAGCTCGGGGGGGGCGAAGTAGGCACGGAGCTTGTACCCAGGCTCTTCGATCTCCACCAGGATCAAGTGTTTGGCAAAGCTCCCACCGTAGACCTGGGCGATCCGGCGCAACGGGTTCCCCACAGGCGGGAGGGAGAAGACCTCTCTCCCCTCCGAGACCACGTCGAAGCCCACCCCGGGGTGGGCGAGGGCGATCCGCCGCAGGGCCCCCAGGGCGTAGCGGGCTTCGATCCGTAGGGATTTAAGAAATTTGCGCCTCGCAGGAGTGTTGTAGAAGAGGTCGCGGACCTCTACGGTGGTCCCAAGGCTTCGGGCCGCGGGGCGCTCCCCCACCACCTTTCCACCCTCGATACGGAGCTCGTGGGCCTCATCCCCCCCTCGCCGACGGGAGACGAGCCTCACTTTGGCGACGGCGCAGATCGCGGCCAGGGCTTCCCCCCGGAACCCCAGGGTTGAGATAGCCACGAGATCTTCCTCGCCACTTATCTTGCTCGTCGTGTGGCGCTCGACGGCGAGGCACATTTCCTCGGGGCTCATCCCCTCACCGTCGTCGGCCACGGAGATGAGCTCGACCCCCCCGCCGCGGAGCTCCACCGACACCGTTTCTGCCTTGGCGTCGAGGGAATTCTCCACGAGCTCCTTCACCACCGAGGCCGGCCGTTCCACCACTTCCCCTGCAGCGATCCGGCGGACCAAGTGCTCTTCCAAACGCCTGATACGCATCTCCCCGCCTGGGAAGCTTACCTCCAGCTGGCCTGAGGCGCCACGAACGGGTACTTTTAGAGAAAACCGGATCAAGCTGAGGAGGGAACCGTGTACAGCGTTCGGGAGCTCGTGCGCATTTTGGGCTTACAGACTGAAACTCAGGTGCGGAACAGGATCGAGGCTATCCGGGACCTCCTCTCCCCCCACCTCCATCGAGGTCCGAACAACCGAATCCTCGTGGACGAACGGGGGCTCGAACTCTTACGGGCCTTACAAGATCTATGTGAAAGAGGAAAAACCGTCAAAGAAGCTGCTCAAGCTTTGCGGGGATGCTCCGACAGGGAGGGACCCGCAGGGATATCTACCTCGCCCCCCGCATCCACCGAGCTCCTCCTGCGGCATTTGGAGGAGGAGATAAGGTTCCTGCGGGACTTGCTCCTAAAGGAAAAAGGGACCCAAACCCCCTGGTGGGAGAGGTGGCGGACGCTGTAAGCTTTGACACTATGGCGCGGACGGGGAAGACATCCAGGTTCGAAGTCATCAGACGTCGAGTGGAAGGCTCCCCTCGGCTCAAGGCCCTGTGGACTTGCTCCAACGTCGCGGCGATAAATCGTATGCACATCAACGATCACGGCCCCGTCCACGTGAAGATCGTGATCCGCGTGGCGCTCAAGCTCCTCGAGCTCCTCCACGAGGCAGGGGTGCATTTCGGGGCTTACGACCACGGCCTCGACTACGAGGACGCCAAGGTGATCGTCCTCCTGGCCGCGGCCCTCCACGACATCGGGCACGTGGTCCACCGCGAGGAACATGAGTCCCACTCCCTCTCCCTCGCCCCGCTACTGTTGGAGGAGCTCCTGGCGGGGATCTACGATGAGCCCCAGAAGACCCAGGTGATGGCCGAGGTCCTGCACGCGATCTACGCGCACCGCAAGGACGTCGAGCCCCTCACCGTGGAGGCGGGGATCATCAAGGTCGCCGATGCCCTGGATATGGAGAAGGGCCGGGCCCGGATCCCGTTCAAGGTCGGCGTTCCCACCATCCACACCGTCTCCGCCCTGGCCATCGAGAAGGTGGAGATCCTGAAGGGCGGGGAGAAACCTGTCCATATCCGGGTGCGGATGTCGAACTCCGCGGGGATCTTTCAGCTCGATTCTCTCTTCAAGGAGAAGCTCGCCCGCTCGGGCCTCAAAGAGTACGTGGAGGTATCGGCGGAGATCGAGGGCGAGGAGAAGAAGATCATCGAGAGCTACTCCCTGGAATGAGAGCCCCTCTTTTCGGCGTCCGTGCCCAGGGACATGGTCGGTATATCCCCCTGACCCCGGAGGCCAAATGCGGCCCTGTCAGCGGGGCGGCCTCCAGGTGACACAATTTGGAGTGTGTAACCTGTGTCCCCGTTTTTTCGCTCTAGGAAGGCGTTTTCTCCGTGTCCCCTATCCGGGTCATCCCCAGCTCTGGTGACATAACGCTATCGAGGCTACAATATGTCACCATGGAACGGGTGGAGCCGATCCGGGATCCCCAGAAGCTTGCGGCGATCAAGGCCAAACTGCGGAAGAGGAGCCCCCGCTATTACGCGTTCTTCGTCCTGGGGATAAACACGGCCCTGCGCCCCGGGGATCTCCTCCGGATAAGGGCCCGGGACGTCTACCGCGTCGACGGGAAGGTGCACGAACACCTCTACATCCGTTCGCAAAAGACGAATCGGGCCCACAGGATACTCCTCAATGACCCGTGTCGCGAGGCGCTGGAGCTCCTGTGGGAGCGTGAAGGGCCCTTCGAGGGGGACGAACCGCTCTTCCCCTGGACCCGCCAACACGTCTGGCGCCTGATCAACCGCTGGTGCCGGGAGGTGGGCCTCACCGGCCGCTACGGGGGCCATACCCTGCGGAAGACCTGGGGTTACATGGCCCGCAAATACCACGGGATTCCCATCGAGCTCATCCAGGAAAAGCTCGGTCACACCACCCCCGCCGTCACCCGCCGCTACATCGGGATCACCGACGACGAGATCGAGGACGTGGAGAATCGTGTCAACCTCTGACACCGCCCTCCCCGATCCTCTTTTCGTGTAGTTCATCCATTGAAGTGCTGTCCAGCAGGGGGATAATCGTGGTTTTTGCCACGCCATTATTATCAGCCTTTATAATGTTTTACAGAGAACGCTATCAATCTTTGTGGGATGTGACGGCCCGCGGGAATTCGCCTGACACCCGGGTAACTAAGATTTTTACATAGCCAAATTTGAACTACATGATATCGGAGTAAAAGGATCGATGATTGTAGTACCATCGGCCTTGCGGCGAGGGGTCGGGATGAAAAAAACCGGGACGGGAAAGGAGAGGGAAGGGCTATGCGTGAGCGGTTGATCAAAGCTCTTCCTGCGGCGCTCGTCGGCGGAGGGATTCTCTGGGGGCTTTGGATCCTCTTTTGGCGCTCCACAGGCCTTCCCGTCGTCCTCTCCGGGATGTGGTGTCCCCTCACGCTCTTCTTCCTCGCTGTCCGGAGGGGCCTCGGGATAGGGGTGAGCTGCAGCGTTTGGTTCCGGCCGGACCTCTGGGGTTCGTTCCTCTTCCTCTTCCTTTACGGAGTTATCAGGGGGGTGTGCAGGACCACCGTGTCCATCTTGCGTGGGAAGTATTCCCCGGGGATCATCGCCATCCCCCTGCGAGTAAGGAGCGACCTCGGAAAGTTGCTCCTTGTCCTTGCAATTACCGCCTCGCCCGGTACCATCGCGCTCCTTGCCGAGGAGGAGATCCTCTATGTGCACTGCCTCGAGCTTCCTCCGAAGCCAGAGCTCCCTGGGATTGGGCTCCTCCAACGAATCTTGGTTAAGCTCACAGGGTGAGGGGAATATATCAGGGGTTGATCATCACGACGGCGATCTTTCCATTTCTGCGTTTGTGGTGGGGCCCAAGCTTTTGGGACCGCGTGGCCGGCGCGAACGGGATCAACGTGCGTGTAGCGTTGGTCCTCGCTCTGGAGGGGATAGCCGGGGGGAAGGCGGTCCTTTTGGACGTGGCGCTCGGATATGCGTTCCTGGGTTTCCTGGGAGCGGTCCTTCTCGCGCGGTTCGGGGAGAGAGGGGAAAGATGAACATAGGGGCGGACCTCCTCATGGGGCTCGGCATTGTCCTCTTGATCGTGGGAGGCCTCGGGTTCCTGCGGTTCAGCGATACCTACTCTCGGCTGCAGGCCACGGGGGTCGGGGATCTAGGTGGCGCGCTTCTCCTCATCATTGGGTTGTCACTCAGGGCACCTTTGGGATGGGAATTAGGCGTTTTGGGGTTGCTCGGCGTGCTCCTCCTCTTCACCACGCCCGTGGCGACGCACGCCATCGCTAAAGGAGCCTTTCTGCGGCGCCATTCGACCGGGGAGGATGAGAGGTGACCACGGTCGCCCTTTCCATTTTGGTCTTCAGCCTCGCCGTCCTCGCTCTGAGCCGGCGACGGTTGCTCTGGGGGATCGCGGTGTTGGGGGTCCATTCCCTCGTCCTCGCTGGCCTCTATTTCTCCCTCGCCGCCCCGGACGTGGCCCTGACCGAAGCGGCCATCGGGTTTGGTCTCGTAACGTTCGTGTACCTCCTCGCCATCCGACGCACAGGAAAAATCGTCATTGCCGCCGTGGCCTGTCCCCCGCTTCTCTATCCTGTGGGAGAGAGGGCGGCTGGCCTAGTATGGGATCTCCTCCAGCTCTTGAGCGCCCGTACTCATCGTGAACTCGAACTCCTGTGGGTCGAGCGGGACGAAGTAAGAGCTCTTCTTTCTTCGAGCGAGGCCGACCTCGCTGCGGGGGATATCGTGCCCTCCTCGCGTGAGGAGGGGTTTCCGAGGGTGAGCTTCCTCCCCACCCGGATCGTACGTGTGCAATGGGACGATGGTTCCATTGGAGCGATCCGCGGATCTCGGGAGGCGGAACTCCTGCCCCAGCGCGGGAAGCTCTTCCCCCGCCGTGAGACCTTGCTTTTCGCCTTGGAAAAAGGAGAACTGGGCGGAGCCATTGTGAACCTCCTCGAACTTCGATCCCTCTACCTCAGGGGAAAGCTCCGGGAGGCGGAGGTGGAACCCCTGGAGGACACAGCTTTCTCCGTACTCTTCGCTCCCGATGAGATCGAGCTCGTGCGGACCATGGGGGAGATTGTGGACGAGCTCCGCGGCCGGGGCGGATGGGGGGAGTTGGTGAGGAGGTACTTGTGAAGAGGACACTCGCGTTCGGAGCCCTGCTTCTCCTTACCGCGGTCCTCGTGCCCGGCTTCCTCTCGCTCGGCACACTGGCGGAGGTCCGCCCATGGAAGGGGCTAGCGGTGGTCTACGGGGCGAAGAACGGGGTCGCGGCAGTGGTCCTTGGCGCGAGGCTCTATGACACCTTGCTCGAAGTGCTCGTCTTCGCCCTGGCCATGGTGGGAGTGCGGTACACCCTCCAGCCTCTCGGGCGGTGGCGTGAGCCGGTGATTCCTGAACGGGGCGTGGTCCGGGAGATGGCGGACATTCTCCTCCCAATGGTCATTGTCTTTTCCGTCTATCTCGCAGCCTCAGGACACCTAGGACCAGGAGGGGGGTTCCCCGCGGGAGCCATTGCCGGCTCGGGGCTCCTCCTCCTCGCCATGGCCAAGGGGATCGAGCGCCTGAGTCGTGAGCTACATGAGGGGAAGCTCGAGTTCCTCGAGTACGGAGCAATCGCGGCCCTCCTCGTCCTCGGGGCGGCGGGTTTCCTCTGGGGTTTGCGGGGGAGCGGACTTCTTGTGCTCTTCAATCTTCTCATTGGAATCGAGGTTACCATCGGCACCTGGGTGGTGTTGCACTACTTCGCGGCGCACCGGGGGGAAATCTGATGGAAGTTTTGGCCACAGCTGCCCTGGGGGTCGCTCTGGTCGTCCTGGGATTCGGAGCCCTTGTCCTGCGGCGCTTGCTCATTTGGAAACTCCTCGGGCTGAACGTCGCCTCTGGGGGGGCGATCCTCTTCCTCGTTTCTCTCTCTTACCGCCCCGGTGGGAAGCCACCCCTCATCGGCTTTCCCGCAGGGATCCCAAGTGCCGATCCCCTTCCCCAAGCATTGGTCCTCACCGCCATCGTGATCCATTTCGCGACCCTCGCCCTCTCCCTCGCCTACGCCGTCTCCCTCGCTGAACAGCTCCATACCCAAGAAGCCGAAAGAATCGAGGAGGCCACGGAGGAGGAGATGGAACGATGACCCCTGCCCTCATGGGGGTCCTCGGGTACCTGGTCCTCGGAGTCCTGGGCTTCCTCACCACGCGGGCGCGCCTCCTAAGTGGCATCGCCCTCCTCGTGGGGGTCACGTCCTTCTCCCTCTGGTTCCCCGGCTTTCCACCGGACCACCTCGGGCTGGGCATTTGGGCCATACCCTGGCAGGGGGATCCCCTCGCCGCCGCCTTCTGGGGGCTCTCCCTCTTCCTGCACCTGATTCTGCTTCTATCTGAGCGTGGGTGGCCACGGCACTTCTACGCGTTGCTGACCCTCCTCGTCGGAACAATCCTCTCCCTCGTCCTCTCGCTGGATCTCTTCAACCTCTACGTCTCCCTGGAACTCACTTCACTCATTGCCTTTCTCCTCGTTGGGATCGAGGGCCGACCAGCCCAGGTTTGGGCGAGCCTCAAGTACTTGATCCTTACGAGTTGTGGCATGATCCTCTACCTTCTAGGGGTGGGATTTGTCTATGCCAAGACAGGGACCCTTTCTCTCCTCGAGATCTCTTCCACGATTTCATCTGGGGACTTGGGGCTTTCGCTGGGAGTGGGGCTCCTCGTCGCCGGAGCTGCCGCTAAGGGTGGGGTATTCTTGTTGGCACTGTGGCTTCCTACTGCCCACGGCTATGCCCCCTCCCCTGTCTCGGCACTGCTCTCCGGGCTCGTCGTCAAAATGGGGATCATCACCCTCGCCCGGCTTTCGACGGCTTTTCCGATAGGTAATGTCCTGGTCGCTATAGGCCTCGTGACGGGTTTCTTGGGGGTTCTTCACCTCTTCTGGGAAGAGGACATCAAGGTTTTCCTTGCGTATTCGACCATGTCCCAGCTAGGGTATATACTCCTCGGCTTCGGTTGGGAAGCATGGGCGGGGGCCACCGCTTATGGGGTAGCCCATGGACTTTTCAAAGCCCTCCTTTTCCTCGCCGCTGGAAGGGCGGAAACTGAGGGGAGGAGCCGCCATATTTCCAAGCTTGCAGGACGACTCTGTACGGGAACACGGCTTTCTCTGGGAGTGGGGACACTGGCCATCGTGGGCCTCCCCCCTTTTATCGGCTATGGGGCCAAGGGACTCCTTTCGTCAGCTGCACCTCCGTGGGGAAAGTGGGCACTCTTCGTACTTACTTTGGGAACGGCCGCTTCCTTCACCAAACTCTTGCCCTCGATCATCAGGGGCAAAAAAGCAGGAATGGCCGACGGGCCCCCCTTACTTCTCAGCGCGGCTATCTTTGGCGGGGGCCTTTTCCTCTTGATTCGAGAACCCGCGCTTCGCAGCTTTCCCCTGCTCCTTTCTACCGTAGGAGCCATCATCGCTGGAGGCATTGTGAGTCCCCTGATGCGAAAGCTACCGGTAAGCCTGCCCCGCTGGCGCTTGGATGAGTCTTTCCTCGCCTTTCTCTTCTCCGCAGCCCTGCTCGCGCTCTGGTTCCTCGTCCGCTAGCTCACTCTTGGAAGAAGGTAAGGAACCATTCGCACAACATCCGCACAAAGACTGGTCCCAAGAACAAGGTGAAGATGCCGCTCGTTATGAGCTGGGGATTGCGCAGTCTCGCGCCCCATACGATATCGATGATCCCGCGCACGACGGCGATAAAGACCCCCACCCAGAAAATAATCGGCATGATAGTGGGCGTGATAAACCACCGAAACTTCAGAAAATCGTTGAACCTCTTCATGGTCACCTCCTTTCACTTTCAGAAAAGCTCCTGCGCCTCTCGGTCGTTCAAGCCTCCTCGTCCAGCATCTCCTTGAGGCGCTGCCACTCTTCCCTCGGAATCCGGTACGCGTGCTCCCGGGTTGGGAATTTTCCGGACTTGACATCGGTGATGTAATTGCGGAAAGCCTCGAGCATTACCGCAGCCACATCCGCGTACACCTTCACGAACTTGGGCGTGAATGCCTCGAAGAGGTTCAGGATGTCGTGAACGATGAGGAGCTGGCCGTGGCAGGCCGCCCCCGAGCCGATGGAGAGGATGGGGACTTTCGCCCGCTCGACGATGATCTCGGCCACCCGGGCCGGGACGGCCTCGAGGAGGATTGCGAACGCCCCCGCCTCCTCCAAGACCTCGGCGTCCTCGATGAGCTGCACCGCAGTCTCGGCGGTACGCCCCTGGGCCTTGAGGCCCCCGATCAGGCTCGCGGCCTGGGGGGTGAGGCCGATGTGGCCCATAACCGGGATCCCGGCCCGCACGATCGCTTCAACCCGCTCCGCCATCCTGGCACCCCCCTCAAGCTTCACTGCATCGGCACCGCCTTCGGAGATGAAACGGCCCGCGTTCTTTACGGCGAGCTCGTCCGAAGGCTGATACGACATGTAGGGCATGTCACCCACCACGAAAGCTCGCTCCACTGCGCGCGAGACCGCGGCGGTGATCTCCACCATGAAATCCATTGTGGCGGGGAGAGTGGTTTCGTGTCCCAGGAGGCACATCGCTCCCGAGTCGCCCACCAGGATCATGTCGATCCCGGCCCGGTCCTCGAGGCGGGCTGTAGGGTAGTCGTAAGCGGTGAGGAAGGTAATCTTCTCCCCCCGCTCCACCATGGCGTAAAGGTCGGGAATAGTGAGTTTCTTGCTTTCCGGCATCTTCCCTCCTTTGTGTATGCATCATATAGCGAAAGCAGTTACGACTGCCAGGCGAGGCGGTGGGGAGCCCGTGGCGGAAATTACGAGCCCTTTTCCTTCTTCTCCTCGCGTTCCAGGTATTGAAGGATGGCCTCCACCACGAGGTAATTGATGGAACGGTCCTTTTTTTCCGCCAGTTTGCGCAGCCGTTCGATCACATTTTGCTGAGCCTTCTTCTGCGGAATATAAATGGAAATCTTATCGGTGGTACCCTGACCCCTCTTCGGCATATGTTAATCCCCCCTTTTCTGTCAATTTTTAGCCTAAATAGACATACATATGATACGAGATAGGGGTTTGGATTTCAATTGATGCCAAGTGTATAAATTTACAGTCGGGAGGAGGTCTTCATGGAGAATTTAGTGGAAATCATAAAGGGACGGAGGTCGATAAGACGGTTCAAGCCAGACGTCATCCCTGAGGAGGACCTCGTAAGGATTTTGGAGGCGGCCACCTGGGCCCCGAGCGCGGGAAATGCCCAACCGTGGCGCTTCATCGTGGTGCGGGGCCCCGAGCTCAAGCGGAAGCTAGTCGCGGCCGCGCTGGGGCAGGGGTTCATCGCCGAAGCCCCAGTGGTCATCGTCGTCTGCGCGGACCTCGAGCGCGCGCGGAGAGCCTATGGGGATCGGGGGGTAGGTCTCTATTGCATCCAGGACACCGCGGCGGCCACCCAGAACTTGCTGCTCGCGGCCCACGCGAAGGGACTCGGCGCCTGCTGGGTGGGTGCTTTCTCCGAGGATGAGGTTCGGGGAGCCCTCTCTCTCCCGCAAGAGCTGCGCCCCGTGGCCATCGTCCCGTTGGGCCACCCAGACCAAGAACCGCGGCCCCGGCCCCGCCGCCCCCTGGACGAGGTGGTGGAGTATCGCTAGGGCTCAATAGATGCGGAACCGCAAGAACGCCCCGACCTTCCAATCGCTGAACCCCTCGTGTTCGGTGAAAACGTGCTCCACCTCGGCCCCCTATTCGATCGTCTCCTCCGCCACTTCGTCCACAAAGTCCTTGACCTCCTCGAGTCCCCCCTTGCACAAGGGGGCGCGTCCCGGCCGTCATGGCGAGATAATGGTCGCGGGGGCATATCCAGTCCCGCTGTCGATAGTCGAGCTCGAGCACCAACGTGTGGACCTGGGACATCATCAGCGCGAGGACGACGTCGTTGAGCCCCAGTACTCCAAGGCCACCCTCGCGGTTCGCCTCGGATAGGAAGCGTTCGATGAGGGCCTCGTTTGTCCCGGGCTGCCACTTCAAGGGCCCCTCTTGATCTCGTTCACGGGGAGATCCATCTTTCCGGCGAAGACCCCGGCCAACCGCTCCCGGAGGTAAGAGTGGAGGTGGCCCAGGAACCCCGGGACGACCTTCCCCCCTCACCTTTCGGGCCTCCTCGATGACACGATCGAACTCCCGGTGCTGGAAGTGTTCGAACAGAACCCCCGCCACCTCCTTGAAGTGACGCTGGACATGGTCCGCGATGTGGCGTTGGATCTTACTTTCACGCCAGCCGGCCCACGGGTCGGTCCCCACCGCCGTCCCGCGGGCAGCACGACCCTCCCCTTCAGAGACCCAACTTGGGGTCTCGCTCTCGAACACTCCCAAGCCTTCCTCCATCTCCCCGAGGTACATGTCGAACACCCGGGTCCGCTTGCGGTCCACTAGGATCACACAGTACCGGTTGAACTCGTCCAGAAGCATGGTCAGGGGACGGATATAGGGGTCAGGATCGACGTAGAGGCGGCTCGGGAGGGCCACGGGAAGCCGGAACTTTTGGAAGAAGTCCTCGGCGGCGAAAATCGCGAGGAGCTGTGTCCTCTCCAGAGGCCGGAGCTCGTCCACGTACGCTTTGAGCGCCTCAAATATCCCCTCGACCCGCCGCAGGAGCCCCTTGCGCAACCCCGCGGACCGGAGCCTCACCTACTTGTCGTGAATGAGAGAACGCAGTTTCGACTTGAACGGCCGGGGTGGGGTCACGTTAAGGTAGAGGCTCACCACCGGCCCGTCCCTCCCCACCAAATCTCGTAATGCGTGGAGGTCGCTCTCCCGGATGAGGTTCATCGCTTTTCCCGAGGATAGAGGCCCATGAGGCCCGTCCCCTCGGGCCTACGCTCCATAGCCACGCTGGGGAGCTCGGCGATCAGCAGCTCGGCAGTATTGTGGACCGTGGCCTCCATGAGGTGGCCGCCCACGGCGGCGCCCCCCTCTTTCCCTGCCACCACGTGGGCGTGGACAACGATCTCCCCGTCCCGTTCCCCGAAGTTTCCCTGCAGCGAGAGGAGCTCGACCGGCTCATTTACCGGCTCGCGGACGTACTCCTTCCCGTTCCAGTAAGCGAAGACGAGGTCCCGGAGCATCCCCACGCCCCCCAGGATCGCCCCCGCACGGACCCCCAGATCCCGGAGGCCATCGAGGAGGCTCTCACCGTCCCGGAACCGCACCACGAGGAAATTCCCGCTTCTGGCCTTCAACATCTCGCCTCCTTCGGCTGGGAATCTTAACCGCCGGGCGTGGCGGGGGAGAAGAGACGTTTAGCGGCGGCGAGCTTCTCATCGCTCTCGGCAAGCAGTATCACCACATCCTCGGGGGCGAGGGCCGTTTCGTCGGTGGGGACGAGCGCCCGCCCTTCCCGAAGGACCAAAGGAATTACCGTTCCCTTGGGAAGTGTGAGCTCGGAAAGTTTCTTCCCCGCTAGGGGACCGGGGGAGAGCTCCGCCACCCGCGCCCCGCCGGCCACGGCCACAGCGAAGTCGAGGGACTCCTCACCGAAGATGTACCCAGCGATCTCGTTCGCCGCCGAGATAACGGGCGATACCACGATGTCCACTCCTGCCGTCTGGCATGCGGTGCGCAGCGCCAGGTCGTCGAGCACCACGATGGCCCGCTCCGCCCCCGCCTGTTTGGCCAGGATACCCACCACCGTATTTATGGGGTCCGAACCGGTGGCGGCGACGAGCACCGCCCCCTGAATTCCCGCCTCCTGAAGAAGCTTGGGGTCGGTCCCGTCCCCACGGAGTACCAGGGCATCGTAGCGATCCGCCGCCTCCTTGCAGATTATCTCGTCGCGGTCGAGGAGGACAAGTTCCACTCCCTTTTTTCCCGAGAGTTCCTCCGCCAGACGTTTTCCTAGCGCTCCCAATCCTACGATGATGACCCTCACCACCGCCTCACCGCCTTTCGCAGGAAGAGGATAACCGGGAAGATCTCCAGTCTCCCCATCCACATGAGAAGCATGAGGACCAGCTTAGCACCCACCGGTGCTCCGGGCCGCGCGATCCCCACCGAAAGCCCCACCGTCCCCTGGGCAGAGGCGGCTTCGAAGAGGGAATCGGAAAGACCATATCCCATGAGGGAGAGCACGAGCCCCGAGACGACCAGGATGAGGAAATAGAGGAGAACATACGCAGAGAAGTCCACCATCTCATCGGCGGAAAATGTCCTGCCGAGGAACTTGAACGGGACCTGGGCACTCCCCGGAAGCCGTGCCCGCCGTACCGCCCAGCCCATCAGCGCGAGGAGACCGAGCGTCCGAAAGAGTTTTATTCCCCCCGCGGTGGAACCCCCCATCCCCCCGAGTAACATCCCGAAGATCAGGACCCAACGGGCGGGATCGGGAAGCCTGCCCACGGCGGTGGTGGCGAAGCCCGTGGTGGTCACCGCCGATATCCCTTGGAACAGGCCCAGGCCGAGGGATCCGATGGCTCCGGCGACAACGCCTCCGAGCACGAGTGGCACGGCTAATAGGAGCCAGAGTTCGCGCTCCGCGAGCGCCTTTCGCCACCTCGTCGGCCGGATCAGGGTCCAGAAAAGCGGGAAGCTCGTGGCCCCGGTGAGCATGAACAGGGAGACCGTCGCTTCGATCCCCGGCGAGCGGTAGCTGCCGATGGAGGTCGAGTAGGGCGAGAAGCCCCCGGTGGAAATAGTGGAGAGGACGTGGGCGAGCCCGTCGAAGGGCCCCATGCCGGCGATGAGGTAGGCCCCGTAGCCGAGCACCGTGAGCCCGAGGTATACCGTGGCCACCCGCCGCGCCACGAGGCGCACGTTCCCGAAGACGTTCTCCCGGCCATATTCGGCGGCGTAGAGGGAGAGAGCGGCCCTGCCCGGCGGGAGGAGAAGCGCGAGTGATAGGATCACGATACCCGCGCCCCCGACCCATTGGTAGAGTGAACGGAAAAGAACCAGGGACCGGGGGAGTCCCTCGGCGACGAAAACGGAAAGCCCAGTGGTGGTGATCCCTGAAAGAGCTTCGAACCACCCGTCCATAAACGTCCCCACGTGGAGGAAGGGGATCGCCCCGAGGAGGGAGAAGAGGAGATAACTTCCGGCCACGAAGGCCGGTGCCTCCTCCGGCTTCAGAGAGGGCGTCCGCCTCCGCACGAGGACCCATCCCACGAGGCACGCGCCGGCCCCGAGGCCCAGAAAGGTCCAGAATTCGGACCACTCATGGCCGATCCCGGCGGCGACCCCCCCGGGGAACATCGTGCCCCCGAGTACCAGGAGTACATACCCCCATGGCGCACGCGAAATCCACATACAAAGCTATGTTAGCGTCGGATTGTCTCTCGAAAAAGTTTTGCTGAGATTACGTCTCAACGGTACTATTCCCGGGCCATGTACATCATCGTTGTTGGGGCGGGGGGGATCGGATCGGCGTTGGTGGAGATTGCCGTCCGCGACCGACATAACGTGGTAGTGATCGAGCAGGATCCCCGGAAAGCCGATGCTATAAGCCGCCGCCATGATATCCTGGTGATAAACGATGACGCGGCCTCGGTGGACGTCCTCCGGGAGGCCGGGGCCGAACGGGCCGATGCTGTTGTGGCCACCACCGGCGACGATGCGACCAACCTCATGATCGTGGCCTTGGCCCAGAAGCTCGAGATCCCCTCCATCGTCTCTGTGGTCAACAACCGCGAGCACACTGAGCTCTTCCGGAGGTTGGGGGCCAACGTGATGGAGAACCCCGACGTGATCGTGGCCGAGTACCTCTACAACGCGGTCCAACGCCCCAAGATAAAGGACCTCGTTACCCTCTCGGGCGGGGCCCAAGTGTTCAGGGCAGTAGTCACCGAGCGTTCGCCCCTCGTGGAGAAGTCACTGCGCGAGGCAGGCGAGGCCGGACTGATTCCCGATGGGATCCTGATTGCAGCCATCGAGCGCGAGGGCCAGATCATCATTCCCTCCGGGGCCACCGTAGTCCAGGCGGGGGACCTCATCACCGTCTTCTCAAAGGGACACGCCTCTGACGCCGTGGTGGAGAGGCTCACCGGCTGACCCTCTTTAAATCATGAGCCGCACAGACCTGAAGATCGTCCTCCGGGACCTGGGGTGGTTGGCCCCGGTGGTGGGAATCATGGCCCTCCTCTCCATCATTGTGGCGGTGGCCTTCGAGGAGTGGTATGCCCTTTGGCCGTTCGGACTCACCGCTGTGGCCTCTTTCGGGGTGGGATTATCTCTCTACTTCCCCTTCCGAAATGCTGGTGTGGCACGGCTGAAGCATGGGCTGCTCGTGGCCGCGGTGGGATGGCTCCTCGTCTCTACCCTCGGGGCCCTACCTTTTTACCTCATATCGGCCCGGCTCATCCCGGGCACGGTTTACCCCTTCGTGGACTTCGCCGCCGCGTTCTTCGAGTCGGTATCCGGATATACCGGTACTGGTCTCACAATGGCCACTCGCCCGGACCTCCTCCCCCAAGTCCTACAGTGGTGGCGCTCGTTCATCGAGTGGGTGGGGGGCATGGGGGTGATCGTCCTCATGCTAACCCTGATCGTAGGGCCTGGGACCTCGGCCACGAGCTTATACTTCGCCGAAGCCCGTTCGGAACGAATTCACCCCTCCGTCGTTTCCACCGTACGCACCATGTGGTGGATCTTCACCCTCTACACTGTAGCCTCGGCAGTGGCCCTCTGGGGCGCAGGAATGCCCTCTTGGGAAGCATTGAACCACGCCATGACCGGGATTTCCACCGGGGGGTTCACGGTATGGCCGGACTCCATAGCACACTACGACTCGGTGGCCATCGAGGCGATCACCATCGTGATCATGCTCGCGGGGGCCATAAGTTTCGCCGTCCACTACCGCGCCATGCAGCGGGGGCCCGGGATCTTTCTCTTGGACCTCCAGACCCGATGGCTCCTGGGTCTCTCCCTTCTGGGAATCGTCCTCGTGGGGGCGGAGAACTTCTTCAACGGCTTCCCCGCGGGCCTCTCCTTGCGGCAGGGAGCGTTCCAGTTCGTGTCAGCGCTCACGTGTACCGGATTCCAAACGGCCTCCGTTCATGAATGGTCGGACACCGGGAAGTTACTCCTCTCCATGGCCATGGTGATCGGCGGGGCGGCGGGTTCAACCGCCGGGGGGATAAAAATAATGCGCCTCGTCTTGCTCGTGCGGGGGGTGAGTTGGCGGCTGAAAAAGATCGTCTCCCCGGGGGGGGCGTTGGTGCCCATGCGCCTCGGGAGGGAGCTCATTCCGGACCCTGAGGCGGCCAAGCGCCTGGAAGAGGCCGCGGTGCTCACGTTCCTTTGGCTTGGGTTCCTCTTCGCCGGGGTCCTCATACTCTCGCATCTGGTTCCGGACGAGTTCGGCCTAGCTGACGTGGTGTTCGAGGTGGCTTCGGCTCAAGGAAACGTGGGGCTCTCAGTGGGGATAACCCACCCCACGATGCCCACGGTGGCGAAGTTAGTCCTGTGCTTCAACATGTGGATCGGCCGACTCGAGATCATCCCCATCCTCATGTTCTTCCGTGCCCTGTTTTTGAGGAGGTAAGCCGGTGATGGCCGAATTGGAACGGCTCCTAGGGGAGCACCCGGGGGTATGGTGGAACCCGCCCCGGCGGGAACTGATCGCGGAGGCGATCCGGCGGCGCGAGGCGCTCGTGGCCGAGTCCGGTGCCTTGGCCACCTGGACACCTCCCGAATCCACCGGCCGCCGTCCCCTGGACACCTATATCGTCGACCGCCCCGAGGTCCACGACCGAGTCGACTGGGCTTCCCCCTATTGCAATCCGATGCCCCCCGAGGTCTTCGGCGAGCTCGTCGCGGACGCCATCGCGCGGTCACGGAGGAAGCCACGGCTTTACGTCGTCGAAAGGGCCCTCGGGGCCGATCCCCGCTACGCCCTGCGGGTGAGGATCGTGACCGACCGCGCTCTCTACGCCCTGTTCGCCTACAACCTCTTTCGCCCGCTGTCACTCGGCCCATCGGGGTTCGGGGAGGAGCCGTTCGACCTCATTGTCCTCCCCCACGACCGGCTCGACCCCGGGAGGTACGTTGGGAAGCTTCGGTTCGACCCCGAGGTCGGGCGCACCGCGAACATCGCCGTGGCCATGGACTTCACGGGGAGGGCGGGGGTCATCATCGGGTCGGCCTACATGGGCTCGGTGAAGAAGCTCATGTTCACGGTTATGAGCTACCTCCTCCCCGACGTCGGGGTCCTTCCCCTCCACTGCGCCGCCAACGTGGGGGACCCGGGCGATGTGGCGCTGTTTCTCGGGCTCTCCGGCACCGGGAAGACCTCCCTCTCCACCGACCCCGACCGTCTCCTGATCGGCGACGACGAGCACGGCTGGAGCGGCGCGGGGATCTTCAACCTCGAGGGTGGCTGCTACGCCAAACTCATCGGCCTCTCCCCGGAGAAGGAACCCGGGATCTGGTGGGCGGTGATGCACCGAGCCCCGCCGCTCGAGCATGGAGCGATCATCGAGAACGCCATCGTCTACCCAGACGGGCGGGTCGACCTCTCCGATCCCCGCCTCACCGAGAACTCGCGGGCCTCGTACCCAGTGAGTTCCCTGCCGCGAGCCGTCCCGGAGGGGCAGGCAGGTCATCCCAGGGCGATCTTCCTCCTCACCGCCGACGCCTACGGGGTGCTGCCTCCTATCGCACGGCTCGACCCCACAGGGGCGATGTTCTGGTTCCTGATGGGTTACACCTCGAAGCTTGCCGGCACCGAGACCGGGGTGGTGGGACCGGTGGCCACCTTCTCGCGTTTCTTCGGGGAGCCGTTCATGCCACGCCGTCCCGAGGTCTACGCGGGGATGTTGGGGGAAAAGCTTCGGACACACCGGACCCGCGTCTACCTCGTGAACACCGGCTGGGTCGGAGGCCCGTACGGCATGGGAAAGCGGATCGACATCGCCCTCACCCGCGCGATGATCCGCGCCGCCCTCTCGGGGGAACTCGAGCGGGTCGATCACCGCGAGGCCCCCATCTTCAAGCTCCAAGTGCCCGTGAGGTGCCCCGGCGTTCCTGAGGAGATTCTAGAACCCGTGCGCACCTGGGCTGATAAGGCCGCCTATCGCCAAAAGGCCGAAGAACTTGCAGCCGCCTTCAGGCGGCACTTCGAGCACGCCTTCGCCGGAAAGACGTTGCCTCCGGAGGTCGCCAACCGCTGCCCTGACAATTAAGTCCCCCCGAATCCTCGCGGGAAATCATTTGTTTGCCAGCGCTGGAAAGCGTTCTTCGACTCTCCGGAAGGCTATGGCTTGTGGGGCTTGGGAAGGAGTTCCTCGAGCGGGGTCTCAGCGAGCCAGCGGGAGAACGCAACGAGCTTCTCCACCGCTGCCTCGAGGATTTTCCTCCCTTTCTCAGGCGAGGACCTCTCAGGGCTCCCAACGCAGCCCAGGGGGGCGAAGTCGATAGTGTCGTAGCCGATCTCGACCCCGTGGATGGATTTCCCCCACGTGGGCGCCGCTCCGGCCGCGGCCTCGGCGAATTTCTCGGAACGTATGAAATCCGGGGCGATGTGCCATACTACCGAAGCCTCCATTTCCCCGGCATGGCCGCCCCCGCCCTCGATGAGCGCGCGGATCTCGTCCGCCACCGCTCGCCACCACACGTATACATAGGCGGGAATCCCTTCCCGGCGAAGCTCGTGGGCCGCCTCGGTGAGGGCAATGGTATTCCCCCCATGGCCATTGACGAACACGAGCTTTTTGAGACCATGAGAGGAAAGGGACCTCGCTATCCCCGCGACATATGTCTTCAGCACTGCGGACTCCACCCAGAGTGTCCCCCAGAACTGGCGGTGGTGGACGGACACCCCCACGGGCACAGTGGGCAACAGCAGGAAGCCGCCCCTCCGGGCGGCTTCCTTAGCGATCCACTCGGCGGCCAGAAAGTCAGTCCCTAAGGGCAAATGGGGGCCGTGTTGCTCAGTAGAACCAACCGGCAAAAGCGCCACGCCTGCCCGTTCCAATGCATCCTTCGCTTCGGGCCAAGTGAGGCGTGCGAGCTCCAACCCGCTCTCCCTAGTCTTCCCTCGGCTTCAGACCGTACTTCCGGGCGAATTTTTCCGCCCGGCCCGCAGCATCCACGAACCGCTGCTCGCCCGTGAAGAACGGATGACACTTGGAGCAAATGTCCACGTGGAGCTCGGCCTTTGTGGACAGGGTCTCATACTTCGCTCCGCATGAGCAGTAGATCACAGCCTTGTAAAGCTTGGGGTGGATGTCCTTTTTCATAGCGATCACCGCTTGGAGTATTGCTCTTTCTTGCGGGCCTTGCGGCGCCCGTACTTCTTGCGCTCTACCTCACGGGCGTCCCGGGTCAGCAACCCTGCGTCCTTGAGGCGCTTCTTGAATTCGGGATCCACTCCCACCAGCGCCCGTGCAATCCCCAGCCGAACCGCCTCTAGCTGGCCGGTGATCCCACCACCCTCCACGCGAGCCTTGACGTCATAGCGTCCCAAGGTCCCGGTGATGTAGAAGGGGGTGAGGAGGTGGCGTTGAACATAGTCTTTGGAAAAGGCAAATCCGGCGAAATACTCCGCCGCCGGACGGCCGTTCACCCAAATCCGTCCCTCCCCTTCCTTGAGGTAGACCCGGGCCACGGATTCCTTCCGTCGTCCCACGGCATGAATATAAGGGCCAGTTCGTTTAGGAAGCCTTGCTACCTGCTGGGTCAAGGCCTTATCACCTCCGTTCACAGGGGCGATCTTAGCTTTTACCTTTCCTTTTGTCAAAGCATTAGGGGAGATTCGCGAGACGCTTTTTTATTAGATCCTGCCAGGCTTTAAGTCCGCGTAGTTCGGTCCGCAGTTTACCCAGTTCTTTTGGGGTGACTCGCCCCTGGAGGCGCTCTTCACCGAGGGCGATCTTGTTCTCGATTACTTCCAGGGCCTTCTCGTAGTAAGAGCGGGCCATCTCGTAGTCACCTGTACTCTGGGCGATCTCGCCGAGGAGCGCCCAGCCGCGTTCGAACCGTGGGTTCCTTTCAAGGATTTCCTCCAAAACTTTTTTCGCCTCAGCGATATCCCCCGCGCGGTAGCGGGCAATTGCCACGATATACTGGGCGGCATCCATCATCTCCTGGGGGGGGATGGTGGCGATGAGTTCGCGGGCGATTTTCTCTGCTGCCTCAGAGTTTGCCCGCTCCAGCTCAAGAGCGGCGATATTGAGATATAGAGCTTCGTGCACATAGCGGCGATCGAGGCATCTGTAGAGGGTCTCAAGTGCCTGGTCCCGGAGGCCCAATTCCATCTGCGAGAGGCCTAGCCAATAAAGGGTGACACGGGGGAAGAAGTCCCAGGAAACTGCCTTCTGGAAAAGCCTATAGGCAGTATGGACATCCCCCTTATAGTAAGAGAGTCGGCCATAGTAAAGGTAACGATCGGCCATGAGATCCCGTACAGCAAGCGAGCTTACCCCCAAGCCGAGGAAGACCACCGCGGTCACAATTCCCCTCAACCCCGTGCCCCGAAGGACAATGGAGAAGCTTCCTGCCCGCCCATAGCGAGGAGAGAGGACCGTTCCCAAGGCGACCACGAAAACGAGGCTCGAGGCGGGGAGGTGCCAGGGAAAGCTCACCAGCGCGTGGACGAGCAAGACCACGATTCCAGAGGCGAGGAAGGCGAGCTCCAGACGTCTTCGCCGCTCACCCATCTCCCGTATCCGTCGTACCCAGATGAAAGCGAGCACTCCGAGGCCTCCGAGCAGCACGAGGACCCCGAAAACGCCGAGTTCAGCTGCCACCTGAACATACTCATTATGGGCCTGGGCGGCCCGAGCAATGGGGAACTGGTATCGCTCTCCCACGGGGGAAGAGAGGAACTCGGGCTTGTAGGGAACGAAGTGGATCTTGTACCCCCCGAGGCCCACGCCGGTAAAGGGATGATCTTTCCACATGAAGTACCCCACCCACCAGTCCCAGGCACGGATCCGGCCCGAATTCCGCTCCCATGTCTTTTCAACTGGGGAGAACGGCGTCGTCACAGGGTTGAGAAAGAGGACGGCGAGGAGGACTGCCACGGCGGTAAGGATCCAAGCAAAGCGAAAGCGACGCAGGACCTTTCCCCAAAGACACACGACCACGCCCATACCGAGGTAAACCATGCTCCCGAGGAGCCCCAGAGGACCGATCACGGTCCCCACCGCGGCGAGGGAGATCCCGAGCCACGCGCCCCACCAGTGCAGGTCTTTTTTCTTTGGGAGAAATTGCCAATATCCCGCGGTAAAGCTCAAGAAAAGTCCGGCCACGGCGAGCCCAAGTCGCACGCCAGTCTGGCGCACGAAGAGGGCTATGGCGAGCACGAAACCCAAGCCGAGGAAGACAAGGACCCGTTCCCAGTGGCGCCGCGCGATGACGACCAGGGCCAAACAAGGGAAAAACAGGTATGCGAGGAAGCCTCCGAGGTAGTTCGGGTTCCCCATGGTGGCGATCACCGCACCGAGACTGCCGCCCGGGGCGCCACCGATCACGATTCCCAAGTATTGGAGGAGCCCGAAGAGGCCGTTGAGGAGGCCCCCCGCGAGAAGTGCGGCGAGGATCACTCTGAGCTCCCGAACCCCGGTGATCGTGTTTGCGATCAAGACACCAATGAGGCCGAAGAAGAGGACTAATGTGGCCGATTGGACGACCACCCCCATGGGCGTATCTCCGAGGAGCGAGAGAAGTGAGACGGCGAGAAAAGCGACGAGGATGAAGCTCCCCCAGGTGAGGTCCAACTCCCAACGACGCCGCGAAAGCGCCTCGACTCCCCATAGGATGTAAAGGAGCGAGACAAAACAGAGGGTGTAGATGGACTTCGTGTATCCGTACTCGGTGTTTCCCGGGAGGAAGAAAAGCGGCATGGAAAAGATGAAGAAGACGAGGAGGAAATACCTGGATCTTCCCAACTTTTCGGCTAATTCATGTCCTCTTCTCTTCCTCTTTTTCGCCATTGACCTCCCCTCATCCACGACCTTTGGCGATCATAACTTCCATTACCGAGCCTGAAAAACTTGGGACCCCACTGTCCACGAGTATACTTGAGTCCGGTTTTTCGCGATGAAGATCCGAGGAGCATTGCTAATTCGCGAGCTAGTGGTTCACATGCCGAACCGCGTGGGGTTGCTAGCGGACATCGCTACCATCCTTTCGAATAAAGGAATAAACATCATCGCCATTTACAGTTCCACCGAGGGAGAGCACGCTGAGATACACCTCATCACTGATGCCCAAATTTACGCGCGGGAGACATTGGAGGGGGCGGGATACGCCGTGGAACAAGAGGAGGTTATCCTGCTCGAGCTCCCGCACCGGCCCGGATTCCTGCGTCGGGTGACGGAGAGTCTGCGCCGCCACGGAGTAGATATCGAGTACCTCTACGCAACAGCCCCGGCTTGGAGCGAAAAAAGCCTCGTCGTCCTGTCCTGTGACAACAATGGGAAGGCTCTGGACCTACTTCGGGAGCGGTGAAAGCCTAACCCGTAAGGAAGTCCCGGAGCTTTTCGAGGAGAGGAACTAGCGCCCGTTCCCCCGCCACCGCCTCGCCGATCTTGAAGAACTCAAGCGCCCCAATCCCGGAGACTTCTGGATACACGATAATGAGCCTTTCCCCGAAGCGTTCGCGTGCCCGGGCGATCTTCGTGTGAAGGAGCTCCTGGGAGGACACGTATTAGGTCTGGAGGATCGAGTCCACTGGGGTGCGGAGCTCCAGTTGCGTCCGTGAGCGTACGAGCACTTCCAGGACCACATCTGCACCTCACTTGGCCGCCACGTCCACAGGGAGGTTGTTCACCGTCCCGCCGTCGATGAGGAGACGCCCGTCGAGCTGCACTGGGGGCAAAACTCCCGGCAAAGCCGCACTGGCGAGGATCCCCTCATGGAGCGGACCCGCGCGGATGACCACTTGCTCGCCACTCATAATATCGGCGGCGATAGCCCCGAATTTCACGTCCAACTCTTCGAAGCTCTTCCACTTGTAAAGGAGCCGGAGGAATTCCCGGAATTGCACGAGGAGCCGACGTTCCTCCGCGGTGGGGTAATGTCCGTGTATTTGGCCGAGCAGAGATTGGATTACGACACGCTCAAGGAGTCGTCTGTAGGAAGGAGCGATCCCGAAGAGCCTGTTCAAGTCCACGGCTTCGATCACCCGTACCAGGCGCTCGAGGTCCTGCCCCCAGACGTAGAAGCCGCCCACGATGGCCCCCATGCTGGTATCGAGAACCAGGTTCGGCCCGAGTCCAGCGCGGAGGAGCTCCAGGATTACGCCCACGTGGGCGAACCCTCTCGCCCCCCTCCTCCGAGCACCAATGCGAGCTCATTGCCCATGGCGTGGAAATCACACCGGGCCAAGCCCAAGAGGTGGCTTAAGCCGGTGCGATGGCCGTAAGATTCGAGCCATGGAGGAAGGCAATGGTGGGAGTGCTTGAAGTGAGGATCCTCTTCGTGGGAGTGGGGAACTTGGGCCGCAGGTTCTGTCACATCATCGCTGAGAAGGCCCCCGTGATCCGGCGGGAGTACGGTCTGCGGCTCGTGCTCGTGGGAGCAGCGGACTCCGGTGGGATCGTGTACGCCCCCGGGGGCTTAGATCCCCTGCTCGTCGCCGAACTTAAAGAACAGGGTGGCTCAGTTAGGGACTACCCTCACCTTGGGAGGATGGGAACGGCCCTGGACTTGGTGCGGGAAGCGGAGGCAGACCTCCTCTGTGAGGCTACGCCGGTGAACCTGCTGGACGGAGCCGAGCCCGGCCTGTCGGTAATCCGGAAGGCCCTGTGGCGGGGTATGCACGTCGTGACTCCCAACAAGGGGCCCGTTGTCCTTGCCTACCACGAGATCATGGAGCTCGCGCGGGAACGAGGGGTGGAGCTCCGCTTCGACGGCACGGTGGCCGGGGGGCTCCCGGCGCTGTACATCGGGGCCCGGGACCTGCGCGGGGCGGAGATTCACCGGGTGGAGGCGGTACCGAACCTGGTCACCGGATACATCCTCGACCTTTTGGCGGAGGGGCTCCCGTGGGAGGAAGCCCTGGCCCGTGCCCGGGAAGAGGGGGCTTTGGAGGCGGATCCCTCCTTCGATCTCGACGGCTGGGACGCGGCGGCGAAGCTGGTGATCCTGGCGAACTTCGTGCTCGGCCACCCGGCCCGGTTGGAGGACGTAGACCGCACCGGCATCCGGGAGATAGACCCCGGGGAGGTGCGTCGCGCCAGGGAGCGGGGCGGCCTCTTCCGCCTGGTGGCCCGGGCGGAGCGGCGGGACGGTGAGTACCGGCTCACGGTGCGGCCGGAGGAGATCCCCGCCGGGCATCCCCTCTCGCTTTTGGGGCGAAAAGGGATGGGGGTGGTCTACTACACCGACATCTACGGGACCATTTCCGCGGCGATCAGGGAGGAGGACCCCACTCCCTCCGCCGCCACCATGCTCCGCGATATCCTGGATATTTACCTGGGCTGAAGCGCTTTCGCTCCTTGACAGCGCAACGAGTGCCCCCGAAAATACGGTTACGGTTGGGGCCGTAGCTCAGTTGGGAGAGCGCTGGCATGGCATGCCAGAGGTCACGGGTTCAAGTCCCGTCGGCTCCATTATTCTGTCTGTATTTCTTTGGTTTGCCCTTATCTTCCCGGTCTTCGGCACCCCTTCCATCGAGGCCTCCCTGGGATGGCAGGGGATCCCAGTGATGGACGCAGTAAACCCTCTGTACGTCCACGTCCTCAACCCCGATCCCTTCCCCCTTCGGGCCACGCTTGAGATCTCCCAGCGGGTCGGTTCACCCTGGCGGGGCTGGTCTCGCCTCTCCCTGAAGCTCGACCTTCTCCTTCCCCCGGGAGGGAAGGTTTCCTACCTCCTGCCCTGGCCCCTCACGCTCGGCACCCGGAGACTCACACTCCGGCTCCGCCGGGGGGAGGTGATCGTCAAGGAAGAGGCGATTCCAATTCCACATCCGGCGGATGGCCTCCATGGATATCTCGGTCCGCCTCCTGCGGAAGCGCACTTCCCCGCCGTACCTCTCACCCCTATCGACATCTCCGATCCTCTCCTCCTCTCTTCGTTCCATGCGCTCTCTTATACTCCCGAACTTCTCTCCCCAAACTCTACTGAAATTATCCGGGCCTGGGAGGCTTATCTCTCGGATCGGAAGGAGAACTTCCCCCCGCGAGAGGTGCTCGTCGAGGCACTGGGGGAGATCCCTCTCGCACCCCGACCACTGGGGGCTGTAGCTGTAGGGTCAGCCCTGTACCTCATCGCTTTAGGTTTTGCCTTGGGAAAATTCGCGCGGACGGGCAGTCCACGTCCTTACCTTGCCGTCCTTTTCCTCGCTTTTACGACTTCGGGGACACTTTCCGCACTCTTCATCCGGGGAGAGCGGGTGGTCGAAGTTCACTGGGAGATCCGGGAGGCGATCGCCCCCCACTTCGCCCTCATCTTCGCGGGCATTGCTACCCAGGAAGGGACGGATTGGACCCTTCCCGGCATTAGGTTCGAGCTCCTCCCTGAGGCGGAGGGAAGTTGGGTTGGAAGAGACGTGAATTGGTGGCTCGGGCCCGGGGGTGACAGGACCGCCTTCACGGTTGCCCCCGGGAAAGAACGGATCTTTTGGAGTCTTGAGCCTCGGGAACTATTGCCTCTCGGCGATCGCTTCCAAGTCGGGGGAGATGGGGAGATCCAGGGCCTCGACGGTCGACGGTGGAGCCGGGAGGGATTTCTGCGCGCGGCGCCACGAGGGGTCCGTCCGCTCCTCCGCTGGCTCCTTGAGCGACTTTCCCCTGGAGATGCAATTTGGGTCCAGGCGAAAAAGGAGGTGCACAAACGCTATGCCCGATATCACTTTTCGATCTATGTTCAAGGGAGCGGTTAGACCCTTGAGTTTTTCCGAGACCCTGGCCACCTCCCTGCAGGGGCTCAGTCTCTTGGCAGCGGTGATGCTCTTCGTATCCCTCCTCTCCCCGGGGACGGTGAAGGGTTGGGAAATGTTGCTCCCCTTTGTGCAGCGCTCCTTTTTCCCAAAGGTGCTCGTCGTGCTCTGTGGAATCGCCGGGTTACAGCTTGGCCATATCGAGCGGCGCTGGGTCGTTCCCGGGGGCTCGCCGCGGCGAAGGACCGGGAGGATCCTCCTCCTTGCGCTCCTCTGTACTTCCGCCTTTCTGCCATTTCTCCCCGTGAGCGCCTCCGATGATGGGGCCTCGCCCCTGGGTGTCGTCGTCACCGCATTCTATCTCTTCCTTGTCGTTATCCTCTTCACCGGTGTGGGATATTGGACCGCGGGGTGGATCAAATCGGAGGGACTCGGAATCCTCATGCGCTACGGGATCCTTATCCTCGCGAATGTCCTGCCTCTCCTCTTCTTTCCCTGGCTTTCACCTCTGGAAGCCGTAAGCTATGCTTGGAATCGTGGACATTTCGGCATGGGAGCCTGGACTCTCGTGGGCACAGGATGCGTGATCGTGGGGTGGTGGACGTGGAGGTTTTCCAGCGTGAGTTTCGAAGAATTCTCCGCTGGGGCAGACTGAGGAGGGGCCTTCGGTTCGGAATTTTCGGGGTCCTCGCGGTCGCGACTATCTCCCTGGTCGTAAGACGCATCTTCGGTTCGTTTCCTCCGGAACTCACCGCCCTAGGATCTGGGGGATTTTTCGTGGGCATCGCACTTCCCCTGGCGCCCGAGAGATTTCTCCTCCGGGCTGGGAAGCGGCTCGGCGTGGGGGAAGCACTCCTCGGGGCTTGGGAGCTCGCGCGCCGAGGCGAGACGGTGCTCCTCGAGAAGCTCGCGGAGGTGGTCGAGCTGCGCGAGCTGAGACCTCCACGACTTCTCATACCCGAGAAGCCTGAGCTCGCCGTTATGGCGGGGATCCTTGCCTTCCTCCTCGCGATCTACCTCCTGCCCCCAATCCGGCAGGATTCCCCCATTACGCTTCCCCACACTGAGCTGACTTCCCAAGATGACGTGCGAGAGAAGGTTCAGGAGGAATCTCCCGAAGAAACCCGGGCACTGCGCCCCGATATCACGGAAGCCCGCTCAGACGCCGGTCTCAACGCTCTGGAAGAATTCGTAGAGGGTCAATTGGTGGGCGAGCGGGGGAGTCCAGGGGGGAACCCACGGGCAGCCGAAGGTACGGCGGAGGCTCCCTCAGGAGACATCGCTGATAGAGAAGGAAAAAACCGGTCGCCTTCGGGCTCCCCTGCGTCTCAGCAAGCACGGAAAGAACCCAGCGAAGTGATGGGACCCGCGCCACCCTCGCTCCCCTTGGCGGAGGGAACTCCGCCCGAGGACCTCTCCCCAGGCGCTGCGGGGCGCCTGGGCGAGGCGAAGAGCAGCGCCTCCGAGGGGGAAGGCAATGAGGTGAAGGTCTTCGCCCCGCGGGCAGTCCCCGGCCCCCAAGCGGGGAGCATGGCCGAGGCCCCTTGGCCCAGTGAGGAGGGTGGGGGGGAGCTTCCTCCGGAGGGGACGGCGGAGCTCGCTGGGAAGACTCCGGGAGAGGCGCCGGCCGTCGTTGAGGACCGGGAGCTTTGGCACATAACGCCACCTCGGGCCACAGAGGTGGAGACCCGCCCCGGAGAAGGACCGGTACGCACCTCCGCTCTCCTTTCTCCACCGCCCGAGCCCTCCGGTGACGAGGCCATCCCATATATCCCCCCATTGGGCGGCGTGAAGATCTCCCTCGGGGGACGGGGGCTTCCCCCGGGCGCCGAGGAGCTCATCCGTCGCTATTTCTTGCTTCTAGCACGCGAGGAGGTCAGCGGATGATCACCGAAAAGGAACTCACACAAGCTCAAGAGGCCTTCACCAAACTCCGGGAGGCCATCGCTGCGGTAATTGTGGGCCAAGAGCGGGTCGTGGAAATCGCTCTCTGGACCCTCCTTTCGGGCGGGCATCTACTGGTCGAGGGCGTCCCCGGCCTCGGGAAGACGCTGCTCGTCCGGACCCTCGCCCGGGCACTGGGGCTCTCCTTCTCGCGAATCCAATTCACTCCGGACCTCATGCCCGCCGACATTCTCGGGACCAACGTTTTCGCCGAAGATACTGAATCCTTCCGCTTCGTCCCCGGCCCGATATTCGCCAATGTGGTTCTCGCCGACGAAATCAACCGCGCTACCCCGAAAACCCAGGCGGCGTTACTGGAAGCAATGCAGGAGCGCCAGGTCACGGTTGGGGGTAAGACCCACCCCCTTGAAGAACCGTTCGTAGTCCTCGCCACCCAGAACCCCATCGAGATGGAGGGGACCTATCCTCTGCCCGAGGCCCAGGTGGACCGGTTCCTGTTCAAGGCCGAGGTTTCTTTCCCCGACAAGGGGGAGCTCGTGGAGATCTTGCGTCGTAACACCGAAGGGGAGGGAATCACCCTCCCGGACCCGGTGATGAATCCGGGAGATGTGCTCTTGGCGCGCCGAGTGGTGGGAGCGTACCCCGTATCGGGGCCCCTTATGGATTACGCCGCGCGATTGATCCTCGCTACCCACCCGAATGGCCTCGCCGCACCCGAGGCCGTCAGACGCTATGTCCAATACGGTGCGAGCCCCCGAGGTGCACTCGCCCTGGTCTTCGGGGCCAAGGCCCGGGCCTTCCTCGCCGGCCGCTACCACGTGACCATGGATGATATCCGGGACATCCTCGAGCCAGCGCTCCTCCACCGCATCATTCTCAACTTCCGCGGCGAGGCCGAGGGGATCACTGTCAAAGAGATCCTGCAGGAGGTGGTCAGGTCCGTGCCCCCGCCATGAGGGAACTCTTGAGCCAGGCCGAACTCCGAAGTCTCGCGCGCCTAAAGCTCTCGCTGCGGCAGCCACGCAGTGAGCTTGTGGGAGCTCACCCTTCCCTTCGCACAGGCTACTCTTTGGAATTCACTGACTTCCGCCCCTACCAACCCGGAGATGATTTCCGCCTCGTGGACTGGGCCGCCTACGCACGGCTCCGACGCCTTCTCGTCAGGGTCTACAAGCGGGAGGTTGAATCCCCCCTTTATCTCCTCCTAGATGTCTCCGGCTCCATGGGGAAGGGCCAGCCGAAAAAGCTGGACTTCGCCACGCGGCTCTCCGCCGCCTTGGGGTTCGTCGCCTACCGAGGCCAAGATCGTTTCGGTCTCGTAGCCTTCACCGCGTCTCCTGAGGAGAAACTGATCCCCCGCCGTGGGAGGGCCCAGCTCGTGAGCCTCTTCAGAGCCCTAACGGCGCTGGAGTCCACGGGCACCACCGGCCTCAACACCGCCCTCTCCGCCTGGGCCGAGCGGGGATGGGAGCCTGGACTCTGTGTAGTGATCTCGGACTTCCTCTGTGAGTCGGGTTGGAAAGAGGGGATCTCGGCGCTCCTCTTCGGTCGCCACTCCGTGATCCTCGTTCAAGTACTCTCCCCCCAGGACCTCGATCCGCGTCTGCGGGGTGAACTCGAGCTGGTGGACGTGGAGCTCGGGAAGCGGCGGCATCTCGCGGTGGGCGAGGTGGCCCTGCGGGCTTATCGTGAGGCCGTGGCCCAGTGGAATATGGCGATAAACGCTTACGCCTCCGAACGTGGTATCCCGTACTTCCTTTTCTCCTCAGCCGCGAGCCCCGTCGAGGCGGCCTGGATTATGTTGGGGCACTGAGATGAGTTTCGGGGTCCCGTGGGGATTTCTCTGGCTCCTCGGGTGGGGAGTTGTTCTCCTCCTCTACTTCCTGCGGCGCCGCCTCCGGGAGGAGGAGGTCTCGGCCCTCTTTCTGTGGGAACGGGTGCCGGAGCGTCCGCTTTCCTTCCGAGAGAAGCTGCGGACACTGTGGGATATTCTCCTCTTCTTGCAACTGCTCGGCGTGGGGCTCCTCGCGGCCGCCTCCGCGGAGCCCACGATCGAACACGAGGCCCCCCCGGAGGCCGTGGCCCTGGTCCTCGACGCCTCGGCCTCCATGGACGCTGATGGCCTCCCCGCCGAGGCGAGACGGATCGCGGCAGAGATCGTGCGTGGCTCCACCGGCCCATGGGCCGTCATCGCCTGGGCCAACCCACCCCGCTACCTCGTATCCCCGACCGCCGACCGGGAAGAGGTCCTGCGTGGGATCACCCGCTACGTTCCAACCCTTGGTGGGAGGGCTCCACTAGGAGAAGCCTTGGAATACCTCGTCGGGGATTGGGAGAGGATCGTCATCGTCACCGATTCACCTCTGCGGGGGGCGGAGGGACTCGAGGTCATCGTCCTCCCCCGACCGGAGGATCTTGCCCTCACAACCTTCTCCCTGCGGCCACAGCCCGATGGCTCGGGCTATGAGGCCTTCGTCTCCGTGTGGAACGGCACCTCAAGGGCGCGAAAGGTCCCGGTGACGATCCGGGCCGGGGGCTACACCTTCCGCGAGGAGGTGACCGTCCCGCCCGGCGCCGAGCGGGGCTTCGCTTTCCCCTATTTCGGTCCCTTGGACGTGGGGTTCGTTGCCGCGTTAGAGACCGCGGACCTCTTCCCCGAAAACGATGTGTACTACTTCGCCTTGGGGAGGCGGGCCCCCGCGCGAGTGCGTTGGATCGGCGAAGAGGATCCCTTCCTTCGGGCGGCGATCCTCGCCTCGGGGGCGGCTATCGT
Organism: Candidatus Acetothermia bacterium JdFR-48; assembly: GCA_002011425.1. Taxonomy (GTDB): domain Bacteria; phylum Bipolaricaulota; class Bipolaricaulia; order Bipolaricaulales; family Bipolaricaulaceae; genus UBA3571. The sequence goes on along the minus strand of MTNJ01000013.1, from coordinate 11,843 downwards.
CGATTCGCCCCCTTGGGATCTGACCGTCGCGGTGCGCGTTGACCTTCCGGAAACCCCGCCAGGGGCTCTCCTCCTCTGGGGAAGCGCGGTGCCCAGCCTCGCGCTCGGGGAGGCGATGGAGGCGGGCGCGTGGGCCGCCGAGGATCCCACCCTCGCCCGGTACCTCGACTTCTCGAACTGGCAGGAGGTAGCCGTGTATCGCACGAAGCCTCCTCGGGAAGCCCGGGTGTTCCTCCGGCGTGGAGACCTCCCCGCCGCCTTCCTGTGGGAGACGGCCGAGGGGAAGAGGGCCGCCGTTCCTCTCTCCTTCGGCGCCGCCCGGGAAGTCCTCCTCTCCCCCGACTTCCCCCTCTTCGTCCACGCCCTCCTCGCGCGGCTCCTCCCCGCCGGCGTGGGGGCCACGTATCACGTGGGCGAGGCGGTGTCCCTCCCCGAGGGAGCCAAATTGGTCGTCGGAGACCGGGAGACCGAGGGACCCTGGATACCCACAGAGCCGGGCCTCTACGAGGTCCGGTTCCCCGACGGGACGGACTCCTTCATCGCTGTAAATCTCCCGCCGAAGGAGATCCGGCCGTCTGAACCCCGAGAGGAGGTCAAGCCCTTGATGATGCCTTCCCGGAGAGTCGGCGTGGAGCGTTCCGTCTCATCCTTTTGGAAGCCCTGGGGCTGGGCATTCCTCCTTGTCCTCCTGTTGGAGGGAACTTTGGCCCTCAGGCGATGGTGAAGATCGGCGAGCCGTTAGTCTTCCTGGGCCTGATCGCCGTAGGAGGGCTCCTCTTCCTCGGGGGCCGGCGAGCCGTGGGGCGAGCCGTTACCGCTCTCCTCCTCGTCCTCGCCCTCTCCGAGCCCCAGGTCGCGTTGCGCCGGGAGGGGGCGGTCGTCTTCTTCCTGGCCGACCTCTCGGCGAGCACGGGGGGCGAGACGGAACCCCGTCTCGGAGAACTCCTCTCCGGCCTCGAGGGTCGCAAGGTCAAGGTGGGGATCATCGGGTTCGGGAGGGAACCGGTCCTCCTCTTCCCACCCACGGAGGGGCCCTCCGGGCCACCGGGGAGGATCCCGCTCGTGATCGACCCGACCGGGACGGACATCGCCGCGGCCGTGAATCTGGCCCTGGGCCTTGTCCCGGCCGACACACCCGCACAGCTCGTCCTCATAACAGATGGCCGCGCCACGGAGGGGGATCCCACGGCAGCACTCGTGCGTGTCCGGCGCCGCGGCGTAGGAGTGGCTCTCGTCCCCGTGGGGGTTGGGGACCCCCTCATCCTGCGGCGGCTCATGGGGCCGGATTCGATGCCCCCGGGGAGGGCGAAGTTCGCCGCCAGGATTTCGTGTACCCGTGAGATCGAGGCCACTGCGGTCTGGTCCCTGGACGGGGCAGAACTTCGCCGTGAGGAGCTCTCCCTTACTCCCGGGGAACACGGGCTTGCCCTCGAGGTTGAACTCCTCGAGCCTGGGACCCATGTCCTCACCCTCGCCCTCCTCTCCCCCGCCGACCCCTTCCCCGAGAACAACGCCCTCTCCGTCGCGGTACGGGTGGGTAAACCCTCGGGAGTCCTCCTCGTCGGTCGCCGAGAGTCGGCGGTGGAGGAGTTGCTCGCGGAGAGCGAGATCCGATACAGAAAAACCTCCTTTCTCACCGAGTTCGACCTCGCCGGGACTGAGCTCCTCATCCTGGACGACTATCCTTTGGGATATATAAGCCCGGCAACCTTGGCGCGGCTCCGGGCTTTCGTCGAAGGGGGTGGGGGGATCCTCGCGGTCCTAGGACGGGAGGCAGTAGAAGGATACCTCGGCCCGGTGGAGGAGATCCTCCCGGTGGACTTCGAAGCCCCCCAGGAAATCCGGGAGTCCACGGCAGCGCTCGTCTTCGTCCTCGACAAATCCGCCTCCATGGCGGGACGGGCGGAGGGAGTCCGCAAGATCGATATCCTCAAGGAAGCGGTAGCCGCGGCCGCGGAAATGGTCGCGGAAGACGATTTCCTCGGGGCCCTGGCCTTCGACCGCTCCGTTTACTGGCTCGTTCAGCCCGCACCAGCGTCAACCGCCCAGCAGGAGCTTTACCGGGCACTCGCCGCCCTGGAGCCGAGCGGCGGGACCGACCTTCACCCCGCGATGAGCACCGCACTCGCGGCCCTGAGAGAGCTTCAGGCGCGGATTCGCCATATCATCGTCGTCTCGGACGGAAAGACGATCCGCGTCGGCAATTTTGACGCCCTCTATAGCGAGATCGAGCGGGAAGGAATAGGTGTGACCTGCATCGCCATCGGGACCGACCCGGACCTGGAAATCCTGGGCGGGCTCGTCCACGCCGGGAAGGGCGATTTGATCCTCGTGCGAGACCTCCGCAGCCTCACCCAAGTCCTTATCAAGGAGACGGAGAAAGCATTGCGGCCTCGGTTCATGCTGGGCAAATTTTACATCGTATACGGCAATTCCCCGGACGCCCGCGAATTCCCTCTCCCCCCACCCCTGACCGGCTATACCTTGACCTTCGCCAAATCCATGGCCCGGGTGACGCTCACATCCGAAAGGGGGGACCCGGTCCTCGCATACTGGCGGTTGGGCATGGGGGCGGTGGTGGTCCTCAATACCGACCTCTCCGGGATCTGGAGTGAAAGCTGGCTCTCCTGGGAAGGCATCGAAGATCTGTTCGGGAAGATCCTGGCACGGGCCTGGCCGACCAGGGGGCCCGTACATCTCTCTTGGGAGCAGGCCGGCGGAAGGCTGCGTCTCATAGTGGATGTAGCCAAGGGAGGCCGATGGGTAAACGGCCTCTCGCTCGAGGGAGTGCTAGTCGGCGAGGGCACGGAAATGCCGGTAGAATTCTGGCAGAGGGCTCCCGGTCGTTACGAAGCGGAGATCGACGTCTCCGCCGCCGGTGCCTATTCCCTCTTCGTACACGATGTTTCCGGCCGCTATGGGGGAAGTTTCACGGTTTCGTTACCATACCCCAGGGAGTACGCGGCTTTTGGGGCTGACTCAGAGGCCTTGGCGGCGCTGGCAGAGGCCGCGGGCGGAGAAATCGTGGAGGACGAGGTACTTCCGGTGGTGCCCGGGCAGGGACGGCAGTGGATCCCGCTCCGACGTATTTTTCTCCTTCTCTCCGGTTTCTCCTTCCTCCTCGATCTCGCGTGGCGCAGGCTCCACCCATAAGAGCCGGTAAGATAGGGGCCGAAAGGGATAAAATGATGGTTAAAGTCTTATTTACGGCGATTTGGCTTCTTTCCGGGAGCACGTGTGCCATGGAGGTTATCCGCGACATTACCTACCGGGAGGTGGAGGGGGTGCGGCTCACCCTGGACCTCTACCTCCCGGACGGGGCCGGCCCATACCCTGCCATCGTCTTCGTCCCCGGCGGTGCGTGGCACACCGGGGACAAGAGCACCTTCGCTGGATATGCCGAACACTTCGCCTCGCTCGGGTACGTGGGCGTGGTGGTGAACTACCGGCTCGCCCCGGCGTTCGTGTTCCCGACCCAGCTGTCCGACCTTCGTTGTGCCCTGGCGTGGCTCCATGACCTCGCGCCCGAACTGCAGGTGGCCCTGGACCGCGTAGTACTGATCGGGGAGTCGGCCGGTGGACATCTGGCAGCCCTCCTCGCGCTGGCACCGCCCGAACTCGGCCCCTGCGAAGGGGAGGGTATAGTAGTACGTGCGGTGGTCTCTCTCTATGGCCCCATGGACCTTACCCTCTATAATTCCAACCCCGCCGGTGCCGTGGTGGTGACCGATTTCCTCGGCGCCTCTTACGCCGAGGATCCCGAGCTCTGGCGCCGTGCTTCTCCCATCTACTGGGTGAGACCGGATGCACCGCCCTTTCTCCTCATCCATGGAACCGCCGACCTCGTCGTCCCGCCACGGCACTCCATCGCTATGGCTGAGGCCTTGAAGGCGGCGGGCGCTCGGGTAAAGCTTGTCCTAATCCCTTTCGCGGCACACGAGTTTCACCTTATCCCCTTAGGACCTAGTTGGACTGCGCTGCGAGAGATCAAAAAATTTCTGAACAGGGTGCTTCTCCCCAGGACCTAATAGGTCTGCGCGTCGGGTAAGATTGCCCCATGTGTGAAGGAGGGCGGTCGATGCTCAAGGCAATACTGTTGGACGTGGGGGGGCCCATTATGAACGAGGATCCCGAATACAGGGCATGGGAACGCTTTTTGGCTTCTTGCCTTACGGATACGGGGATCGACATCACCGAGGAGGAGGTCCGTCGAACAGTGCTCGATTACACCCGACGCATGGACTCGAATCCCTGGCTCGCTGTGCTCTGGCATTACCTCAAACCGGACGTCGCCCGCTTCCGCGAAGCAGACCGACGGTTCAGCGAGTTCAAGCGAGAGTGGCTCGCGCGGCGTGAGTTCCGCGTGCGAGAGGGGGTCCGCGAGACGATCGCTGTCCTCAAGAAGAGGGGTTACATCCTCGCCATCGCGGCGAACCAGGAGGCCCGCACCGGGGAGTTCCTACGCCGGGAGGGGATCACCGCGGGTTTCGCCTGGGACCTCGTCTCCGAGGAGATGGGGGTGATGAAACCTCTGCCGCTCTTTTTCCGTATGATCCTCGACGGGATCGGGGTATCCCCCTCGGAGGCGGTGATGGTGGGGGATCGCCTCGACCACGACGTCCTCCCGGCCCATGTGCTCGGGATGCGGGCGATCCGCGTCCTCGTGGGGCCGTACCGCGAGCAAATTCCCTCGATCCCCGCCCATTGCCCCGACTACACGATCCCCGACCTCCGCGTCCTCCCCGCGGCTCTAGAGGCAGTGGACACGTATTGACTACCTCCCTGCACAAGAAGCCCGACGGTGATCTCCGAAAAAAAGACAGGGCACTTCACAAATTTGCCGTCCGGAAACGTCGCTATTCGGTTCTCCTCAGCCTGTGGCTTTCACGTTCGTTCGAAAGGTCCTTTTACGTCACCGGGGACAGTTCTACGTTGGAGTAAGAAATTTCGAATTTAGCAAGAAGTTGTCAAGTTTACTAACCCGGCCTATAATTTTGTAAAACGAACGTTCGATAGGAGCGTGAGGAAGTTGTGAAGCCAACCGAACAGCGCATCCTCGAGGCCGCGGGGAAACTTTTTTCCCAGCAGGGCTTCCACGCCACAGGCATGCGGGCCATCGCCCGCGCCGCCAAGGTTTCCCTTGGCACCATCTACCATCACTTCAAGAGCAAGGAGGAGATGCTCCTCGCGCTCCTCCGCGATGAGTACGAGAAGCGCCGGAAGGCAATCGAGGAGCTGAAAGAGGAAGGCCTCCCCGTATCGGTGATGATCCAGCGCATCGCCGAGCTCCACTTCCGGTTGCTGCTCGAGGAGGGGCCGTCCCTACGCCCCCTGGCCCAGAGCCTGCGGGGCCTCTCCCCTATGGCGAAACGCAGGGCCCTCGCCATGCGCCAGGCGTTCGTGAATTACCTCGCTTCACTCATCGCAGAAGGAATCGAGCGTGGCCAGATCCGTCGTTGCGATCCCACCATCGCCGCATACGCGTTCCTTGGGATGGTGGAGTCGGTCTCGGCCCGGGCCCTGGAGGGAGATGAAGTGGCAGAGCGGATCCAAAGAATGGGGCCGAGGGAGCTCGCTGAGATCGCATGGCGTGCTCTGGCCCCGAAACCGAGCTAAAGGAGGCCTTTCATGAAACGATTTCCGGCGTTCGTTGTCCTGACTCTGGTGGCAGGGGTGCTCCTCTTGGCCGCCCCGGAAGCCCTGGAAGTCAAAGGGAAGGTCCTCATTGTCGACGAGACCGAGGAGTTAGTGACGTCCATCAGGCTCGAGGCCATGGCGCGGATCCTCATCGAACATGGCTTCTCCGTCAAGGCCATCCTGGGCTTCCCTGAGGAAACCGTGGAGGCAGGGCCGTTCGATCTCGTGTTCGTGATCCCAAGGGAGAGTGAATACATCTGGCTTTGTGTTCCCCCCGAAGCCGAGGCTAACGGCGTAAACGAGACAGAATTGGTGGGTCTGAAAGAGCTCGTCGTCAAAGTGTTCGGCGGAGAGCGGGAGCTCCGGACGCCTGCCGATGATCTCTGGCCGCTCCTCCTCTCCCTACGGCTCGCCGCACTCGGGATCTTCGGGGACGTGTGAGGTAGGGGAGATGCTCCGCCGGTTTGCGGAGGCCGTCGCTGCCCATCCCTTGAGGACGCTTGCAGCCTTGGGACTAATTACCCTTTTCTTCCTCTTTTTCGCCCCCCGGATCCAATTCCTCTCCGAGATGGACAAGATGCTTCCTGCGGGCGATCCGGTGGTGGCGAAGTTCCGGGAGACCAAGGAGACCTTCGGGTCTCAGTCTGTGCTCATGGTGGGGATCTCTGCCCCTGAAGGGGGAACACTCTTCACCCTGGAGAGCGTGCGGAAGCTCTACGCCCTCACCCGAGAGCTCGAGGCGCTGGTGGACACGGGCCTCCTGGAGGAGGTTATCTCACCTACCAATGTGGACATCGTGGAGGGGACAGAGCTCGCCCTCGTGGTGCGGCCCGCCCTCCAGCGTCTTCCCGAGAGTGAAGCCGACGTTCGGGCCTTCGTGGACCGGCTCTTAGGCGAACGGAGGATCGTGGGGTCACTGGTCCTCGAGGACGGCTCGGCTTGCCTCATCGTCCTCAAGGTGCACCCCGAGGCGGAGGGGAACAAGGACAAGGTCGCGGAGCTCGTGAACCGGGTCCAGGGGATCCTCGCTGGGTACCAAGGTCCGGAGAGCTTCTACCTCACCGGAGACGCGGCCTTCGTGCACTACATGGACGTTTACATGCGCCGGGATCTCCGCTTCCTCTTCCCCGTAGTGGTTCTGGTTGTGCTCGGGGTGCTTTTCCTGAGCTTCCGGGTGCTGCGGGGGATGCTTCTTCCGTTGGCGGTGGTCATCGTGGCCGTCATTTGGACCGTGGGGCTGATGTCACTCTTGGGGGTGAAACTCTCCATGGTGTCGAGCTTCCTTCCGGTGCTCCTCGTCGCAGTGGGGTCGGCGTACGGGATCCACGTGGTCAACCATTACTTCGAACGGGCCGCCGCGGGGACGTCGAAGCGCGAGCTCGTCGCCGAGGTGGTGGCGGCTATGGCGAACCCGGTGTTCGCCTCAGCCCTCACCACCGCCGCCGGCTTCCTCACGCTGATCTCGGCCTTCCTCAAACCCATCCGGGAATTCGGGGTCTTCTCCGCCGTGGGGGTGCTCGTCTCCTTCGCCGTCTCCCTCACCTTGATCCCCGCCGTGCTCTCCCTCCTCCCCCTCCCGAAGGGCACCCACCCCGGGCGGGGGGGCGGGACGGTGCCCCGGGCGCTGGCCCGCGGGGTGCACCATCGGGGCACCTGGCTCCTCGTGGGAGCGGCGGTTGTCTTTGCCGTCTTCCTCTCCCAGATCCCCCGCATCCAAGTGGAGTCCGATATGTCGAAGTACTTTCGCCCCGAGGCACCCGTAATCAAAGGTCTGAAGTTCATCGAGAAAAACTTTGGCGGAAGCCAAAACATCAGCATCGTCGTCGAGACCGGCCGTCGCGACGGCCTCAAGGACCCGGAGGTCCTCGCCTTCGTGGACGCCCTTCAACGATACCTCGAGACCTCGGGAATCGTGGGTTACACCTCCTCCATCGTAGACCTGATCAAGGAGACCAACTACACTCTTCATGGGGACGATGAGGCGTACTATACGGTTCCGGACTCCCCGCGGGCGGTGGCACAGCTCCTCCTCCTCTATGAGATGGGCGGTGGGAAGATCCTCCGGAGCATGGTCACCCGGGATTTCTCCACGGCCCAGCTTACCGCCCGAGTGAAGTCGGTGGGGACCGCGGTCTACGAGGCACTGATGGCCGACGTGGAGCGTTTCATCGCCGAGCACGCCCCCCAGGAGGTCACGGGGTACGTCACGGGGTCCCTGGTGATCTACGTACGCATCAGCCACAAGATCGTCCAATCGCAGATCGTGAGCTTATTCGCAAGCTTCGGCGCCGTGTGGCTGATCGTGTCGCTCTTGCTCGGGACCGCCGTGGGCGGGGCATTCGCGCTCCTCCCGCTCGTTGTCTCCGTGGTGGGGAACTTCGGCGTCATGGCCATCGCCGGAGCACGGCTCGACATGGCCACGGTGATGATCGCAAGCCTCGTGATCGGAATCGGGGTGGACTACGCGGTGCACTTTATCACCCGATATCGGCGGGAGCGCATGCGCGGCCTCCCCCATCCCGAGGCGCTGAACGTCACCTACGACACCGCGGGACGGGCCATCTTCTACAATGCCCTCACCCTAACGGTGGGGTTCCTAGTATTATTGCTCTCAAGTTTCGGGGCGCTGGCCACTATGGGATGGCTCGTGGCCCTCACCATGGTGACGAGCTCCGCGGGGGCGTTGCTCGTCCTCCCCGCCGTTTTGGGGTGCGTGGAACCGAAATTTCTCACCCAGCGGTATCTCCTCGCGTGGAAAGACGGGGGGCCGAGAGTCATCAGGCTTGCCACTGATCCCCGACGTGAACCGGGGAAAACCGAAAGGAGGAGATCATGAGGAAAAAGATATTCATCGCCATTTTGGCCATGATCTTGCTGGGTCCGGGGCTCCAAGCCCAGGGGCTCACCGCCGACGAGATCCTCGCCAAGGTGGAAGGGAAGGGCCTCATGGGCGGGGAGTCGGGCGAGGTGGTCGCCACGGTGCGGTTCACCATCACGGAAGGCGATGTCACCAATGTCTACGCGTTCCGTGTCTACTCCGCCCGCGGGATCGAGGGGAAGCCCGACCGCAGCCTCATCGTCTACCTCGAGCCCGAACTCGTGGCGGGCACAATGTTCCTCACCTGGGCCCCCTCGGAAGGAGAGGTACGCATGTGGCTCTACCTCCCCGCCCTGGGCCTGGTGAAGGAACTCGTCTCCGCGGAAGCGCGCCAACAAGAGTTCATCGCCGGCTCCGGTGTCACCCGCGAGGACATCGCCGAAGGATTCAAGTACCGTGACGACTATGCCCCTGAGCTCGTAGGCGAGGAGGAGGTGAGCGGCACCACGACTTACGTGATTGCCCTCGCTCCCAAGAAAGGGCACGAGACCGAGTGGACGAAGATCGTCCTGTGGGTGGACAAACAACACTTCGTCGTCCTGCGTACTGAGTTCTACGACGCGGAGGGGGCGCTTGGGAAGGTGATCGAGGCCGCGGACTTCTACGCCGACGACCTCGGCTACATCCCCCATAAGCTGACCATCCGCAACTTGAACTCGGACAACGTCGCCGTCCTGGAGATATTGGTCCGCGAGGTGGCGGACATCCCTGACGATTACTTCGATCCCGAGAAACTCCCTACCCTGGAGATACCGCTGACTGACTGAAACCTTGCCACCAACGGGGGGAAGGTCACCATTATCTCGGCTCTTTTCCCGCTGCCTCGAGCCTGCCCCGAATGAGAAGTTGTCGAGACCCTGGATAGAGTGAGTTAGCAAATGGATCACGGTATAATGGAATGTAGTTGAAGATAAGGTTCGACAGCGAGGTGAGGTCAGTATGGAGCGGTTGTCTTTTGTGGTAGCCGTTATCGCGTTCTGTACATTGGCATGGAGTCCAACGATCGTGGCCCAAGAGGGGCGGACGGGGCCCGTCGTGCTGGTGGATGAGGAGCAGACGGCCGCGGTTACCCTGGAGACGGTCATCTCGTTGATCGAGGGGAACACCCTCGTTCCGGAGACCCACATCGAGACGATCTCGCTCCTGGTTTCCACGGCAGTCGAGCTCGGGCTTATCACACCCGAACAGGCGTTGGGGCTTCTCGAGACCGTCGAATGGGCCGATCTCATGGCGGAGGACAAGGTCGGCCTCGCCGTGCGTGCTCTCGAGTTGGCCCTGGCCACCATCACCGCCGAGGGCGCGGCATATGACGAGGTGCTCGACGCCCTGGAAGAGGTGGTGGAGACGGGGAAGTTCGGCCCCTTTGCATCCATGGAACGCGGCCTGTTGACCTTGCCCGGGGTGATCAAGGCCCTGCGCCAAACGGGGCAGGAGTTAACCCCGGATCTTCTGCAGCGGATGTGGGAAGCCCTGGGGGCCGGCGTTCCGGCCGGCCAGGTGGTCCACCTTGTCAAATCGCTGATCCGCGAGGGGGCGGACGAGGAGGAGATCCTCGCCGCATTGGAAGAGCTGCTCGAGGAGGGCAAAGGGAAGGGGCCCCAGGGGGCCAAGGGCGAGGATGGACACCCGGGGGAAGGGAAGGGCACAGGCGCTGGAAAGGGCAAGGACGATGAGGGTAACGGAAATGCCGGGCACGGCAAGGGAAAGGGGCACGGGAAGGGGAAAGGGAAGGGCGGCTGAACGCTCATCTTTTTGTGGGGGTGCGTTCGCAGGGGCGGCCGTTTCTCGGCCGCTTTTTTCGGCGACACATCCTTCTCGAGTACCATCGGTACACGAGGTGGAACGGATGATAAAAGGGAGAGCGTGGAAGTACGGCGACGATGTGAACACCGACGTGATCTTTCCCGGACGTTATACCTACTCCCGCATGGAACCCGCGGAGATCGCCAAACATGCCCTGGAGGACCTGGACCCGAGGTTCGCTAAGGAGGTAAAGCCGGGGGACGTGATCGTCGCGGGGAGGAACTTCGGCTGCGGTTCCTCACGGGAACAGGCGGCCACGTGCTTAGTGGCTGCAGGCGTGGGGGCGGTGATCGCCGTCTCCTTCGCCCGCATTTTCTTCCGGAACGCGATCAACAACGGCCTCCTGGTCCTCGAGATCCCCGAGGCCGTGGCCGCGATCCAGTACGGCGACGAGGTCGAGCTCGATCCCGAGGCCGGGACCCTGCGCCACAAGGGCCGGGAGTACCGGTTCCCGCCTCTTCCGCCCATAGTCCTCGAGATCCTGCGCGACGGCGGGTTGATCCCACATCTGAGGAAAAAGCTCGCGGAGGAGGGATAGATGGCGAGGTACAGGATCGCTTACCTTCCCGGGGACGGCGTCGGCCCGGAGGTGCTGGAGGCGGCGCGGATGGTGCTGGACGCGGTGGGGTTCGAGGCGGAATACGTGCATGGCGATGTGGGGTGGAAGTTCTGGTGTGAGGAGGGTAATGCCCTTCCCGATCGCACCATCGAGGTATTGAAGAGCACGGATGCCTGCCTCTTCGGGGCCATCACCTCCAAGCCCAAGGACGAGGCCGAGGCGGAGCTCGCCCCTCACCTCAAGGACAAGGGCCTCTCCTACTTCTCCCCCATCGTGGCCATCCGCCAGATGTTCGACCTATATGCCAACGTCCGCCCGTGCAGGGCCTTTCCCGGGAACCCCCTGAACCACCGGGACGATATCGACCTCGTGATCTTTCGAGAAAACACCGAAGGACTTTATTCAGGGGTGGAATTCCACCCCGTCCCCGATGAGGTGGTGGAGGTACTGCGGAGGCACTCGCAGAAGATGGAACGGTTCGCCGTCTTTCCCCAGGATGAACTCGCCATCTCCTGTCGCATCTTCACCAGGAGGGGCTGTGAGCGGATCGTCCGCGCCGCATTCGAGTACGCCAAGGAACACGGCTATTCCACGGTGACGGTGGTGGAGAAGCCCAACGTGATCCGGGAGACGAGCGGGATGATGGTGCGGATCGCCCGCGGGGTGGCGGTGGAGTACCCGGGGATCGAGCTCTGGGAGACGAACATCGATGCCATGTGTATGTGGCTCGTGAAGAACCCCCAGGATTACGGGGTCCTGGTCTCCTCGAACATGTTCGGGGACATCATCTCGGACCTCGCCGCCCAGCTCGTGGGCGGCCTGGGGTTCGCCTCCGCGGGGAACATCGGGGAGGACTATGGGGTGTTCGAGCCGACCCACGGCTCCGCCCCCAAGTACGCGGGCCAGTACAAGGTGAACCCCACGGCGGCGATCCTCGCCGCGCGGCTCATGCTTCAGTGGCTCGGC
>MTNJ01000034.1 GCA_002011425.1 Candidatus Acetothermia bacterium JdFR-48 | reverse complement strand
TGGCGGAATTGGCAGACGCGCTGTCTTGAGGGGGCAGTGGGCTTTAACGCCCGTGCGGGTTCGACTCCCGCCCTCGGCATTATTTTTATGGGCATTCGCATTGTGGTGGACGTCATGGGGGCGGACCGTCCGCCCGTTGAGCTCATCCGTGGAGCCCAAGCTGCTGCAAAGAGGCTTCCGTTAAATTTGGTCCTGGTTGGGAAACAGACAGAGATTCATCCACACCTCGATCCCGAACTTCCCGTGGAGGTGGTCCACGCCCCCGACGTCGTGCGGATGGATGAACCCCCACTTCGGGCCGTCCGCAGGAGGGACTCCTCTCTCGTCAAGGGGATGAGACTCCTGGCGGAGGAACAGGCAGAGGCCTTCCTATCGCCCGGCAACACTGGAGCCATTGTGGCTACGGCCATTTTCACTTTGGGGAGGATCCCCGGGGTCCTGCGCCCCGGTCTCTGCGCCGCTATCCCCACTCTCCCCGGCCGGGAACTTTACCTCATCGACGCCGGGGCCACCGTGGATTGCAAACCTTACAATATCCTTCAATTTGCCAGGATGGGCGAGATCTACGCCCGCGAGGTCTTGGGGGAGGAGAGGCCCCAGGTAGGCCTCCTCAACGTGGGTGAGGAGGAGATAAAGGGCGACAAGCTTACCCGGGAGGCCTACAAGCTCCTGCGGGCCTGGCCTAACTTCGTGGGGAACGTGGAACCACATCAGCTCATTACTGAACGCCCTGCGGACGTTGTGGTGTGTGGTGGGTTCGCCGGGAACCTCACCGTCAAGGCATTGGAAGGAGGAGCGGAGGTGGTCTGGGAAACCTTGAAGCGCACCGTCGGAAGTTCCGCTGGGGGAAAGGTCGCGGCCCTGCTCCTCCGGCGTGAATTCAGTGCCCTCTCACAGCGCCTGCGTTACGAGCGTTACAATGGGGCGCCACTTCTCGGGGTGAAGGGTCTTGTGTTCGTGGCTCACGGGCGCTCCAGCGCGGCTGCCATAGAGGCCGCGGTAGAACGAGTCTTCTGGGCCGCCAAGGCGGGCTTGCTCGATCGTCTCTCGGAGGGTCTCACGAGGGAAGGATGATCAAACTACGGGTAGCGGGTACCGGGCGCTTCCTTCCCGAAAGAGTCCTTGCCAACGATGATCTCTCCCTTTCCCTCGATACCTCCGACGAGTGGATTCGTTCCCGCACCGGGATTGTGGAGAGACGCCTCTTGGCACCCGAGACGCCCCCGGCCTTTATGGGGATCGCCGCCGCGGAGAAGGCCTTGCGCCAGGCGGGTCTCGATCCGGAGAAACTCGACCTTCTCGTCGTAGCCACCAACGTTCCCGAGGAACTCATCCCCGGCTCGTCCCCGTTCATCGCCGAGGGCCTCGGCCTCCCTCACGAGCCCCCGTTCTTCGATATCAAGGCGGGCTGCGCGGGCTTCGTGTTCGGGATGGCCGTGGCCGGGGCGATGATGAAAAGTGGCCTCGCGCGTAATGCTCTCCTCGTCGGGATCGAGGCCCTCTCCCGGTTTGTGGACTGGGAGGACCGGAAGACGTGTGTCCTCTTCGGGGATGGTGCCGGCGCGGTGGCCTTGGTCATGGCCGACGACGACCGGGGGATCCTCGGCATTTCCCTCCACGGTGACCCCACGAAGAGGGGGCTCTTGCGGATCCCTGCCGGGGGCGTGCGACTTCCCGCAAGTTTCGAGACCGTTCAGGCCAAGAAGCACTTCCTCGAGATGAAGGGCCGCGGGGTCTATCAGTCGGCCGTCACGATGATGGAGCGAGCCACCCTGGAGGCGACGGAGCGGGCGGGGATCTCCCTCGCCGACATAGACTGGCTCCTCCCTCACCAGGCGAACCTCCGGATCATCGAGGCCCTGGTGAAGCGGCTCGGGTTCCCGAGGGAGCGGGTGCTCGTGAACATCGACCGGGTGGCCAATACGTCCACCGCTTCCATCCCCATTCTCCTCGACGAAGCAGTACGGGCGGGGAAGATCGTGGATGGTGATATCCTTGCCTTGACCGCCTTTGGTGCCGGTGCCTGCTATGGGACGGTGATCCTGCGGTGGTAGCCTTCATCTACCCCGGCCAAGGTTCCCACGAGGCCGGCATGGGGATGGAGCTCCTCGGGCGCCCCTGGGCGGGATCACTTGTGGTACGGGCTGAGGAGATCTTGGGGTATTCGCCCGCCGTGGCCCTCGGCGACCCCGAGAAGCTCGCTCATACGGCCTACGTCCAGCCTCTCCTCCTCTTCGTCGAGTGGCTGATAACCGAGACGTTAACGCGGGAGGCAGGGCTCATTCCCCAGGCCGTCTGTGGACACTCCTTGGGGGAGTACACCGCATTGGCAGCTGCGGGGGTTATCAGCTGGGAGGACGCATTGTGGCTAGCCGCTCGACGGGGGCGGCTCATGGAAGAGGTAGCTCGGAAACATCCGGGGACCATGGCGGCCATCATCGCGCCCCAAGCCGAGGTCGAGCGGATCGCGGCGGAGACGGGGTGTTTCGCCGTGAACTACAATGCTCCGGAGCAGGTGGTCGTCTCCGGTGAGAACGCTTCGGTGGAGCGCGCGGTTGCGCGCGCACGTGAACGCGGCTTTCGCGCGGTGCCTTTAAGGGTTATGGGGCCTTTCCACACGCCCCTCATGTGGGAAGCGGAGGCGGAGTTCCGGCAGGCCCTGGAGGAGATCGCCTTTTCATCCCCTCGGGTCAAGTTCGTGTCCGCGGTATCCGGGCGCCCGGAGACTGACCCAGGGGAAATTCGGCGGCTTATGGGAATCCAGATGACGAGCCCGGTGCGTTGGACGGAGGTGATCCGGGCGCTGGAAGGACTCGGGGTCACCGAGGCGGTGGAGGTCGGGCCTGGGGAGGTCTTGACAAAACTGGGGCGACGCACCAGCAGGGGGATAAATTTCAAAAGGTGGGGGGAGTATGTGGGGCTTTGAAGGCAAGGTCGCGGTGGTGACTGGTGGGACGTCGGGGATCGGCCTCGCCGTAGCCCGCGAGCTCGTGGAGGCTGGGGCGCGGGTGGCGCTCTTCGGGAGGGACGGAGGGCGTGGGAAGCGCGCCGAAGCCGAACTGGGAGAAGGGGCGAAGTTCTTCCGATGTGATGTGGGGAATGTGGAGCAGGTTAGGGAAGGGTTCGCCGCGGTGGAGGGATGGGCGGGACGGGTCGATTTCTTGGTCTATTCCGCGGGGGCAACCCGGGATACGTTGCTCGTGCGTATGAAGCCCGAGGCGTGGGAAGAGGTGTTGCGCACGAACCTCACCGGGGCATATCACTGTGCACGGGAGGCCTTGCGAGGGATGATGAGGCGGCGGTGCGGGGCGCTGGTCTTCATGTCCTCCGTGGTTGGGCTCACGGGAAATCCCGGCCAAGCTAACTACGCTGCAGCAAAGGCCGGCATTATCGCCCTCGTCCGCACCATCGCTCAGGAAATGGGCCGTTATGGGATCCGGGCCAATGTCGTCGCGCCAGGGCTCATCGAGACCCCGATGACCGCCACGCTCCCGGAGAAGACCGTGCGGGCTTACCTCGCCAGAATCCCTTTGGGGAGGATCGGGAGGCCCGAGGAGGTGGCGGCGCTGGTGACCTTCTTGCTCTCCGAAAAAGCTTCTTATATAACTGGGCACGTTTTCTGCGTCGATGGGGGCCTCGCGCCCTGTGCGTGAAAATTCCGTCAAGGGGGTGCGTGAAGGATATGAGCAAAACGGCCGAGCGCATACGGGAAATTATCGCGGAAAAGCTCATGGTGGAACTCGATGAGGTGACCGACGAGGCCACCTTTCGTGAAGATCTCGGCGCCGACTCCCTGGACCTCGTGGACCTCATCATGGAGTTCGAGGACGAGTTCGGGATCGAGATACCTGAAGAGGACGCGGAGAAGATCAATACCGTGGGAGAGGCGATAGCCTATATCGAGCGAAAGATCGGCGAGAAGGAGGGGGAGGAATTGGATGCGTGAGCGCCGCGGTGCGGTGGGACATGAGACCGATAATCCTTATTACGAGGGGCGCAAATACCCCGAACCCACGGTGTGCGAGAGCTGCGGGCTTTTATACAAGGACGGCCACTGGCAGCATCCAGCGGTGGGTGGGGAGCTCCCCAAGGATGCCCACTGGGCCCTGTGCCCCGCCTGTCGTCGTGAACAGGATCGTTACCCCGGCGGGCTTCTCTTCCTAACAGGGTCATACCTCGCCGCGAAGAAGGAAGAGATCATGAATCTGGTGCGAAACCAAGAGGAGGAGGCGAACAAACAGCGACCCCTACAACGGATCCTGTGGATAAAAGAAAGCACGGATGGCATGGAGATAGCTACCACAACTCCGCACCTCGCCATGCGCCTCGGAAAGGCGATCCACTCGGCCCATAAGGGAGACCTCGAGATGCAACCCTTGGAGGGGGAGTATATGGTGCGGCTCTTCTGGAGGCGGGAGACAAAGGCTTCCTGAGTATGGGACCGAGGGTGGTCTACATCGAGGAGCTTCGGGATCACGTGGGCGATGAGGTTACGATACGGGGGTGGCTTTTCAACAGGCGTTCTTCCGGTAAGATCCGATTCCTTATTGTTCGCGACGGTACCGGGTTCCTTCAATGCGTAGCCACAGCCAAGGACACGGAACCTCAGAGCTTCGAGCTGTGTGAACGCCTCCCGCAGGAAACCTCCCTTGTCGTCATCGGGACCGTGCGTGCAGATCCCCGGGCCCCGGGCGGTTATGAACTCTTGCTGTCACGTCTTCAACCAGTGCAGGTCCCCGAGGGACAGTTTCCCATTACCTTGAAGGAACATGGCGTCGGTTTCCTCATGGACCACCGTCACCTCTGGATCCGCATGCGGAGGCAGTTCGCTATCCTGCGGATAAGGGATGCGGTGCTATGGGCCGTCCGTGAGTTCTTCAAGAGGGAAGGGTTCGTGGCCACGGAGTGTCCCGTTATCGTGGGAACCCAGGTCGAGGGAACGACCACCCTCTTCCCCTTGGACTATTTCGGTGAGCCCGCCTACCTTTCCCAGTCAGGCCAACTCTACTTGGAGGCCACCTGCATGGCGTTGGGAAAGGTTTACTGGATCGGCCCCGCCTTCCGTGCGGAGAAGTCCAAGACCCGACGACATCTCACCGAGTTCTGGATGGCGGAGGCCGAGGCGGCCTACTTCGACCACGAGGACAACCTCGCCCTCCAGGAGCGCTTAGTTCGTTATGTGGTGGAGTATGTAGCCACCGAACGCAGACGAGAACTGGAATTTCTGGGACGTGATGCCACGAAACTGCTTGCGGAGGTCAAGGGACCGTTCGCTCGAGTCACTTACGCCGAAGCGGTCAGGATTGTCAACGGACGGGGCGTCCCCATGGAGTACGGCGATGACTTTGGAGCCCCGGCGGAGGATGCGCTCTCCGGGCACTTCGGAAAGCCGATCTTCGTGGAGCGGTTCCCCGCGAAGATCAAGCCCTTCTACATGAAGCGGGCCCCGGACGATCCCTCGGTGGTTCTCTGTGCCGACCTCATCGCCCCGGAGGGATACGGGGAGATCATCGGGGGTTCCCAACGCGTGGACACGGAGGAAGAGTTGATAAGCCAGCTGCGGGAGTACAGCCTTCCCCTCGAACCCTATCGATGGTACATTGACTTGAGGAAGTGGGGCTCGGTCCCGCACTCGGGCTTTGGCTTGGGGGTTGAACGGACGATCGCCTGGATCTGCGGCGTCAGGCACATCCGCGAGACGATCCCCTTTCCGCGCATGCTCGATCGCCTCTACCCTTGAGCCCCTCTTTTTGATTTCGTATAATCATCCTTCGGTTTGTCCGGATACGCTTTCCCGAGCCAGTACAGGGGGGAGCAGCGCTGTCCCGCAAGGGGCAGATAGTCCGCGGCAAGGTGCCAGCCTGTACGGGTTTACAGCCCTGTAGGCCGAGGTAGCGCTCGACGGTCCCCTCCTGCCGTCGGGAAAGCTCTCGGCCCGCAAGGCCGCCGTTCGAGTCGGCACGGGCGAGGGAAACCCTGCTCCCCCCTTTTCAAAGAAAAAACCCGGCAGCGCAAAAAAACTGCCGGGCTGAGCCATAACCGACGAAGAGGCTCTCTTCAGGCCTTCTTAATCTTGAGCTGGCCCCTCTCGGTTACGGCTTTGAGCTTCTTCTGAACAGCCTCTTTGAAGTTTCGTCCAGGCCTGAAGACGGGGACGACCTTGCTCGGTACCTTGATGCGCTGCTGGGTCTGCGGGTTGATCCGCTGTGACTCCTTACGGGCACGAGCCTCGAACTTCCCAAAGCCGGTGAGCAGCACCTCTTCGTTCTTGCTCACCGTCTCGATGATGATGTCGATGAGCGTATCCAGGGCTTTTCTCGCGTCTTTCTTCGTCATCCCGGCACGCTCAGCCAATTTGGCGATCAACTCCCCCTTATTCATCGACTACACCCCCCTCTGTTAAAGTGTGAGCAATTATAAGGCATGCATTGTTCACCTGTCAAGGGGAATGCCCTTGAGATCGGGGGTTGCGGCCACAGGTTGACAAATCCGAAAGGCTGTAGTACAGTTCGGCAAACCGCGAAAAATTTCAGTTACAGAGGAGGTTACGAAGGTGGCGCCTGAGCTGAAAAGCTATGAGGTAGTTTACATAATTCGTCCTGATTTAGATGAACAAAGGCGCAAAGAAAAGATCGAACGCATAAACCAGCTCATTCAGGAGAACGGTGGGCAAATTCAAAATGTGGACGAGTGGGGTACTCGAATTATGGCTTATGAGATCGATGACTTCCGAGAGGGGTATTATGTGCTCGTGAATTTCGCCCTACCTCCGGATAGAGTTTCTTCATTTGAAGAGAGGCTTCGTGTGGACGACGAGCTTTTGCGCTATCAGATCGTGAGGACGGATGGTGACTGAAGCATGTCCGATCTCAACCGAGTGATCCTCACAGGCCGCCTCACAGCGGATCCGGAATTACGTTATACCCAAAGTGGTCAGGCTATGGTCCGCTTTTCCATCGCCGTGAACCGTCGTGTCCTCAACCCCGAGACCAACAACTGGGAGGAAGAGACCACTTACGTGCCTGTAGTGGTGTGGGGGAAACAGGCCGAATCCTGTGCTACCTACCTCCAAAAGGGGCGGCTTGTGGCCATAGACGGTCGGTTGCGCATTCGCTCTTTCACCACTCAAGAGGGGGAGCGCCGTAAGACTACCGAGGTGGTCGCCCAGTATGTACACTTCCTGGGGCCGAGGCCCGAGGTCCCGGCAGAGTACGAGGCGGAACTTCCGGAGCCGCCCGAGATACCCGAATCGGAACCCGAAGAGGAGGTGCCTTTCTGAGATGCCGGGAAAGACGAGAGCCTGTCGCGTCTGCCAGCATGGCCTGAAACTCACTTACAAGGAGCCCGAGGTCCTAAGGCAGTTTATGAATCGTCGCGGGAAGATCCTCTCTCGCCGGATCACCCACTTGTGTGCCAAGCATCAGCGCCAACTCGCCACGGAGATCGACCGTGCGCGCAAATTGGCCCTCCTCCCTTATGAAGTAAAGCCCTGAGGATGGTTGGGACGGCCTGTGTGGTGGCCGTGGCGGTCTCCTCGGATATTGTGGGGAGGGCGCGTGTAGCCGCTACCAAATGGCTTTTTTCAAAACTGCGCCATCTGGATGAAGAGCTTGGGCTCTTCGTCCTCACGCCAGAACGCAGGGGATGGGGGGATTTGGAGATAGTGCCCACCCCGAAACGGAGGTTCCTGTGGGGCGATGCCCTTTTGTCTTTTGTGGAAAGGTTTCGCCCTCGTAGGCTTCTGTACTTCTCGGCCGGCAGTGGGTTTTTGCTTGGGGAGAGAGAGTTGTCTCACCTCTTGAATCTCGATTTCTCCGAGCCCTTTGCCGTCCTAAACAACTTCTATTCCACTGACTTCGCCTTGATTTGCCCTCCTCGGCCCGAGGTATTCCGCGGTTTGACGAACGACAACGCCCTGGGCTGGAGGCTATGGGAGCTGGGATATCGATGTTTCGAACTCCCCCGAAACGCCCGGACTCAGTTCGATATCGATACCCCCGGAGAGCTGCAGGTCCTCGCTTGCAAGTTGGACCTCCCCGATGCGCTCAGCGAAGTCCTCAGGCCAATCCCGAGGGCGGAGGCGTTGCTTTCAGCCCTCGTGGAGCCGGGGAAGAGGGTCACCCTTCTCGGGCGGGTGAGCGGTCATCTCATGCGCTTCCTAGACCGAAAAGCGGCTTGCCGAACACGCGTCCTCTCCGAGGCTCGGGGGATGAAGGCCGAGGGCCGATGGGAACGGCCCTTGATTCTAAGTCTCTATAAAGCCCTAGGACCGAAGGGCCTTATAGATGAGCTCTCACAGTCCGCTGATGCGGTTGTCTGGGACGTAAGGGTACTCTTCGCCGGCCTTGGAATCTGGCCACCACCAGAGGAGCGCTTCTCTTTCGATCTCCTCGATGAGGTCGGTGTCAAGGACGCGGTACTTCTCGAGCTTCTAAGGGCCATAAAGGACGCTAGGGTCCCTTTCCTGCTCGGGGGCCATACCCTGGTTTCTGGGGCGATCTACCTGGCCGTGGAACTCGCGTGGAGGAGGACGGACTGGGTGAAGGAACTGGTCCGCTTGGAGGAGGGCGATGAAGCCGAACTTGTTGAAATTAGGCCTCGCTGAGGTCGACCGCGCCATCCTGGGCCTCATAGTGGCCGAGGAGCAGCGCCAGGCGGAGAAGATCATCCTGATTCCCTCGGAGTCCCTCACCCCGAAGGCGGTGAGGGAGGCTCTGGGGAGCGTCTTCACCTCGATATACGCCGAAGGCTACCCTCGGGACGAGGACCTGCGGCTCCCGGAGGAACGGATCCTGGACCTCGCCGAGCGACTGGCCTACAATCGGCGCTACGCCGACCGCCGCTTCTACAAAGGCACCGAGCTCGTGGATGTGGTGGAAGCTCTGGCGTGCCGGCGGGCTGCGGAGTGCTTCGCCACCGATGATGTCCCCGTGGACGAGATTTACGTGAATGTCCAAGCCCTGTCCGGCGCCGCGGCGAACATGGCAATCTACGAAGCGCTCCTCGAGCCCGGGGATACCATCATGGCCATGGAACTCGCCCAGGGGGGACACCTCTCCCACGGGTCCCCCTTCCACCAGTCCGGCCGCCGCTTCAGGGTGGTCTCCTACGGGGTGGATCCCGAGACCGAGAGGCTCGATTACGAGAGGATAATGGAGCTGGCGTTGGAACACCGTCCTCGAATGATCATCGCCGGCTATACCTCTTACCCTTGGGCCCCCGATTGGGCGGCATTCCGGGAGATCGCCGATGCGGTGGGGGCATACCTCTTCGCCGACATCGCCCACACGGCCGGGCTCGCCATCGCCGGGGTCTACCCTAACCCCATCGGTTACGCCGACGTCGTCATGTTCACCACCCACAAGACCCTATGCGGCCCCCGGGGGGCCGTCATCATGTCGACCGACCCCGATATCGCGAGGGCGATCGACCTCGCCGTCTTTCCCGGAGCTCAGGGCGGCCCACACGTGAACAAGTTCGCCGCCATCGCCGCCGCCTTCGCCATCGCGCGGACCCCTGAGTTCGCGGATCTCCAGCGCCGAATTGTCGAAAACGCGATGCACCTCGCCGCCGCCCTTCAGCGGGAGGGCCTGAAGCTCGCCTACGGGGGGACGGACACCCACCTGCTCGTGATCGACCTCCGGGCGGTCGAGACGGCGAACGGCGAGACGATGCTGGGGGAGATCGCGGCCCGCATCCTGGACCTCGTGGGGCTCGTGACCAACAAGAATACCATCCCCGGCGATACCTCCGCCGCGGACGCGCACGGGATTCGCATGGGCACTCCCTGGGTAACGGAGCGGGGAATGGGCCGGGCAGAGATGGAGGAGATCGCGGCCATCACCGCCATGGTGTTGCGGGAGATCCGGCCCTTCACCTACCTTGGGGTCACGGGGCCGCTCTCCCGCGGCAAACTCCCCCTCCCGGTCCTCGAGGAGGCGCGGGCCCGCACCCGGGCCCTGGTTGCTCGGTTCGTGGGAGGGCCGGGGGAGGCCTTATCCGTCACGGCAGGGGGCGGGGACACGGGGATCGTCGCGTTCACGGTGCGGGGAAGACGCGCCAAGTACCTCCTGCAGGAAGCGGGCACGGCCAATGTTCTCGCGCTCGATGTTGGCGACTCGACCCGCGATTTCTTCTTCGACGGTGATGGGAGGCTCGTGTCCGAGGCTGTCGTGGTCCGCCTCTCCGACGACCTGGACGGGGAGGCCTTCCTGGTGTTGGCCCCGGTGGCGACGGGTGCGGACCTGCGGACGTGGCTTTCGGCCCTCTCTGACGGTTATGTCCTCTTCGATCCCGAGGATATCCACCGCAAAGTCCAGGGTCCGGCGGTGATCGAAGATATCCGTTACGCGTTACGCGTTACGCGTGACGGGTTGGATAATCGTGCGGTGGAGTTTTTCCTCGATGGAAAGACCGTTACGGTAGATCCCGAGGGTTCAGTATCCCCGGAGGGGATCTTCCTCGGGGTCTCGGGGGGCATAAAGGAGGTTTACGGAAAACACCCCGAGCTCTTCGAGATAAAGAAGCCGTACTTCGTGGGCGAACCCATGCTGCGGGATTCCCTTCGGGGAAGACATCTTCCTGCTCAGCCCGCCGAGCCCCCTGTCGCGCCTCCCCCGTCACGTGCCCCCAAGAAAACGCCGCTCAACGCCTGGCACCGCGCCTGGGGAGCCCAAATGGGCGAGTTCGCCGGCTACGACATGCCGCTCTGGTTCTCCTCCGCCCTGGAAGAACACCGGGCGGTGCGAGAGCGGGCGGGGCTCTTCGACCTGGGTCATATGGGGACGATCCTCGTTCGGGGTCGCTTCGCCGAGGTCTTCCTGGACCTCGTCTTCTCCAACTACGCCGCCTGGCTCCACCCGGGACAGGCCCAATACGGCTTCCTCCTGGATCACCGCGGGCACGTGATCGACGACCTCATGATCTACCGACTGGGGAAGGAGGAGTTCCTGCTCGTGGTCAACGCGGTCAACGAGGACAAGGATTTTCGTTGGCTCGCGGCGATAAACGCGGGAGAGATCCCCCCCGACCCCGCCCGCCCCTGGGTGAGGCCGGAGGGTGCGGTGGAGATTCGGTTCCTGAAACATGAGGAAGAGGGTCTCGTCGATTTGGCCCTCCAGGGACCTCGCTCGCGGGACATCCTCGCCAAGTTCCTCCCCCGCAAGGAGGCCCTGCGGCTCAAGGCCCTGCGACGGATGGAATTTCTGGAACTTGAGATTGTGGGCACTTCGGTAATCTGTGCCCGCACGGGTTACACCGGGGAGCCGATGGGCTTTGAGCTCTACGTCCCCAAGGAGCGGGCGACGGACGTTTGGGAGGCGATCCTCCAGGCAGGAGAGGGATTCGGGGTTAGACCCTGTGGGCTCGCCGCCCGGGATTCCCTGCGGTGCGAAGCAGGCCTTCCTCTCTGGGGCCACGAGCTCGCTGGTCCCCACGGGATATTCCCCCACGAGGCGGGCTTCGGCGCTTATGTGAAGCTCCACAAACCGTTCTTCGTGGGGAGAGAGGCCTTTAAAGGAGCTCTTTTGCGCTGGGATAGGGAGATCGTCAGGTTCGAGATACCTGCGGGGGAACGACCGGTGAGGGCCGGTGCTGCGGTCCTCGATCGTAGCGGGCGCGTGGTCGGCTGGGTTACTAGTTGCAACGCTCTCCCCGAGGGGAAGCAGGTAGGGATGGCGGTCATCTGGCAGCGAAACATCCCCGAGGGTATGGCCCTCGGGTTCACCGCGGGGGAGATGCCAGAGCGGCTAGAGCTCGGTGCCCGGCTCCCCTGGGTGATCTCCGGGAAGGTCGTCCCCCGGTTCCTCATCAAGGCACCCTCGGACCTCAGGGCATTGGGGGTCGAGGGTGAGTGAGAAACGGCGGGCATTCGTGGTCCTGGGGCATACCGCTCCCCTTACGCCGAATTTCCCGTTGGCCGATCTCCCGGGAAGCGCTGGTAGGCTCGACATCCTTTGTCGTTGCGCCACCGAAGCCTTCCTTCTCTCACACGGCATCCGTCGTGATGTCTGCCTTTACCTCGTGATTCAGGGACGACTTCTTGTCCGACTGGACGGCATTTTCCTGCGTTATCTTAACCCCGACGAGCGCTCCACCGCGGCCTTGATCCGTAAAGCCATCGCCCGCGCCCAGGACCTTGCCCCAGGGGAATGGGCTCCCTCAACCCCCGGGATCAGTGTACGTTGGGGAGAACTTGCGGACGTTCGGGCTGAACTCGAAGCTGAGGACTTCGCGATATACGTATTAGAGGAGAGCGGGCGATTTATTCGTGAGATTTCTCTCCCCGAGAGGCTCGCGTTCGTCCTCTCGGATCACCGGGATTTCGCCCCGGAAGATCTCGAGGCATTGGCCGGCCTCCCTCGGCTTTCTGTGGGTCCCCGGTCCCTTCAAGCACAAACCTGTATCGCTTTGGTGCATAATGAGCTCGATCTGAGGGAGGCCGGATGGACGAACGTTATGTGTTGTTGACGAAGGTTTGGGGAGAGATAGAAGCCGAGCTTCTCGCGGGGTTCCTGGAGGGCGAGGGAATACCGGCACAGAAACGCACCCAAGTGCCGCATTCAGTGTACCCCCTCACCGTGAATGGACTTGCAGAGGTAGAGATCTTGGTACCGGAGAGTCTCCTTCCTCTGGCACGTGAGACCCTCCGGGCCTTTAAGCTGAATCGCGATGGCTGAGGACGTCTTCGTAGACGAGCGGCGCCACATGGTGGAAGAGCTCCGGCGGCTTGGCATCCATGACGAAAAGGTGCTTTCCGTCATGGAAAAAATCCCGCGACACCTCTTTGTTCCCGAATATATGCGACATTTGGCCTATGAGGATAGTCCCCTGCCCATCGGCCACGGCCAGACCATCTCCCAGCCTTATATCGTGGCCCTCATGACCGAGGCCCTGGAGCTCCAAGGAGAGGAGAAAGTCCTCGAGATCGGGACTGGCTCCGGCTATCAGACGGCGATCCTCGCCGAGCTCGCTCGGGAGATTTTTTCTATCGAGAGGCTCCATACCCTGGCGGAAGGGGCACGTCGAAGGCTGGAGCTCCTCGGCTATGGGAACGTCCATGTGCGCGTGGGCGATGGGACGCTGGGCTGGCCCGAGGAAGCCCCTTTCCACCGGATTATCGTTACGGGAGGGCTCCCCCAACTCCCCCACTCTCTCTGGGAACAGCTTGCCGATGGCGGAAGACTCATCGCCCCGATCGGGGGGCGTTACGACCAGTACCTCTGGCTCTACATCAAGGAGAGAGGGGCACAACGAAAGCGGGCTCTTTGCCCCTGTACCTTCGTTCCCATCGTCGGGGCCCATGGTTGGCCCGACGAAGCCAGTTTGAGGCGCCGTTTCTTCGGGTTCCACCGCCAGGAAGAAGGGGGGAGCGAAAGAGACGTTTGACCTCTCCTCAGGGGAAATCAACCCCCGCCTTCCCGGACCAATACTCCCCCTCGCATAGGCCCCTGTCCTAAGCACACGGCTGGTCTGGCTGTAGCCTTCGTCACGGATCATGCGCGGGTTAATGTTGTTGCTCGCAGTGGTTGTTGTTTCCCCGGGGTCGGCGATGGGGCTCGTGACCGAGGCCGCGCTCTGGGGGATGTCCATCGACCCTGTGGATTTGAATCTCTTCATAGGTGCGATGAACGGGGCGTTGGATTACTTCTCCACAGAACTTGGAGCAACAGGAACCATTCCCTATTTGGAAAAGTTCCGGAGGACTTATGGGATCACCTTGGGCGAGGGAGTAGATCTATGGGTGAATTTCAGCTTCGAGTTCTCCCTATTCAAGCTTGAAACCTCTACTGCCGGCACACTCACTTTGGAGAACGATAAATCTTATAATATTTCCCTCTCCGTTTCCCTTCAGAACACACGGTTGGGCCTGCGAGCCATCCTCCCGTTCTTCGCTGGGCTTTTCTCGGTGGGAATATCGGGAGGACTGTCGTACACCTCCATCGACTATCAAGGTGCTTTTCCTTTGCCTGAGGAGCATTGGACCTTCGCTTTCATTCCACCAAGCGGGGCGGTCAGCTGTGGAGTGGGAACTTTCTACGGTGGGTTATTTGTGCGGGTTTCTTTGCCATTGTTATTGGGCTTCCGTGTTTACCTCGAGACTGGATGGTATTGGCAACCTGTCAGTCCCTTCTTATGCGAGGGCGACAGTGTGGACCTAAATGATGATGGCAATGACGATCTCTTGCAGCTTTCTGGCCCCTGGATAGCCGGGGGAATCGCGCTTTCCTTCGGGTTTTAGAGGAGGGGAGAGATGAGATGGAAGATAGGAATGGCGATTTTAGGGCTAGGGGTCTTGGTCCTTGGGGGATGCCGGTTCCTTTCCGAACCGCCTCAAGCTCTCTTCTCCTTGAAACCCAAATACGGAGAAGCCCCCCTCGTGGTGACGTGCGACGGGTCTCTTTCATTCGACGAGGACGGGAAGATCGTGGAATACATCTGGGACTTCGGCGATGGAGGGAAGGCGTTCGGGCCACTGGTTTCTCACATCTACGAACGTCCAGGAACCTACCATGTCACTCTGCGGGTGTACGACGAGGATGGTCTCACCGACGAGCGGACGCTCACGGTGTATGTAGCTCCTCCACCCCCAGCCCCGGACTTCGTCTGGGGACCACCGCGCCCCGGTACGGGAGAGCTAATAACTTTTGATGCATCGGGCTCTACTTCGCCCAATGGAGAGATCGTGGAGTACCGATGGTCCTTCGGTAATGGTGAGACGGCCACGGGGAAGCTAGTACAGTACCGCTACTGGTACGGCGGAAGTTATCCGGTGACCCTGACCGTAGTGGACGAACTCGGAGCCACGGCCACGATCACCAAAATGGTGCACGTCCAAGGGGGGCCGGGATGTCAGGGGTGACAACTAGTGTGCGGAGGATCACGTTGGGGCTCTTTGCTCTGGGTGCTCTGGCAGTTCTGTGGGGTTGTAACCTGAGCTTCTCTGACGAGGGAATTGTGGCCGTGATCCAGGCCGATCCCACACAGGGGCATAGTCCCCTCGAGGTCGTCTTCGACGCCAGCGCTTCGCGAGATCCCGCAGGTTCCATAAGCGAATATCTATGGGATTTCGGTGATGGGACTGAAGTGATTTCGGGGGTTCGAGTGACTCATCTTTACAAACGCCCGGGCTCCTATCTCGTCACCCTGGTCGTCACGGGACCCTCGGGTGTCGGCCGGGCTACCACTTGGATTTATGTGGACAATACCCCACCCACGGCGGACTTCACCTTCTGGCCGGAGGACCCCATGCGTAAGGAGACCATCGAGTTCGACGCCGGTCCCTCCTATGATCCTGATGGGGAGATAATTGGGTATTATTGGGACTTCGGCGATGGGGCCACTGCGGAGGGCCCGCAGGTCACACACGATTACGATGAAGATGGGGAATATACGGTGACCCTCACAGTGGTGGATGATTCCGGAGCTGAATCCAGCGTGAGCAAGGTGGTGGTGGTAGAGACCTGTCAATCCGATCCACCGGGAACATGTCCGCTTACAGGTTAAGCCGCAAGAGCCCGCTTTATATAAGGATGCGCCCCCTTTACGGGGGCGTTTCCCTCGGAAAATCGTGATGGCTATTACATTTGGGCACTTGACAACTACAAACGGATGGTTTATAGTTAGGTGTAATACCTGGGGAGTGGCGAAAAGGCAAACCCGCCGAAAGGCGGGGACGCAAAGCCGACAGGCCCTCACGCTTCCCCAGATGGAAGCGAAGGGTGGCTGGGCTGCCGAACCACCCCCATGGATGAAAAACATCCATGGAGGTGGTCTTAGTGCGTAAGGTAACGTTCGTTCTTGCGGTAGGAGCTTTGCTCCTCAATTCTTTGGTGGTATTGGCTGCCCCTAGTGGCAGTGCTTCGGCACAGCTTGTGCTAAATGCCGTGGTCAGCATCTCCGTCACCGACCAGTGGGAAAACCTCGCTATCGAGCAGGGAGACATTGCCGGTTGGAGTGGCGGCACAATAATCGATTGGGACAGTGGGTCCAATGACATTGTGGTTGTGGTAAAAGCCCTCACCGATTTCAACCTCTGGGGTTGTTACTACGCCAAGGAAGGAGCAAACGATGTAGACCCGTTCTTCGGCGATGCGGAAGACCTGGTGTTCCTCTACGATGGCGCCAACACTTACACTCTGACTTATGAGGAGATTACAAATCCCAGCGCTTACACAGGCCCTTATTCTACCAGCGTGCTCACCCTTCTTTACTCCTTCACGGGAGATAACAACATCAGCACTGGCGGGACTACGAAAAACTACGAGGTGAAGCTCAAACCAGAGAACCTGGGCGACCGCGAAACCGACGAAGAAATCACCTTCACCATCGTGTTCGTCGTGGAAGAGAAGAACAATCTCTGATGCAATGAGACGTTCTTTGAGACCAGGGCTGCTGATATCAGCAGCCCTGGTCGTTCCTTTTCTTGTGTCCGCCGATACGGGTGGGGCTGTTAGTGCCACCCTTTACATCAGCGGTCCGGTTGGAGGAGCCGCGGCCTTCGAAAAACAGGGCATATCCTTCTACGGCCTCCCGCTGCCCCCCATACATGTAGAGCAAACCGTGTCTCTGCTCAACGATGCCGATGGTGATGGCCTGCTCGACCCCGGCGACACGCTCACCTACACCGCTGAGATCGTGAACCTCTCATCCGAGCCATTGGACGGCCTCCGTTACTTGGTGACCTTCTCTCCTTCCCTTCATCCGGTGACGCTTTCAGCTGATTGGCGCCGTTTGGAATTCGGACAACTGAAGGCGCTAGAGGCGAAGCTCGCACCTCTTCCCCCAAATGGCAAGGCTCAAATTTACTTTGTCGCGAGCTTCACAGGTGAAAACGCAAATTTGGCAAGTGTTTTCGCACAAGGACTTCTCTACGGGAACGGATTTGTTCTGACGGCAGATGACCCCGCAACGCCCGCCGTCCTCGACCCCGCGATCGCCTTCGTGCGGGAAGTCGCCGGTGCAGCGGCCTCGCTCTTTCCCGGTCCCGGAGCTTTTACAAAGGAAATCTTCTCAAGATCCCGTACCATTAGGACCCGCATAGTTTCTCCAGGGGATACACTGGAGGTCCTGATCTCTTACACATCCTTAGGATGGGATACGGAGGTCGACTTATTGGAATTCGTTCCCCCAATGCTCCAAGTGGTGCCTGGGTCTATCGAGCCGGGGCGTGCAAAACTTGTCAGAAGGGATGGTCTGACACTGATTCGGTGTCATTTCGCGGGGTTATCACCGGGGGACAAAGTCTTCCTGAACTATAGGGCAAAGGTGAGCGAGTCAGCGATGTTTCCCTTCGTCGCGACGAGAGCGATGGCGATCCTCCCCAGTGGTGAGGTGCTCTTTTCTGACGATCCCGAAACAGCCGTCCAAGGTGACCCTACGGCGGTATTTTTCCCCTGGGCCCCCCGGGATTGGGCGCCGAGATTGGAGGAAGCGGTTTCGCAGTGGCAAAACTGCGTCGTCCCGGTGATAGTGCACGAGGAGGAAGGGGAAGAGGCCCTACGATGGGCACTCTGTAGTCCGCAGACCGTGCAGCCCTCCGGTCCGGCGGATTTGATGTTCGTCGGCTCGATCAAAGTGCCAGTTGGGTCCTTGCCGGAAGGAACTCTCTTCGGGATTCTCCTTTCGTATGTGCCTTCCGAGGTTGGGAAGGTCTACGTTCCCAGCGTTTACGGACCGCCGATCTTCTCGCCCCTTTCAGGTGAGGTGGGGTTTGTCGAGGAACTAAGGGCTCCCTCCGGCGAATACATTTATATACCGCTTCTCGTAGAATTGCCCACGAGAGGTCCTTTGCACTTGACTGGGGTGATCGTAGATGAGGGCGTTTAGATATCTCGTTTTCTTAGCGACTTTATTCGTCGTGGCGAATCTTCCCATCCGAGGCCATTCACAGTGTGATCTAAAGACGGATGTGGACGCCTATATTACGAAAGAGTTCTACGGGGGAAACGAAGATTTTGTAGTAATCAGCAATAAAAAGCTCCATCGAGTAAAGCTTAAGTGGGATCTGAAAGGAAAGCAATGGACGAACCAAGTTTGGCGCTCTTATATCCATTTCCCCGAAGACCAGCTTCCAGAGTGTGTTCAGACTGCCTTTCTCCGGTTGCGTTTTCAGAGAGTTCATCCTTCAGGAGTGTGGATCACGGTATATGCAGTGGATTGGGACGGAACCGCGTTCACATGGGATAACCAACCTCCTGGAGATCTCGTCGCACGGGTTCAGGTGTTCTCGACAGGCTGGCAGGAGATAGATGTGACGGATGTGGTACAGGAAACTACGGAGGGATTACGTACAAATCTTGCGTTTATGATAAGGCTCGACGATGAGAATCCCCCAGGGTCGGGCAGTGGGAGAAGAGAGGCCTCCTTCGATAAACCCTGTCTGCGAATCGAATCATGCCAGCTCGACGTACAGGTCCAGGGGCTCCAAGATTCCACCGTCACCCAGGACTTCCTCGGGGGGAATCGGTATGCCCCTCTCGGCGAGTTGCAGGTGACGGTGTCAGCTAGTGTCCCTTATGAGCCACGGATCTGTTACGAGGTGACGCCAGCGCCCGTCCCTGAATTTAGCACAGATCCAGTGGAATTGAGTTACAACCAGCAGTGGATAACCGTGCCCCGCTGTCCGAATTACACCCTCCTCCCGGGCTTCTCCGGGACCCCGGGAAACGAGGCTCAAACTTACCCCGTGCGGGTCGATTTGGCCGATCTGGGGGATCGTAAAGCCTCCGAATCTTTTACCTTTGTCCTCCATGTCGTAGCCGTTCCCCAATAAAACTTGTTGGGGAACGGGCATGAAAATCTTCAAGAGCGGGATTTTTTCTGCGATTGTGGCCCTATTTCTCGCCACAGCGGCGTGGGCTGAGATCACCGTCCGCCCACTCTCCTTAAAGGTCCCTATACCGTCCGGAGGAAAGGCCACCACAGGCTTTTGGGTGGAAAATGTGGGGAAAAGCGTGGCCGAGGTACGTATTACCCTCCACGACTGGTGGCGTACACCGGAAGGAAAACTCCAGATCCTCCCTCCCGGAAAATTGGATGGCTCATGTGCCCCGTGGGTTACTTACTCCGATGCCTCCTTGCGTCTCACCCCCGGAGAGAGGGTGTGGATCTCGGTTCAAATCGAGGTTCCAGAGGATGCAATAGGGGACCATTGGGCACTCTTTTTAGTGGCCGAGTATCCTCCCGAAGAGGAGGCCGGTGAGGCCCTCGGCCAGACGCGCGTAGTAGTAGCCTACGCGGTAAAACTCCTCCGCCAAGACCCCGAAAATGCCTCTCCCGCGGGAGAAATCCGCGAAGTGGTAGTGGCGAGTACTTCTCCGCTGAAGCTCCGTATCATCTACGCGAACATCGGCAACGCTCACACTACGAACCGCGGCACTGTGGAGGTCCGCGACGTCTTCGGCGAGACGGTCCGCAAGTTTGAGATCGAGGAATTCCCCACCCTCCCCGGCGAAGAGCGGATCATCCTGGTGGAGGATCCCACGGGTGAACTTCTTCCGGACGGGATTTATTACGCCTTCGCCACCATCGACTTCGGCGGCGAGTATATGGTCCAAGGTGGCGTCCTGGTCCAAGTCCCAGCACCAGAATCCGTCGAGTCTGAAGGGTGAAGATGCCATGGAAAAAGCGATTAGATGGGACTCTTATTGTGCTTTTGCTCCCGTTTTGCTTTTTGGTTCTCCTTTATATCTCCGGTGAGCTCGCTCTAGCCCGAGATTTCGCAGTCTCGGTGACCGCTACGTCCACAAAAATCGCGACCCCAGGTGAGATCGTAACCCATGTCTTTACAATAAGCAACCTGGGCAAAGAGGATGACCTCTATATCCTCGATCTCGAGACCCCTGAGGGCTGGGACTATTTCCCTGAGCAAGCGTCATTTTTCTTGAGGGCAGGTAAGCGTGGATATCTTTTCGTAAATTTGATCGTCCCTCAGTTCGCCATAGCGGGCAAATATGATGTCCGTCTCACCGTGAGCTCGTCGAACGACCCCACGGTATGGGCAAAGGCTACGACTCACGTGGAGGTCCTTCCATACTGGGATTTCACGCTTCGTTGGCTCGAGCCGCTTCAGCGAGCCCAGGTCGGACAGAAGGCCGTGTGGAGGTTCCTCATCATGAACACGGGAAACGTTCCCGACGCATATGTCTTGGAATTGGCCACGTACGGCGAGTGGAAAGTGAGGCTCTCGGCGCGGGAGGTCCAGCTTCTCCCCGGTGAAGAAAAGATCTTAGAAATCCGGGCCGAGGTTCCGCCTCACGCGGAACCCGGCTCCGGTTACTCTCTCCGGCTCATCGCGACATCAACCCACGACTTCTCACTGAGCCGAGAACTTCGGCTTTCTGGCCGTTTTCTTCCCCCGCCACCGGAGCTCGTGAGAAAGAGCCTGTACCCCCAGTGGGACGTGGCGGCCACGTTGGAGGTGGACTCCAGCGGAAATCCAGAGCTGACCCTGCGTGGTTGGGGCGATATCGAGCTCTTCAACTTCTACGTCGATACGAGTGCGAGCGTGGCCCAGGCAGAGCTCTCCGACCTCCGCTTGAGCTGGACCGGGGGTGGGAAAAGCTTCTACCTCCACGGGGGCTCGATATCGGGCGTGCTCCTCGGGGTTTCAGGAAAGCCCCTCTTCGGCGGTGAGGTGGAAGGCTTCGGTACCTGGCGGGCCCTTTATACAAAAGATGCCAAGGGTATCTCCCTCACCGGCAATGGAGACGATTTCTTCCTCGGGTTCGTGTGGGCTGGGGACTCCGCCGAGGGTTTCGCCTTTCAGGAGCTCAACTTCAACTGGGACCTCTCGAGAAATTTCTCGATGTGGGGTCTTATCTCCCAGGGCACCGCGACTGAAATCGGTTATGCCTGGCGGGTCGGGGGGAAGTTTTCCGGAACTGGACACCAGCTCGCCGCCTCTTTCTTCCAAGTTTCCCGAGGATATCCCCGCCAAAGCCCCCGGAACGAGTTCATCTTGACGGGGGAGAGCACTTTGGACTCTTTTTCTCTTGTAACTACGTACCGATTTTCCTCCTTCTCGCGGGAGAGCCCACCGGGAGAGCTTGTATCTCACGAGCTGCGAGTATCTATCGCGCCTCGGGTTTACCTCAGGCCTCGGTTGGATGTCAATTATGTGCACCGTTGGGACTTCCCCGCTCCTCAAAGTGTGAACGAGAGGTCGGTCTCATTCCGGGCCTCTCTGCGAGGAGCGAGCGAGCTCTCCTGGAACATCTCCCTCTCCTCCTCCTTCAAGGAGGACTTCGTCCTCGAGAAGCTGTCGGGATCCCTTGTACTTTCGGGGGGCTTTAACCTCACAACTGAGTTCGCAGAGTTTTCCTTCGGCGCCGAGGTATCCGCCACATTTGGGGATGGAGCACCTGCCCCCAGTTCTTCATTGCAACTGCGGGCGCGGCTCCCCAGGGCGCTGGGGAGCCCTTCCCTTTCCTTCTCGGCTGCCGAAGGAGAGACCACCCTCTCCCTCGCGGCCCGGAATATTCCCGTGGGCGAAGGGAGGGCGGACTGGAGCTGGGAGTACACGGTGGAAGAGGGGAAGTCCAGCTGGGAAGCCAGTTTCTCCCTTTCCTTCCCGGCCGACTTCCCCTTCCTCGGTCCCACCCGGGGTCGCATCGCGGGGCACATATTCATCGATCGAGACGGAGACCTCGCCTTCGGTCCCCAAGATGAAGGAGTAGAGGGAGTCCTCCTCGAAGCCGATGGGCGCGAAGCTTTAAGCGGGAAAGACGGATTCTTCATCTTCCCACCGCTTCTCCCAGGGGTGTACCGGATCACGTTGTCCGAACCCCTTCCCGAGCTTGCGCCAGCACGACCGCTTCCGTCTGTTGAAGTTGTCCGTGGCCAAGAGGTGACGGTCGAGATTCCCCTACGTCCCCGGGCCTGGCTCAAGGGTTTCGTCTTCCAAGACGCCGACAAGGACGGCGAGTATGACCCAGGTGAAGCGGGGATTCCCGGTGTGAAAGTCACCGTCAGCGGCGAGGATGGTGAGTGGACGGTGGAGACTGACCAGGCGGGGCTCTTTTCGCTGGAGCTCCCCTCTGGCCAATATGAGGTGGGGTTGGTGGAAGAAAGCCTCCCGGAGCGTTTCGTCCTCACCACCCCCACGCCCGTGAAGGTGGAGGTGCCCGAATACGGAACCGCGGAGGTTAGGTTCGGTGCCTACCGAAAACCGAAGCCCGTGGTGATTACCTTTGCCCCTCCAGTGGCAAAGATCTCATACACCCCGGAGCGTCCGAAAGCTGGGGAGGAAGTGGAGTTCGATGGCAGCGGAAGTCAGGCCTTCAATGCGACCATCGTTTCCTTCCGTTGGGAATTTCGGTTGGGTGAGCGTCGTATCACCGCCGAGGGGGAGAGGGTGAAGCTCTCCTTCCCCGAACCGGGGAGATGGGTGGTGATCCTCATTGTTACTGACTCCGCCGGTCGTATAGGGGCCGCCCAACTCATCGTCGAGATCTTTCCCGAAAAGGGCTGAGTCGAACACCTCCGCATTCATATTTGTAATCCATGATTCGCTGGAGCATGATCCGGTTTGGGTGATGAGGGGTGAAGAAAAGGGTTGAGGTGTTGGTTATCGGCGGCGGCATTGGGGGATACTCCGCTGCCATCCGGGCGGCCAAGTTCGGGAAATCGGTGGCCCTGGTGGAGAAGGAGGGTGCCCTCGGGGGGACCTGCTTGAACCACGGTTGCATCCCCACCAAAGCCCTCCTCCACGCCGCCCACTTCTTACGCGAGCTCCGGGGAGCGAAAGCCTTCGGGATAGACGCAGGAGTGGTTTCCCTCGATTGGGAAAGACTCCAAGAGTGGAAGGCGGAAGTGGTGTGGCGCCTCTCCCAAGGGGTCAAGTTCCTGTGTGAGCGGAACGGGGTCGAGCTGATCATGGGCGAGGCGCGGTTCGCTGCCCCAAAGTTGGTCCGGGTGGAGGGCGCGGACCTGGAGATCGAGGCGGAGGTGGCCGTGGTGGCCACGGGTTCCGCCCCGATGGAACTTCCGGGCCTCGAATTCGATGGCGAGCGAGTGATATCCTCCCGTGAGGCCCTGTCTCTCTCGAAGCGGCCCGAAAGCGTGCTCGTCGTTGGCGGGGGCTACATCGGGATGGAACTCGGTACATTCTTTGCCGCCGTGGGCACGGAGGTCGTGGTAGTGGAGCTCATGGACCAGGTCCTCCCCGGGATCGACCCCGAGCTCGTCTCCCACGTCGTCCGGGCCCTCCCCACGCTGGGGCTCAAAGTACACACGAGGAGCCAGGTGCGTGGGCTTGAGCGGACCCCGGCAGGGATCGTCGCCCGGGTGCGGGGTCCGGAGGGGGAGGTACTCGCCCTGGAGGCTGAGCTCGTCCTCGTAACTGTGGGCCGACGCCCCTATGTCGAGGGGTTGGGCCTAGAGGGGATCGGCGTGAAGAGGGATGAGAAGGGCTTTATCGCCGTGGACGGAGGGTTCGAGACCTCGGTCCCAGGGATCTATGCCATCGGGGACGTGGTCCCGGGCCCGATGCTCGCCCACCGGGCCCAATGGGATGGTAAAGCGGTGGCCGAGGCGATATGCGGACACGGGCCCAAGGAGAGGCCACCGGTACCGGCGGTGGTCTTCACCTCCCCGGAGATCGCCACCGTCGGGCTCTCCGAGGCAGAGGCACGGGAGCGGGGCCACGAGATCGTGATCGGGAGGTTTCCGTTTACGGCCTCCGGGCGTGCACACACCCTGGGGGAGGACCGGGGCCTAGTCAAGGTGGTCGCCGAGAGAGGATCGGGGAAGGTCCTCGGGGTGGGGATCGTGGGGCCGTGGGCATCGGAGCTCATCGGCGAAGCCTCCCTCGCGGTCCACCTGGGCCTCGATCTCGAGGGATTCGCGGAGACGATCCGGCCACACCCCACCCTCTCGGAAGCGCTCTCTGAGGCGGCGGAAGGGCCGCTGGGCGGGGCGATTCACGTCCTCTGAGGAGAGCGATGGAGGCCCTTTTCGTAAAGCTCTCCGGCGAGAACTTGATCCTCCAGGGACTCCTCGGGGGCATCGTCATCACCCTGTTCAATACGCTGGGGGCGCTGCTCATCGTGGTCTGGCGCCGACCCCGGGAGGGGTTTCTGGACGGGGCTCTGGGGTTCGCCGCGGGGGTGATGCTCACCGCTAGTTTCACCAGCCTTATCCTCCCCGGGATCGAGTACGGGGGGATCTGGCCGGTGATCGCCGGGGTGGTACTCGGGGCGCTATCACTGGACCTTACGGATCACATGGTGCCCCACCTCCACCTCATCGGCGGCCGGGAGGGAATGACGAGCGCCCGCATCAAAGCGGTGTGGCTTTTCATCATCGCCATTACCCTGCATAACATGCCCGAGGGGCTCGCGGTGGGAGTAGGATTCGGCTCCGGGAACCTGGACAACGCCCTCTCCCTCATGTGGGCCATCGGGCTCCAAAACCTGCCTGAGGGGTTGGCGGTGGCGGTCTCAGCCTTAGGGGCTGGAATGGGGGCCTACTTCTACGCCAGCGTGGTGGGGATCAGAGCGGGCCTCGTGGAGATCCCACTGGCGGTCCTCGGTGCCTGGGCGGTGGACGTGGCGCGCCCCATTCTCCCCTATGCCATGGGGTTCGCCGCCGGGGCGATGTTATATGTCATCTCTGATGAAATCGTCCCCGAGACCCACCGGAAGGGCCATGAGCGGCTGGCCTCCCTGGGGTTCATCCTCGGGGCCCTGTGTATGCTTTACCTCGACGTGACCCTGGGATAGACCGGTCGAGCGCCGGAAAGGAGGATACGTGGAGCTATTGAGAAGGCTTTCGGAGGCGAGCGGGATACCCGGACACGAGGAGGAGATCCGGGCCATCGTCCGCGAGGCGCTGGATGGGGTTGTGGACGAGGTCGAGACCGACATCCTCGGGAACATCATCGCCCACAAGCGAGGCGAGGGGCCGAAGGTGGCCGTGGCCGCCCACATGGACGAGATCGGCTTCCTCGTCTCCTATATCGACGAGAAGACGGGTTTCCTGCGGGTGGAACCACTGGGGGGCTTCGACCCCCGCACTCTGATCGCCCAACGGGTGCGGGTACACACCGCATCCGGCGTCCTTATCGGGGCCGTGGGGGTGAAACCCGTCCATATCCTCCCCGAGGAAGAGCGGAAGAAAGTGCCCCAGGTGAAGGAGCTCTTCGTGGACGTGGGGCTCCCGGCGGAAAAGGTCAAAGATCTGGTGTCCCTCGGTGATATGGTCACCCTTCACCAGGAGTTCGTGGAGATGGGCGAGCTCGTTTCGGGGAAGTCCCTGGACGATCGAGTTGGGATCTACGTTGCGATTGAAGCATTGAAAAAATTGGGGGAGCACCGGGCGGATATCCACTTCGTGGGCACGGTGCAGGAGGAGGTGGGCCTCAGGGGGGCGCGGACGAGTGCCTTCACCATCGCCCCTGAGATCGGCGTGGCCCTGGACGTCACCATCGCCTGCGACATCCCCGACGCCAAACCCCAGGAACGGGTGACCCAGGCGGGAAAGGGCGTCGCGATCAAGCTCAAGGACTCGGCGTCCATCTCCCACCCCAAACTCGTCCAGTTCTTGGTCGATTTGGCGGAGGAGAAGGGGATCCCGTACCAACTGGAGATCCTCCCCCGGGGTGGGACGGACGCGGGAGCGATGCAGCTCGCCCGGGAAGGGGTGGCGGTGGTGACTATTTCCATCCCCACCCGCTACGTTCACACCGCGGTGGAGGCCGCCCACAAGAAAGACATCCAAGCGGCCATCGACCTCCTCGCCGCGTTCCTCGAGCGCTGTCATGAGGTGGAGCTCAAGCTTTAAGAGCGGCGAGATGCATAACATGGCGAAGAATGGGACGGAGATGCAGAGGATCCTATTCAAAAACGTGGAGGTTATTGCCACCTTCGACCGCGAGGGAAGAGAACTCAAGGGGGCGTGGCTCCTGGTGGAGGGCAACCGCATCGCCGCCCTGGGGGAGGGGGAGCCCCCGCCGGGGCCGTTCGCCGAGGTGATCGACGGCCGAGATCGGGTGATGATCCCGGGGATGGTGAACACCCACCACCACCTCTACCAAAGTCTCTTCCGGGCCGTCCCCGGGGCCGCCGACAAGAAGCTTTTCGACTGGCTCATCTTCCTCTACGAGCGTTGGCGGGGGATCGACGAGGAGGCGGTCTACATCTCCACCCTCGTCGGTTGCATGGAATTACTCCTTTCGGGCTGTACCACCACTTCCGACCACCTTTACCTCTTCCCCGAAGGCAGGGAGCGGCTCATCGACGTGGAGATCGAGGCCGCGCGGGAGCTCGGGATCCGCTTCCACCCCACCCGGGGCTCCATGTCCCTCTCCCGGGAAGAGGGAGGGCTCCCCCCGGAGGACGTCGTCCAAACCGAGGAGGAGATCCTGGCCGACTCGGAACGGCTGATCCGGGCGTACCACGACCCCTCCTTCGGAGCCATGACCAGGATCGCCCTGGCCCCCTGCTCCCCCTTCTCCGTCACACCGGAGCTCATGCGCGAGACCGCCGAGCTTGCGAGAGAAAACGGGGTCCTTTTGCACACTCATTTGGCTGAGACCATCGATGAGGAGGAGTTCTGCAAAAAGAAGTTCGGGGTGCGGCCCGTGGAGTACTTGGAGGAGCTGGGGTGGCTCGAGGGGGACGTTTGGCTCGCGCACCTGGTGCACGTGAATTCTCCGGATATAAAAAGGCTCGCCCGGGCCGGAGCCGGGATGGCCCACTGTCCTTCCTCCAATATGCTCCTCGGATCTGGGATCGCCCCGGTGGTGGAGATGCTCGAAACGGGGGTCAAGGTGGGACTGGCAGTGGATGGATCGGCCTCCAATGACCACTCCAACATGATCCGGGAGGCGCGCCAGGCGATGCTGGTCGCCCGGGTGAAATACGGGCCCGAGGCGATGCCCGCCAGGAAAGCCCTCCGGATGGCAACCGTGGGCGGGGCAGAGGTTCTCCACCGCGCCGATGAGATCGGGACGCTCGAGCCGGGCAAGTGCGCGGACCTTTCCCTCTGGAATATCTCCGCGCTGAACTTCTCCGGGGCGGCGGACCCCGTGGCGGGGCTCCTCCATTGCGGCGCCCAGTATGCCGATTTGGTCATGGTGAACGGCGAAATCTTGGTGCGGGGAGGACACCTGGTAAACGACGGACTCTATGACCATATCCCTCGGCACCGGGAGATCGCGCGCAGGCTCACGACAGAAGGGATTTAGGCTGTATCAATAATCGTAAGGGTCAGGCTTGGCCGAGCATTCTCCGGATATACTTTGGGCTCGTTCCCAGGAAATCCCGCGTCATGTGGACGATTCGCGACCTTCTGACCCCCACCTCGGATCGGATGTAATATAGATTACGGTCATTTTTTCCCCACCGTGGAGAAGAAAGCGGGGGGCACAAGAGCAGGCTGCCTTTTCTGAAGGCTCGTCTCTCCTCCGAGAATAGTCTTCGGAAGGAGGAGGGAAATGAGGAAAATCCCGGTGGGGGTTCTCGTTATTTTTGCGATATCACTCGCATGTCTAGCCACACGTCTCACGGGTTCTTGGGAGGCCCACGTCGACGTGATCCCCAATATCGAGCTCAGCTATATAAAGTTCACTTTGGGGATCGCGACTCCGGATATCACGCTGTACACCAGCTCGGTCTTCAACGGCGCTCGGGGATTCACAGAGGAGCGCCTGGGACTTGAGGGACATGTAGGTCCCCTCAGCCTCCTGGGCGAGGCCCTAATCTCGCCCATAGACGTAGTACTCAAGACCACTCCCTATACCGTCGCGGGCGACCCCGTGGATCCTCCCGTTGACCCACCGGCGGTGGAATGGAAGATCCTCGGCCCTATCTACCGGTGGGCTTATCTTCAGCTTGGCATCTCCCTCGCGGGAGTTGATTTCTCATTCAAAATGGAACACTTCCTCGAGCACGTGCTCGAATTCTCCTATGGCGATTTTGGCCAGAGCTGGTCGACCGCCTGCTTATCGAACTTGCGGTACCTGCTCGTCTCGCGGGATCGGGAGGTCGATATCCCCCGCGTGACCATCTCCTATTACGCCGACGTCGCGAAAACCGTCCTCCTGAAGCGGGAGACCGTGGAAGGTCCATTCGAGGTCCTTCCCGACCTGAGCGATTACACCACCGCGGCCCGCACCTACCTCGAGAACCTGGCCACGGCCCGGGCAGCGGAACTGGGCGCGGCCGCATTCGATATCCCCCTCCCCCAGTCCGACGATCTCGTCTTCAAGCTCTGGGTCCCCCATTATATGCGGTACACGTTCACGACCGAGCTTCCTCCCTTTAAGGCGAGCTTCATGTTCGACGATGTCTCCACCGGCATCCAGTTCGTCAAGGCCACGTTGTCCCTGGAGGATTTTCAGCCGTGTTGTGGAGTTGGGGTGAGCGCGGAGCTCTCTTTCACCAAGTGTCGCGGCTTCGAATACTTGGAGATCACGCTGGAGGACGCTCTGAAGCTCTGCTGTGGCCTCGATTTTGACGTCACCATCCACTTCACACCCACCCATAAGACCGTCTCCCTGGACTTCGACGGGGTTATCTGGAAGCCATACGTCAAGATCTATGCCGAGCCCGCGTTCGCGAACGGATTTACGATCACGGGTCTCTACATTTATGGGCTCGAGCTTCGCTGTGAATTCGGAGATTGTAGTTATGCCAAGTTCCTCACTGCCTTCGACGTGATAGCTTTAGAAGAAATCCTCGGGGAGGACATCTTCCAGGGGGACGAGTTCGAGTACTTAGAGGTCGGGGTCTGTGGCCAAGCATGTTGTGGTGGGCGCTATCAGTTCAAGGGGTTCATCTTCTTCCAGGAGTCCGGGAGCTTCATGGGCATTACCCGCATAGGGGCTGAGTTTTCCTTCTCTCCATTCCCCGGCTTTACATTCGGGTTCAAATGGGATACAAGTCCATTGTTCTCCTTCACTTGGAATTTGCGTTTCTGAGGGTGGGTGATGGAAAAGGAGCTGCTAGAGCGGGCGGCTGAGATCTTCCGCGGTGAGGGGAGGCTCATCCGTCTGCCGGGGGATAAGACCATCGTATTCGTGGGCGATACCCACGGGGACAGTGAGGCCTCCGAGTTTGTGATCTCGCGGTTCCTGCGTCCCGACCACGTGATCGTCTTTCTTGGAGACTATGTGGACCGCGGGCCCGATTCCGAGGGGAATCTCGAGCTACTTTTGCGCACGAAAGTGGAATATCCCGAGAGACTTTACCTCCTCATGGGAAACCACGAAGCCTGGACGGTGGAGCCCTTCACCCCCGCTGATTTCTGGAGGAGGCTTTCGCCGGTGGAGGCGCGGTATTATGCTGAGGCCCTCTCAGCGCTTCCATTCGCCGCTCATCATCCCGCCGGGCTCCTGGCCTTACACGGGGCCTTCCCCGATGTGGATGGGGTGGACGGGATCGCCCGGGTGGAGCTCGGTTCGTTCGACTG
Source organism: Candidatus Acetothermia bacterium JdFR-48 (assembly GCA_002011425.1). Lineage (GTDB taxonomy): Bacteria > Bipolaricaulota > Bipolaricaulia > Bipolaricaulales > Bipolaricaulaceae > UBA3571. The sequence continues at coordinate 95,102 of MTNJ01000034.1, read as the reverse complement.
GCGCAAGATGACGTGGGGCGATTGGGTGGACGCCCCCGGTTACGTTGTGGACCCCGGCACCTTCGGGCGCCCTGCCTTCGGGAAGGATTACTTCGAGGAGATTATGGACCGACTCGGCCTCAGGGTGCTCGTCCGCTCCCATCAACCCTTCGCACCACTCTACCTCTTCGCGGATCGGTGCCTGACCATATTCACGTCCTTGGCGTATGGAGGTACGGAGCGGGTGGTGGCGGTATCGCGGCCGGGGAGGGAAATTCACACCGCCAAGGATCTCGAACTTTATTACATCTAGGGGCGGAGGGTATGGGAATAGTTCGGGAGTTGGATTCCAGGGATGGTCAGGGTTCCTTCCCAGGTACATCTGCCTGCGCCGCATAGATTGAACAGCCCAGGCACGGGTCGGGTTGAACAGGGAAGGGCTCAAGTGCTCCACGGATCAACGAAGAAGCTAATAATCGTGGAGCGATCGCTTTTCGCCAGAGAACTGGTTGCACTCCTGTGAGGTGAAGCCCATGGGAACATCGACGTCCGGGGCCCACCCCCGAGAAAAGAGTCTCCCCATGAGCCCGTGCAGAAAATCCCTTCCTCGCAAGAAGTCTTGTTTGTTACGGAGCTCCAGATAAAGGACGGGGTTATTTTCCCTGCGGGATAGTAGATCCAGAACGTTTTTCCACGGCACCGTGCCGGTACCCGGGGGATCATGGGAGTCCTTTCTTCCGTCGTTATCGTGTAAATGGACCACGGCTATCCTCTCCAATCCCAGTTCATCGACGAAGCCCATCACTCCCGCGGGCGATATATTCGCATGTCCTACATCCCACGTTACTCGGATAAGTTCGCCCACTGCAACGAGTATTTCCCGGAGTTCACATGGAGAAGCAGCACACTTCGCCTTATCTCCTTCGGCAGGGTTTTGGTTCTCCAAACACAATGTTATTTCGCCAGCATTTCGGAGCATTTCCTGAAGCGCTTTGGCAGTGAGCCTCCTTCCTCGCGCCAAAAGTTCCGGAGTTGCGTACTTGGCCTCCATGAAACCGGGATGGACTGTGTATGTCTCGGCGCCGAGTTCCTGGGCTACTTCCAGCGCCCGAAGGTGTTCGTCCACCGCAGCCCGCCAGCGGTAACTGAGAGGTGAGCCGATGTTGACATAGGGGCCGTGTAGAGAGTAAACGAGACCGTGCTCCATCCGGGCACGGGCGAACTCCCGCATCATCCCCGGCGAAAATCGCTCGGGAAGAATAAATGGGAGCTCGTACTTTAATTCTACCCCCACAAAACCTGCTTCCAAGCAAAACTGCAAAATGTCTTGCCAATTTCCGGGGAAAGAGCGGCTAGGGGCAATGCCCAGCCGCAGGGTCACCCTTTCCCTCCCGGGACCTTGAAACCGAAGGAGAAGAGCAACGTCCCGGATTCCTCATCGAACACGTTGCCCCGCTTGAACCGGATCCAAACCCTTTGGTTAGGTTCCAAATAGAGGTGCATCTCCTCGGGTCCTTTGCTCACGATCTCGTACTCCCCTTCCCGTAAGCGGAGGTAAGTCACGCATTCGGACCCGGTGGGCAATACGGCGGAAAGCCCGGCCGCTATTCCGCCCTCCATGGGAGAGGCGCTTATCTCCACATCCTCGGGCCGGACGTTGACGATGACCTCCTCCGCATCCCCCTCGATCTTCCCGCCTTCCAAGACCAGAGTGACAGTTGGATCGGCCTCCAATGCGACCCTGGTCGGGGGCCCGGGATCGAGGACCCTTGTTCGCAGTAGGTTCGTAGATGGATTCCCCATGAATTCCGCCACAAACAGATTGGCCGGGTGGTGGTAAACCTCTGCCGGTGAGCCCACCTGCTGCACTATCCCCAGGTTCATGACGGCAATTCGAGTGGACAGCGTCAAGGCCTCCACTTGATCGTGAGTTACGTAGACTGTGGTGGCCCCAATTTCCGCGTGGAGGCGCTTGAGTTCCGCCCGCAGTGTCATGCGGAGCTTGGCATCGAGATTCGAAAGGGGCTCATCGAACAGGAGTATCTCCGGTTCGGTCACGATCATCCGTGCCAAGGCCACCCGTTGTTGCTGCCCACCGGAAAGTTCACTGGGAAAGCGGTTTTCGTATCCCTGAAGCCCAAGGAGGTTCAATATCTCCATCACCCGCCGGCGGATCTCCGCCCTGGGGAGTTTTTTCTTCCTCAACCCGAACGCCACGTTATGGAATACGGTCATATGGGGCCACAGGGCATAGTTTTGGAATACCAGCCCGATCCCCCGCCCACCGGGGGGCACGAACACCCCGCGTTGGGCGGAGAAGACACACCGTTTCCCGAAGAAGATCTCGCCGGCGTCGGGCTCCTCCAAACCCGCCAGGCACCGAAGGGTGGTGGTCTTGCCACAGCCCGATGGCCCGAGCAGGGTCACGAATTCACCGTGACCGATCTCGAGGGTGAGCCCATCCACCGCCGTGACCGCGCCGAAGCGCTTGGTTAACTGCTTGATCCAGATATCCGGCATCGCCCCCTTCCTAGAACTGGATCCGCCCTCCCAGCCGCCGCACCAGGTAATGTCCCACCAGAGTTATGACCACGATCAACAGCATGATCCCGTAGGCGTGCTGGGTATAGCCCTGTTGCTGATAGCGGAAGATGATGGAGGTCATGGTGCGGGTCTTCGGGGTCACAAGGAGCACGATAAGATCAAGTACCCGCATGGTGGTAATGAAGGTGAGCAAGAATGCCGAGAGGAATCCTCCTTTCGCCAACGGCAAGATGACCTTGCGGAACCGCCCCAGCCATCCCTCTCCCTGGATCTCGGCCGCCTCTTCCAAGGAAGGATCGATCTGATGCATGGCCGATATACCGGAGCCAGAGGAGTAGGGTAAGTATTTGGCCACGCAGGTGAGGACGAGCAAAGCAAAGGTCCCGTAAAGTGCGGGAAGCGGGCCCCATTTCCGTGCGAAGATACTTAGATAAATTCCGCCGAAGGCGATTCCGGGGATCATATATGGGGTGAAGGAGAGGAACTCGATGGCACGGGAAAGCCATGAGCCCCGTGTCCTCACCACAGCATACCCGAGGAGGATCCCGATCACTCCACTTAAGAGGGCCGTGGTCCCGGCTAAGAGCACCGAGTTCTTGATCGCCCCCAAGATAAAGGAGCTCCGGAATATTCCCGGTTGTCCATCGGCCAGCATGGGATCTCCTTTCCCCACCCAATAGTGGAGGGTGAGGTTAGTAAGTGAGTACTGACCCTCATACTTCATGAACGTCTCCCAAGCGATGAGCCCGATGGGGGCGAATACGAAGGCCAGCGCGAACCCCAACAGCAGGAGGGTGGCAGGGAGCCGCCAGGGTCCAAGCTTCACCGGTTTGCGGCGAGCTCCCTTGCCACTTATGGTGGTGAATTTCTTCCTGGCCCCGACGAGTTTTTGGTTGGCGAGCACGGTGAAGGCGGTCATCAGGATAAGTATCAGGGTGAGGACGTAGCCCTGACTATGCTGGCGATGCTCGAAAGCAGAATACACACGGGTGGACATGGTGTAATAGCGAATTGGAAGCCCAAGAAACGCTTGACAAGCGAATTCGCCGAGCCCCTTACCGAAGGTGAGCACGAAGGCCGAGCCTAACGCCGGAAGCACAAGCGGGAACGTTATTTTCCGCAGGATCTCGAGACGCCTGGCCCCTAGGATCTCCGCGCTCTCCTCCAATCGCGCATCCACAGACGCCAGCGCTCCCCGGAGCAGGATAAAGGTATAGGGAATGTAGTGGGCACCCAGGGAAATTACGATCGGGAGGAGCCCGTAACTCAGCCAGGTGGGCGGATCAATCCCGAATAAGGAATGGATGAGGCCAGGCTGGCCCCCGAACCTCTCGGCTTTAAACAGGGTCAACCAAGCGAGGCCGATGGTCCAGGAAGGCAGGATATAGGGCACGATCAAGACGGCATTAAAAAAGCCCTTTAGGGGGATATCCGTCCTCACCACCAACCATGCGAAGAGGGCTCCCAGGGGAATGGCCATGGCGCTCATGGATATCGCGATGGCAAGACTATGGGAGAAGGGTTCCCAAAAGATAGACCGAGATAGCTTGCCTATCAATACACGATCCCAATAGAAAAGAGTCCATTGACCCGGCTGAACCCCGCGCACATAACGGGGGCCCCAGGAGTCGAAGACGAATGAATGTACCGCCATGTAACTCACCGGTATGACCACGAACAGGATCAACCCCAGGATTAACGCCAAGCCCCATAGTTTTTCGGGACGGCGCAAAACCCGTCGCAAAGAGCGGAAGACCGGGTTCCTCATTTTCTAAAGAGCCGGGAGCCGGGTATGTCCCAGCCCCCGGCGATCCCCTTTACTACTGGGCAAGCCAGAAGTCTTGGACCTCCAAACCGTGTTCATAGATCCATTGGGTGTCAAGGAACCAGGTGTACTGGTGGAGCATATCCAGGGAACCCACCTTGGGAGGCACGTCTGTCCGGGGGCTCCAGCCACCGGGCACGTTCCAAGGGGCGAACCCTCCGCCGCCGTGGGAGTCACCCAGCATGAACCGGATGAGCAACTTGGCGGCATTGGGATGGGGAGCGAGGTTGGCCGTCAAGAGGAAATTGCGTTTAGTAATCCCCGTGACCGGGAGGAGGTTCCAGCAGATGGCGAGCTTGGTGCCCTTCGAGGCGTTGTATCGGAGCTTGGAGGAGGCCACACTGCAGGTCATCGGAGGCCGCTCCTGGCCCGGCGCTCCCACCGCCTTGGCGGCACTCCCGTCCGAGGTAGTGAGCACGATTTCGTTTTCGATCAGCCGCTTGATCCACTCGTAACCGGCGTTGGGGATGCCCGGACTCAACTTCAGCGGTTCCCCGAACTCCGCCTCATAGGCGGCGGCCATCTGATCGGCGTGCATGACCACCATCTGCAGGAAGTTCATGTTCTCCTCGGTGAGCATGGGATCCTTCATCTGCACCCGCCCTTTCCACTCTGGCAGGGTCAAGTCCCAGAGCGTCCTGAGGGGACAACATGGATAGGTCTCGAAGTTGTAAAAGACCACCTTGGCCTCAAGACTATGTACTAAAGGGTTCAGGAATTTCTCCGGGATCACCTCCTGAATAGGGATCAAGTGTTCCATGTCCTCGCCAAATACGGTGTCCGGGACGTAATTCCATACTAGGTGTTGGGGGAGGAGCTCCATGGTCACCGTGGTCTCGTTGGAGAGGAAGAGGACGTCCACATTATAGATTCCGGCCGCCTGCTCCCGCATGAGCTTCTCTATCTGTTCGTTCCCGGTCATATCATAAACCTCTATCTCGATCCCAGGATAGGCCGCCTTGAAGGCCTCCACCATATCTGGATAGCGGGATGACAGAGAGTAGAGTATTACCTTGCCCTCTTTGAGGGCCGCCTGATAGATGGCATCCCAGTCCTCGTGTTCCGGCTGATAAGGCCCGATTTTGGCGGCCTTGAGCCAGGCCTCCTGTTCCGGGGTGAGACCGCCCTGGCCCAGAACGGGTATGGCCCCCAAGGCCACAGCCAACGCCAATACCACGCTGCCGAAAATCCGCATCCGCACCTCTACCTCCTTCACTCTTCCGCCTGCGAATCGTAAACCCAGACCCTATTGAGGACGTTGCCATCGAGGTCCTTTCCCCCGATAACGTAGATCTTCTCGTCCAAGGCCACCACGGCGCATTCGAACACCGGCACCGGCGGGGGAGTCAGACGCTGCCATTCCATGGTCTCTAAATCGAGGTACATGTTGGTGAAACCGCCCTCCCCTTTACCTGTAAGGGCGTAGACCATGCCGCCCACCGCGGCCAGGCGGGGATGCTCCCAGGGGAAGGGGGCGCCGTCCTCATAGAAGGTCCAGGTGTCCGTGGCGGCGTCATAGATGTCCAACCAGGCCAGGGGCGACTGCGCCGGCCCTCCCTGGCCCCCCAGACACACGATCTTGTCCCCTACGGCCACGGCATCGAAGTCCTCCCGCTGATGCGGGATGATGGGCGCGGCGGTGCTCCAGGTAAGGGTGGCGGTGTCCAGAACATCCACGGCCTTCACGTAATCCTCCCCTTCGTTGGTCAGAGTGTCGTCCTCGCCGCTGATCAGGTAGATCTGGGACTCTATTACCGCGCAGGCCCCATCCCCGTGGGCCATGGACATGTGGCCCGGCACCGGGGTCCAGGCCAGCTCCCCGGAGCTCGGGGACCACATATATCCCGTGAGCAACCGGACCTTATCCAGGGTGCGGCCGGCCAACACGTAGATGGTCCCGCCCACCGCGGTCACGCACGGCATCGAGACGTTCTCCGGGCTGGGTCCCAGGACCTTCCATACGCCGGTCTGGGGATTAAAGACCTCTACCGGAGCGGGATTCTTGTCGGGATCCGTCCCCCCGATCACGTAGATCTTCCCGTCCAACACACACGCCCTGGCCTTCACCCGGGCCACGTTCAGGGAGGCCACCTCCCTCCATGGACCGGCCAAGGCCAGAGCCCCGAGAGCCACTACCAGCATGGCGATCAACCCTATCCTCCTCATCGCACCTCCTTGCTCCACGGGACTTCAAAGACAAACGGGCTATTCCACAAACCACCCCCCTTTCCTCACGGTTTGGAGAGGATGAACCGGTCGATGGTCTCACCTTGGAGATCCTTCACCACGACCCTGAGCTGATGCGGCCGCACCTGCACCACGATGTAGTGGTGGACGCCTGCCGAGACCGCCGTCCACCAATCGCGGCCGTTTCGGTGCAGGGGGGCACCCGCTCCCCCGGTGGTCACGTAGACCACGCCCTCCTGATCGATCCTTCCCCTTTTTATGGGCCATGTGCGCTCGTAGTCGTGGGCGTGGCCATTGAAGTAGAGGTCCACCCCGTACCTCTCGAAGATGTCCACCCAATGGTCCAAGACGTAGCGGGTGGGGCCATGGCTCTCGTCGGCGGAGAAGGCGGGCTTGTGGGCCACTACGATCGTCCACGGGGAACGGTTTTGCCTCAGATCCGCGAGCAACCAGGGCCGCTGTTCGGTCACGTAGGCCTCGGAGATGGAAAGGAGGAAAACGAAGTGCACCGGGCCGTAATCGAACGAGAACCACTTCTCGTTCCCCGGGAAAGCGAACTCCTCGAAGTAGGTGGGGAGCATGGCCTCGTGGTTTCCGTGCACGGATATCAGGGGGATCTCGGAGAACACCGACTCAGCGGCCGCGAACCAACGGTCGTATTCGTACTGGCTTCCCCCATCGGTGAGATCACCGGTGAAGATGATGAAGTCCACCCCTTCCTGGGCGACCAGCCCCAGGAGCGTCCCCAGGACCTCGTAACCTCCGCGGGAATCGCCCATGACGGCGAACTTGTAGGTCAAGCGAGGGGAATCCTCCGGGGCAGTGGTGAAGACATGGTCCGGGCTCCAGTGGCCCGGGGCGCCACATCGGTAGTGATAGGTGGTGCCAGGGGAAAGATCCCCCAGTTCCACTATGTGCCAGCGGACCTCCTCCCCCGCATAGGTATAGGTGTGACTGGAGCCGGTGGTGCCCTCCCTGTATTCAGGGGTGGGTCCATACTCCACCACCGACTCCGTGATCCCGGGATCGGTCCGCCACATGATGGTCATCGTCGTGGTGGGGTCGTGCTGCCAGGAGAGATGGATCGCCCATGGGCTCTCCCCGGCCAGGGCCGGGCTGACGAGGACGATCGCGAAAAACATTCCCGAAAGTACGCGTCTCATTTAACCCTCCTAAAGTTCCGCCGAAGGCCAGTAGGGAAGGGAGACCAGTTGTCGCAGACGATCGATGGTGTGATCGGCCTCGGCGCACCGACACCTGAGGCACACAGTCCTGAGCCCGGCGCGTTTAGCGCCTTGGACCTCCGCGGGGTCATGTCCCACGAACACCACCTCCTCCGGGGGGACGCTCAGGGTCCGGGCGAAGGAACGGAAGATCTCCGGGGAGGGCTTCTTGGCGCCGGCTTCCACGGAGGAGTAGATGAGGTCGAACAGCTCAGCGACGCCCCTTTCCCTGAGCCAGGAGATCTTGGTGGCGGCGGGGTGGATGCTGTTGGTGAGCATGCCCACCTTGATCCCCCTTCGACGGAGGGTCTTCAGGGTGGGGACCAGGTCGGGATCGATCACGATGTCAGCGCTGAACTCCTGGATGAAGCGGTGTAATTCCATCGGGGCGGAGGGTGAGTCCCAGCCCACCTCCCGGACGAACTCCTGCAACATCTCCCGGTACTCCAATTCCCGGGAGAACACCTTGTCCTGAAGGGCGAGGTATCGGGCCAAAGCGGTTTCACGGGAGACAGCCAGTCGACCAATCCGGTGCAAGGCGTCCACTACCGCCTCCGGCACCTCCCGGTTGCGGTAATAGACCACCCCATGGCCATCCAGGGCGAGGGCCCGTGCCGGTTTCACGGTGGCCCTCACTGGGATCTATTGGAGACGAGAGGCCAAAGGAAGGAAGACGTACAATTCATATCGGTGCTTTGGTTGCAAATTAAAGACATTTTGCAACTCATGTTGCTACTATAGCGGTGAAAACCCACCCGGTCAAGGGCCATCGGTGAATACATCAGAAGATGGTATGCGGCTCTTGGAACACGAGCTTTCAGTGTTCGGTTTTATCTGAAGGCGCAAATCTCCCCGATTGAGGATTTCATAGGAAAAGCGAAGAGAGGAGAGATGTCAGGTCCTTTTGTACCAACGGCGGGTTTTACATCTATGCAAATGGAGAAAAGACGCTTCAGGGGGTTTAAAGTTGATCCAGCGGTGCCAGCGGTATCACCGCATTGCGCGGCCCCGTTTCGGGATGGAAAGGGGAGCAAGGACTGGAGGAAAAAAATTGTGGGAGCTACTAAATTATCCGTGAATCGGGTCTCTAGTGGAGCCGGTCCATTGGCCCGAGAAGTGCTCCGGTTCAATCGCTGCCGGTTGTGTGGGTACGCCTCTGTGAAGGGGGCAAATAATATTCGTACCCGAATCGTCGCCGTAGCTCTTGTAAGCGGTCCAAGTGCTTGAGAACTTCGGGAGAACGGAGCCTGGCTACCTGGAGGACCAGGGCGGTCTGGATGGCCAGTGGTACGATATTCGTGTGGTAAATGCCGGCCGGTCCTCGGCGTGCCGCGAGGGTCACGGCTACGTCCGGGACCATCTCCTGCACCACGGTGTCAGTGATCAGGATCACGGGGGTTCCCACCTCCTTCGCCAATGCCAACGCGTTCAGATAATCCTTGGGAAGGAAGAGAAAAGTGTAAATAATTAATACATCATTGGAGGTGAGCAGTTGTAACTTCTCCAAGATCCCTCGGCCCTCTTCGGGCACCGGAATTACATCCAAATGAAGTCGACGCAGACGGAACGCGAACAATTCCGTAAGGGGACCTTGGGGCCCGCGCCCACAGATGAAAACACGTCTCGCTTCGGAAATTAGCTGTGCCGCCCGGTAAATGGCTTCTGGTCGGATACTGTTGACCGACTCGCGGAGGTAAGCTATCTCTGTCTCCACGAGACGCGCATAGATCTCTTCATCAGCCACCTCGGCTAACGCCCGCCCCAGTTTCTTCCCCGGTGAAACTTCCTGTCGATATAGCTCCTGTAACGCGGCCCTGAACCCAGGATAACCTGAATATCCTAATTTTTGTGCCAAACGGACAAGCGTGGATTTATGGACGCCCAAAAGTTTGGCCGCCTCCTCAACGCTGAGAAAGATGAACTCCTCGTAGTGAGTGAGAATCTCCTGAACCAAAGCCTTTTGGTTCTGGTTTAATTTAGGGAGCACTCGTTTAACCCGATCTCGTAAATCTGCCATAGCTCCATAAGACTAAATATATCGTCATCTGTAATCAAAGAAGATTTGTCCCCCGAATTACCCCGAGGAGCCAGGACTCGTTTGGCAAAAGAGAACGTTTTCAACTCACTGCAAAGCGACACCCGGCCGTCGGCCTCGATGCGGTTCCCTCTATGTTCTCATGCGGAGCATTATTCTTCTATTGAAGTATACGGATCTTAGCCCACATCTAATATCTAAACGTGCTTTCCGGTCCTTTTAATCACTCCACCCAGGTCACCACTTTGCTCCATAAAAAGAGGGGCACATCAGCGCCCCCCACGTTTCCCCCTTTCGGGGCTACTTGTCGATTCGTTTGAGGGCAGCTTGGGCCGCGGCCAGGCGCGCCACCGGGAGCCGATACGGCGAACAGGAGACGTAGTCGAGGCCCACTTCGTGGCAGAAGTGGACCGAGCGTGACTCGCCCCCGTGTTCGCCGCAGATCCCGACCTCGAGGTCAGGCCGTGTCTCCTTCCCCCGCTCCGTGGCAATTCGGACGAGTTCCCCCACGCCCCGGGCGTCGATGGTGGCAAAGGGATCGTCGGGGAGGATCTTCTTCTCGATGTATTCCCCGATGAACTTGGCCACGTCGTCCCGGGAGAAGCCGAAGGTCATTTGTGTTAGGTCGTTTGTACCGAATGAGAAGAATTGGGCCGCCCGGGCCACCTCATCCGCGGTGAGGGCGGCGCGGGGGATCTCGATCATCGTTCCCACCTGATACTGAAGCTCGACGTCCTCCTCCTCCATCACTCGCTTGGCCACCTGGTCCACCATCTCCCGCATCCGTGCCATCTCGTTCACGTGTGCTACGAGGGGGATCATCACCTTGGGGTACGGGTTCTTGCCCCGCTTCTTCAGGCGGCAGGCGGCACGGAAAATGGCCTCCGCCTGCATCTCGTAGATGTCGGGGTGTGTTATCCCCAGCCTCACCCCCCTGTGGCCCAGCATGGGGTTCATCTCCCGTAGGGACTCTATTCGTGCCCTGAGCTCCTCGACACTTACCCCGAACTCCGCGGCGATCTGCTGGATCTTCTCCTCCTCCTCGGGCTTGGGGAGGAATTCATGGAGCGGCGGATCGAGCAACCGGATGATAACGGGCTTTCCGTCCATGACCTCGAGGAGCCCCTCGAAGTCCTCGACCTGCATGGTCGAGAGCTTGCGCAGGGCCTCGATGCGCTCCGTAGGGTCCTTGGCGATCAGGGCCTTCTGCATGTGGGGGAGGCGGTCCTCGGCGAAGAACATGTGCTCGGTGCGGCAGAGGCCGATCCCCTCCGCTCCCAACGCCAGGGCGACCTCCGCCTGGTCAGGTTTGTCGGCGTTGGCCCGGACCCCAAGGCGGCGACGTTCGTCAGCCCAGGACATGAGCTCGGCGAAGAGTCGATAGATCGGGGCCTCATCGGGCGCCTTGGTCTTCTCGATGAGAACCTGGATCACCTCGGAGGGCATGGTGGGGACACGTCCCTCCAGGACCTCACCGGTGAAACCGTCGATGGAGATCCAGTCGCCCTCCCTCAAGGTGATGCCGCGGGCGGCAACGGTGCGACCCTCGTAGTCGATCTCGAGCTCCTCACATCCCACTACCGCCACCTTCCCCACCTGGCGTGCCACCACCGCCGCATGGGAGGTGAGGCCGCCCCGGGCGGTGAGGACCCCTGTAGAGGCGAACATCCCCTCGATGTCCTCGGGGGAAGTCTCCTCGCGCACGAGGATCACCGGCCCCTCTTTGGCCATCCGTACGGCATCGTCGGGGAAGAAGGCGATGCGCCCAGTGGCCGCCCCCGGCCCCGCGGCGAGGCCCTTGGCGATCACCCTTGCCCTCTTCTTCTCCTCTGGATCGAAGATGGGCTGGAGGAGTTGGTACACTTGCTCGGCGGGGTCGATGCGGAGGATCGCCTCTTCGACTGTGATCAAGCCCTCTCGCACCATCTCCACCGCGATCCTGACCGCAGCGAACCCGGTGCGCTTGCCGGTGCGGGTCTGGAGGAGATAAAGTTTTCCATCCTCGATGGTGAACTCCAGGTCCTGCATGTCCCGGTAGTGACGCTCGAGCTTCTTCCGCACCTCGAGGAGCTGACTGTAGACCTCCGGCATCTCGTGTTCGAGCTCCTCTATCGGCTTCGGGGTACGGATTCCCGCCACCACATCCTCTCCCTGGGCCGCGAGGAGGTACTCGCCGTAGAGCACGTTCTCTCCCGTGGCAGGATCCCGGGTGAAGGCGACACCGGTCCCGGAACGTTCGTTGAGGTTTCCGAACACCATGGTTTGGACATTGACCGCAGTTCCCATGTCATCGGGAATGCGGTTGAGGCGCCGGTACACCTTCGCCCGCTCGTTGTTCCAAGACTGGAACACGGCCCCGATGGCGCCCCAGAGCTGCTTCCACGGGTCCTGGGGGAACTCCTTGCCCCGTTCCCGGTAGTACGCCTTGAAGCGTTCCACCAGCACCTTTAGGTCCTCGGCGGTGAGGTCGAGATCCGTCTCAGCGCCCTTCTCCTTCTTGAACTCCTGCATCAGGCGGTCGAAAGGATCTCCCCTATCATCCTTGAATCCCAACACCACGTTCCCGTACATGGCGATCAAGCGCCGGTAGGAGTCGTAGGCGAACCGGGGGGCTATCTTGCGGGCGATTCCCTCCACCGACTCGTCGTTTAAGCCCAAATTGAGGATGGTGTCCATCATTCCCGGCATGGACATCGGCGCTCCCGAACGTACCGAGACCAGAAGGGGGTTCTCCGGGTCGCCGAATTTGCGGCCGGTCTGGGCCTCCAAAAACTCGATTCCGGCCCTGACCTCAGCCTCCAGGCCCTCGGGGTATTCGCCGCCGTTCTGGTAGAAGTGGCGGCAGACCTCAGTGGTGATGGTGAATCCGGGGGGCACGGGGATCCCGATCCTCGCCATCTCCGCGAGGTTCGCGCCCTTCCCCCCCAGGAGCTCCTTCATCGCTGCGGAGCCCTCCGCGGTGCCGCCGCCGAAGCGGTAGACGTATTTCGCCATCCACTACCTCCTTACTAGGGCCCGGGCGAAGTCGCGGGCCCGGAACTCCAAGAGGTCCTCCATCCCCTCGCCCACGCCGACCCAGAGGATGGGAACCGCGAGTTCCCGCCAGATGGGAAGCACCGCGCCCCCCTTGGCGGTCCCGTCGAGTTTCGTGATCACCAAGCCGGTGAGGCCCACCGCGTCGTGGAAGAGCCTGGCCTGGGAAAGCGCGTTCTGCCCTACGGTCGCATCGATGACGAGCAACCGCTCGTCGGGAGGCCGCCCGGTGAGCTTCTCCACCACCCGCCGGACCTTACGCAGCTCTTCCATGAGCGGAACCTTGGTCTGGAGCCTCCCGGCCGTATCGACCAAAAGGAAATCGTAGCCTCTCTTCGCGGCGTGCTCCAGAGCGTCGTGGACGACCGCCCCGGGATCGGCCCCGGGCCGGTGGGCGATCACCTCCACGTTGGCCCGCTCGCCCAGGTGTTCCAACTGCTCGATGGCTGCAGCGCGGAAGGTGTCGGCGGCCGCGAGTAACACCTTCGCGCCGCATGTCCTGAACTTATGAGCGAGCTTGGCCACGGTGGTCGTCTTCCCGGAACCGTTCACCCCAACGATCAAGAACACACAAGGTCTCTCCGGGGGAGGGGAAAACTCCCTCTCCGCGTCTTTCAGGATCGAAAAGATCTCCTCCTCCAGGGCCGCCTCGAGCTCCTCCAGCGAGAGGGAATCGGTGTGTTTCTCGGCGAGCTTTTCCACGATCTCCTCCGCAAGCTCGGGACCCACATCGGCCAACAGGAGGAGCTCTTCGAGTTCGTAGAGGAGGTCATCGTCGAGGCTTTTCTTTCCCCTAAGGGTCTCCTCGAGGGGGGAGAGGAGAGCCTCGCGGGTCTTCTGTAAACCGAAGCGGAGCTTTTCCCACAAGGCCATCACATCACCTCTGGGGCCGTGACCCCGAGCAACGATAGCCCCTTCTGCAGGACCGCCCTCAGGGCGTAAAGGAGGGCCAATCGCGCCGGGGTCGCCCCTCCCTGGCCCAGGATCCGCACCCGGTTGTAGTAGGGATGAAACATTCCGGCGAGCTCCTCCATGTACTCACAGAGGAGGTGCGGCCCATAGCTCTCCGCCGCTCGGCGCACCACGTCCGGGAAGCGATCGAGTTCTTTTATGAGCGCGAGCTCGTCCCGATCAGTGAGGGGCGAAAGATCCGTGACGCGTAACGCGTGACGCGTGACGGGTTCGCCGGCTTTCTCTGCCTCGCGGAAGATAGAGGCGATGCGGGTGTGGGCGTATTGCACATAATAAACGGGGTTCTCTACGGAGGTCTTCTTGGCGAGCTCCATGTCGAAGATGAGGTGCGCCTCGGGCTTTCGCCGCACCATGAAGTAACGCACCACGTCCCGGCCGAGCTCCTCGATCAAGTCTTTGAGGCGCAGGAACCGCCCTGCCCGGGTGGACATCCGTTCGATGCCCTCGCGGCCCTTCAGCGTCACGAACTGGTGTACACAATAATGGAGGAATTCTTCAGGGTAGCCGAGGATTCGTAGCGCCAATTTCACCTGCTGTTGTTCCTCGATGTGGTCCGCGCCCTGGACGTCCACCACCCGCACGAAGCCGCGGCGGTACTTATCCACGTGATAGGCGATGTCCACCATGAGGTAGGTAGGGGTGCCATCGGAGCGGATGAGGACCGGGTCACGGGCGAGGCCGAACTCGGTCGATTTCATCCAGTGGGCGCCGTCCTTCTCGTAGACGACGCCTCGGTCTTTAAGAGCCTCGAAGACTTCCCGCACCAAGCCCCGCCGATGCAGGTCTCCCTCCCTGGTCCAGACATCGAAGGAGACCCCGATGGCCGCGAGGTCCTCGTGGATCATCCCCATCATCCGCTTCACAGCCACCCCCCGGAAGGCCTCCACCGCCTCGGGGGTCCACTCAGGGTAGCGGTCGCCCCACTCACTAGCGAGCTCTTCTCCGATGGCGACCAGGTAGTCGCCGTGATAACCGTCTTCGGGGACCGGGACGTCCGCCCCCAGGGCTTGGCGGTACCGGGCCCAGAGAGACTGGGCCAAAAGCTCGATCTGGCGGCCCTCGTCGTTCAAGTAGTACTCGCGGGTGACCTCCCAGCCGAGGGCAGAGAAGAGGTTGGCAAGGGCGTCCCCCAGGGCGGCCTGGCGGCCGTGGCCCACGGTGAGGGGGCCGGTGGGGTTGGAGGAGACAAATTCCACTTGAAGCGGTCTCCTCTTCCCGAGCTCCCACTCTCCGTACCGCTCCCCCTCCGCGAGGATCTGGCGGAGGACCTCTCGAATGGCCTCGGGCCGCAGGGTCAGGTTCAGAAAACCCCCCACAGCTTCGACATGAGAAAAGGCGGGATGGGAGAAGGCCGCCGCCAGGTCCCCCGCGATCTCCTGGGGTGGCCGCTTCAACTCCTTCGCCAGAAGGAAGGCAACGCGCGACGAGATATCCCCGTATTCGGCCTTCTCCGGCCTCTCCAGCGGGATTTCCCCGGATGGTGAGGGAAAGGAGAGCCTCCTTAGGGCATCGGCAATGGCGGCCCTGGCCAGGGCCTCAAGGCGCATCCTCCCTATTTCTCGATGATAAAGCGCATCCCGGTTTTGAGCTCGCCGCCGATCTCGACGTCGATGAAACCGGGAATGACCTTGATCTCCGTCTCGCCCTCGCGCTCGATGAGACGGCGGGCAATGGCGATGGCTTTGACGGCCTGGTTCACCGCGCCCGCACCGATGGCGTGGGCCTCGACGATCCCGTCATTCTCCAACGCACCGGCAATCGCACCGGCAACAGCATTGGGATTGGAGGTGGAAGCGACTTTGAGGATTTCCATATCTGCCCTCCTTTTGCTTGGGACGTGCTGCACGACGTCGTCCGATTCTAGCGCGCTCTAAAGTCATGGTCAATCTCCCCGATGTCGTAATGCTCCACCCCCCGCGGAATTGCGCTGGGGGCCACAACCGTTAAGATGGATTCGAAGGGGGTGATGGGACGATGCAGCGCGAAATGCAGGTCATCGCTGAACCGGCGCTCAGAAAAGGGGTCTACGCGAACCTCGCTGTTGTCTCTCACCAAAAAGAGGAGTTCGTGATCGACTTCCTCTTCCTGGACCCCCGCACCCAAACCCCCAAGGGGGGACAGGCGCTATTGGTGTCACGGGTGATCCTCTCCCCGGGGCACATGAAGCGACTCCACCAGGCCATCGGGGAGAATATCGAGAAGTACGAAAAGAACTATGGGAAGATCGTCCTCCCGCCGAAGCTCACCTGAAGGGAGAGGGATGCGCTACCCGGCGGTGGCGGGAACCTTCTACCCGGGGACGCGGGGGGCCTTGGAGGAGGAGCTCCGGGAACTATTTGGTGCCCTTCCGGAGAAGATCCTTCCAGAAGACAAAAGACCATCGGGGCCTTTGGGACTCGTCATCCCGCACGCGGGCTATATCTACTCTGGAGCGGTGGCGGCGGCGGGCTACCGCGCGGCGGCCCGCCTCGGCCTCCCGGAGGCCATAATTATCCTCGGCACCAACCATACCGGGTACGGGGGCCCGATAACCGTGGGGGACCCCGAGCCCTGGGTCACCCCTCTCGGGGAGGTCCCGGTGGCGGCGGATCTCCTCCGCGAGATCGAGCGGCTCCCCGGGGTCGCTCGGGATCGGAGGGCGTTTGTGCGGGAGCACTCAGTGGAGGTCCAGCTCCCCTTCTTACAGTACCTATTCGGAGGAAGTGTCCCGTTTGTCCCCGCCGTGATCCTCGCCCACGATCCCCGGCTCATCGAAAGCTTCGCCGCCGGCCTTGCCGAACTCATCCGGGGAAAGAGTGTTTGGGTTATCGCTTCCAGCGACTTCACCCACTACGAGCCCCATCGGATGGCTGTGGAGAAGGACAGGGCTGCTTTGGAGCGGATCCTTTCCCTGGATCTCGAGGGGTTCCTCGCGGTCGTACGTGAGAGGGATATCAGCATCTGTGGTGTAGGAACGATCGGGATCGCGATCGCCACGGTCCGGGCCCTCGGCCTCATGGGCGCCGAGCTCGTCGCCTATCGCACCTCGGGCGAAGTCTCGGGGTACACCGCCGAAGTAGTGGGATACGCGGCGGTCCTCTTCCGGGGGTAAGAAATGAGGAGCATGACCGGCTTCGGTCGTGGACGCGCTGAGGGAGAAGGATTCAGTGTTCAAGTAGACGTCCGGAGCTTGAACCACCGATTCTTAGAAGTGCGGGTGCGAGGGCTCTTGGATCTCCCGGCACTCATGATGCGGTGTGAGGAGCTCGTTAAGGAGCGGTTCGCCCGAGGAAGCTTCGACGTGAACGTGATGTTGGACTTCGGCGGGTTCAGGAGACCACGGGCCATCAATCGTGAAGCGGCCAAACGGCTATGGGGAGAGCTCCGGTCCCTCGCCCGGGAGTTGGGGGTTGAGGCACCTCCGCGCCTCGAGGCCCTGCTTCCCTTGGGTGTTCTTCTGGAGGAAACGGTATCGGAGGAAGAGATTTGGCCCGCGCTCGCAGAAGCTATGGAGGGAGCTCTCGCCGAGGTCGCCGCGTTTCGGGAGCGCGAGGGAGAAAAACTCGCGGAAGTTCTGCGGCGGGAGACTGACAACCTCCGAAAACTGCTCGTGCGGGCCGAGGAGGAGGTGGCCCGGGCCAAGGAAACCTTCGCCCGGAGGATCCGCGAGCGGCTCGTGGAGATCGGTGTCCTCGACGAGTCGCGGATCTCGTTGGAAGTGAGCCTGTGGGCCGAGCGGACCGACGTCCGGGAGGAACTCGACCGGGTGCGGGCACACCTCTTACGCTTGGAAGAGCTCCTCCCAGCCGAGGGGCCTGTGGGCCGAGAATTGGAGTTCCTGGCACAGGAGATCGGGCGCGAGGCGAATACCCTCGCCGCCAAATCTCGGGGGGTGCCCTTAGGGGAGCTGGCGTTGGAGCTGAAGCTCTGCGCCGACAGGATACGGGAACAGGCGAGGAACCTGGAATGAGGGAGTTTCTGCCCCCCGGATGGGGAGTTCAGGGAGAGAGGGGGATCGCATTCGTGATCACCGGGCCTTCGGGGGCAGGAAAATCCTCAGTGATCAACGAGCTTTTACGACGTGATCCCCGGCTCACTTTCTCCGTCTCCGCCACCACCCGCCCCAAGCGCCCGGACGAGGTCCACGGCCGCGACTACTACTTCGTATCTCAACAAGATTTTCTTCGGCTGCGGGACGAGGGAAAACTCCTCGAGTGGACCGAGTACCAGGGACATTTCTACGGCACCCCCCGTGAAGAGGTGGAACGGAAGCTCACCACGGGAAAAGACCTCGTCCTGAACGTGGAGGTACGGGGGGCTCTGGCCATCGCCCGAGCCGGGATCCAACACCCGGTGGTCCTCATTTTCCTCGTCCCCCCGAGTTGGGAGGAGCTCGTGCGCCGTATCGAAGCCCGGGGGACAGAACCCCCCGAGGCCCTGACCGAGCGGCTCAGGATCGCCCGGGAGGAAGTCCAACTGATCCCCGAATTCCACTATCTCGTGGTGAACGCCGTGCTCGAGGGGGCGGTGGAGGAGATCCTCTGCATCGTCCGGGCCGAGCGGCGGCGACTCGTCAGATGGTCCGGGTAGGCGTGGACATCGTAGAGGTGGAGCGCTTCCGGAGGATCCTCGCGCGGCGGGGGGAGAGGTTCCTGCGGAGGATCTTCACGGAGCAGGAGATCTCTTATGCTTTCATCGCGAGATCCCCTCTCAGAGAAGAGAGGCTTGCGGCCCGGTTCGCCGCCAAGGAGGCCTTCATCAAAGCGCTGGGATATCCCGTGTCCTTTCGGGAGATCGTGGTAACACACGACGAAAACGGGCGCCCCCACCTCCTCTGGCAGGGGCGCCTTTATCCTCTGAGCCTATCTCACACGAGGGGGATCGCCGTCGCAGTGGCGATCATTCCTGAGCCAGCTCCCTGAGCCGCTCGGCGAGCTTTATCGTCTCCCGGCCAGGTTGGGCGATGTAGGCCTCTCGCTCTTCCTTGGTTGCCTCCTCCTGGAGCTTCTTGATGGAGAGGCGCACTTGGCGCTTGGCCTCGTTGATCCCGATGATCCTCGCCGTCACCTCTTGTCCCACCTTCAGGACCTCGGAGGGATGGGTGATCCGCTCCTCGGCGATCTCAGAGACGTGGATCAATCCCTCCACAGTGGGCGTGATCTTCACAAACGCGCCGAAGTCTTTGAGCTGGGAGACGCTACCCTGAACGATGTCGCCGACGCTATAGCGCTCGAGGAACTCCTCCCACGGGTCCTTGGAGAGGGCCTTGAGGGAAAGGCTGATCTTGCGCTCTCTGGAACTCGCCTTGAGGACGATGGCCTTCACGTGGTCCCCTTCTTTGAGGACCTCGGAGGGATGGCTCACACGCTCCCACGAGAGCTCTGAGACGTGGATCAGCCCCTCGATCCCTTCCTCTAGCTCCACGAAGGCACCGAAATCGGTGATCTTGGTCACTTTGCCCTCTACGAGGGCCCCGTTGGGATAGCGGTGTTCGACGTCTTCCCAAGGATCGGGCAGGGCCCGCCGAAGCGACAGCGAGATGCGGCGGCGTTCCTCGTCCACCCCGAGGACCACCACCTCGACCTCATCGCCCTCCTGGACCACCTCCTTGGGGTGCTTAGGTCGTCCCCAGGTCAGCTCGGAGACGTGAACCAGTCCCTCTACATCCTCTTCGAGCTCCACAAAGGCCCCGAAGTCAGTGACGGAGACCACCTTTCCCGTTACCCTTGAGCCCACGGGATAGCGTTCCGCTATCCCCTTCCAGGGATCTTCCCGTAAGCGCTTTATGGAAAGGGATATCCTCTCTTCTCCCCGGTCCGCCTCGAGGACCATCACCTTGATACGTTGGCCCACGCGGAATTTACCCGGAGGCGGGACCGGGATATCCTTCCAACAGATTTCGGTGCGATGGACGAGGCCGTCGACCCCGCCTACGTCGACGAATATGCCGAAGTCCACGATGGACTTTATCTTCCCCTCGATGACCTTCCCCGACTCTAGCGAGGCGAAGAGCTCATCCTTCTTCTTCTCCTCCATATAGCGGAGGTATTCTTTGCGCGAGACGACGATATTGCGATTGCGGCGCGAGAACTCGATGATGAGAAAGTTGAGCTCTTTGCCCTTCAAGCGCTCGAACTTGCCGGAGATCCCTGGTCCCAAGTGAGAACCAGGGAGGAAAGCCTTGATCCCGTCCAAGTTTACGTTGTAACCCGCCCCCTTGACCTCTTCGTAGATCTTCCCCTTTACCGGGACGCGATTGCGATACGCCTGCTCGAGCTCGGCAAACCGCCGGTTGAGGAACGCCTGTTTCTCGGAGACGAAGACCGTCCCATTTTCCTCGTCGATGTAGGTGACGAGGACCTCGAGCTCTTCCCCCTCCTCCGCCGTCTCGCGGAACGGAGCGAGCTCGGACTTTCGGAGGATAGCTTCGGACTTGTAACCGATGTCCACCAGGTACTCGGTGTCCGTCTCCCCGACGACCACCCCCTTGACCGTGTCGCCACGGGCGAAGACTCGGACGTCGCTCAGGTCGAGCGCGTCCTCCATCCTAATCCGCTCTGCCATTACCGATCACCCCTCGTGTTTGGTTTCCCCTTATCGGGCCCGCTCCTTTAGCCGACTGCGAACCCCTTTGGAAGAATTCCCCGAATGTTATCCGCGGCGATATTTAGTTGCAATGATCGGATGATCACTTGGCACTAGAAAAGGCCGTGTTTCAAACAAGGGGGCAGGAAAGGTTTCCATCGTCTCGGCCTCAATACTTTTCGATCTATGGGTCAAGAAGTCAGCGCTGAATAATAATGAGGTGGGAGAAATGTTGAGCATTCTTTTGGCAATTCCACGCTGAGTGTATCTAACCAAAGGCATGCAGGTCCTCCCCTACGGAATTGATCGTATTGCCCCTGGTCGGAGAGGACGTCGGAAAGCCGGGGTCGTCCGGCCTTCTCCCAGAGTGTCCTTACGGTTGAAAAGGCATGAGCCCGCATCACAAGGCTCGCGCTTGGGAAGCGATATAAAGGAGGTTCGTTGTGACTGATCGTTTTGCGGGGATAGATGTGGCCGGAGACTCCCTGACCGGAGCTGTGTGCCCCGAAGGTCCAGCTTCAGCTTACGTCGTCCCCAATGCCCCGTGAGGCGGGAGCTTGCACACGAACTAACAAACTCAGGTCGATCTCGGTGACCGTTGAGGTCACCGAGGTTTGGAACATGAAGCAATTCGTTCCTTGACCCAAACGTGGGCCACCCACCGGCGTCGTCAAACCCTGAGCGGGCGCGAGACTTCGCCAGGGGGAGATTGGCAAAGACCGATCGGATAGATGCCGAGATCCTGGCGCACTTTGCTCAAGCCGTGCAACCCAGGCCCCGTCGGTTCTGAATGAGAAGGTCCATCAGTTGACTGACCCGCCAACCGGGGGAAGCGATCGTTGGAGAAGCCGGCCGTCTAAGGAAACCGGCTTCGGCAGGTTTCGATCCATTTGCGGTGCGGGATCGAGGAGCACGTTTCTTCGTGGAGGAAAAAAACCTCGAGGCTTGAGGAAAAAATTATCCAGGTCCGCCATTTCTGAAAGAAGCGAGAGCTTCGGGAGACCGTTCCCGGGGTGGCCCCGTTCAATTTCAATAAAGAGACAGGGGTAGACCTCGGGGAAGGCCGGGAAGGGAGGGGGAGGCGTGAGCGGTGTTGTACATGGCAGTAGTTACTGGGGTGCAGCACAACCCAGTGCTGCGGACGGTTTACCATGGGCATTTGGTGGCCGAGAAACCTGCGGAGGTCACCCTGGCAGCGCGTATGCGAAGCTCCAGGTGTCCTCAACGCCGTTGTGACGAGCGGCCCCCTTTGGTCCCTAAACTTACTGCAAATTGCCCTTCAACACGGTTGCTGTCTGTCCCGTTATCCGGGGAATGCCATGATTGTGAAAGGGAATTCGTCCGTAATTTCCCGAATGTTTTGGCCGTATTGCCAGGTCCACAAAAGAAGGGCTCTGGGTTCGAGGGCCCTTAGAACTGAAGAATACACGTCTCCCCCGCGAACGTTCAGACTCGGCGTACCAGTGAATCCAGGGGAAGTCTATCGCGTTCGGGCGGACGCTCGGCGGGATAGCCAATTGGGATCAGCATCATGAGCTCTTCGTGTTCCTTTGCACCGAGCACCTTCTCCACTTGGTCGTCCTTGACCCTTCCGATCCAGCAGGCCCCCAGCCCCAAGGAGTGGGCGGCGAGGAGCATGTTCTGGGCGCAGGCACCGATCGCCTGGAGATCTTTTACCCGGTCGTACCCAGCAGTGGTGTCCAAAAGGACCGCTATCGTTACTGGCGCCGTGCGCACCATGTCCATCTGGGTCACCAACCGCCCCAGTTCCTCCCTCTTTTCCCTGGATTCCACCACGACGAACCGCCAGGGCTGGGTGTTCCTCCCCGAAGGGGCCCAACGACCGGCTTCCAGGACGGCTTCGATCTTCTCGGGTTCGACGGTATCGGCCTTGAACATCCGGATCGAACGCCGTTCACGAATGGCACGCAGTACCTCGTTCATCCCGCCCTCCTTTGCTCCATTTGTGCTACCATTATAGCGATGGGGGTCTTTTCTCCGCTAGGAAAGCTTCTCGTGGTCCTGGGAATTACGCTCATCGTGGTGGGCCTCCTCCTCATGGGAAAGGTCCCTTTCCTGGGGAGGCTCCCAGGGGACATCCGCATCGAACGAGAACACTACGTGATCTATATTCCCGTAACCTCTATGCTCATTCTTTCCGTGGTCCTGAGCCTTATCTTCACCCTGTGGCGGAGATGAGAGGAGTCCGGGGTTATGAACGTTACTTCTCCGAGGGACAAAAGACCTCTCCTTCAGCTCCGTCCTAGTTTAAGTTGTCCCCGCAATGATCATGCGAAAATTTTTCCTGATCATGATATTATCGACCTTGCTCGCCGGGGGGCTTGTGGTTGCCCGAGAAGAGCGCGGCCCAATTGTGATCCTATCCGATTCCGACTTTACCCCCGCGAATGGGGTCGTTGCCGGAAGTGGTACACCAGATGATCCCTTCATCATTGCTGGCTGGAAGATAGACATGGTGGATGCCCCCTACGCGATTCACATCCGAGGGGTAAGCCGTCCTTTTGTGATCCGAGACGTGGAGGTCTGTGGAGCCAGGGTGGCAGCGATCAAGATCGAGACTTCCAAGAATGGTCGTATTGAAGGGGTAATCCTCAGAGGTTCTCCCACTGGCCTTATGGTCACTCTGAGCCGTGATATCTGGGTACGACGTGTAAAATTTCGGGACTGCAGTGACGCCGTGAGGGCCCTCTTCTCAAAGAGACTTCACCTGGAGGAGGTCTTTATCGAGAAATGTACAGTGGGGATCTGGTTCACCGGCACCACCGGTTCCCGCGTCCTCTCTTCCTACATCGCCGCGGACTTGGGAGTTCTCCTCGAGCTCGGATCGAACGACAACCTTTTCACCGGAAACGGTTTCTTCTCGCGCATTCATGTACGAAGCGAGGGAGGAAATTCCTGGGACGATGGCCAGCGGGGCAACTTCTGGCGCGGTTTTTCCGCACCCGATGCCAACGGCGATGACATTCTTGATCTCCCCTACGAGGTCTTTTTCGGGGAGCTCGACCACTTCCCGCTAGGGGAATTCTCGGTGCCCAGATTTGATCTGGACCCCTAACATTTTTGCTGTAAGCACGAGTACAGCGTGGTACAATAGCTCTGCTTTCTGGAAGATTTTCGCTTTTATTATTCCCATCCCCTCAAATTCTAGGACAACCCGTGACAGGGCCATTCCAGGGGGATACCGACGGTGTCCATGGCGTCGGAGAGGCTTCCCGGTTAGGAAATAGCTTAGACCATTTCTGCAAAATCCTTACAGGGTTGACACAACTTCCCCCCCACGCTAAGTTATCCTTTGAAAGAGGTGGATTTGGATGCAAATTAGGATACAAGAACGTTATATATCTGGTTCGGGTGCCTTGCGGGAGTATGTGAAGAAGAAGGCGGAGCACCTGAATCGTTACTTCGATAAGATCATCAGCCTTGACGTGATCCTCTCGGTGGAAAAGGAACGCCATCGAGCAGAGCTCATTGGACATTTGGTGAATCGGAAGGTCGTGAAAGCGGTGGCCGAGACCGAGGATATGTACGCGTCCATCGATCAAGCGCTCGACAAACTCCAGCGCCAGCTCGTGCGCTATAAGGAGATCCTGAAAGAGGAGCCGCGCCGTGATCTCCCCGAACCCTCGGAAGATCCTTCCCAACCCGGACTTCGCATAATCCGTATGGAGCCCGAGCTCAAAAAACCCATGACCCCTGAGGAAGCGGTGATGGAACTCGAGAGCTCTGGGAAGTCTTTTGTGGTCTTCTATAACCGTGAAGAAGGAGATACTCCGGCGGTCCTCTTCCATTTGGGAAATGGGCGGTACGGCATGATCATCATCGACTGAGGAGGTGCGATTGCCCCGAGCCCTGGTTCTGTACTCGGGGAGTTTGGCGAGTACAGTGGCGGCCAAACTTTTGGCCGCGGGTCAGGGGTGGGAAATCGATCTCTTGTATGTGCGATCCCCGTTTTTCGGCTCCACCGATGATGTAAAAGGATTGGCCCAACGCCTGTTTCCCCGTTTCCGCTTCCGTTCTTGCAGTGTAAAGCGCGGTTACCTCACGTGGGGTGACGTGGTACAGGAAGGTTGGCCATTTCCCTGCGGTGCCTGCCGTTATCTCCTCTTCCATAAAGCCGCCAAAGTGATGCAGCGCAAGAAATATGACCTCCTCGTCACCGGCGAGATCGTGGGGAAGGGGGGGCTGGGAAAACGGGATCTCCTGCGCCTGGACCGGGCGGTGGGGCTACAGGGAAAGGTCTTCCGTCCACTTTCTGCGGCCCTTCTCCCCCCGGTGGAGCTCGCGGGAGATGGCCTGCATCCCGTGCCACGCCTCGCCTTCAAAGGCGAGGCCGAGGAGGAGCTCCGGCGGCTCGCCCTCGATCTCTCCTTGCCCGCCGATGCGTGGGACGACTCGCCAGCTTGCTCGCTGAGGGACGCAGGGTTCGCTGCCAGGGTTTTGCACTTGCTCCGCAGGAAAAAGATCTCCCTGAACGCGTTCCAGCTGCTGAAGTTTCGGCACGTTTTCGCCACGCCGGATTTCCTGCTGGTGGTCGCTCTCTCTCCCGAGGAACGGAAGGAGCTGCAACATTTCTTCCTCCCCGAGGACGTGCGGCTCTACATCCAGGTTCCGGATTCGCCCCTCGGCTTGGTGCGCTTCTTGGAATCTCTCCCGTGCGAGGAAACCCTGAAACTCCTGGAACTATGTGGGGGCATTCTCGCGGCCCTGGGGGGATACCCCAAAGGGAGGGAGGTGAAGGTTTCCTTCCGGTTAGAATCTTCCGATCTCGAATACCTCTTCGTTTATCCCGCGGAGGAGGAGTGCCTTGAACGTTTGCGGCTTCCGCGGTTGAACTCCGAAGTCAAGCTGGTATACTTGGATTGATTGTGCGAATCGAATCCACGGACATCCCCTGCTGAAGCGGAATAAGGAGGGAATATGCCTATTTATCGTTTCCGTTGTGTGCAGTGCGGCCGGGAATTCCGTGAGCTCGTGAATTGGGGGAATGGGGATGGCGTGAGTTGTCCTATGTGTGGAACCGATAAGGTGGAGAGGCTCCTCCCTCGCTTCGGGGTGATCTATAAGGGGAGTGGCTTCTACACCACCGAATACAAGCGCAAGAACAACAAGGATTCCTCCGGCAGCGAGGGAAAGGAATAATCCCGCGGTAAAGGCCCGCTTGGAGAAGGGGTGAGGTGAGAGGGGCATGCCGATATCCGGTGATGATATCCAGAAAATCCGTTTGGGGTTAGCATCCCCCGAGGAGATCCTCTCCTGGTCCAAGGGAGAGGTCACGAATTCCGAGACCATCAATTACCGTACCCACAAGCCCGAGAGGGGAGGCCTCTACGCCGAGGAGATCTTCGGCCCGGAGAACGATTACGAGTGTGCCTGTGGTAAGTACAAAGGGCGCAAGTACGAGGGGGTCACCTGCGAGAAGTGTGGGGTCCTCGTCACCACCTCCGAGGTCCGCCGGGTGAACATGGGCCATATAAGGCTCGCGAGCCCCGTGGTCCATTTCTGGTACTTGAAGGGCGTGGCGAGCCCCCTCTCGCGCCTCTTGGGCATGAAGCGTCGTGACCTCCGACGCATCGCCTATTACGAGCCCGAGACATCCCGGGAGCGACTCTTCATCGTGACCCAATCCGCGAGCCCCAAAATAAAGCCCGGTGAGACCTTGTACGAGACCGAAGTCCGGATCCTCTCCTCCATTTTCTCCTTCGAGGTGGAACAAGCGGTCCTCATTACCGAGGCCTCGGAGGTGCGTGCCCCCACAGCTGGCCGGGTGGAGATCGAGGAGCGGAAACTCCAGAACGGCGAGGCCTTTCGGGTGGTGAGGATCGGCGAGCATGAGTTCCCCGTGGCCCTCGGGGCCGACGTCTACGTCGAGGACGGGGACGAGGTCCAGGAAGGGGAACTCCTCTTCGAGCGGCCAGCGGGCGAGGTCTGCTCTCAGACCATGTTCGAGATGCTTCGGGCCCGCTACGACGGAATAAAGGGGGAGGAGATCCGCGAGACCGTGGACTACCTCACCTATCTCGTGGTCCAGGTCCTGCGGGAGGATGTGCCCCTGAAGCTCGGCCAGATGATCACCTCCCTGGAGAAGCGGGCCTACGAGCGGGCCTATCCCGGCGGGTTCGTGGCGGAGACCGGGGCCGAGGGGATTCAAGGGCTGCTGGCAAATTTTGACCTCGACGCCCTCTCCGAGGAGCTCTGGGAGGCGCTGGACCGGACCGCCAACCAGGGGGAGCGCCGCCGAATTCTCCACCGCCTAGAGGTGGTGGAGCAACTTCGCCGGTCGGGTAACCGTCCGGAGAACATGGTTCTCACGGTGATCCCGGTCCTTCCGCCGGGACTGCGCCCCATGATCCAACTCGAGGGCGGGAAGTTCGCCACCACCGACTTGAACGACCTGTACCGCCGGATCATCAACCGTAACAACCGCTTGAAGAAGCTCATCGAGATGGGTGCCCCGGAGATCATCCTCCGGAACGAGCGGCGGATGCTGCAGGAGGCCGTCGACGCCCTTATCCACAACGAGAAGAAGGACAACCCCATCCGCGGCCGGGACAACCGCCCCTTGAAGTCCCTCTCCGAGCGAATTCAGGGCAAACACGGCCGCATGCGGCGCCACCTCCTCGGCCGGCGCGTGGACTACTCCGGCCGGGCAGTGATCGTGGTGAACCCCCGGCTCAAGCTTCACCAGTGCGGCCTTCCCAAGAAGATGGCCCTGGAGCTCTTCAAGCCATTCATCATCCGGTACCTCACCGAACGGTACCCCCACGTCCAGTTCGCGAACTACGACGAGCTCAAAAACCGAGCCCTCGCCGGGGAGATCCCGGAGGTGTGGGACATCCTGGAGGAGCTCATCAAAGTGTACCCGGTGCTCTTAAACCGTGCCCCCACCCTTCATCGGGTCTCCATCCAAGCCTTCGAGCCGGTACTCGTGGACGGCGATGCGATCCAGATCCACCCCCACGTCTGTCCCCCCTACAACGCCGACTTCGACGGCGACCAAATGGCAGTACACCTCCCCCTCTCCAAGGAGGCGGTGAAGGAGGCCAAAGAGCTCATGATGGCCCCCCGAAACATCCTCTCCCCAGCCCACGGGAACCCCCTCGCCGTCCCTACCCAGGACCAGGTCTACGGCTTCTACTACCTCTCGGTGGAGAAGCCCGAGGGAAAGGGTAAGGGGAAGGCATTCCGGAGCCTGGAGGAGGCGATCAAGGCCTATGAACTCGGCCTCCTCGACATGCACGTCCCCGTGAAGATCAGGATCGACGGGAAGCTAATTGAGACGACCCTCGGCCGGGCGATTCTCAACTCAGTCATCCCCGAAGAACTCCGGGACTACACGGCCACTTTCAATTCTAAGTACGTACGGAGGCTCGTTCTCGAGAGCTACCTACGCTTCGGGTGGGTACGCACCGCTGAGCTTTTGGACAAACTGAAGGAGCTCGGGTTCAAGTACGCCACGCTCTCCGGACTCACCATCTCCCTGGTGGACTGTGAGGTCCCGCCGAACAAGTGGGAGATAATCGACGAGGCCAAGCACAAGATCGAGGAGATCGAGAAGCTCTACTTGCGTGGATTCGCCACCATCGAGCAGCGCCGGGAGGCGGTGATCCGCATCTGGCAGGAGACCACCGACCTCCTGGAGAAGGCGACTATGCAGAACCTCTCCAAGGACCCCTTCAACCCCGTATGGGGGATGGTGGCCTCGGGAGCCCGGGGCTCGGTGAACCAGGTGAAGCAGCTCGCGGGGATGCGAGGCCTCATGGTGGATCCCAAGGGCCGAATCATCGAGTGGCCCGTCATCGCCAACTTCCGCGAGGGACTCTCTATCTTCGAGTACTTCATTTCTACCCACGGGGGCCGAAAGGGCAACGCCGACACGGCGCTCCGTACCGCCGAGGCGGGGTACCTCACCCGGCGGCTCGTGGACGCCTGTGTTGACGTGGTGGTGCGGGAACACGACTGTGGCACCCGCCAGGGAATCGAGATCGACCCCCTCTACTTCTCGCCGGGCGAGGTGATGGAGACCATCGCCGAGCGTATCTACGGTCGGGTGACGGCGGAGCCCGTCCGACACCCGAAAACCGGCGAGGTGGTCATTGACCGCAACGTCCTCATCGGCCGCGAGCTCTCGGAAGAGTTGGGGAAGCTCGAGGCCGAGGTTTCTCTCAAGGCGAAGGGAATCGAGGAGCGGATCGGGTGGATGAAGGCGGTGGAGGATGTCCGCCACCCCAAAACCGGGGCGGTGCTGGTGCGGCGCGACGAGACCTTGACCCCTGAGCTCCTCGAGGATCTGCGCGCCGCGGGGGTGAAGAGGATCCGGGTGCGGCCACGCATCGTCATCCGCTCCCCCATGACCTGTAAAACCCAAGAAGGTGTCTGCCAGCTCTGTTATGGGATGGAGATGGCCTTCCACCGGATGGTGGAGCTCGGGACCGCGGTGGGAATCATCGCGGCCCAGTCGATCGGTGAGCCCGGGACCCAGCTCACTATGCGGACCCACCACACGGGCGGCGTGGCGGGGCTCGACATCACCCAAGGTCTTCCCCGGGCCGAGGAGCTCTTCGAGGCCAGGAAAACCACCCAGGCCCCCCACGCCAACGTCGCCCCCATCTCCGGTTACGTCACCAACGTGGAGACCACCCGTGAGGGCAAGGAGCAAGTGGAGCTTACCTCCGCCCCGAGGACAGTCCGGGTTCCGGTGGCCCTCTTCCGACTCGCCGAGGGCGAGGAGGTGGACTTCCGCACCTTCGCTCAGCTCAAGTCCCCGGTGGAGGGGACGGCCTTCGGCTTCACCGAGGAAGGAGGGCGCTACTTGGCGGTACTCGACACCCGGGGCCAGGACAACCTCCACTTCCTCCCGCCGGGTGTGAAACCCGCCGTGGAGCACCGGGCCCACGTGAAAGCGGGGGACCCCCTGTCCGAGGAATACACCTTGGACCCGGTGGTGGCCCCCGTTGCGGGGGTAGTGGAGATCAAGTCCACTGACGGGTCCCCCATCATCTTCATCCACGACAAGAAGGGGCGCACCCACTTCGCGGAGGTCCCTCAGGGTGCGGAAATCCTCGTTTCTGACGGGGACGAGGTGGAGGAAGGCCAGGCCCTCACCGCACCGGCCGGGCCATTCCAAGTCCTCGCCGAAGTGGAGGGCACGGCTTTGGTGGGGGACAACGCTGTGGCGGTGATGGCCCCCACCACCCGCGGGATCGTCGTCCCCCTGACCGCGGATGTGATCCCCGCCGTGGAGACCGGGGATCACGTGCGCGAGGGTCACGTCGTGCTCCTGATCGACGTGCCGCAGGGGGAAAACGTCCTGTTGGAACGGGTGGAACTCGAGGAAGAGATCGCCACGGTGCGCTTCCGCTATCGCACTCGGATCGTCTGCGACCAGCCTGCGGTGGTGAAAGTGGGGGACAAGGTGGAGCGGGGTGAGGCGATCTCCAAGGGCGTCATCCCGCCCCAGCGGTTAATGGAGGTGGCGGGTGTGAAGAAGACCCAGGACTACCTCCTCACTGAGCTCCACAAGGTCTATAAGTCCCAGGGCGTGGACATCAATGACAAGCACTTCGAGGTGGTCATCCGGCAGATCCTGAATAACGTGCGTATCATCGATCCCGGAGAGTCCAACTTCCTCTTGAACGACGTCGTGCCGTTGGAGGTCTTCGAAGCGGAGATCAAGCGCCTGGCGGAGGAGAACGCCCGCATCCGCCAGGAGCGGGAGGGGATCGTGGGGGATGTGTTGCTCGCTCCGGTGCGCCGTGGCGACATGGTAATCGCCGAGGCGGGGGAGGTCCTTACGAAGGATCTGCTTGAGCGCATGGTGAACCTGGGGGTGCGCCAGGTGCGGGTTGAACACCATGGCGAGCCCCGGACCGTCCGGATTTCCGAGTATCGGCTCCCCCAGGGCGAGCGGGAGCTCCTGCGGATCTCCCGAGCGGCGATCTTGCGCAAGTCTTGGCTCGCAGCGGCCTCGTTCGAGCGTACCACCAAGGTCCTCGCCGACGCCGCGCTCCGGGGTGAGGAGGATCCCCTCATGAGCCTGAAACCGTGCCTCATGGTGGGGAAGAAGGTTCCGGTGGGCACCGGGTTCCTGTTCCCCGAAGAGGGAGCGGTGGAAGAGGAAGAAGCAGTTGGAAAGAGCGAAGAGGAGAAGATATAATCCCTCCTCGCAGGAGGTCCTATGCCGACGATTAACCAACTCGTCCGTTATGGCAGGAAGAAGCCGACGTGGAAGACGAAATCGCCCGCGCTGGAGGGGTGTCCACAGAAGCGGGGGGTGTGTCTCAGGGTCTTCACCCAGACCCCGAAGAAGCCCAACTCCGCCCTGCGGAAGGTGGCGAGGGTTCGTCTCTCTAACGGGAACGAGATCACCGCTTACATCCCCGGCGAGGGGCACAATCTCCAGGAGCACTCCATCGTGCTCGTGCGCGGTGGGCGTGTGAAGGACCTCCCCGGCGTCAAATACCACATCGTCCGCGGTGCCCTCGACGCCGCAGGGGTGGAGGGGCGCCGTCAGGGCCGTTCCAAGTACGGCGCTAAGCGCCCGAAGGAGTGATGTAGCATGCCTGTTGAAGCCCACGACATCGTCATCCCCGGACGTGACGTGCCGCCGGACGTCCGTTACGGCTCGAAGTTGGTGGAGAAACTCATCAACTACGTGATGTGGGACGGGAAGAAGTCCCTCGCCCGTCGTATCGTCTACGGGGCCTTCGACCTGATCGACAAGTGGGGTGAGGGGCCCGCCCTGGAAACCTTCATCAGGGCGGTGAAGAACTGCATGCCCAAGATGGAGGTGCGTTCCCGCCGCGTGGGTGGGGCCACCTACCAGGTTCCGTTCGAGGTCCCCCCTCACCGTCAAACGATGCTCGCCCTGCGCTGGATCGTACAGGCCGCCCGGGAGCGCCCGGAGTATACGATGGTTGAACGCCTGGCCCGGGAAATTGTGGACGCCGCTAAAGGCCAGGGCGGTGCTTACCAGCGCAAGGAAGAGACCCACCGCATGGCGGAAGCAAACCGCGCTTTCGCCCACTACCGTTGGTGAGATTCGGGGTATGGAGCCCTCATACGAGCTCCGCCGGGTCCGTAATATAGGGATCATCGCTCACATCGACGCCGGCAAAACTACCCTCACCGAGCGGATCCTCTACTACGCGGGCCGCATCCACCGCATGGGCGAAGTCCACGAGGGAACCGCCACCATGGACTGGATGGACCAGGAGCGGGAGCGGGGGATCACCATCACTGCCGCCGCAACTACCATCCGCTGGAGTGATCACCAGATAAACATCGTCGACACCCCTGGTCACGTAGACTTCACCGTCGAGGTGGAGCGGTCTTTACGGGTTCTCGACGGGGCGGTGGTCCTCTTCTCAGGGGTCGAGGGCGTGGAATCCCAATCGGAGACCGTCTGGCACCAAGCTGATCGTTACCACGTCCCTCGGATCGCGTTCGTGAACAAGCTCGATCGTGTCGAGGCCGATTTCCTGCGGACCGTGGAGATGATGGCGGAGCGCCTGGCGGTGAAACCCCTCGTGCTCGTCTTCCCCTGGCGCGATAAGGACGACCGCCTGGTGGGAATGGTGGACCTCCTCTCCTTCCGGGCGATCCGCTGGGACCAGGGGACGAAGGGCGCCCGGTACGAGTACCTGCCGGTCCCCGAGGAGATCGTGGCCGCCGCCGCCGCGGTCCGCGAGGGCCTGTTCGAGACCCTGGCGGAGTTCTCCGACGAGCTCGCCGCGATCTATCTCGAGGAAGGAGAGATCCCCGAGGACAAAGCGATCCCCATGATCCGGGAGCTCACCCTCTCATTGCACGCGGTCCCCGTCTATGGGGGCTCGGCCCTGGGGAATATCGGGGTGCAGCCCCTCCTCGACGGGGTCATCCGCTATCTTCCCTCCCCCCTGGACGTCCCCCCGGTGCGGGGCCACTCCCCCGACGGGGAGGACGACCTCATACGCCGTCCCGACCCCGACGAACCTTTCTCGGCCCTCATCTTCAAGGTGATGGCCGACCCCTACGCCGACCGCCTCCTCTACACGCGCATCTACTCAGGGCGGGTCAGGGAGGGGGAACAGGTACTGAACGCGACCTTGGGGAAGATGGTGCGGATAACGAGGCTCTTCCGTCTCCACGCCAACAGGAGAGAGCGCATGCACGAAGCGAGCGCGGGCGACATCGTGGGCCTCACCGCCACCGAGCGTGTCCTCACCGGCGATACCCTCTGTGACCCCGAACACCCTATCCTCCTAGAACGGATCCGCTTCCCGGAGCCCGTGGTCTTCATGGCAGTGGAGCCCCGGTCTTCGGCGGCGGAGGAGAAGCTCCGACAGTCCCTCGAACGGATCGCCCAAGAGGATCCCACGTTCCACGTGCGCGAGGATTCCCAGACCGGCCAGATCCTCGTGGGAGGTGTGGGAGAACTGCAGCTCGAGGTACAGCTCCGCCGGCTCCGGGAGGAGTACAACGTCCCTCACCGGGCCGGGAAGCCCCAGGTGGCCTATAAGACCACCATCACTCAGCCGGTGGAAATAGAGGAGGAATTCACCCGAACGCTCGCCGGAAAGGGGCAGTTCGCCAAGATCATGGTGCGCTTCGAACCCCTCCCCCGGGGGAGGGGCTTTCTTTTTGTAAGCAAGGTTCCCGAGGGGGTCCTCCCGCGGGTCTTCGTCGAGGCAGTTCGGAAGGGGATCGAGGAGGGCCTCGGCTCGAGTCCCATCGGCGGCTTTCCCGTCACCGATATCAAGGCGATCCTGGTGGATGGGGCGTTTCACCCTACAGATTCAACGGAGGTGGCCTTCGAGGCCTGCGGCACCCAGGCCTTGTGGCACGCCCTCGAACGTGACAAGGCCGTCATATTGGAACCTTACGTGGAAGGGGATATAATGACCCCTCGCGAATACCTCGGTGAGGTAGTCGCAGACCTGGGTCGCCGAAGGGGCGATATCCGGCGGATCGAATCCCGTGGGCCAGTGGAGATCGTCCACGTAGCGATGCCGCTGGCCGAGACCTTCGGGTACGCAACCCAGCTTCGTTCGCTCACCCAAGGGCGGGCGAGTTGTTCCCTTCGGGTGACCCATTACCATGTGGTGCCCGAAAAACTAGCCGAGGAAATCCTAAAGGGTAGGGGATACGGAGATGCCCAGGGATAAGATCAGGATCAAATTGAAGAGCTACGATCACGAGCTAGTGGATCTCGCGGTGCGGAAGATCGTGGAACGGGCGCTGAGCACCCGCGCCAAGGTCGTGGGCCCGATTCCGCTTCCCACCGAGCGGAGGCTTTACACGGTGTTGCGCTCGCCGCACGTGGACAAGCGCTCCATGGAACATTTTGAGCGCAAGATCCACAAGCGCCTGATCGACATCGTCGAGCCCACTGCCGAGACCATAAACGCCCTGATGGAGATCGAGCTCCCCACGGGGATCGACGTCGAGATCAAGCTCTGAGGGGGAAAAGATGCTAGCGTTGATAGGGCGCAAGGTGGGAATGACCCAGTGGTTCGATGAGGAGGGCCGGGCCGTTCCGGCCACGGTGATCCACGTCGAGCCCTCGGTGGTAGTGCAGGTCCGCCGCCCCGAGGTGGAGGGATACGCTGCGATCCAGCTCGGACACGAGGCCGTCCCCGAGCGGAAGATCACGAAGCCCCTCCTTGGCCACTTCAAGAGGGCCGGGGTGGAGCCGCGCCGCCACCTCTACGAGGTCCGGGTGGACGATCCTGGGCAGTTCGAGGTAGGGCAGGAGATCAAGGTGGACATCTTCGCACCCGGGGACGTGGTGGACGTCACCGGGACCTCCAAGGGGCGGGGATTCCAGGGGACGATCAAGCGGTGGGACTTCAGCTACCGGCCTAAATCTCACGGACACAAGTGGATAAAGCGCCCGGGCACCTCGGGCCCCATGGGCCTCAACAAGGTCATGAAGGGGAAGAAGATGCCAGGGCATATGGGGGCCGATCGGATAACGGTGAAGCGGCTCATGGTGCTCCACGTGGACCCGGAGAACAACATCATGGTCGTCAAAGGGTCCGTGCCGGGACACAAGAAGGGACTTCTCTTGATAAGGAAGAGCCATGCCCAAAGCGAAACTGTATCGGTGGGATAATCTGGACGCGGGACCGGAGGAGGTGGAGATCCCCACGGACCTCTTCGGGGCGGAGGTCAATGAGGATCTCCTCTGGCGGGCGGTGAGGACCTACCTCTATAACCAGCGCCAGTGGACCGCCTCCACCAAGACCCGGGCAGAGGTCCGCGGCGGGGGCCGGAAACCCTGGCCTCAGAAACGCACCGGCCGCGCCCGTCACGGCTCCATCCGGTCGCCCATCTGGCGGGGTGGGGGTGTGATCTTCGGTCCCAAGCCGATAAAACGGCGCCTGGAGCTCCCCCGGAAAATGCGACGAAAGGCCCTGATCTCGGCCCTCTCCGCCCGGGCCCGGGAGGGGAACCTCCTCCTCATCGACCGCTTCGGGTTCGAACGGCCCAGGACCAAGGGTGCGGCGGAGGTCCTCGGGAAGCTCGGGTGCCCCGAGAAGACACTCGTGGTCATCGCCACTGATGAGTACCGGGTCCCGGTGTACAAGTCCTTCTCCAACATCCCGGGGGTGGAGTGTGTCAGGACCGATGGCCTTTCGGTGTGGCACGTCCTCGCCCACGAGGGGCTTCTCATGACCCAGAAGGCCGTGGAAGAGTTGCAAAGGAGGGTCCGAAGTGGCGCCAAGGCTGTCGCCTGAGGACATCATCATCCGCCCGGTGCTGACGGAGCGGTCCTGGCGGGCAATGGAAGAGGGGAAATACACGTTCGAGGTCCACCCCGATGCCTCCAAACCACAAATACGCCAGGCGGTGGAGGAGCTTTTCGGGGTGGTGGTGGAGAAGGTGTGGACCATGCGGGTTAAGGGGAAGCCCCGCCGCACGCGCCTCGACAGACGCCATGGCCGGACGAAGTCTTGGAAGAAGGCGATCGTGAAGCTGGCGCCGGGGCACAAGATAGAAATCGTGGGGTGATCAGAGTGGGACTCAAAAAATGGAAGCCGGCCACGCCGGGGCTGCGTCACGCGGTGTGGCCCGACTATTCGGAGCTCACGAAGAAAGAACCGGAGAAGTCCCTGATCGAGCCCCTGCACCGCCGGTTCGGACGAAACAACCGGGGGCGCATTACCTCCCGGCACCGAGGGGGCGGCCACAAGCGGATGTACCGCATCATCGACTTCAACCGCAAAGATAAGGCGGGGGTCCCCGCCAAGGTAGCGGCGCTGGAGTACGACCCAAACCGCACCGCTTGGATCGCGCTGTTGCATTACGCCGACGGCGAGAAGCGCTACATCCTCGCCCCGGAAGGGCTCAAGGTAGGCGACATGGTGATGTCCGGGGAGCAGGCCGAGCCCCGAGTGGGGAACGCCATGCCCCTGCGGGCGATCCCCGTGGGGACTACCATCCACAACATAGAACTCTACCCCGGGAGCCGGGGGAAGATGGTTCGTTCCGCCGGCGCGGAGGCCAAGCTCATGGCCAAAGAGGGGAAGTGGGCCATCGTGCGCCTCCCCTCGGGCGAAGTGCGGAAGTTCCACATCGAGTGTTGGGCCACCATCGGCCAGGTCTCGAACCCTGACCACAAGAATGTGAAGCACGGAAAGGCCGGCCGCAGGCGCCACCTGGGGTGGAGGCCACACGTCCGGGGCGTGGCGATGAACGCCGTGGACCACCCGCACGGTGGCGGCGAGGGACGCACTGGCGAGGGACGCCCGCCGAAATCCCCGTGGGGTTGGCTCACCAAAGGCGGCCGCAAGACCCGGAAACCCCGCAAGCCGAGCGACAAGCTCATCATCAAGAGGAGGAAGTGATGGGACGCTCGCGTGCAAAGGGACCCTACGTCGACCCGAAACTCCTGAAGAAGATCGAGAAGTTCCGCCGGGGCGAGATCAAGGAGATCGTCACCTGGGCCCGGTCATCCATGATCATCCCCGAGATGGTGGGCCTCACCATCAAGGTGCATAACGG
This sequence comes from Candidatus Acetothermia bacterium JdFR-48, assembly GCA_002011425.1. GTDB lineage: Bacteria > Bipolaricaulota > Bipolaricaulia > Bipolaricaulales > Bipolaricaulaceae > UBA3571. Next base: position 58,735 of record MTNJ01000034.1, on the reverse strand, counting down.
GAGAACCCATATCCCGGTCCACATCACGGAGGCCATGATCGGCCACCGCTTGGGGGAGTTCGCCCCAACCCGGACTTTCCGCGGTCACGGCGGCATGAAAAAGAAGAAGCCGCCGGCCCCGAAGTGAGGTGAGGGACGATGGAGGCCGTGGCGAGGGCCAGATTCGTGCGGATCTCCCCCAAGAAGGCCCGGCTGGTGATCGACCGGATTCGGGGCAAGCACGTGGACGAGGCCCGACGGATCCTTGCCCTCTCGCCCAAGAAGGCCGCCCTCATCATCAAGAAGGTCCTGGATTCGGCCGTGGCCAACGCCGTCAACAACTTTGAGATGGATGAGGACAGCCTTTGGGTGATGAAGGCCTACGTGGACGAGGGACCCCGGATGCGGCGTCTGAAGCCCCGCGCGTTCGGGCGGGCGGACATCATTCAGCGCCGCATGAGCCATATCACCATCGTTGTCGCGGAGAAGGAGGACTGATGGGTCAGAAGACTCACCCGGTCGGTTTCCGCATCGGAGTTCTACGTAAGTGGCGTTCCAACTGGTACGCGCCCGACAAGAAGGTCCCCGAGTACGTGGTGGAGGACGCGAAGATCAGGAAGTACATCAAGAAGAACTATCGCGGCGCGGGGATCGCCGAGGTCCTCATCGAGCGGGCCGTGGAGGAGCGGGTGGCGATCACCATCCGCGCGGCGCGGCCCGGGGTCGTCATCGGGCGCGGGGGGAGCGAGATCCAAAAGCTTCAGGAGGGACTCTCCGGATCCACCGGCCGGGAAGTGAGGATCGGGGTGCTGGAGGTGGAGAAGCCCGAGCTCGAGGCACCTCTGGTGGCCCAGGACGTGGCCTTCCAGATCGAGAACCGGATCAACCCCTATCGGGCCATGAAGGAGACGATCCGGCGCGTCATGGCCGCCGGGGCCCAAGGGGTGAAGATCCGGGTCTCGGGGAGACTTGGGGGGGCGGAGATCGCCCGCTCGGTGGAAATGAAGGAAGGCCGGGTCCCCCTCTCCACGTTGCGCGCGGATGTGGACTATGGGCTCGCGGAGGCCTGGACCAAGTACGGCATCATCGGGGTTAAGGCCTGGGTTTTCCGCGGCGAGGTCTGGTCTCCCAAGGAACGTACGAAACCCGAAGCCGAGGAGTGAGATAAGATGGCTCTTCTCTTCCCAAAGCGGACTAAATATCGCAAACAGCAGCGCAAGCGTGGTGCCTTCAAGCGGAAGGCCACCCGGGGGTGCGAGGTGGCCTTCGGCGACTACGGCATCCAAGCCCTAGAGGCCGCGTGGCTCACCCAGCAGCAAATAGAGTCAGCCCGTACCGCCCTCTCCCGGGCCATCGGCCGGGGGAAGATCTGGATCCGGATCTTCCCCGACAAACCCTACACGAAGAAGCCGGCCGAATCCCGCATGGGAAAAGGGAAGGGCAACGTCGAAGGTTGGGTGGCCGTGGTGCTCCCGGGGCGGATCATCTTCGAGTTCGCCGGCGTCTCCCCGGAGGAGGCGAAGGAGGCCCACCGGCTCGTCTCGGCCAAGCTCCCTATCCCCACCCGCTTGAAAACCAGGTTCCACTTCGGGGGTGAGGAGAAATGAAAGCCAGGGAACTCCGGGAGCTATCCGACGAGGAACTTCGCCAGAAGGTGGCGGAGTGGAAGCGCAAGCTCTTGAACCTGCGCTTCCAACTTGCCTCGGGCCAACTTCAGAATATAGCCGAGATAAAGAAGACGAGGCGGGACATCGCTCGCGTGCTCACCATCCTGCGTGAGCGGGAGCTCCAGCGCCAGGGGGAGGGAAATCGTGCGTAAACGAAGGATCGGAAAGGTGGTCTCCGATAAGATGCAGAAGACCATCGTGGTCCTGGAGGAACAACTCTACGAGCATCCCCGGGCCCACAAGCACGTGAAGCGCCGAAAAAAATACTACGTCCACGACGAGCGCGAGGAGGCCCGGGTCGGGGACATCGTGTTGATCGAGGAGACACGGCCCCTCTCACGGCTCAAGCGCTGGCGGCTGGTGGAGATCCTGAAACGCGCCGAGGAAGGGGAGGGATGAACCATGATTCGGCCGGAGACGAAACTCGTCGTCGCCGATAACTCCGGAGCCAGAGTGATAAAGTGTATCCAGGTCCTCGGGAAGAAGCGCGTGGGAAAGATCGGGGATATAATCGTGGGGTCCGTCCAGAAGCGGGTTCCCACCGCAGACCTGGAGAAGGGGGACATCGTTCGGTGTGTCATCGTGCGCACCCGCGCCGCTTATCGCCGTCCCGATGGTTCTTATATACGGTTCGACGACAATGCCGTGGTATTGGTGGATAAGAACCTACAGCCCATCGGGACTCGAGTCTTCGGACCCGTGGCGCGGGAGCTCCGGGACCTCGGTATGATGCGTATCATCTCGCTCGCGCCGGAGGTGGTTTGATGAAGGTCAAGAAGGGCGATCGCGTCAAGGTGATCGCCGGGGACGATAAGGGGAAGATCGGGAAGGTCCTCAAGGTTTTCCCCGATGATCACCGGGTGCTGGTGGAAGGGGTGAATATCATCACCAAACACCAGCGGCCCACCCTCACCATCCGCGAGCCCGGGATCATCAAGCGCGAGGCGCCCATCCACGTTTCCAATGTGAAGGTAATTTGCCCGGAGTGCGGGATTCCGACGCGTATCGGCTATACCTTCGTCGAGGGGAGGAAGAGGCGGCAGTGTAAGCACTGCAAGGCCGCCTTCGACTGAAGATGCTGTTGGAAAAGTACAAGAAGGAGACCGTGCCACAACTTATGAAGGGGCTCGGGTACAAGAACATCCTCCAGGTGCCCGAGATAGAGAAGGTCGTGATCAATATGGGGGTTGGCAAACACGACGATCCCAAGGTCCTCGAGGGGGCGATGAAGAACCTGGCCCAAATCGCCGGTCAGTGGCCGGTGGTGACCCGGGCCAAGCGTTCTATCTCGGACTTCAAAATCCGGAAAGGCGATCCCATCGGGTGCAAGGTGACCCTGCGGGGGGAGCGGGCGTACGAGTTCTTAAACAAGCTCTTCAACGTGGTCCTGCCGGGGCTGCGCGACTTCAAGGGTGTCTCCCCGGACTCCTTCGACGGCCGGGGTAACTACTCCCTGGGGATCCCGGATCAGCTGGCCTTCCCCGAGGTCTCCTACGACGACGTGGTTCAGCCCCAGGGCATGGACATCATCATCGTCACCACGGCGGAGACCGACCGGGAGGCCTATGCCCTGTTGAAGGCCTTGGGTTGCCCCTTCCGGGAGAACTGAGGAGGGAAAATGGCGAGGAAAGCGCTGATAGAGAAAGCGAAGAGGCCGCCGAAGTTCGAGGTGCGCCGGCGGAACCGGTGTAGGCTCTGTGGCCGGCCGCGGGGCTACATTCGCGACTTCGGGATCTGTCGGCTCTGCTTCCGCAAGATGGCCCTGGAAGGGGAGATCCCCGGGGTGAGGAAGGCGAGTTGGTGAGCGAGGTGAGGACGATGGTCAACGACCCGATTGCCGACATGCTCGCGCGCATCCGCAACGCCATCATGCGTCGGAAGGAATCGGTGGAGATACCGTCCTCCAAGATGCTCGAGGCCATCGCCAGGATCCTGAAGGAGGAGGGCTTCATCCAGGATTACGAGGTGATGGACGCCGGCTCCTACCCCGTGCTGCGGATCGTCCTCAAGTACAAACGGGAGGGGACGAGGAAGTGGATCCCCGCCATCACGGGGCTCCGCCGGGTGTCGAAACCGTCCCGGCGGGTCTACGTGGGGGCGGACGAGATCGTGCCCGTGCGTTCCGGGCTGGGAGTCGCCATCCTCTCCACCTCTCAAGGGGTGATGACCGACAGGGAGGCGCGCAAGCGCCATATCGGCGGTGAGCTCATCTGCGAGGTCTGGTGAGGTGAGAAGATGTCCAAGATAGGGAAGCGGCCGATATCCATTCCCGAGGGGGTGAAGGTGAAGGTCGAGGGCGACCACGTGATCGTCGAGGGCCCCCTGGGGAAGCTCGAGACCCGCTACGAACCGGAGTTCGTGGAGATTGAGGTGGCGGACGGCGAGGTCCGGGTCCACCGTAAGGGCGATCGCGCCGTCTTCCGGGCTCGCCACGGCCTCTACCGGGCCCTCATCGCCAACATGGTTCACGGGGTGAAGGAAAAGTGGGAGCAGCGTCTCCTCATCCAGGGGCTTGGCTACAGGGCCCGGATGGAGGGGAAGACCTTGGTGATGGAGCTCGGCTTCTCCCACCCGGTCAAGTTCCCCGTCCCTGAGGACGTGGAGATCGAGGTTCCAGATAACAACACCATCGTCGTGCGTGGGATCGACAAGCAGCGAGTGGGCCAGGTGGCAGCGGACATCCGCAAGTTCCGGCCGCCAGATCCCTACCACGGGAAGGGCATCCGCTATGCCGACGAGGTCGTGATAAAGAAGCCGGGGAAAGCCGGGGTGAAGGCAGGATGAAGACGCGGGGCTTGAGTCGCAACGAGCGCAGGAAGATTCGGCACCGGCGTGTCCGGAAGAAGGTCTCGGGAACGCCGGAACGGCCGCGGCTGTTCGTGTTCAAGTCGCTCCGGCACATCTACGCTCAGATTATCGACGACTCCCCGCCCCAGGGAAGCCGCACACTGGTGGCGGCCTCTACCCTGGACCCCGAGCTCCGCGAGCGGATAAATTCCGACAACGTCGAAGCTGCTCGAGAGGTGGGGAAGCTCATCGCGCGGCGGGCCCTGGAGAAGGGGATCAGGAGGGTGGTGTTCGACCGGGGTGGCTATCCCTACCACGGCAAGGTCAAGGCTTTGGCCGAGGCCGCTAGGGAGGAGGGGTTGGAATTCTGATGGCGAGGCAAATAACGGTGGAGCCACAGAGGGTCATCAACGAAGTGATCGAGATCCGCCGCGTGGGGAAGGTCACCAAGGGCGGAAAGCGTATGAAATTCCGCGTGGTGGTGGTGGCCGGTGACGGCCAGGGCCACGTGGGCGTGGGGATCGGGAAGTCCATCGAGATCCCCCAGGCAATCCAGCAGGGAATCCGGGATGCCCTGCGGAACCTGGTGGAGGTCCCGGTGGTTGAGGGGACCATCCCCCACGAGATCATCGGCGAGTTCAAGGCCGCCCGGGTGCTTCTCAAACCCGCCTACCCCGGCACCGGGGTGATCGCCGGACGGACGGTGGGGGCGGTGTGCCGGGCCGCGGGAATACGTGACATCCTCACCAAGGCCCTGGGCTCCACCAACCCTCTCAACCTGGCCCGTGCCACCATCGACGGGCTTTCCCGACTGCGCACCCCGGAGAAGGTGGCCGAGATCCGGGACAAACAGGTGGAGGAGATCCTGGGAGTGGAGCCCGAGGAGAAGGATACGGAGGGCGAAGATGCAGGGACTGCATAACCTACGGCACACTCCGGGCGCGGTGAAGCGTACGAAGCGCATCGGCCGCGGCCACGGTTCCGGCCACGGTGGCCACGAGTCCACCCGAGGCACCAAGGGCCAGAAGTCCCGCTCCGGGGGCGGGGTGCGCCCCACGTTCGAGGGCGGCCAGACCCCCTTCTGGATGCGCTTCCCCAAGCGGGGGTTCAAAAACCCCCTCCGGATCGAGTACGCCATCGTCAACGTGGGTACCCTGGAGAAGTACTTCGAGGCCGGCGACCAGGTGACCCCGGAGGTACTTGTGGAACGAGGGATCGTGAAGGACCTCAAGGATGGTCTCAAGGTCCTCGGGGACGGTGAGCTCACCAAGGCCCTCACCGTTCGGGCCCATAAGTTCTCCAAGCAGGCGGTGGAGAAGATCGAGGCCGCCGGGGGAAAGGCCGAGGAGGTCTAGTTGTTCGAGCGAATACGCGGGGTATTCGCCGTTCCCGAGCTGAGACAGCGGATCCTCTACACCTTGTTCATGCTCCTCGTCTTCAGGATCGGCGTCCATATTCCTGTCCCGGGGGTGGACGCCAAGTTCTTCGCCGAGGCCCTCTCCCGGATGTGGGGCGGTTTCTTCCAATTCCTGAGCATGTTCACCGGCGGGGGTCTGCGGCAGTTCTCGCTTTTCGCCCTAGGGGTGATCCCCTACATCAACGTTTCCATTATTATGTCGCTGCTCGTCGCCGTATTTCCCAAACTCAAGGAACTGCAGCAGCAAGGGCGTGAAGGCCGGAAGATCCTCACCAAGTACACCCGCTGGGGCACGGTGGGGATGGCGGCCATCATGTCCGTCGGCTATGCCATGCTCGCCGTGAACGCCGGTGCCGCCACGCCCAGTCCCCTCTTCTTCATCAACGCCATCATCGGGATGACCACGGGCTCTATATTCCTGATGTGGATGGGCGAACGCATCACCGAGAACGGGATCGGAAACGGGATTTCCATGATCATCATGGCGGGAATCATCGCCCGGTATCCCGCCTACATCGGCCAACTCTTCGCCGACATCAGTGCCGGCGAGCTGAGCCCGCTCTGGTTAATCGTCTTCCTGGCGTTGTTCGTGGCGATGATCGCCGCGGCCTCGATCCTCCAACAGGGTCAGCGGAAGCTCACTGTCCAGTACGCGAAGAGAACCGCGGGCCGCCGCATCTACGGTGGCCACACCGCCCAGCTCCCCATTCGGGTGAACCAGGGTGGTGTCATTCCCATCATCTTCGCCCTGGCGGTCCTGCAGCTTCCCTCAGTGGTCCTGCGCGCGGTGCCCGTAACCGAGCCCTACGCGCGTTTCTTCACGCCTCCGCATCCCATCTACCTCGGACTTTACGCACTTCTCATCATTTTCTTCGCTTACTTCTATGCCTCCATCATCTTCGACCCGAACGATATCGCGAAGAACTTGCGGGATGCCGGAGGCTTCATCCCCGGGGTGCGCCCCGGGAATCCCACGGCCACCTATCTCCAGGAGGTTAGCAATCGGATCTTGCTCGTGGGCGCGCTTTTCCTCACCGCTATTGCCATCCTCCCCTATGTCGTCGGCGCGGTGAGCGGCGTAGGCGCGGGGACCCTGCTCTGGCTGGGAGGGACCTCCCTCCTCATCGTGGTGGGCGTGGGGATCGACACCATCATGCAAATCGAAGCCCACCTGGTTATGCACCACTACGAGTCCCTCATCAAGGGGGCCGGGGCGGCCTTCTTGGGGAGGCGGCGGTGAACCTGGTCCTACTCGGCCCCCCTGGAGCCGGAAAGGGGACCCTCGCGGCGCGCCTCGTGGAAGAATTCGGGCTCGTGCATCTCTCTACCGGGGACATCCTCAGGGAGGAGGTCGCGAGAGGCTCGAAGCTCGGCAAGCTCGCCGAGGACTACATGGATCGAGGGGAGCTCGTCCCGGACGAGGTGATCCTGGGAATGGTCCAGGAGCGGGTGGATGGGGAGACCGATGGGTTCCTATTCGACGGCTTTCCCCGCACCATCGCCCAGGCGGAGGGATTGGAGAGGATCCTCCCCGTGCACCTCGTGGTCTACCTCGACCTCCCCGAGGAGGAGGTAGTGCGCCGGCTCTCGGCCCGCCGCGTGTGCAAACAGTGCGGCGCCAACTACAACCTCCTCACTCAGCCCCCCGGGGTCCCGGGGAAGTGTGACCGCTGTGGCGGTGAACTTTACCAGCGCCCCGACGACAGAGAAGAGGTGATCAGGAACCGCTTCCGGGTCTACCTCGAGCAGTCGGCGCCCCTCGTTGGTTACTATGAGAAGAAAGGGCTTCTCAGGCGCGTGGACGCCTCCCTCTCCCCCGATGAGATATTCCGGAAAGTGGCGGAGGTGCTGCGGGGATGATCGTCCTCAAGACCGAGAAAGAGATCGAGCTCATGGCCGAGAACGCCGGTATCCTCCGCGAGATCCTGGTTGAACTCGCACTGAAAGCTGTCCCCGGAACGACCACTGCGGCGTTGGAACGCCTGGCGGCGAAGAGGATCCGTGAGGCCGGGGCCAGATCGGCCTTCAAGGGCTATGTTGACGAGCTCCACAAAGTCCCTTACCCCGCGGTGCTGTGTGCCTCCCTGAACGAGGAGGTGGTCCATGGTATCCCCTCCGAGGGGCGGGTCCTCCAGGAGGGTGATGTCCTCTCCTTAGACCTCGGATTCGTGCGTAAGGGCTATTATGCGGACGCGGCCATTACCCTGGGGATCGGGGAAATTTCTCCAGAGGCCGCGCGGATGATGGAGGTCGGGCGCGAGGCCTTGAAGAGAGCAATTGGACTTGCTACCATTGGGCGCCGTCTCTCGGATTTGTCCCATACCATAAATTCGCTGGTCCGCGAGGCGGGCTATCACGTGGTCAAGGAATACACCGGCCACGGCATCGGCCGGGAACTCCACGAAGATCCGAAGGTGTTGAACTTCGGCCCCCCGGGTCGGGGACCGGTTCTTCGGGCGGGGATGGTCCTGTGCATTGAACCCATGGTTAAAGGGGATGACCTTCCCCTGCGGACTAAAGAGGACGGCTGGACTGCGGTCACACGGTCGGGGAGCCTAGCGGTACATTATGAGGAGATGGTGGCCATCACCTCAGAAGGACCACGGGTCCTGACGGGTTGGATTTGGGAGGAGTTTTGCCGAAGAAAGACCTTATCCGCATGCGCGGCGAAGTAATCGAGGCGTTGCCGGATTCCATGTTTCGAGTGCGTCTCGATAATGGACATGTAGCGTTATGTGTGATCTCGGGAAAGATGCGCAAACACTTCATCAAGGTCGTGGTAGGGGACAGGGTTGTGGTGGAGTTTACTCCTTATGACTTGAACCGTGGCAGAATCGTCTACCGCGAGGGGTGACAGGACATGAAGGTACGGAGCTCCGTAAAGCCGAGATGTGAGAAGTGTAGGGTGGTCCGCCGCCACGGACGGCTGTGGGTCATCTGTGTGAACCCCAAGCACAAGCAGAGGCAAAAATGAGGAGGAGGACCGATGGCACGGATCGCGGGCGTTAACCTACCGGCGAAGAAGCGGGTCGACATTGCCCTCACCTACATCTACGGGATCGGCCGCTCCCGAGCGAAGGAAATCTTGGAGAGGACCGGGATCGATCCCGCCAAGAGGGTGATCGACCTCACCGACCAAGAGGTGGCTGCCCTCCAGCGGGCGGTGGAAGAATACAAGGTCGAGGGTGACCTCCGTCGCGAGATCCAGATGAACATAAAGCGCCTCATCGACATCAACTGTTACCGGGGGATCCGTCACCGGGTGGGATTGCCCGTCCGGGGGCAGCGTACCCGCTCCAACGCCCGCACCTGGAAGGGTCCTCGTCCCGATAAGGCCGGACGCAGGAAGAGGAAGTAGCCATGGCGAGACGAGCCACACGGCGCAAGAAAAAGTCAATAAAGCTCGAAAGGGCACGGGTACATATTCACTCCACCTTTAACAACACGATCCTGACGCTTACGGACTTGGATGGGAACGTGGTCACCTGGAAATCCCCGGGAACGGTGGGTTTCTCCGGCTCGCGTAAGGGCACGCCCTACGCGGCCCAGGTCGCCTGCCAGGCCTTGGTCAAGGAGATGAAGGAATTTGGAATAAAATCAGTGATCGTGACCGTGAACGGGGCCGGCCCCGGGCGGCAGGCCGTGATTCAGACGTTGAAATCCGCGGGGATCCAGGTGGAAGAGGTCAAGAACGTGACCCCCACGCCCCATAGCTAGGGAGGAAAGGGATATGGGTAGGTACACGGGACCCAGATGCAAGCTCTGCCGCAGGGAAGGGACGAAACTCTTCCTCAAGGGGGATCGGTGTTATTCCGATAAGTGTGCCATGAACCGGCGGTCCTACCCGCCGGGACAGCATGGCCGTTATCGCCGCCGCCTCACCGGGTACGCCATCCGTCTGCGGGAGAAGCAGAAGTTGAAGCGGATCTATGGCGTTCGGGAGGAACAGTTCCGCCGTTACGTGGAAGAGGCTCAGAAGGTGAAAGGGCGGACCGGCACGGCACTCCTCAAGATCCTCGAGGAGAGACTCGACAACGTGGTGTACCGCGCGGGCTTCGCTGATTCCCGGGCCCAGGCGCGGCAGCTCGTCTCCCACGGTCACTTCCTCGTGAACGGGCGTGTCACCGACATCCCCTCCTACCGTGTGGAGCCCGGGGACGTGATCGAGGTGAAGCCCCAGTCCAAGGACAAGCTCCGCGAGCTCATCAAGGAAGCGGCGGAGAAGCGTAACGTCCCGAGCTGGCTCAGCCTGGATCTCGAGAACTTGAGGATCCAGGTGAATTCCGAGCCCGGTGAGGAGGACCTCGACAAGTCCGTCGATACGAACCTGATCGTGGAGTTCTATTCGAGGTGATGATGGAGTTCATCTATCCGGAGAAGATCGCCTGGGAGGAGCACGACGACCGCTACGGGCGCCTGGTGGTGGAGCCTCTGGAACGGGGTTACGCCACCACGTTGGGGAATTCCCTCCGGAGGATCCTTCTCTCCTCCATCCCCGGCGCCGCCGTGGTCCGGGTCTCGTTCGCCGGCAAATATCATGAATACGACACTATCGAGGGAGTCCGGGAGGATCTCCTCAATATCATCCTCAACATCCGGGGCCTCGCCATTCGCGTGGACGGGGACGAGCTTCGTCGGCTTTACCTGAACGTGCAGGGACCGGGGGAGGTCCGCGCCAAGGACATCGAGGCCCCCAACGGCGTTGAGATCGTGAACCCCGACCACTACATCGCCACCCTGAACGAGGACGGGCAGCTCGAGGTGGAGATGGAGGTGGAAGTGGGCCGTGGCTTCCGCTCGGCCGACGATAACAAGCGCGAAGATGCCCCGGTCACCTTGATTCCCATTGACTCCGATTTCTCCCCCATCGAGAAGGTGAACTTTCAGGTGGAGGAGACGCGTGTCGGCGGGAGATCCGGCTATGAACGTCTGATATTAGAGATCTGGACGAACGGTTCGGTCACCCCAAAGGAAGCACTGGAGGAAGCGGTGTCCATCTTCCAAGAGCACCTCGCCCGCCTCTCTCAGGGCACGGTGGAAGAGGCTGTGGAGGAAGCGCCCGGGGAGGAGCTTCCCGAGGAGCTGGAGAAGCCCCTCACCGAGCTTGGGTTCGAAGCCCGGGCCTGCAACCTCCTCAAGGAGGCGGGGGTCATCACCCTCAAGGACCTCCTCTCCCGCACTAAGGAGGAACTCCTCGATATCCACGGCTTCGGCGAGAAGACCCTGGAGAAGGTGGAGGAGAAGTTAAAGGAGATGGGCTACCGACTCCGCTCCGAGAAGGAGGCCCAAGATGCGGCACCGGCGTAAGGTGAAAAAGCTCTCCATGGAGAAGTCCCGCCGCGAGGCGGTGCTCAAAAATCAAGCCAAGGCCCTGATCATCCACGGAAAGGTCGATACCACCCCGGCCCGGGCGAAGGCCACCCAGCAGTTGGTGGAGCGGCTCGTCACCTGGGCCAAGCGGGGAGACCAAGCGGCACGGCGCATGGCGTTCGCCGTGCTCCAGGACAAGGAGGCCACAACGAAGCTGTTTGAGGAAATCGGGCCGCGCTACAAGGACCGTCCGGGCGGCTATACCCGGGTCCTGAAGATGGGTCCTCGCCACGGGGACGGGGCGGAGACCGCTCGGTTGATGTGGACCTGAGATGAGGAAAGCGATCACCGGATCCGACATCTCTACCGCTGGACCTTATTCCCCCGCGATCCGCGCGGGGGATTTCCTGTTCGTCTCGGGGCAGATCCCCATCGACCCTGAAGGGGAACTCGTCGCTGGGGGAATCGAGGACCAGGCGCGCCAGGCCTTGGAGAACCTGAAACGGGTCCTGGCCGCCGCCGGGGCGAGCCTCACGGACCTCGTCAAGGTGACGATCTACCTGGTGGACATGAGCGACTTCGCCGCGGTGAACGAAGTCTACGGAAGCTACTTCGACCTCGAGCCCCCGGCCCGGGCCTGCGTGGCGGTCAAGGAGCTCCCCAAGGGTGCCCGGGTGGAGATCGAGGCCGTGGCCTACCTGGGGGGAGCCCCCTCTTTGGACAAATAAGCCGTCACATCAAACCACACCTGCTGACAAGTTTCAAAAGCTGTCCCAGGTCGCGGAGGGCGTAGGCCCAGACGCAGCTGACCCGGCCCTCCCCGTCCACGAACACCGTGAACGGGTACCGCATGTGGTCCAGACGCTCGTATTCCCGTGTGACCCGCTCCCCGGGATCGTAGAGGACTGGGAAGTCCACGGGGTGTTCCCGGAGGACGTCCGGCACGCGGGACCAGTACTCGGGACACACGCTCACCACCTCGAATCGGTCGCCGTAGTGGACGTGAAATTCCTCCAAGATATCGAGATCCCCCCTGCAGGCGTCGCACCAGGTAGTCCAGAAGGCGATGATGAGGGGCTTTCCCAGATGGTCGCGTAAGCTCCATGTGCCCTCCGTCCCCGCCAGGGTGAACTCGGGCGCACGCTCCCCCACAATCGCGAACCTTCCGGCCCCCGGGATCTCCTCCGGGGGTGAGGTGAGGATGATCCCTGCCAAGACGATAACCAATATCAGGATGGCGATGCTCCCCCAGCTCATCTCGGGAAAACTTTAGGAGACCCGGGAACATCCGCCAAGTCCATGGGCCATCCATTATCATGAGGCGATGCGTGTAACACCGGTGGCGGCGAAGAGCATCCTCACCCCCTCCAAGATCCCGGGGGTCGACTACTCCCTCAACCCCTACGTGGGCTGCGTCCACGGGTGTCGCTATTGTTACGTCGCCCGGATGCCCCATATCCGGACGAGGGGAATGCCCTGGGGAGAGTTCGTGGAGGCCAAGATCAACGCGGCGGAGCTTCTGCAACGGGAACTCCGCCGAGCCCAACCGGGTAAGGTCGTGATCGGGATCTCCACCGACCCGTACCAGCCCGTGGAGCGAGAGCTCCAGTTGACCCGCCACATCCTCGAGGCTTTTCTCGATGGATATCCCGCGGCGGAGCGGTTCGAGATCCGCATCTTGACGAAGTCTCCCCTCGTACTGCGGGACGCGGAATTGCTCCGGGAACTCGGCGCCGAGGTGGGGTTCACGGTCACCACGGATTCGGAGAAGATCCGGGAGATCTTCGAGCCGCGGGCCCCGGCGATCTCCCTTCGGATAAGGGCCCTGAGGGAACTCAAGCGTGCTGGCCTCAGGACCTACGCATTCGTGGGACCGCTTCTGCCCATGCTCCCTGAGATGCTCGTCGAAATGCTCGCCGGAGCTGTGGACCGGGTGATCATCGACCGGATGAACTATCCCTGGCGTGTGCGTGACCTATACCGCACTTATGGGTTGGAATATGCCCTCGAGGACGAGTTCTTCGTGGATTTGGCCCGGGAGCTTGTCGAGCTCTTCTCCCGGCAAGGCATCCCCGCGGAGCTCACGTGGAGGTGGGCCACCAAATTGCGCCGCGACTCGTTAGGTTTATGAAGGGAGGATGAAGTTCTCCGGGGGCCTCCGGGATCTTCCCTTGAAAGGTTCCGAGCCCGGATTTAGAGTGAACCCGTATGCTGAAGCTGAAGAAGATAGCCGAGACTCTTCTCGGCCAGAGCAACGAACAGAAGCTGAAACGCCTGATGCCGATCCTCAAGGAAGTGAACGCCCGCGCCGAGTGGGCGCGGAAGCTCTCCGACGGAGACCTCCAGGCCCAGACCGAGCGCTTCAGGGAGAGGCTCGCGGCCGGCGAGACTACGGACGACATCCTCCCCGAGGCGTTCGCCGTGGTGCGGGAGACGGCCAAACGCACTATCGGCCTCTATCCCTATGACGTCCAGGTCCTGGGGGGGATCGTCCTCCATCAACGCCGGATCGCGGAGATGAAGACGGGCGAGGGGAAGACCCTCGTCGCCACCATGCCCGCTTACCTCAACGCCCTCGTGGGCAAGGTCCACATCGTCACCGTGAACGACTACCTCGCCAAACGCGATCGCCACTGGATGGGGCCAGTGTACGAGTTCCTGGGCCTCACCGTGGGCCTCCTCCAGGAGGATACCCCTACCGAGGAGCGGAAGAAGGCGTACCAGTGCGACATCGTGTACGGGACGAACGCTCAGTTCGGGTTCGACTACCTCCGGGACCACATGGTGCTCTCGCGTGACCAGAAGGTCCAGGGGCCGCTGGACTACGCCATCATCGACGAGATCGACTACATCTTGATCGACGAGGCACGGACTCCGCTCATCATCTCCGGCCCTACCGAGGACACCGCCCGGATGTACCGCGAATTCGCCAAGATCGCGCGCCTGTTCAAGGAAGGGGAGGACTTCACCGTGGACGAGGAGCGCAAGCTCCTCGCGCTCACCGATAAGGGGATAGAGAAGGCGGAGAAGCTATTGAAGTTCGACAACCTTGCCGATCCCCGGGCCACTATGGCCCGGTATTACCTGGAGACGGCCCTCCGAGCACGGGTCTTCTTCAAGCGTGACCGCGACTACATCGTCAAGGAAGGCCGGGTCATCATCGTGGACGAGTTCACCGGCCGCCTTATGCCCGATCGCCGCTACTCCGGCGGGCTTCACCAGGCCATCGAAGCCAAGGAGGGAGTCCCCATCCGCCGCGAACATCAGACCCTGGCCCAGATCACGCTCCAGCACTACTTCAAGCTCTACAAGGGGATCGCCGGGATGACCGGTACGGCGAAGACCGAGGAACAGGAATTCAAGGAAATCTATGGCCTGGACGTGGTAGTAATCCCCACCAACCGTCCCCTGATCCGCAAGCACTTCCCCGACGTGATCTACCGCACCAGAAAGGCCAAGTTCGAGGCCGTGGCCAAAGAGGTGGAACGGCTCCATAGAGAGGGGCGCCCGGTCCTGATCGGTACCACTTCCATCGAGGACTCCGAGTTCCTCTCGAAGCTCCTGAAGAAACGGGGTCTCCCTCACCAGGTCTTGAACGCCAAGTACCACGAGAAGGAGGCGATGATCGTGGCCCAGGCCGGCCGTTACGGGGCCATCACCATCGCCACCAACATGGCCGGCCGCGGGACCGACATCCTGTTGGGCGGGAACCCCGAGTACCGCGCCCGCCAAGAGGCCGATCCGAACGAGGAGCCGGAGCGATACCGTGAGCTCCTCGAGGAATACAGGAAGGGTGCCGAGGAGGAGAGGGCGAAGATCGTGCGGAAGGTCGAGCCCCACACCCCATACGCCCGCTGGGCCCTCTCTCAGATAAAGAAGTGGTGCCAGGAGACGGGGAGGCCGTTCCGGGAGGAGGAGTGGCGGGATCAGATCTACGAGGGCGGGCTCCACGTCATCGGCTGCCAGCGCCATGAGGCACGCCGGATCGACGATCAGCTGGCCGGCCGTGCCGGCCGCCAGGGAGACCCTGGCTCAGCCCAATTCTTCCTCTCCCTGGAGGATGACCTCCTGCGCATCTTCGGCGGAGAGCGCCTGGGGAACCTCATGGACAGGCTCGGGGTGAAGGAGGGAGAGGCCATCGAACACGAGCTGCTCACCTCCGCCATCCGCCGGGCTCAGAAGCGCGTGGAAGAACGGAACTTTGAGATCCGAAAGCGCCTCCTGGAGTACGACGCTATCATGGCCAAGCAGCGGGAGGCGATCTACGCCATCCGGGAACGCTTCCTGCTGCCAAGCCCGGGTGAAGAGCCCGATAACACCGAGCTCTTCCAGTATCTGGAGGAAATAGTCGCCGAGTACGCGGAGATCGCTTGTTCCCGCCACGTTACGAAGAATGCAGATCCCAGCGAGTGGGACCTAAAGGGTCTCTCTCGGGAACTCTCCCAGGTCCTCGTCGCGCCGCCGTCACCCGAAGAGCTGGCGAGCGTGGACGACTACGAGGACCTCGTGGGGCGTGTACGGGAGCTCCTGCGGGCGCAGCTCGAGTCCCAGCGGGAGCGGCTCGCGCCACACTTCCCGACCCTGGCGCGGCTCGTGATCTTGCGCACGGTCGATGAGAACTGGCGCCAACACCTCTTGGAGCTCGACGATCTGCGGGAGGGAATACACCTCCGAGCCTACGGGGGAAGGGATCCCCTGATCGAGTTCAAGCGCGAGGCCCACCGCCTCTTCCAGGAGATGATCCTCCGGGCCGAGGAGCAGGTGGTGCGCTTCCTGCTCTCGCCGCGGCTCGTGATCCGGGAGGCGCCAGCGGTTCCCACTGGGAGAGCACGGGGCCAGGCCACACGGCCCGTGACACCTCATCCCGTGGCCTCGACTGCCGCCACCGGGCCGGCGAGGGGAGTCGCGACCGCCACGGTGGCGAAGGCTCGGAAGAAGGTGGGGCGGAACGATCCCTGTCCCTGCGGCTCGGGGAAGAAGTACAAGCATTGCTGCGGTCGGAACGCGTGAGTTACGGCGATGGGTGATCAGTGATGTGTGATCGGCTCCTGTTGGGGTGTCACCTTTCCATCGGAAAGGGATTCCCGGCGGTAATCGACGAATCGGAGCGCCTCGGGATAAACGCGGTACAGATCTTCTCCCACTCCGCTCGCTCTTGGAAAATGAAGCCCTTGGACCCGGAAGAGGCCGGGGCTTTTCAGGAACGCTGGGAAAATTCAGGGGTGCGGTACTTCGTGATCCACACCTCCTACCTGTTGAACCTCGCGAGCCCAGACGAAGGGCTGTGGGAAAAGTCTCTGATGTCACTGCGGGAAGAGGTACAGCGGGCGGGAGAGCTGGGAATAGACGATGTGGTGACGCACCTTGGGTCCCATAAGGGAAAGGGCCTGGAGCGGGGCATTGCGAAGGTTGTGGAAGCACTGGTGCGACTCCAAGAATCGCCGGAATGGAGACAATTCCCCGATGTGCGCTTGATGCTCGAGCTCACCGCCGGTGCCGGCGACACCGTGGGGAAGAGGTTCGAGGAGCTCGCGGAGATCATCGAGAGGGCAGGAGGCGGTGAACGCATTGGGATCTGCTTCGATACTTGTCACGCGTTCGCCTCAGGGTACGAACTCCGCACCCCCGAGGGGTTCGACGAGACGATCGCGGAGCTGGACAGGATCATCGGGCTGGAGCGCCTGTGGCTCGTGCACCTGAACGACTCCGTCCACCCGTTCGATTCTCACAAGGACCGTCATGCCCATATCGGCCGCGGCGAGATCGGGCTGGATGGTTTCCGGCTGGTGGTGAACCATCCCGCGCTGCGAGCTCTCCCCTTCATCCTAGAGACCCCCAAAGGGGAGCTCGACGGAGAAGAGGCCGACGTGGTGAACCTCCGCACCGTTCGCAACTTAGTTCGAAGTTAAACGTCCAGGAGCACATTTGGGAGGAGCATGGATAAGAAAGAGGGAAAAGCGGCGGAACCTACCGCCGCTCTCTCCGTGCTCGGGAAGACGGGGTGTTAGAACTCTACTTTCCAGCCGATATCGAACCAATCGAGGGGCGAGGACTCGGAGAAATCCCACTGACCTTTGAGGGTAACAGTGAAGCCTTCGTAGATCGGGAATTCCAGGTTTAAACGTGTTCGCTGAAGGTCGAAGAGTACGCCACCGCTTCCGAACCAGAATTCGCTGGTGAAGGTGAGGTCACCACCACAACAGCCACTTCCCGTGTACTCTAAGCCCAGGTACTCGAACTCGCCGCTGTAGAAGGAAACGTCGGTGAGGCCCTCGACCTTATCCGGATCGAAAGCCGTTACGCTGCGGATACTTACCACGTCGAGGTCGCACTCGATGGCGAAGCCGTAAAGTTCAAACCCCTGGAGCGTATTATCGCTCCACTGGACGTCGCCGTAGACCTCGACACAGCCGGTAACGAGCCCCTGCCAATTGGGCTTGATGGAGACGGATTTTCCCTCAACGGTGAAGACCACGTTGGCCTCAAAGGTGATGTCACAGCAGGGAAAGGAGAGTTCCTTAAAGTTGACGTAGACCTCTTCGAAGCCGTGGCACTTCGTGAAACTCAGACCGGCGTTCCAGAGGAAGCCGCAACAGCCGACCATATCCCCGATTTCCAATTCGAGCTTTTTGAACGCAATGCCCTCACAGCAATCGAAGAAATCGACGGTGAGAGTGATAAGGTCCCACACGACCTTTCCCCGATAGATCATCAGCGGCCCCAGCCCGGCGTTGGGTTCGGCGCAGCAGGTACCCACTTCGAAGCCCTCTACGTCCTCGGCGTCGGTATACGCGATCTCAGGGTTGTCCCCATAGGATTTGATCTTACCGCAGGCGCAGATCGTCTTCCCCACGAGGCCCTCCCAGAAGTTAGGGCCGAGCTCGGCTTTGAGCGCGGTGAGGGCATCACCACTGATGTATACCAAGAAGCGGGGCTCGGGATAAGGGGCGCCCACGTTCAACGTGACGTAAGTGGTGGGGCTCGTGGGCCAGTAGCTGACCACCGGACCCTGGACGCAAAGCTTCTCGCCTTCGTAGGGAATCTCCTTCTCGTCCCAGGGAAGGAGATTCTCCCACCACACCGAACAGGGCCAGGGGCCGAACCGGCCCACATCGCTGGAGAAGTAATCATTAACGCTCGCCCAATGATTGACGCTCAGGCGGAGGTAGTTATCTTCGCCGGTGAGGGGTATCTCGAAATTGATCCAAGATTTTTGGTAGCGAACGTCCTGGGCGTGGAAATATACCTTCCCCCACACCTCGAGAGGTCCAAAGTCCCCCGAGACATAGAAGTTCTGATACTTCCAACCCGTGCTGTAGAACTTAGACTCCGAGGTAATTCCCCACCCTGCAAGCGTAGTAGTGAGTTCGAGTTCGGCGAAATAGAGTTTCTGAGTGGGCAGGAGCTGCACCGTGGCCTCAAAAGACCCGTGCACCTCGGGCTGTGCCAGCAGGGCGACCCCTACCCCCAGGACGACGACAAAAAAATTTAGCACCCGCTTTGCAACCATGTAATTACCCCCTCGTTCGGAAGCTCTTAAAACCTCGGATCTCCAGGACATTACTCCTCGATGCAGAACCATTATAGATTCCCGGCGCCTCGAGCGTCAACCGAAAGAGGGGGCCAAATGGCCCCCTCTTTCGGCCTTCTGCCCCTCGGCCAGGCTACCGGCAGCCAGCGTTCTCTTCGCGGCCCTCGATGGTCCACTTGACCACCGTGCACCGGGGGAACGCACCACTCAAGCAGTAGCCGATGTAGAAGTTCTGCGAGGGGAGCAACACATCCATTCCCCTGGGAGCAATGATCACGAACGGATTGCTAGGGGGATTGAGTTTGCAGGATCTCACGTAAACGATCCTCTTTCTATCCGCTCGACGAGTTGGTCTAGCCACACCGTCACCGTCGGTGTCGAGATAAAGGGTCAACTGCATGTAAGTCCCCTGGATATCGAAGGACAGGTCGTGCCAGGTGCCGGGCGATACGGAGCCGTTCCAGGAGATCTGGGTGGCCGAGGCCATCGGACTGGGGGCCCCGCTCGACACGGAAAGGAGGTTGAGCCTGG
The DNA here is from genome assembly GCA_002011425.1 of Candidatus Acetothermia bacterium JdFR-48. Lineage (GTDB taxonomy): Bacteria > Bipolaricaulota > Bipolaricaulia > Bipolaricaulales > Bipolaricaulaceae > UBA3571. The sequence continues at coordinate 39,513 of MTNJ01000034.1, read as the reverse complement.
CCGTAGCCTCGATGGTCACCTCGAACTTGCGGGCGGAGGTCCACTCAGGGGGGGCGTAGACCGTGATGTGCCAGTGATCTTGTGGATCGCCCCAGACGTAGATCCCAGCTTTGTCCAGCTCCGGCATGCCTGGCAATGGGCCAGGGCCAGGCCCCGGCGCAGATCTCACCGTGACCGTCGCTGTCCCGGTGTCCGCGGCGCCGTCATCGTCGCGGACCGTAAGCCGCACAGTGTATGCGCCCGGCGCCCCGTAGGCATGGGTTACGATCTTCCCGGTTCCGGTCGCCCCATCGCCGAAGTTCCAAATGTACTGGACAACGGTGCCGTCGGGGTCATAACTACCAGAAGCATCGAATCGTACTGTAGCGCCGACTTCTGGGCTCGCGGGTGAGAACGTGAACCGGGCCACGGGCGGTCGGTTCGCCGTCGGCTGTTCCACCCGGAACTCCACCTTCTCCTCGTCCCAGGACGTCGCCGGGAGGTTCGTCCGGAGCCAGTTACGCACCTGGGCGAGGAACCGAACGCCGTTCGTGTCGAGCACGGGGAAGCCTGGCCCGGTGGGAACGGGGAACAGAGGTATGGGCGCGTCGGCAGCGAACCCATAAAGGGCCTCATTGCCCACGGGTTCGGACGCGACCACCTGAATGGCCGAACGCCCGGCGGGCAAGCTCGGGCTCGGGTGGCTCGCGTTGGGGAAGATGTACACCGCCCGCCCCAGCGGATCGAGCTCGACGAGGTATACGTTTGCAGCGCGGTTGAGGTCTATGGCAATCCGGACCGTCTCCCCGACGAGGTACCGGGATTTATCCAGGGCGAGCCGCAAGTCCAGAGGCACCGCAGCGGCGGTGACGGTAATCGAACGTGTATTGTTGCCCTCGTCGAGTTCGTCCACTCGATCGTAGTAATCGGCCACTGCGGTGAAGGTCTCCGGGCTCCGGGTGAGGCGGAGCTGCAGGGTCAAGGTGTGGGCCTGGCCTGGAGCCAGGGCCGATAGGTACCCCTGCTGGTAGCCAGCTCCATCGTGAAGGCGCACGTAGAACCGTTCCGCCCTAGCACCCCCGATATTCTTCACCTTCACGTAGAAGGTGACCGTTTCGCCGATCCGGGGGGTCGTGGGTTGATAGGTGAGGGACTCGATCACGAGATCGGGTTTCTGCGGGGTGGGCGGGGCTTGGATCACGAAGGTGGTGGTGAACTTCCCGGCGTCCATCGTCTCGAGCTCCACCGTGTAGGTTCCCGGGGCCACCTGAAGCCCTGAGTTATCCCGCTGGTCCCACGACCAGGTCCTGGTGTCTCCCGGGGCCACGGTAGTGAGGACCATGGCGGCCATCGGGGTGTAGATAACCCGGCCGAGAGCGTCCACGATGGTCCACGGAGCCGTGTTGGCAAGGGTGATGTTCACCGAACCCAGGTTGGCAAACGTGATGTGGACCGTCTCGCCAGGGAGGTAGCTCGATTTATCGGTGGTCAAACGACCCTGCGGCGTGGGAGCGGGCTGTACTGTGGCGGCGGTGGTGTCGGAGTCCGTGCGACCGTAGCGATCGCGCACGGTGAGGCGCACGGTGTAAGTCCCGGGGGCACTGTAAACGTGCTGCACCACGGCGCCGGCCCCTGTCGTCCCGTCCCCGAAGTCCCAGGTGTAGGAAACGATGTCGTCGGAAGAGCCACGGCCGTCGAACGTTATCGGCTCCCCAACTGTGCCCGAATAGGGACCGCCAGCGTCCGCCATGAGGGCTGGATAGGCTCCGCTGACCGTCACCGAGCGGACGTTGTTCGTCTCATCGCGCTCGCTCACGAGATCGTCCGGATCCACCACCGCGGTGAAGGTCATCGAGGCCACGGTCAGCGTCCCGGTGAAGTTGAGGGTGTAGGAGTTCCCCGGGGCAAGTCCGGGCACGTTCTTACGGACCACCCCGCCGTCCCGGAATTCCACCGCGAACGCTCCGGCGCTCGCGTTCCCCGCGTTCCGCACCACCACTGTGAAGGTCAGGGTGTCCCCCACTGTGGGGGAACTCGGGCTGTAGACCAGGGAATCGATCAGGAGATCCGGCTTGGGTGCGATGGGGAGCGAGAGCTCCAATCTCCCCGCACCGTAGGTGTTCGGGTCGCCCATGTAGACGCAGTAGGAGAGGAGCTTCGCCCGGAGGGCATTCAGGTCGAGGGAGGGGTCGTGGGAGAGGAGGAGGGCCGCAGCTCCGGCCACATGGGGCGCCGCAGCGGAAGTCCCCTGGAATTTCGCGTAGTACGGCGTGACCCCGGTGGTCACGTTGTCCGGGGCCACGAGGTCGGGCTTTTGGCGGCCATCGTTCGTGGGACCGCGCGAGGAGTAGGGCTCCGCGGGGCCGGCGGTGTAACTCGCATGGTCGATGGCCCCCACCGCGAGGGCCGCGGCGGCGTTCGCGGGAGCGGGGAGGGAGCTCGTGGCGACGTGAGGTGAGAGTTCTTGGTAGATGGAGAAGAGCTCCAGACGCCGGGCGGAGCCGCCCGCCTTCTGGATCCTTATCGTGTAGGGGCCGCTCGTCGCGGCGGAGTAGCTGATGAACTCCGTGGGTTCCTCCGTCCCCGCCTGGGTCTTGGTCGAGGAGGCGACGAGCGTCCCCCCCGGTCCATACAGGAAGAGATCGTAGTCGTCCGCGGTAGTTGGCCAACCGTCCCAGGTGAAATAGAGCATGACGGGATCGCCGGAATTGGCCGTAAAGGTGATCTCCGTGTCGAGCCAACCGTCGCCGTTTGCGTCGGCGAAATTTCCCTCCCAGTGAGCGAGGGCGTCGTTCCCGGCGGCCTGAACCCAGAGGATCCCCGCGGAGGTCGCGCGGCGCACGATGTCGCCGATGGTGCCCGTGCCGTCGTAGAAGTTGGTGTTGTACCAGCCCAAAGAGTGGTTGATGATGTCGATTCCCTCGGAAATGCAATAGGAGATAGCGTTGTCTAGGTCCACCTCGTCGCCGATCTTGATGAGGTAGAGCTGGGCGTCGGGCGCCACGTCGTGGATGATCTCGGCCACGGCGGTGCCGTGGGAGTAGTCGGATTCCACACCTCGGCCGGTGAAGTCACGGGTGATCACGGAATAGGGGAGATCGCCGCGGGCCTGGGAACCGGAAAGCCCGATGAACCCCACGTCGATCACCGCGATCTTCACCCCCGCACCGCGGTACCCCGCGGCGTGGTAAAGGCCGGCGTTTATCCGCGCCACGCCCTCCGAGGTCACGGCCAGGGGGATGGGCTTCGAGGGAACCCCGATCATGACCTCGCCCCCGTACCGGGACAGGATCTCCTGGATCACATCCTCAAGGCTCCCCAAGGGGACGGTGATCTTCTGCAGGCCGGAAGGGGCCTGGACCGTCCTCCCCACCCCTAAGGGGGCAACCCGGACGCCGGGCCGTAGGGGCTTTATCACCAGGGTGACCTCGGACCGTTCCGCGGAAAGTGGCACTCCGAGAAGCTTCGCCACGGAGGAGATCGCCTCACGCGCGGCGGAGGACAGGTACGCGAGGGGCGTCACCTTCCCCGTGGGCGTCGTCTGTTTCACCGCCTCGATCAGAGCCTCTAGGGATCCATCCACGTAGGGGATGTTGGTCTTGAGCTTTTCGATCTTCACCGGGCCGATGGAGAGCGTCGTGACCGGCGCGGCCGTCGCTATCTCCACCCCCAGAGGGGCTACGTAAACGGTGCCCCTGGCGAGAAGCTTCAGGAGGGGGATCGCCTCCCGGGGATCTCCACGGCCGGGGACTGCGGCGAAGGCGTCGTCCCGCCACGGGAGCCTGACCCCGACCACCTTTCCCCCGTAGGTGACGAGCTCTACGCCAGCGGCCTGGAGCTCATCGCGCCAGGGCGAAAGGTCGAAGAGCTTTCCGGATAAAGCACCGATCCACCCCTCCAACACCTCCACCACATCCAGCTCCGAAATCCCCCAGGGAACGAGCACGTTTATCTGTTGATAGAGGCGGCTTTCGGAATAGGGATGGATCTCCGCCTCCCCACCTCGGGCGTGGAAGTCATCAACGAGCTCCTGCCATTGCGGGAGGTCATCGGCGAGGATGCCGAGGTCCACCTTTCCGTACACAAAGAGCCCCGAGGAAAGGATCCCCAGCAACAGCAACACTTTTTTCATCATCACTGAACCTCCTCAGATTACGGACGCACCGGGGCGATCGGTTGGGGCTTATACGGCGGCCGCACCGACTGCACCACATCTTCCCGCGCCAGTTCATCGAGGAGCGGGATGGGCAGGAGCAACTGCACGAGCCCGTCCGAGGAGCTCTGAATGAACTGTTCGTACCCCTCGGGGAGGAGACCCGTGACCTCGGCCACGACCACCACCCGCAACCCCACCCGCTCGATACCGTGGTCCCGTGCGAAGGCGAACCAATCCGGATGCACCAGGAGCCCCCAGAGGACCGGGTCGAGCCTCACCCCCTGGGGCGGCGCCGGGATCTTGGCGGGGATCTCCCGGCGTTCGAGCTCCACCGTGCCCTGGAGGGGGAGAAGGCCGAGCTTCCCCAGGAGATCGAGAAATGTGTGCATGGTATCGAGATCGCCGAGGAAGATGAGCTCGACGCCCTCGGCGTCGCCACGGAGAAAGGCCCTATTGAGATCCTGTTCGAATCCCAGAAGGAAGAAATCGCCGTCTAAATAAAGGTAGGGGCCTCCGGCCAGGAGGTCCGCCTCGGTCTCGGCGGCCACGAAGGAGAGCCCACCGCCCTCCTCGGCCACCGCGAGCGGAATCCCCTCGGTCTGCGCCCGCTGCGGAAGTGCGCGGAAAGCGCCCTCCGAAAGCGGGTATTTTCCATAAAGGTAAGAAGGGGTACCCCCGAGGGCGAAGACCCAACAGAGGACCCCCAGGATCATTGCTAACGTAATACGCATCACAGCCATCGCCTCCTCGCTCCACTATAATAACTTCAATAAGAGATACACTGCATACGTGATTTAGGTTTCCGACAGATATTACCGACATTTGAGATCGGCTTTTGGGAAGAAACGCTTCCTTGTATATCATCGCGAAAAGCCCCAATGGGTCTTGACTGTCGCCACAGCGATTCCTATAATAGCTCTCGCTTGTGGAGAAATTTCGTAAGGAGGTGAAAGGGAAAAGGGGAAACGTAGGAAAAAGCGCAGAAAACCTCAGTTCAGCAAGGAGGGTGATGTAAGTTATGAAGCGGGCTCTTGCGTTAGGATTTGCTACGTTGCTTTTTGGTGTCGCGGGCTTGGCCCAGATCTCCGGTTCCTGGACCGGTAAGCTTCAGCTTCTGCCTTCCATCGACTTCTCCACCACCCTCACGTTGACCTATTCCGTCGCGGGGTTCGATATCACGAGCGAGTCCAAATTCAGCTCTTCCGGGTTCGACTCCCAGAAGTTCTCCATCTCCGGGAGCTTCGGCCCGATGGACGTCTCGGGATGGATGAAGTTTGACCCCACGGTGCCCGAGTACGATTCGTCCCAGATCTCCGCGTCCCTGGACTTCGCCGGCGTCGCCCTCAGCCTGACGGTGCTCCACGACACGGATCTCACCTATTGTCAGACCGGCTCCGTCGAGATGCTCTACACCTTCAAGGCGAGCGTGGACCCCGTGACGCTCAAGGTGCGCTTCCTCGACTGTTGTGACGGCATCGAGTTCTACGACCTCACGCTCACCCTCGACGACCTCTCCCTCTGCTGCGGCCTCGTCTACGACTTCACGCTCTACTTCACCAAGGACGGGTTCGAATATGTCAAGTTCGTCGTCGATCCTCTGTTCGAGCTCTGCTGCGACATCTCCTTCGGCGTGACGGTGGAGTTCGGCGTGGATTACAAGTCCGTCACCCCGAGCTTCACCTGGGGCGGCATCAGCGGCTGCGTCACCGTCTGGGGCGATGTCCAGCCGAAGATCGAAGAGGTCGGCGTAGAGGGCTGGCAGCTTTACGGCTACAAGATCTACTGTGAGCTCGCCGAATGCTACGAGCTCGAGATCGTGACCGCGTTCGTGCCGGAGGAGGTGAACAAGCACCTCGATCCCGACTGGATCTTGGAGGACTACGAGTTCGAGTACATCAGGTTCGGCGCCTGCGGGCCCGCGTGCTGTGGCGGCACCTGGACCCTGGACGCCGGCGTCTTCTTCGACAACGGCGGCGGCCTCTTCGGCATCAGCCGCTACAAGGTCATCGCCTCCGTGCCGATCATGGACAACCTCACCCTCGGGCTCGAGTGGGAGTTCGACCTCGGGGCGACTCCGCCCACCACGCTGACCCTCACCTGGGACTTCACCTTCTGATCCGGCACCGGATGAAAGGGGCCGGCGATCGCCGGCCCCTTGCTTTTCCTCGATATCGGGGCGGGGTACAAACGGGCGCTCCCGCCCCGGGTTTTTCCCGAAGTCCTTACGCGCGTTTCGGGCGGCCCCGTTTCAGCGAGACGGGCCAACAGCCGGCGGGCCACTGACGAAGGCTCGGGAAACCTCGTCCCGCGAAATCTTTTATCCTCGACCATCCTCGGCCTCAGCGTACCAACGTGGGGTGGATCACCGAAAGAGCTTGACACGCACTTCGTCATGCTTGTATAAAAGGTGCGGAAGGTGTGCCAAGAACGAGGGGGTGATTGAGCAAGCCGGAAGTTTTGTTATCCTCAAAAAAGGTGGGTGATGTAAGTTATGAAGCGGGTTTTCGCGTTAGGATTTGCGGCGTTGCTTTTCGGTGTGGCGGGCTTGGCCCAGATCTCCGGCTCTTGGTACGGAAAGATCTATCTCCTCCCCTCCGTCTACCTCGATGAGACCAAGCTCACGTTGACGTACAGTGTGGCCGGTTTCGACATCACGAGCGAATCCAAATTCACCGGCGCCGGTTTCGTCTCCCAGAAGTTCGAGATCTCCGGGGCCCTCGGTCCCATCGAGGTCTCCGGCACGATGGGCTTCGACCCCTCGGTCCCGGCCTATTCTTACACCGACGTCTCCGGCTCCCTCTCCTTCGCGGGGCTGGAGATCACCACCAAGGTCTTCCACGGCGTCTACCCCTACGCCGTCAGCTACTTCGAGTACAACTACTCCCTGATCTGGGAGGAGCTGTGCTTCTGGCACGATGGCCCCTACTACATCATGGCGGAGGATGGGCTCGTCTCTGACCTGATAATCCTGATGCCGATGAGCCTGATGCTCTACACCCTCGAGGTGACGGTGGAGCCGATCTCGATCACGGTTCGCTTCCTCGACTGCTGCGAGGGCATCGAGTTCTACGACTTCACCCTCACTCTCACCGATCTCAGCATCTGCTGCGGCATCTCCTACGACTTCGAGCTCTACTTCACCAAGGCGGGCTTCGACTACGCCAAGTTCACGGTGGACAACCTGTTCGAACTCTGCTGCGGTATCGCCTTCGGCGTGACGGTGGAGTTCGGCGTGGATTACAAGGCCGTTACCCCCAGCTTCACTTGGGGCGGCATCGAGGGCTGTGTCACCGTCTGGGGCGACCTCCAGCTGAAGCCCCATCACGAGGTGGGCGTCGAGGGCTGGGAACTCTTCGGCTACAAGGTGGTGTGCGAGCTTGCCGACTGCAACAGCATCACCTTCGGTACCGCCTTCCTGAAGTGGCGTGAGGTCGGCTGGTACGTGGACGAGGAGGACAACTGGTATAAGGGCGATCCCTGGGATTACACCGGTACCCCGCCCCCGGGCTGGCAGTACAACGCCTACGATTACACCTCCGAACCCAAGGTGGCCGCGGACCTCGGCCTCAAGGACTACTACTTCGTCGGTGTCATGTTCGACGACATCGATCAGGATGACATGGATGAGATCATCGTGGACTATTACGACATCACCGAGTTCGAGCTCCTCCAGTTCTCCTTCTGCGGCCCCGCGTGCTGCGGCGGCAACTGGACCGTGGACGTGAAGCTCTATTGGGCCGAGTTCTGGTATGAGTACTGGGTAATCGACCCCGTGGTGGATGGCGAACCCACGGTGACGCAGGTGGACGCGGGTTCTATCTATCCCACCCTCTTCGGTCTCGACCGCATCGTGCTGGAGGCCTCCGTGCCCCTCAACGACGCCCTCACTCTCGGGCTCGGCTTGAGCCTCTTCTTGTTCGATGTCGACGAGACCCTGTATTTCCTCTACTTCACCAACATTCCGGAACCCGCCGAACTCTACGTCACGTGGGACTTTACCTTCTGATTCTGCCTCGGGCGAAAAGGGGGGCCGGCGGGATGCCGGCCCCCTTTTATTTTGCCCCGCTCTCCATTCCGGCCCTCGGCCGCTCAACACACCCAGCCCGACGGATGACTCGATCGATGAACGGGCAGATGTCAGCTACGGTCCCAGTGCGGGACTAGTTCGGGACTAGTCAAAATCTTTTTCGCTCTCCCGGGCAAGTCATTTGCGAGGAATCCCCGGGCAGAATGCTATTTTTTTGAGGAGCGTCGTGCGTGGCGTGTAGCGAACCGGTACCGTTGCAGGGAGGCGATAGCGTGCGAGTTTCGTGGGATATGTGGTCAGTCAGGGCGGCGATCCTTTTCGTCGTCCTGGTCGGTGCCCTCGGGGCGGCGCCGGATGCCCATTCCGCCCGGGTCGGTTCCTTCCTCTACTACCGCTTCGACCCCCCGGTGATCTACAGCGACGGCCGGACCCCCACCACTCTGGAGGTCGCCACCACCGGGTGGGGGATTGCCGAGGTCCTGGTGGAGCTCCCGGAACTCGGCTTCCGGCCGATGTATGACGACGGTACCCACGGCGACCGCGTCGCCGGGGACGGGATCTACACCCTGGAGGGGATCACCGTCTCCCTTCCCATTCGCTCCTTCGGTGGAACACACGCCGTAAGCGGTTTTGAGGTGAAAATCATAAAGAGTGACGGAACCGAGGAAGTGAATAGGGAGCCCAGCCTGGGCCTGGTAGACGCAGATCAGTGGTTCCCCGCGGTACAGTTGGGCCAGGGTCCGTTTCGCGGTGAGGCCGTCTACGCCACCGCGTACGCCCTCTTCATCGTCGACCCCTTCGGCAGTGCATTGGGGACGCCCAATTGGCCCCTGGGCAGTGTACGGTGTGGCAGGAGGACCTTCGCCGCCTTCCACAAGCTCTATTCCTTCTTCCCCGACCTCTTCGATTTCGTGATCGTCATGCCCAGCGGGGGGATATTTGACCCGAAACGGGATTATGCGGAGAACGTCCCCTACTTCGTCGCCGCCAAGAACGAGGTCCGCCACATCGGCATCCCGCTATTCGACAAAACGGCCGCATTCGGCTCCCGGGGACGGCTCAGGGGCATGATCTATCACAGCTTCGGCGTCGGCTCGATCTTGGACCACGAGATCGGCCATGCCTGGAGTGCTCTATTCGGACGGAAGCTCGGCCTCACGGACTGGGACGGTCGTACCCGTTATGACTACCGCACCACCCGCCACCACTGGAACCCGTATACCGACATCGCGGGCCAGATGGCGGCCTTCGTTTCCCATCCTGACGTGCAATATGGGGCGGGCCACCTGATGGACAACGGCGACGGGACATGGAGGATCGAGCGCGAGCCCGCCGATGACACCCCCTATTCCAAGCTCGACCTCTACCTGATGGGGCTCATCCCGCCGGAGGAGGTCCCCCCGATCCACTTGTTAGTCGACCCCGACCTTTCCCACCCCCAGCGGGTGACCGCCGAGCAGGTGAAAACCTACACCATCGAACAACTGATGGGCGCCGAAGGGGGCGAACGCATCCCCTCCTGGCGTGACTCCCAGAAGGAGTTCAACATCGCTTTCATCATCGTAAAAGATAGACCGTTCACTCCAGCGGAGTTCGCCTTCTTCTCCCTGGTAGCCAGGTACTTCGCCTCCCGGGAGCGGGGGGACCTCAGCCTGACGACCTTCTACGCGGCCACGGGGGGGAGGGCCACCCTGAACGCCCGACTGCCGATCGAGATCCCCGACCAGTAGCCGAACTTCACCGGTGGTATGTTGGAAGCAATCGAGGCCGTCCGCAGGGATAGCCCGGCCACCGGCTTCCCATATGGGCCCTGGTTGCCGTGGCCGACGAGATTTTCAAGCTTTCTCATAACTTCAACGTGTGACCACTGAGATCCCTTCCACGAGCAGGGGTGGGGATTTGTAGAACCCGTAACACCACTCGGCCTCGCTGCCGATCGCCTTGAGGGCACAATTTAGGACCTCGTAGGCGTTTCCGGCGATCATGGTGTTCTTCAGGCGGCCGATCACCTTCCCGTCCTTCACCACGAATCCGGTGCTCACGTTGTTGGAAAAGGCCCCCGATTGGACGTTTCCCTGTCCGAGACCCAACACGCCCTCGACGATGATGCCCTCCGTCATCTCGGCGATGAGCTCTTCCAGCGTCCCGTCCCCCGGGGAGACGAGCACGTTCCGCGGTCCGGGGGTAGGGGGACTGCGGAAGCCGCCGCCGAAGAGGCCACCCTTTATCCCGTTTCCCGTGGGCTCGACGCCCGCCAGGACCGCGGCGCGGAGGTCGTAGTAGAAATTCCGCACGACCCCCTCCTCCACCAACGGGAGGGACCCGGTGGGGAGGCCCTCGTCATCGAACGAGCTCGAGCGGGGCCCGAAGGGCAGTGTCCCCCGGTCCACGATGGTCAACCTCCGGTCGAAAACCTCCTCCCCGAGCTTTCCCCGCAACGGCGAGGTTCCCAAGTGCACCGAGAGTCCCGAAAATCCAACGAGGAGCGGCAAATAAAGCACAATCGCTCCCCGTGGCGTGAAGAGCACCGGCGGCTTCCCCCCCGGAGCCGGGACCACGCGCTCGCCCCAGCGGAGGTATTGGATCACTCGGGCGGTGAGCTCTTCCGGGGAGAGGTCGGATCTCTTCCGCACGTTCCTTCCCACCCAGAGGAGCCAAATGTCCCCTTCCTTGACGTGTTGGGCTTCGACGAACATCCCCAGATAGGAGCGGCGTTCCTCCCGCTCGCCGCCGGCGGTGTTCGCGATGCGGACAGTGCTCTCGCCCTTGTAGAGCGAGACATCGACGATGATCTCGGGGAACTCCTCTTTTACAGCCCGCACCGCTTCCGTTCCCCAATACAGGAGCTCGTCCGGCGAGAGTTTCTGAACCTCTGGATCCAAGACCTGTACCGGTTCACCGCCTTCGAGTCTCGGGAAGGAGAACGGGGCGGGATCACCGTGCTTCGCGGAGCTTATCGCTGCCCCCACGAGGCTTTCTTCCTCCTCGCCGGCGGTGGAGGCGAAGCCGAGCTTCCCGTCCACGATCACCCGGAGGGCCCGGCCGAGCACCGCCTCGGACTTCACCTTTTCGAGTTCCCCGCCTCGGAAGGAGACCGAGATGCCCTCCCGGAACTCCTCGTAGAGCTCCGCCTCCTTGGCCACCGCGGCCGCCCTCTGCAAAATCTCCATCATCGACCTCCCACGATCACATCCCTGATGCGCACGTGTGGCGCCCCGTCGGTCACCGGCAGGGGGCTCTGGCCGTCCTTTCCGCAGCCCCCGGCCCCGCCCTTGAGTTCGAAGTCGTTCCCCAACATCTCGATGTTGCGCAGGGTCTCGAACACGTTTCCCGTGAGCACGACATCCCGCAGCATCTCGCCGATCTCCCCGCCCCTGATCTCGTAGGCATAGGCGGCGGAGAAGGTGAATTGCTCGAACTCGGTCTGGCCGCCGAAGGCGCCCACGGCGTAGATACCGTAATCGATCCCCGTGAGGAGCTCCTCGAACGAATGCTCCCCGGGCTCGATATAGGTATTGCGCATCCTGACGATGGGCTCGTGTTCCCAGGAGACGGCGCGGGCATTTCCGGTGGGCTCCATCCCGGTCGCCGCGGCGGTGGCACGGGACTGCATGAGCCCGACGAGCACGCCTTCCTTGATGAGGTAAACTTTCCTGCGGCGTACTCCCTCGTCGTCGTACGGCGTGTTCCCGCGGCGGCCGGGGATGTAACCCTCCTCCACTACGTTGAGGGCCTCCACCCCGAAACGCTTGCCGAGCTGCATCACCCTCCGCATGGGCTCGTTCCGGAGGAGGAAATCCGCCTCACAGATGTGGCCGAACGCCTCGTGGATGAAGACTCCGGCGAGCTCCTGATCCAAGACCACGGTGTAGCGGCCGCCTTTCACCGGCTTGGCCGAGAGGAGCTCCACCGCGCGCCTGGCGACCTCCAGCGCTTTTTCCTCGCGGTCCTTTACGAACTCGTACCCTGCCGCCTCCCCGAGCGACGTGAAGGCCTGTTGGATGTCTCCATTTCGCCGCGCCACCGCCGCAAGCAACAGGGTGATATCCGGGATCTCCTGTTCGATGTAGGTCCCCTCCGTGTTGGCGAACACCACACGGCGGACCGAGTCGGTGTAGCGCACGTTGGTGGAGACGATCTCCTCCGAATAGCCGAGGATGAGCTCGTTGTAATGCTGGACGAGCTTCCTCTTCTCCTCCAACGGGAGCTCCCGGAAATCCTCCGCGAGGGCCACCGTGACTATGTCCTCCACGGGCTCCACCGTTGCGAGCCGTATTCTATCGGTGACGTGCTTTGCCGATACCTGGGCGAGGTTCGCCGCCTCCTCGAGCTTTTCTGGGATCTCGTCGGGATCAGTGAAGATGGCTATTCCCCAGGCTCCATCGATCAAGGCCCGTACGATCCCCCCGGATTCATTCGACGACTCCAGGGCCATCAGTTGGTCACGTTGGAAAGCGATGCGGGTACGCGTCACTCCCTCCCACCGGACCTCAGCGTAATCTGCGGTCACCCGACGCAGCGCTTCCGTGACGAAAGCTTTCATGTTACCCCCTTTCCCCACGAAGTTAGCGGCCAGGGAGTTGGCCGACAAGCGGGCTCAGCGGCGGATGTATTGGACCTCCACCGCCTCGATCGTGGGAAACTGTAGGAGGGTTTGCTGGACCTGCAGGCTGAAGAGATCCAGGGAAGGGCTTTGAGGGTCGGGGACGGCGAACGTGGCCGAAGCGGTGACCCCGGAGAGGGACACGGAGAGCAAGCGCGCTCCCTCAGGAGCCGCGGACCATATCCCGTCGCGCGCCTCGGGCAACGTGGGCCCGGAAAGGAGCGCGCGCAGGGCTTCGGTGGCCACTTTGGGGGTCTCCGGAATCCGCCGCACCGCGGGGAAGAGCTTCCCCTCCCGGTCGAAGAAGAAGACCTTCACCCACTTGCCACGCTCGCCCGTGAGTCGAACCTTTCGCGTGGCCACCATCCTTCCGGTGGCGAGTAGGAAGACCTCCAGGGAACCCTCTCCGCCCGTGGGGAGGTCGAAGTAGAGGGAGCCCTCGGCACGCCCTCTGCGGAAGACGAGGACCTTCTCCACGAGGGTCCGCCCCAGGGCATCGACCAACCTCACCCCCACCTCGGCGCCCTGGGGGGGTCCGAGCAGGACCACGCGGGCCGGATTCTCCAGCGCTTCATCGGGAAGGGGGGATTCTATCTCTAAAGTGGGCGGCGCGCCCACGACCATTGCCAGCGAGAGGAGAAGGAAGACCGCCGCCACTGCCACGGCCGCCAAAACGTTTTCATCCATGTCGATCCGATTCTACAGCCGAAACCGGCGCGATTCCCTCGAGGCGTGGCGGGCGGTCAGGATCTATTTCGCGCCCACCGGTGAGGGGGGGACCTTCACCCAGGTCTTCTCAGCCCGCGAGAGCATGGGGACGAGGGCGGGAAGGATCCAACCCTCCATGTTCTCGCCGCTCCCGTCGGAGAGAAGGACCTCCGTGCCCCGTCGAACCCCGGGAATCTCGGTGACGTCCAAGGCGGCGCTGTCCATCCCGAGCCTCCCGATGAGAGGGGCCCTCTGGCCCTCGATCCACGCCCATCTGATGGACTCGTTCAAGCCGTGGCGATAACCCACGCCCAGGAGCGCCACCCGCGTGGGACGCCGGGTCACGTAGCGTCGCTCATATCCCACGGGCCAACCAGTTCGCACGTTCCGCACGGAGACGACGCGGCTCTGCACCCGGGATATGGGGCGCAGGCCCCACTTCCGCCAGAACTCGTCCACGTAACCGTAGGCGGCGGCGCCGACCCGGACCAGGTTGAAGGGTTCAAACGAGGTCTCCGGGAAGGAGAGGAGGCCCGGGGAGTTGGCGAGGTGTACCCAGGGGAACCTCGCCCCGCGGCGCTCGAGCCGCAGGAGCAAGTCCAAGAAGAGCTCGATCTGTGTGCGAGTGAAGGCGATGTCGTCCGCCGAAGCCCGGTGGGCAGAGGAGAGGTGTGAGTAGATGCCCACCGCCTCGACGTTCAAGCAGTGCGACAGCTCTGAGAGCAAACCCCCCACCTCTTCCGGGAGGAAGCCGTAGCGACCCATCCCGGTGTCCACGGGGATGTGCACGAAGGCGGGCCTCCCCGCCGCTCCGGCGGCGCGTTCCGCCTCGTGCAGGAGGTCCCAGTCCCCCAACACGAAATGGAACCCCTCCCGGATCACCGCGGGAAGCTCCTCCGGATGTGGTGGGACCATTATGAGGACGGGGTTCTCCGTACCCCGGGCACGGATCCGGCGGGCCTCGCCCAACGATTCCACCCCGAACCAGTCCACGAGATCCGCCGCGGCCTCTGCAACCTCCTCGAGGCCGTGGCCGTAGGCATCTCCCTTGACCACGAATAAAAACCCCGTGTGCCCGAGGAGATCGCGGATCCGCCGTAAGTTCTCCCGTAGGGTCACGAGGTCCACTTCGGCGTAGAGCATCCTGGCCCCAATTGGACGCCCGTTTTGGCACCGATGGAACCTCACAGGTACCGCATTCTGCGGACATACGTGTCAAACATTACGGACAAATGTCCCTAATGGCGGTAGCCCCGCACCTCCTCCGGCGAAGGCGCGACGCCCAACCCGAGGGCAATGCGATTCACGAAGTTGAAGTAGGAGGCGACGAGGGCCACCTCCAGGATCTCGCGGTCCGTGAGGCCCACTTCCCGCAGGGAGCGCACGTCCCCCTCGCACACCTCGTGGGGGAACCGGGTGAGTTTCTCGGCGTAGGCCAGGATCCGGCACGTTCGCTCGGGGAGCCCCAGCGACCGCCAGTCCCGCGCGGCATCCCGTACCCTCTCCTCATCGCCCCAGTAATGTCTGAGGGCCTCAGCGTGGTGTGAGATACAATACCCACAGCCGTTCGCCGCCGAGACGACCACGGCGATGAGCTCCCTCTCCTCCCGGGGGAGGCCGCTCGGGGAGAACATGATCGCGAGGTACAGCGAGAGGTGTGCATCCAGGGCCTCCGGGTGCAGGCTCTGTACCCGCAGGATGTTCGCCACCTTTCCCCGGGAGGCCACGATCCGCTCATAGATCTCCCTTAGTTTCCCCTGGGCTTCCGCTTCGGGGATCTCCTCGATCCACACCATATCGACCTCCTTTCATCGGTTAGGATACAAGGGGAGGATGTTTTCCCAATGGGAAGAGGCGCTCCGGGATCTCGTGACGGGGAAATTTGCCGCCCTGGTGGTCATCGGGCCCGTGGGAGCGGGAAAGACGAAGACAGCTGCCGCCGTGGCTCGGCTCCTCGAGGGGAGGGGACACGTGGTGGGCGGGGTTGTCTCGCCCCGGGTATCTCGAGGAGGGGCCACCGTGGCCTACCGCGTGCGCAACCTCATGAGTGGTGAGGAGAGGATCCTCTGTTCGCTTGTGCCCCCGGGGATCAAGTTCCGTCGCTTTTACTTCTCCCCCGAGGGCCTCGAGTTCGCCTGTAGGGCCCTCCTGCAGGCGGCACGCGAGGCGGAGATAGCGGTGGTGGACGAGGTGGGGCCTCTCGAGCTCCAGGGCCATGGTTTTGCCACCGGAATCCGTGCCGTAAGGGAATCTCGAAAGCCGATCGTCATCACGGTACGGCCTCGCCTCGTAGAAGATGTCCTCGCCTGGCTCGGCCTCGCAGGAGGGAGCCGCCTCATCGAACTCCAGCCGGAGGAGTGACCCGCTGATTGGACAGGGCTTGTCCTGGATGGCGGAACAATGTAAAAATGAGTTGCAACTTCACAATCGGCGGGTGATACCGATGCGCTCGTGGACCGTTTTCTTCCTCTTCGCGATGGGCCTCGCGCTTTCCGGGGCCGAGCTGAAGGTGGCGGTGAGCATCCCGCCCCTGGCCGATTTCGTGCGCCAAGTGGGGGGAGATCGGGCGGAGGTGGAGCTCCTCGTTCTCCCCGGGACCGATCCCCATATCTACCGGATAGAGCCGGTGCAGATGCGATTCCTCGCCGAGGCCCGGTTGCTCGTGGTCGTGGGGCTGGGACTCGAGTGGTGGCTCGCGGACGTGCTCTCCGCCGCGGAGAACCCGGGCCTTGAGGTGGTGACGACCTCCGCGGGGATCGAGGCCATCGACGGGGACCCTCACATCTGGCTCGATCCCCTGAACGCCGTGCTCCAGGTCGCGACGATCCGGGAGGCCCTCGTGCGAGCTGACCCCGCGGGGAGGCTTTACTACGAGGCGAACGCCGCCCGCTACATCACTGAGCTCCTCTCCCTCCACCAGGAGATAATGGAGCGCGTGTCTCGGTGGGCTCGAAAAGAGTTCGTGGCCCTACACGGGGCGTGGGCGTACTTCGCCCACCGCTACGGACTCGAACAGCTCGCGGTGATCGTCCCCTCCCCCGGAAGGGAACCATCTCCCATGGAAGTAGCCCAGATCATCGAACTCATGCGTGATCGGGGCGTCAGGGCCATATTCGTTGAGGTGCAACACCCCCCGGGGGTGGCGGAGCTCATCGCCCAGGAAACCGGGGCCTCCCTCGTCACCCTCGACCCCTTGGGCGGTCTCCCCGGCCGCGAGGACTACCTCTCCCTCATGCGCTATAACCTCTCCCGGATGGAGGAGGCGCTGAAATGAAGCCGGTAGTGGAGCTCTCCGACGTCTGGGTGGAGCTCGGGGGCCACACCGTCCTGGAGGGGATCACCATGACGGTGGGAGAGGGGGAGTTCGTGAGCGTGGTGGGGCCGAACGGGGCCGGGAAGACCACTCTCCTCAAGGTGATCTTGGGCTTGATCCGGCCAGGGCAAGGTGAGGTTCGGGTCTTCGGCAAGGCGCCCTGGGCGCTCGGCCGGGACCGGGCACGGATCGGGTACGTTCCCCAGACAGAGGAGGTCGACCTCAGCTTCCCCATCCGGGTGATCGACGTGGTCCTCATGGGGCGTTACGGGGCCCTGGGGTGGATGCGGCGTCCGGCCGCCGCGGACCGCCGCGCGGCCCTGGAAGCCATGGAACTCGTCGGCATAGGGGATCTGGCCGATAAAGTGATCGGAGAAATCTCCGGGGGACAGCGGCAACGGGCTTTCCTGGCGCGAGCCCTGGCGGCGAGGCCGGACTTGATCCTCTTGGACGAGCCCACCACCGGGGTCGACCCCGCGGCGAGCGGGAGCTTCTACGACCTCCTGCACCGAATCCAGGGGCGCGGCGTCACCATCCTGATGGTGACCCACGACATCGGGGTCGTCTCCCAGTTCGTGGACAAAGTGGCCTGTATCAACCGAAAGCTCGTCGTCCACGGGCGCCCCGAAGAGGTGGTGACCGACGAGGTCCTGGCGGAGATGTACGGATGCGCTGCCCTCTTCTTCCATCATGGCCGGGCCCCCCATATGGTGGTGCGGCCCCACCGGGCGTTCCGCCGGGAGGGCGAGCGATGAATTTCCTCGCTTACGCCTTCATGCAACGGGCCCTCATCGCCGGGGCCCTGATCGGGGCCACTGCCGGGGCGGTGGGGGTGTACGTGGTCCTGCGAGGTTTCTCGTTCATCGGGGCGGGGATCGCCCACGCCGCCTTCGGCGGCGTGGCCATCGCGATCCTCGTGGGAGTAAACCCCCTCTGGGGGGCACTGGTCTTCTCGCTCCTCGTGGCCTGGGGGATCGCCTACACCTCCCGGCGCGGACATCTCAAAGAGGAAGTCGCCATCGGAATTTTGTTCGCGACCGCCATGGCGTTGGGCATCTTCCTCCTGCGTTTCGTTCCCGGGTATCGGGCCGACCTCTTCGGGTACCTCTTCGGAAACATCCTCGCCGTGAGCTCCACAGACCTCGTCGCGAGCTTCGCCCTCGCGGGGGCCGTCATCTCGGTGATCGCGCTCCTGTACAAAGAATTCCTCTTCGTCACCTTCGACCCGGTGATGGCCGAGGTGGCGGGCTTCCCCGTGGGAATTCTGCAGGGGGCCCTCCTCTCCCTCGTCGCCCTCACGGTGGTGCTTTCCCTGCGGGTGGTGGGGGCGGTGCTCGTCGCGGCGTTACTCGTCATCCCCGCGGCCACGGTCTACCAGTTCGTTCGGGATTTTCACAGACTCCTCTTTCTCTCCGCGGCACTGGGGGTTGGGGAGGTGATCGGTGGCCTCACCGTCTCCTTCTACCTGAACACTCCCCCCGGCCCCACCATCGTCCTCCTCTCCGCCGCGATCTTCGTCGTAGCCCTGGGGAGGAGGCGACGCTGAGGGTTCCCACGCGAACTCCCTTATAATCGCGTCCAAGGAGGGATTATGGCGATACTCTCTTTTTCCACGTTGCCCTTGCACCTCGAGTCCCCGACGGAGGTGATACGGCTCGCGCGGGAGCGGGGTTTCCAGGGCGTGGAGATCCTGTGTGAGCCCCCGTGGCATCCACGCGACTGGTCTCCGAGCCTCATGCGGGACGTACGCGAAGCGGCGGAGGGACTCGCCCTCTCGCTCCATGCGCCCACCGGGGACGTGAACCTCATCTCGCGTCATCCCGGGGCACGGCAGTTCGCGGAGGCGGAGCTCTCCCGAACCATCGCACTGGCGGCCCGCATCGGCGCCAGCCATATCACCGTGCACCTTGGGTACCGGGCGAGCGGTGTCCCCGGGGAGATCCCCTTCGACGCCGCCCGGGAGGCCCTCGTGCGCCTCAAGCGCCGGGCGGAGGACAGCGGGATCACCCTCTGCCTCGAGAACGATCCCCGCCTCCACTACCTCTACCTTTGGGACCTGGGGGAGTACCTCTCCTGGTTGGAGGAGCTGGGACTTCGGGGAACCCTGGACGTCGGCCATGCATGGACCGCCCATAGCGACGCCGCACTGGACTTCCTTCCCCGTCTCGCCCCGCGGATCGCCGTGGTTCACGTGAGTGACAACGCGGGAGAGAGGGACGACCACCTCTCCCTCGGGAGGGGCGCCATCCCCCTGCGTGCGGTTCTCCCCCGCCTCAAGGGGACAGAGCTCTGGGTCCTGGAGCTCATGGCCCCCGAGGGGATGGAGGAATCACGGGAATTAATGGAGGAAATATTCCAGGAGGCCTGAATTGAACGGCTCCGAGGGTCAACGATATAATTTTTTTCGGTCTCCCTTCCGCCCCGGTTTTGTGCCCACCCATCCCGCCGCACGCCTCACCTCCCCCGGGGCGGAAGGGAGCTTCCCATTGTGAAACGGGATGAAGATCGACCACAGTGGACCGGTCGAAGAAGTGGCGTCTCGTATTGCCGAACGCGTCCCGCCGGATGGATGCGTGCTCCTCGTCGGTGGAGTGGACGTGGGGAAGACCACTCTCGCCCGCGCCCTCCACCGCCTTGTGGGCGGGGAGGTAGTGGACGCGGACTTGGGTCAGTCCGTCATCGGCCCTCCCACCGCTATCACTCTGGGCACCTATGAAGCCGGCATGCGTGACGGTTACTTCGTAGGGGATACTACGCCCCGGGGGCATCTCCTCTATGCCCTCTGTGGCGCCAAGCGCATGGTCCAACGGGCGTGCCGCCCCGTGCTGGTTGACACCGACGGCTACATCTCCGGCCAGGCGGGCCGGGCTTACAAGCTCGCCCTGGTGGAGGCCCTGGATCCCGACCTCGTGATCCTCCTCCCCCGGGGAGAGGAGCTCGAGCTCCTCCGGGTTTCGTGCAATATGGAGTCCGTTTCCGTGCGGATCTCGGGGGTACGCCAGAAGTCCCGCGAGGAAAGGGCTAACACGCGCGAGGAGAACTTCCGCAGGGAGTTCGAGCGGGGCCACGAGGTCCGGGTCGGTTGGGGCGAGGTCGCCTGGCGGGAGACCCTGCTCGGGGCCGGCGAGATCCTCGATCCCCATACGCTCTCCAAGATGCTCGGGTGCGAGGTCCTGTTCGCCCGGAGATTGGGGAAAGAGGTGATCGCCGTGATCGAGGGGAAGCCCCTCTCCGCCGGTGCGGTGCGGTCGTTCTGGGAGCTGGAGGAGCTGTACCTCGTGCCCAAGAGCTACCTCGAGGACAGGCTCATCGGGTGCTTCACGGGCGGCCGGTTCCTCGGGATCGGCCGAATAATCGCGCTCGACCGGGAGGGCCTCGTGTGTTGTGTCCCCGAGGGGACATATCCCGAGGCCATCCAACTGGGACACCTCCGTGTTACGGCATCCGGGAGGGAGCTGGGCCGCTCCGTCATTCCCTGAGGTCGCGCCGTCCGAGGTACCCGAGCGCCGCGACGAACCCCAGTGAGGCGATGATTCCCCACATGACTTGCGGGTCCTGCGGGAAGAGGTCCAGGAGTACCCCGCCCACGAGGGGACCGGCGGACCACCCGAACGACTCCGCCAATCCCCAGAGGCCCATGTAGCGGCCCCGCTCCGCCGGGGGCGCGAGCCGCGCCACCACCGCCAACGAGGCGGGCATGAAGATGATCTCCCCCAGCGTGGCCACCCCCACCGACCCCATGAGGGGCCAGAAAGCACGCAACCACCCCATGGAAAAATAGCCCGCTCCATAGAGGCAAGCCCCAAGCGCCAACACCAGGTTCCGACGCCGGCGTTCGAAGACCCTGGCCAGGGGGTACTGGAGTGCCACGACCAAGAGGCCGTTCAGGGTGAGCATGGCGCCGAAGTGGGCCGTGGAAAGGCCGAGGCGGTCCACAGCGAAGACGGACAGGGTGGAGATGAGCTGGCCCGCAACGAGGAGGACGAGCAGGGAGAGGAGGATGAAACCCCGGAAGCGCGGGTCGCGCAGCGAGGAGAGGACCGCCGAGAAACCCTCGCGCCGCTCCCCCGTCCCGCGGAGCGACTCCCGCAGGGAGACGAGGGCTAACAAGGTGCAGGCACCGGAGACCGCTGCGGTGAGGAGGAATAGAGCTGCATAGGGGAGGAACGCCTTGAGGAAACCCCCGACCGAGGGCCCCAATGCCCAACCTACGTTGGCCCCCACCCGTAGGATCCCATAGGCCCGCATCCGTTCCTCTTCGGAAGAGAGGTCCGCCACCATGGCGGCGATCGCCGGCATGGCAAACGCCCCGGAGAATCGGACCCCGAAGTAGAGGGCCGCGATGAGGACAATCCACAGTCCGTAGTGCACGGAGGCGGCGAGTCCGAGGAAGAGGAATATCCGCAGGGATAGGGCCCCCAGAAGCACGGGCCTCCGGCCCAGCTTGTCGGAGAGCTCCCCGCCCACGATGCGGGCCAGGGCGGCGGCCACGGCGGACCCCAGCATGATCGTCCCCACGAGTCCCATGGGAAGCCCCCGCTCCTGGTAGAGGTAGAGGGAGAGGAAAGGGAGTGAAAGCGAGAACCCGGCCCCGGTGAGAAGCTGGACCGCGATCAGGGGCCAGAGACGCACCACGAGTTTCCCCTGGGGGCGGACGAGAGAGGGCTTCATTTGTTACAGCACTATTGAGCGAAGGAGCCAGCTGAAGAGGGGGGCCAAGGCGAGGGAGGGGAGTAGCTCTACGGCGGAGACCCTCTTCCACCCGAGGATCTCGAACCCCAGGGCGATGATCACCGCCCCCCCGGCGGCGGAGAAGGCCAACACTTCCGGAGAACTCGCCGATAGCGTCCCGATGCTCGCCACGAGGAGCCGCCCCACGACGGTGATCCCTCCCTGGTAGACGAGGAGGACGGCCAGCGAGAGGAGCACCCCCGGCCCCAGGGCCGCCGCCAGGGCTACGGATGAAATACCGTCCAGGATCGCCTTGGCCCCGAGAATCGACCAATCGCCGAACATCCCGTCCCGTAAGGCCCCGAGGAGGGTCATCGGCCCGACACAGAAGAGGAGGCTCGCCGTGAGGAACCCTTCGGCCAACGGATACCCCCGGAACCACCGTTCCACACGTTTGCTGCCGCGATCCAGGCGCTCCTCCAATCGCAGGGCCGCCCCCACCACCCCGCCGAGGATCACCGCGAGGAGGAGGGTCAACACGTCCTCGGTCTCCAGGGCCATGCGGAGCCCGAGGATCAGGGTGACGAGGCCGACCCCTGATGTGGCCGCCTTACGGACCCGCTCCGGGAGCCTCCCCCCGAGCAGTAGCCCCAACGTCCCCCCGGCGAGGACCGTCCCCATGTTGATCCACGTCCCGGTCACGGGCCCAATTTTAGCGCATCATCCGGCGCAGCATGGGGAGTCCTATTCTGCAAAGACATTTTACTTGCGAAAATTTTGAAAATATCGCAAGAAATGCAATGATTGCAAAAGTTGCATTTTATTGCGTAATTTTTGCAACTTAAACCAGATCCCGGACGTAAGCGTAAAGGGCCCGGCGGAGGTGGCAGATTTTTCGTTTGCCCCGGGGGGTCAGCTCCACGTACCCCCGATCCGCCAGGGCCCGGACCTTCCTACTCACGGTGGACAGGTCCTGCTTCCGGGGGAGCCTCTCCCAGAGCTCGGTTATGCTGAGCGGCCCGTACCTGGCCAGGGTGAGGATGAGTTCACGCTCGTCCTCTTTCAACCTGTCGAACCGATCGCGCCCCATCTCCTTGAGGATCTGCTGGCCAGCGGCTTCCACAACCTCCGGGGCCACCGCCGATCTATTCCGCGCCAAGTAAAGGGCCGCACTGGCGATCCTGACCACATAGCGGGGATTGCCCTCGGCTAGCCGGTATAAGCGGTCCACAGCTTCCTCCGTGAAGGGCTCTATCCCCAGGCCCCGGATGCGCACCAACGAGAGCCTCTTTTCCACCAGCTCACGCACATGAACGAACCCTAGGGGCGTGAGGCGCAACCGATTCTGTTCGGCGAACAGGTTGTTGAAAGAGGGCTCCACCTGAGCGAACAGGGAGAAAAGGTTCGGGGATCCAGCCACCAGCAACATGTACGGCTTCCGCTGAAAGAGGAGACGCATGTGTTGCAACAGGGCCACCGTCCTGGAGGAGGCAACGTATTGCCCCTCGTCCAACAGGATCATGATCGCCATAGGGGAACTTCCTAACAAATCGTACACCTGGCGCAATATCTCCATGATCTCCATCACCGCCTCCGGCGTCCCCTTCTTCATCTCGACCGAGGAGGAATAGGAGATGATGGAGAAAAGAGCTTCCGCCAACTGTACTCTCCTCGATCGGGAGATCTCCACGCCCGAGAGGCGCTGCAGGATTTCCTTGCGGGTGGCTTCCCTCCCGAACCGGAAGAGGCCGAGGAACGTGCTCCCCAAGCCCACATGTACTTGGTTCAAGAGGTCCCGCACTATCGCCCCGATCATCTGGATGAAATCCGTGCCCTCGGTTATGTCGACCTGGGCGGTGTATACACCCTCATGTAAGCGGGCTTTGGCCGCGACGTAATTCAGGATCGATGTTTTCCCGCTTCCGTCCTCGCCCAGGATGGCGACATGCTGGGGAAAACCCTTGCTGGCGGCCCGCACCAGCGCGTCAAGCCTTTCCTTAGCTTCTTCGCGGTTCACCAGCAAGTGGATCTCATTGGGGCTGAGGGGCACATCGTTGAAGGGATCGACCTCCAGGAGCTCGCTGACCTTGGGCAACCGATCCTCCTTGCATTTTCAACCGTTGATTTTTGCAATCATAGCAAGCTTTGCATCACTTGCAAAATTTTCCGAGATCAATACAAATGTCTGGGCGATATACTTCTTCAACCGATGTTCACCGGGATCGTGCGGGACGTGGGGCGGGTGGTCGAGCGCGGCGGAGACCGGCTCGTGGTGGAGGTGGGGAAGCTCGCCCCCTCGCCGGGCGAGAGCGTCGCCGTCAACGGCGCCTGCCTCACCGCGGCCGAGGTCCGCGGGAAGTACGTCCGGTTCGACATCTCCCGGGAAACGTGGGAGCGGACGGCCCTTTCAGACCTGCGGCCCGGGGACTCGGTGAACCTGGAACCGGCCCTGAAGCTCGGGGAATCGCTCGGGGGGCACCTCGTCCTCGGCCACGTGGACGCCGTGGGGAGGATCGGGGCCATCACCCAGCACGGCGCCGACCGCATCTTCCGGATCGGGTTCCCGCGTGAATTCAGCCCCCTGGTAGTGGAAAAGGGGGCGGTGGCGGTGGACGGGATAAGCCTCACTCCGTTCGACGTGGGCGACGGATACTTCCACGTGGCGATCGTCCCCTACACCTTCGCGCACACCAACTTGAAACGCCGACGGGCCGGGGATAGGGTGAACCTGGAGTTCGACATCATCGGAAAATACGTGCGCGGTTGGAGGGGACGATGAGCTTTTCCACCGTCGGAGAGGCCATCGAAGCTATCCGTCAGGGGCGGATGGTGGTGGTGGTCGACGACGAGGACCGCGAGAACGAGGGCGACCTCATCATGGCCGCCCAGTTCGCGACGCCCGAGGCGGTAAACTTCATGCTCAAGCAGGCCCGGGGCTTGATCTGTGTCCCCATGCCACGGGAGCTGGCGGAACGTTTGCACCTCCCCCCCATGGTGCAGCCGCCCCGGGACCATCACGAGACCGCGTTCACCGTGTCGGTGGACGCCCGGGAGGGGATCACCACCGGGATCTCGGCCCACGACCGGGCCCGTACCATCAGGCTCCTGGCCGACCCCGAGGCGGGGCCCGAGGACTTCGTACGCCCGGGGCACGTGTTTCCACTGGTGGCGAAGGACGGCGGGGTCCTGCGCCGCGCCGGCCACACCGAGGCCGCGGTGGATCTCTGCCGCCTGGCCGGGCTCCAGCCCGTGGGCGTGATCTGCGAGATCATGAGGGACGACGGCACCATGGCCCGCCTCCCCGACCTCCGGGAGTTCGCGGAGAAGCACGGCCTCCCCCTGATAACAGTGGCCGACCTCATCGCCTACCGGAAGCGCAAGGAGAAGCTCGTCCGCCGCATGGCGGAGGCGAACCTGCCCACGAGATTCGGCCACTTCCGCATCGTGACCTTCGTGGACCTCGTCGCCGATCAGGAACACGTGGCCCTGGTGAAGGGTGAGGTGGCGGGGGAGGAACCGGTGCTCGTCCGCGTCCACTCGGAGTGCCTCACCGGCGACGCCTTCGGGTCGCTGCGCTGCGACTGTGGGGACCAGCTCCACCGGGCGCTGGAGATGATCGAGCGGGAGGGGAGGGGGGTGCTCCTCTACATGCGCCAGGAAGGACGGGGGATCGGCCTCGCGAACAAGGTCTGTGCCTACGAGCTCCAGGATCGGGGCCTGGACACGGTGGAGGCGAATTTGACGCTCGGTTTCCCGCCCGACCTTCGGGACTACGGGATCGGGGCCCAGATCCTGGTGGACTTGGGGGTCAAGAAGATCCGGCTCCTCACCAACAATCCCCGCAAGGTTGTGGGCCTCTCGGGATACGGACTCGAGATCGTGGAGCACGTGCCCATCGAGGTGGAGCCGAACCCCCACAACTGGCGGTACCTCAAGGCGAAGAAGGAGAAGCTCGGCCACTGGCTGTCTAAGGTGTGACCGATGGCGACATATGAGGATTTTCTGCGGCTGGACATCCGGGTGGGGAAGGTGATCGCCGCTGAGCCCTTCTCCGAGGCGCGGAAGCCCGCCTATAAGTTGACCATCGATTTCGGTCCCCTGGGGGTGAAGCGTTCCAGCGCCCAGATCACCGACTTCTACAGGCCTAAGGACCTAGTGGGAAAACTCGTGGTGGCGGTGGTGAACTTCCCCCCGAAGCGGATCGCCGGCTTCTCCTCCGAGGTCCTCGTCCTCGGCACCGTGTTCGACGATGGCAAGGTCTCCCTGCTGTCCCCGGACCACGAGGTTCCTCTGGGAAGCAAGATCCTTTGAACCCACCGATGACAGGGCTTACCACCTCGGATCGATAGAGAGGGCGGCACATCACAACTGCGCCGCTATTACCGCTGTTAGCCTCGGTCATCGTGTCGTCCATTACACGTCACAGAACTTAAGTGGCTGCTTGTAGCAGGTAATCCACGAACGCCTTCTCGGACGGGACGCCCTCGAAGCTCACCTGCTCGTTCATCACCACCTTGGGAACGGCGTAGACGCCGTAGCGGTTGGCGAGGTGGGGAAACTCCGAGGCCTCGACCATGTCGGCGCGCACGAGGTCGCTCCCCACCGCGCACCGATGGGCGAGCTGCACCGCCATCGGGCAGTAGGGACAGGTGAGGGTGACGAAGACTTGAATGTGGATTGGCTTCTCTAGTCCTCGCAGGGCCTCCTTCGCCTCGAGGGAGAGGCCGGAGTCGCCGCTCGAGGCCATCTTGATCGCCTCCAGGAGCGAAGAAAACTCGTACCCCGCGGGCACGCCGAAGAAGCGGTTGCCGCAGTCCCTATCGCCCTCCCCCAGGACCACGACCGCCGGGATCATGTCCGCACCGTACTTCTCCGCCAGGTCCTTCGAGGCGAGGAGGTCGTGGACTTCGACCTCCACTTTGTCGGAGAGCTCCGCGAGTTCTGCGGTCAGGGCCCGCGTCTCGGCACAGTAATCGCACTCGAACTCCTGGGTGAAGACGAGGAGCTTCACCTTACCCGTAAGCCCCGCGAACTCGCGCTTCACCTCGTTCCGGACGCTTTCGTCGAGAAGGGCCACCTCTACCTCCTTTGGCCGATGAGGTACGCATACGCCGAGAGGGCGGCCTTCGCCCCTTCGCCGGCGGCGATGATCACCTGCTTTTCGGGGACGTCCGTCACATCCCCGGCGGCGAAGACCCCGGGTACCGAGGTGCGGCAACGACAATCCACCACGATCTCCCCCGCCTCGTTCAGCTCCAGGAACCCTGCGGCGAGGTCGGAATTGGGGATGAGGCCGATCTCGATGAACACGCCCTGGACCGGAAGCGGCACCTCGGCGCCGCCTCCCCGGGGCCGGAGCACGATCCCCGTCACCCGGTCCTTTCCCTCTATCCGCACCACCTCGTGTCCAAAGAAGGTCGCCACCTTCTCCCCCGCGGCGGCGATCCGCTCCACAAGCAGCGGGTCGGCACGCCAGTCGGGGAGGACATCCACCACGTAGATCCGGTTCGCGATCTTCAGGAGGTCCATCACCGCGGTGGCGCCGGAGTTACCCGCCCCGATCACGACGACCTCCTTCCCCGCAAAGAGGGGTGCGTCGCATACGGCACAGTAGGACACCCCCCGCCCCACGAGCTCCCGTTCTCCGGGGACGTCGAGGGGGCGAGAGCGTTTCCCTGTGGCCAGGATCACTGCCCGGGCCCGGACCTCCTTTCCCGTGGAGGTCGTGAGGACGAAATCGTTTCCCTCCTTCCCCAGGGAGGTGACCTCCTCGCCCACGGCGATGTCGATGGGGTACTGCTTCACCTGGTCCTCGAACTTGGCGGCGAGCTCCTCCCCGGAGATGTAGTGGTAGCCCATGTAATTCTCTATGTCGGCGGTGAGGAGGGTCTGGCCACCGATGTCCACGGAGACGAGGAGCGCGTCCAGTTTCTTGCGTGCAGCGTACACCGCGGCGGTGAGCCCCGCGGGACCCCCGCCCACGATCACGAGCTCGTAGAGATGGTCTTCTCTCAGCCTCTTCCCCGACTCAGGCGAAATGAGGAATTTCAGCTCACCCATGTTCGCCGCTCAATTCCTCGAGGAGGGCATAGGCACGGCGCAGGTGGGGGATCACAATGGAACCGCCCACGACCAGGGCGATCCCCATCGCTTCCACGATCTCCTCCTCCGTCGCCCCCATCTCTTTAGCGCGGGCGAGGTGGTAAGTCACACAATCATCGCACCGCAGAACGAGCGAGGCCACAAGTCCCATGAGTTCTTTCACCTTCCGTGGGAGGATCCCTTCCTCGTAGGCATCGTTGTCCAGGGCGAAGAAGCGCTTGGTAAGCAAGTTCGCTCGCTTGGAGACGAGCTCGTTCAACTTTTCCCTCTCTGCGAAAAAACCCCCGATCCTGTCCATCGCCCCGCCAGCGTTAACCTGTGGACGCGTCCAGGAGACGCTTTTCGCCTTCGAGTCCCTTTATATCCGTGATATCCTGTGTGACCTCTATAACGCCCAAGTAATCGCCGTCCTTCCCCCAGACGGGGAAGTACCGGATGTAGATAAGGCGGCCTTGGGAGTTGATCCAGAACTCTGCCTTTTCTCTGCGCTTGTTCTTGAAGTCATCCAGGATCCGCTCCACGATGTTGATGCTTTTCTGTGGGTGACAGTTCTGGACCTTGCGCCCGAGGACCGCCTTGGCCCTCACGAAAACTCGGTCCCTCGTCTCGTTGAAGTAACGGACGGTATCGTCTTTATCTACGAAGGTGATGTCCACGGGGAGGGCGTTCAGGACGGCTTCGAGCTCCTCCACGGTGAGCTTTCCCGTGGGGAGTTCGACCACACCGCCACGGAGGCCCGCCGCTTCCCTAGCCTCCGTTTTGAGGGGCATCGGGGGCGGAGTGAAGCAACAATAACCGAGCTCGTCGAATTCGGCGCGGATTTTGTGCCACTCCGCCTCCCCGATCACCTCCAGTGCCGTGGGGAAGAGGATGTGGTTCTCTTTATAGAAGTGCGACATCATGGCGTCGGCGAGCCCGATGGCGAGCTCGAGCAGCCTCTCCCTCCCCTCCCCGTGCTCCAGGGCCGCGCGGATCGCCTTCTTTATCCCCCGGATCTGGTCGTGTTCCATCCACATCACCGCCGGGGGCTCGGTGATCCCGTGTTTCTCCAGGTACGGGAAGAGGACGTTCTCCTCCCGGGCGTAATGGGACTCCGTCCCCAGAAGATGCTGGAATATCCTCTCGAACTCTCCCCGCTTTCCAGGAGAGTCACCCAGGGCCTTCGCGGCTTCACGGAGCTCGTTCCCCGCCCCGACCATGTGTCTGTGCTCCTCCATGAGGACGTGCACCGGATGCCACCGCGGGGCGACGGGTTCGGCGCTCTCCAGGGCTTGTCGGAAGAAGGCGAGGTGTACTTCACAGAGATCACGAATCCTCTCCCGAGGAATCCCTTCCCGCACGAGTTCTTGCTCGATCTGGGCGATCTCCAGAGGCGAGATGTCGCCCAGGATCTCAGCGAACTCTTCCGCGAGTTCCTCGGGCCTCGCTCCCTCGTGGAGGCGTCGCAGGAGCTTTTTCAGCGCTTCCTTGCGCCTATTTCCGATGAGTTCGCTCATTTCCGTCTCCTTTCCGCGAGCTCTCCGATGGTCAATGACTCCATGAATCCCTGCAAGCGGTCACGTACGGAATCCCAGAGGTCTGCATAGGGGCAACTTTTGAGGTGTCCCTCACAGGAATCGACGTTCAGTGGGCAGTCGTTGAAGAATCGCTCCCCTTCGATGGCATAAATGACGTCGGCGAGGGATACGTCATGAGGGGATCGAGCGAAACGGACTCCACCGCCCCTTCCTCTGGTGGAGACCACGATTCCCGCCCGCACGAGCTGGGGGAAGATCTTGGCGAGGAAGGGGTACGGAATCCCAAGGTCATGGGCGAGGTCCTTGATCTTCACCAACCCCTTTTCGCCCCGGCGGGCGAGCTCTATCAAACTGCTCACTGCGTACTTCACCGCTTGGGAAAACATCTCTGATAAAAAGATCCTTTTTGATTCATTTTAGCTCGCGAAAAATTTTCCGCAACCGCGGTGGAGATCCTCCCGAATCCGCCGACTTTACGGGATCCTCGGGGAGGCCCGCCACGGGCTTTTACCCCTTCCTCAGGAGCTCGAGGAAATCCTCTTCGGTGAGCGTGGGAATTCCCAGGGCGCGGGCCTTTTCGTACTTGGAGCCCGGGCTCTCCCCCACTACCACATAGTCCACCCTGCGGGAGACACTCGAGGCCACGCGTCCCCCAAGTTCCTCCACGGCCCTTTTCGCCTCTTCACGGGTCATGGAGGTGAGGGTCCCGGTGAAGACGAAGGTCTTCCCGGAAAGGGGGCCCACGCGCCGTTCCCTGCGCGGGTTGAGACCCGCGGTCTTGAGCTCTTCGATGAGCTTTCGGTTCTCGGGGTTTCGGAAGAAGTCAGCGATGCTCCGGGCGACCTCGGGGCCGATCCCCTCGATACGCATCAGCTCCTCTTCGGTGGCACGGGCGAGGTCATCGATGGAATCGAAGTTCTCGGCCAGTATTTCCGCCAGTCGCTCCCCCACATGGGGAATTCCTAGGGCGAAGATGAACCGCGCGAGCGAAATCCCCTTCGAGCGATCGATCTCCCGGAGGAGGTTCTCCGCGGATTTGTCCGCGAACCCCTCCAGGCGCAGAAGGTCCATCTTGGTGAGCTTGTAAATGTCGGAAATTCGCCGTACGAGCCCCGAATCCACCAGTTTGTTCACGATCTTCTCTCCCAAGCCTTGGATGTCGGCGGCACGGCGGGAAGCGAAGTGACGGATGGACTCTTTGATCCGGGCGGGACAGGAGATGTTGGTGCAACGATGGGCCACTTCACCCTCGGGCCGGACCACGGGTCCGCCGCAGACCGGGCAACGATCGGGCATGTTGAACTCCCGCTCTTTCCCGGTCCGGCGCTCGGGGATGGATGCCACGACTTCGGGGATCACGCCCCCGGCCCGCTGCACGATGACCCAGTCACCAATGCGGATATCCTTGCGCTTGACCTCGTCCTCATTGTGCAACGTGGCTCGAGATACCGTGGCCCCGCCCACCTCTACCGGCTCCAAGAGCGCCACCGGCGTCAGCACACCGGTACGACCGACCTGAACGACGATATCGAGGACCCGGGTCGTCTTCTGCTCGGCGGGGAATTTGAAGGCGATGGCCCAGCGTGGCGCCCGGGCGATCTCGCCTAAGAGCTCCCGCTGCGCGAAATCGTCCACCTTGACGACCATCCCATCCGCCTCATAGGGAAGGTGGTCCCGCACCTCCAGGAGCTCGTGGTAGAACTCGATTGCCTCCTCAGCGCTCTCACACTTCCTCCACAGGGGATTCACGGGCAGGCCCCACTTGGGGAGCGTGGTGAGGAGTTCTTCCTGTGTTCTGATCTCGTGGCCCTCGATACGACCCAGGGCGTAGAAGAACACCCGCAGGGGTCGGGAAGCGGTGACGGAAGGATCGAGCTGTCTCAACGAGCCTGCGGCGGCATTCCTCGGATTGGCGAAGAGGGGCTCCCCCTTTCGCGCCCGCTCCTCATTGAGCCGCTCGAAGTCTTCCTTCTCCATATAAACCTCGCCGCGGACCTCGAGGAGCCTGGGGGGAGGGACCTCGTCGGAGAGAAGCCGCAGGGGAATCTGCCTTATCGTCTTGAGATTGTTGGTCACGTCCTCGCCCACGTAGCCATCCCCCCGCGTCGCGCCCACGGCGAAAACCCCATCCTCATAGACGAGCTCCACTCCCAGGCCATCGAGCTTCGGCTCGCAGATGTAAGCTACTTCCTCTGTCCCGAGCATTCGCTTTATGCGGCGGTCCCATTCTAGGAACTCCTCCTCGGTGAAACAGTTCTGGAGTGAGAGCATAGGAACCGCGTGGCGAACTTGCCTGAACTCCTCCGCCGGTGGAGCGCCCACCCGCTGGGTGGGAGAGTCGGGAGTCACGAACTGGGGGTACGTCTCCTCCAGTTCCTGGAGCTCGCGGAAAAGGGCGTCATACTCGGCATCGGAGACGAGAGGCCGGTCGAGGACATAGTAATAATAGTCGTACTTCCGGATGAGCTCTCGGAGCTCCTCGATTCTCCGCCTTACCGCTTCTAAATCCTCCGCCCGGACTTCCTCTCCCATCATTGTCCCTGGAAGAGAGGATAATTGTTCAGCCGACTGTGGGCCATCCCCTGTAACACTTTCTTGAACGCCTGTTTTATTTTAGCGAGCTCGGCCATGGTGAGTGGGGCGCGGTCGAGTTGGCCGTCCCCCCGCCTCTCCTCCACCAGGGCCTCGACGGTGTCAGGGATCTCCTCCCGCGGCCTCCCCCGAGCCGCGGCCTCCAACGGATCAGCGAGCATCACGATGGCCGTCTCCTTAGTGTCGGGGAGGGGACTCGTGTAGCGGAAGTCGTCCGCCGATAGGCCCTGAGCCGCGCCCCGCTCGGAGAAATACCGCATCACCGAGGTTCCGTGGTGGGTAGCGATGAAGTGGGCCACGTCGTCCCGAAGGCCGTAGTGGCGCGCTAGCTCCAGCCCTTCCTTCACGTGGGCAACGAGGATCACCTTGGAGAGAGAAGGGTTGATCTCGTCGTGGGGATTGGAACCCTCTTGGTTCTCCACGAAGAAATCGGGGCGCGTGAGTTTCCCAATGTCATGATAGAGACCACCCACGGCCGCCAAGAGGGCGTTCGCCCCGATGGCCCGTGCCGCTGCCTCCGCCAGAGCGGAGACGTTGCGGGAATGATAATAAGTGCCCGGGGCCTCCCGCCGCAATCGCTCGAGCAAAGGATGCGAAGGATCCAAAAGCTCCACCAGGGTAAGGGGACTCGTCCGGTCGAGGAAGCGCTCCACGAGCGGGACCGCCATCCACGAGAGGAGCATCGCCGCGGGACCGGAGAGGAACGCCGCGGCGATCCCGAGAGGTCCGCTCCGGGGGTAGAGTGCCAGGGCCACGGTCCCGGAGGCGAGGCCCGACAGGAACCCTGCGAGGAGGAACTCTCGCGCTCGGCGCACACGCGCCAGGACCACGGCCATGACGAGGCCCCCTAGGAGCCCGGCCGCCGCGGCCCCGTTTCCCAACGCGATCGCCCCCCAAGCCATGAGCGGCACCAATGTCCAAACGCCGAACCAAGCGCCGCAGAATAAGGCCCCGAGCCCGGCTGGGAACCCCCAGGGGACGAGATAGACAGAGCCCGCCGCGGCCAACGAGGCCAGAGCCACCCCGGAGATCACTAACCCGAGCCAGAAAGTCCCCTCCTGCCGAGTAAACCTTTGCGCCCGCCACAGGACCCATAATCCCAGGCTCCCGGCCAGGGCTGCTCCCAACGCTTCATGCCAAGGCGCGATCCCCGGCCCTCCCCGCAACCTCAAGACAGAAAACCCCCAAACGAGGAAGAAGCTCGTCAGGATCTCGGTCGGGAAGGCAGACCTACGGGGTGACCGCTGAACGTGGTTCTTTCCGTTCTTGCTTGGACTTTTCGTATCGCTCATAGGCCTCGATGATCGCCCGCACCAGCGGATGTCGCACCACATCCCGCCGGTCCAAGTAGACGAAGGCGATCCCGGGAATCCCGGAGAGGATCTCGATCACCTCCCTGAGCCCCGAGGTGCGGCCCACGAGGTCCACCTGAGTGATATCCCCGGTGATCACGGCCTTGGAACCGAAGCCGAGGCGCGTGAGAAACATCTTCATCTGGGTATGGGTGGTGTTCTGAGCCTCGTCCAGGATCACGAACGCGTGGTTCAGGGTCCGGCCACGCATGAAAGCCAGGGGGGCGATCTCGATCTTCCCGTGGGCCATCCACTGCTCGAACTCGCTCCCGGGGATCATGTCGTAGATGGCGTCGTAGAGCGGCCGTAAGTATGGATGGACCTTCTGGAGGATATCCCCGGGCAGGAACCCCAGCTCCTCCCCNGCCTCCACCGCCGGACGCGTGAGGACGATCCGCTTCACCTTCCCCTTCTTCAGGGCATCGATGGCACAGGCCACGGCGAGGTAAGTCTTCCCCGTCCCAGCGGGCCCGATGGCGAAGACCACGTCGTTCTCCTGGATCGCGTTGACGTAGCGGCGCTGGCCCTCGGTCTTGGGGCGGATGGCCTCGCCCCAATGGGTGATCTGGACGATGTCGGTGAGTACTCCCTCTAGGTCGCCGCCCTCCTTCACTTGGCTCACGAGGTACTTGACCTCTTCCAGGGACGGTGGATGCTTCGCATGGGCGGCTTCGGCGAGTTTCTCGAAGAGCATGCGCAGGCGTTCTACCTCCTCGTCCTCGCCTTCCACGGTGACACGATTTCCCCGCGCGACGATACGCGCTTTGGGGAATTCCTTGGCGATCAACCGGAGGTTCCTATCGTATTGCCCCAGCACCCCCAAGGCCACTTCGGGGCTCTCGAGTTCTATCTCAAATGTCTTGGTTATTCTCTATCACCCCCACCGTGATCTCTTCCCGCACTTCCGTGACCCGCACAGGGAGGATTGTACCACGGGCGAGGCCATCGGAGGACAGAGATAGGATGATATAGTTCTCCGCATGTCCCCGCCACATACCGTCGGCCCTCTCCTCCATCACCGGCCGCAGCACCTCCCCCAAGAACCGCTGCCTCACGCGCAGAGAAAGCTTGCACGCGAGTTCCTCTAGAGCGCCCATCCGTTCCCGTTTCACCGCCACAGGGACCTGGTCTCGGAAGCCCGCGGCCGGCGTCCCCGGGCGGGGGGAGAAGGGAAATATGTGGAGCCGCAGGGGT
Source organism: Candidatus Acetothermia bacterium JdFR-48 (assembly GCA_002011425.1). Lineage (GTDB taxonomy): Bacteria > Bipolaricaulota > Bipolaricaulia > Bipolaricaulales > Bipolaricaulaceae > UBA3571. Next base: position 5,299 of record MTNJ01000034.1, on the reverse strand, counting down.
TCCAATCGCTCGAGGAGCTCATAGGTCCTCCTGAAGGCCGTCTCGTCCTCTCCGGGGAAGCCCACCATGACATCGGCTCCAAAGGTCGCCCGGGGCACCGTTTCGATGAATTTTGAGATTCGTACGACATACTCCTCCGCGGTGTAGGGGCGGCCCATGCGGGAAAGGACTCGTTCGTCCCCGGACTGGAGGGGGACGTGTAGGTAAGGACAGAGCCGAGGCTCGACGGCGAAGAGATCGATGAGTTCCCCGGTCACCCCCCCGGGGTTGAGGGAAGAGAGACGGATCCTGATCCCGGGGACCCGCAGGAGCTCGCGGAGGAGTTGGACCAACGTCGGCCGCCCCGGGAGGTCCTCGCCGTACTGGGCGAGGTTGATCCCGGCCACTACGAGCTCGGGATGTCCGGCAGCGGCTAGGCATTCAGCTTCCTCCCGTGCCACGGCCGGCGGCTTGCTGCGCAGCGGACCCCGTACCTGCCAGGTTTTGCAGAACGTACAGGCCACGGAACAGCCGTCTTGGACCTTCAGGTTAGCGCGGATCTGCTCTGCGTCGTGTGTTATCCGCTCTTCGGCGAGGGGGGGCCAGCCCTCCCCGTGGAAGCCCTCGCGGCGGAGGTGGGCGAGCACGATCTCCCGGATCCGGGACTTGTCCCTGTTCGGGATCACAACGTCGGCGCCGGCGGCGCGGAGCTCCTCTGGGGAGTCGGTGGCTTGGCAACCCACGGCGACGATGAGGGCCCCGGGGTGCTCGCGCCGGAGCTTGCGGATGAGCTTCCGTCCCTTCCGCGAGGCGAGGGCGGTTACGGCACAGGTGTTCACCACATATACCTCTCCCGTTCCGGGAAGGCCGGAAAGCTTCTCCCGGATCATCTGGGATTCGTAGTGGTTGACGCGGCAGCCCAAGGTGTGGGTTATGACCCTCATTCTCTGTGGCGCTCCACGGTGAAACGGTAGATTTTACAGGGTTCATCCGGGGGGATCCCCGCTTTCATCTTGGCGATTCGGAGTTGCTCCTCCACCGTGTCCACGCCCTCGAGATCGGGGAGTAAGAGTCCCAGTCTCCAGCCCTTCTCCACGATCACTCCGTAGCGCCTCGGGTCGAGGTCGGCCTCGGTGCACGGTTCGGGTTCAGAGAGGACGTCCACCGAGATTTCCAGGTGCGGCAATTCCACTGGCTGCACCGGGGGGAAACGGGGATCCTCGGTGGCGGCTTTGATGGCGTTGGCGATGATCTCCTCGGCCAGAGTCTCCTTGGTGGGGAGGTAGGTCCCGATGCACCCCCGCAGCATCCCGTCCTTCTTCAGTGACACAAACGCCCCCGCCCGCCGGCGGAGTTCCGGGGGAAGCACCGTGGGGGGCTCGATCACCCGCCTCTCCCGCACATATGCTTCAATGGCCCGCCACGCGAGCTCTACCAAAAGATCGCTTTTTCTCATCGACAAAAAGAACATAGTCCCCGCAAGGACGGATGTCAACCTCGGAATCAACTGGTGGCGGCAGAGGGGAGAGGTTAAACTGATTTACAATTTTAATGAAGGGGGTTTTTCTATTGCACGTGCACAGAATGAGAAAAGGCGTTTTCCTCCTTTTAGCTCTCGCAGTACTGCCCCTCCTCCTCAGCGGGTGTTACCTCAACTTATTCCAGACAGCCAAGACCCTCGACCAGGGCCGCGTTCTCTTCGGGCTGGGAGTCGGGATGACCTTCATCGAGGTCGAGGCTGACACCGTGGTCTCAATGGTAGCGCCTCAAGGGCAGCTCGGGATAGGTCTGGCCGATGGGCTTCAACTCACCTTGCAGACAGGTTTTCTCGCCGCTTTAGGTGGAGAACTTCAGTTCACCTTTGCCGGGGCCTCCGGAGAATTCAAGTTCCGCCTCTTCGACGAGCCAGGGGCGTTCGCACTGGCCCTGGGGTTCGGCGGCGGCTGGGGTTTCAACTATTATGGCTGGGCAATTCACGGGACAGCTTATTTCGATAGCAACGCGCCGCTCTTGCCCCTCTACTTCGTGTGGCGCCCCTTTGTCTCCTTCGGCGAGTTGGAGGACGGGGACATATTGTTCGGCCACCAGTTCGCTGGTGGGTTCCGGTTAACCCTCTCCGAACTCGCCACGTTCCTTTTGGAAGTGGACTTCCACAGCCTATGGCAGCTTTGGAGCCCGGGAATTGCCCTCCTACTGACATTCTGAGTATCGGTTTAATTTCGCTGAAAGAGAGGCCGTTCGAACGCTGCCCTCTTGGGGTCTCATACGTTGAAACCCGTTTCCCAAAAGCTCTATAATGGCCGAACTTCCGAAAGGAGGGAAGTCAGATGAAGGAGATCCGTTGGCACGGGAGGGGCGGTCAGGGGGCGAAGACCGTCTCCCAAATCCTCGCTCAGATAACCTTACGCGAGGGGAAACATGTGCAAGCGTTTCCCGAATATGGCCCCGAGCGCTCCGGGGCCCCGGTGCGGGCCTACAACCGCATCTCTGACGAGGAAATCCTCGTCCACTCTGGCGTCTACCACCCCGATATCGTGGTGGTGATCGATGAGACCTTGCTCGAGAGCGAGAATCCTACGAAAGGTCTCAAACCGGACGGCATCCTCATCGTGAATTCCTCCCTCTCTGAGGCCGAGATCCGCGAAAAGATGGGCTTCCAAGGGAAGATCGTGGTCTTGGACGCCACGAAGATCGCCCGCGAGGCCGGCACCGGGTTCCCCAACGTCCCCATGCTCGGGGCGGTAGTGGCCGTGCTCGGCACTGACCCGAAGATCGCCGAAGGGGAACTCAAGGAAACCCTCTCCCACCGGCTTTCTCCGGAGGTCGTAGAAAAGAACCTCAAGGCCTTCCGGGCTGGATATGAGGCGGCGAAAGGGGTGTACGTTGGCGGTTGAGCTCAGGTCCTGGAAAGAACTTCCCATCGGCGGAGTGGTACCCGGAGGCGCTACCCCGGAGCTCAATAAGACCGGTTCCTGGCGGTCGCAGCGGCCTATCTGGGATTCAGAGAAATGCATCCACTGCCTCATGTGCTGGCTCCATTGTCCGGACGACTCCATCTTCATCAAAGACCAGAAAGTCACCGGCATCGATTACGAACACTGCAAGGGCTGCGGGGTATGTGCCGCGGTCTGTCCCGTGGACGCCATCGAGATGGTTCCCGAACGAGGGGGTGCTCGATGAAAAAGGTCATGACTGGACACAAAGCGGTGGCTGAGGCGATGCGCCAGATCGAGCCCGACGTGGTAGCCGTCTATCCCATCACGCCCCAATCGGAGATCGCCGAGTACTACGCCCAGTACGTGGCCGACGGGATCGTGCGCACCGAGCTCGTCCCAGTGGAGTCCGAGCACTCGGCCATGTCAGCCTGTGTCGGGGCCGCGGCGGCGGGGGCGCGAGTGATAACCGCCACCGCGTCGCAAGGTTTGGCCTTGATGGTGGAGATCCTTTATATCGCGGCGTCCATGCGGCTTCCAATCGTGATGGCCCTCGCCAACCGGGCGCTCTCGGGCCCCATAAACATCCACTGTGACCACTCCGATGCCTACTTGGCCCGCGATTCAGGCGCCGTCCAGATCTTTGCCGAGTCGGCCCAAGAGGCCTACGACTACATGCTCATGGCCCAACGGATCGCGGAGCACAAAAACGTGCGGCTCCCGGTCATCGTGAACCTGGACGGCTTCACCCTCACCCACTCTTCTCAGGTGGTGGAGACCCTCTCCGACGAGGTGGTAAAGGGGTTCGTAGGCGATTACGAGCCGTTCTACCCCCTCCTGGACGTAGATAACCCCACCGTCTGGGGGCCCTTCGCCATGCCGGACTACTATTTCGAGCTCAAGCGAGCGCAGCAAGCCGGAATGGAGGCCGTGCCCGAGGTCTTCCTCGGGGTCCAGGGCGAGTACTCTAAGCTTTCCGGTCGCAATTACAAAGGCTTTTTCGAGGCCTACAAGCTCGACGACGCCGAAAGGGTCATCGTCGTCATGGGTTCCACCGCCGGGACCGCCAAGGTGGTGGTGAACGAGCTCCGGGAGAAGGGCGAGAGGGTGGGTCTCCTAAAAGTGTGGCTGTGGCGTCCCTTCCCCCGAAAGGAGATAGCCGATGCACTGGCGGGGAAGAAGGCCGTGGCGATTATGGACCGAGCTATCTCTTTTGGGAATATGGGGGCGCTGTACCTCGACATCACCTCGGCCTTCGCGGGTCGGGAGGGTCCCGTGTTCGTGAATTACATCTACGGCCTCGGCGGCCGCGACGTCCCCGCGGAGCACATCGTCCAGGTCTTCGAGGGCCTGAAGGACGCCGAGCCTGGAGAGCTGCGGTACATCGGGCTGCGGGAGTAAGGAGGAGAGCGTGCCCAGCGTGAAAGTATTGGCCCAACGGCAAGAACAGAGGGGGTCCCGCTTCACCGGGGGGCATTCCCTGTGCTCGGGCTGTGCGGAACCCATGATCGTCCGCACGGTCCTCAATACGATCGAAGATCCAGTGGTGGTGGCCAACGCCACCGGGTGTTTGGAGGTGGCCTCGACCCGCTACCCCACCTCGGCGTGGAACGTTCCCTGGATCCACACGGCGTTTGAGAACGCGGCGGCCACCATCGCCGGGGTGGAGGCGGCGTACAAGGCCTTGGTTCGGAAGGGGAAGATCGACCGCAAGATCCGTTTCGTGGCCTTCGCCGGCGATGGAGGCACCTACGATATCGGCCTCCAAGCGTTATCGGGGGCCCTAGAGCGGGGCCACGATTTCCTCTACATAGTCCTCAACAACGAGGCCTACATGAACACGGGGGTCCAGCGCTCCTCCGCCACGCCCCGTGGGGCCAACGCCACCACTTCCCCCGCCGGCTCTGTAATCCCCGGGAAACCCGAGGACAGAAAGGATTTGACCGAAATCGTGGTCGCTCACCGCGTTCCCTACGTGGCTCAAGCTTCGGTCTCGAACCTCATCGACCTCGCGAACAAAGTGGAAAAGGCGATCAAGTACGAGGGACCCAAGCTCATCAACGTCTACTCCACCTGCCCCTTGGGCTGGCGCACACCATGGGATAGCGCCGTCAAAATCGCCAAGCTCGCCGTGGACACCTGCTATTGGCCCCTCTACGAGGTGGAGGAGGGGCGTTATCGTGTCACCTACAAGCCCAAGGAGAAGCTCCCCATCGAGGAGTGGCTCAAGCCCCAGGGCCGCTTTCGGCACCTGTTCAAGTCGGAGAAGGGGAAAGAGCTTATCGCGGAGCTCCAGGAGGCCGTGGACCGGCACTGGGAGGAGCTCCTCATGAAGGAGCGGTGTACGCAAGGCGAGGGTTGACGGACCGGCGGCCCAAGCCGTTCTG
>MTNJ01000036.1 GCA_002011425.1 Candidatus Acetothermia bacterium JdFR-48 | reverse complement strand
ATGACCAAAGAGGAAATCCTGCAAGCCATCGAGGAGATGTCGGTAAAGGAGCTGGCTGAGCTCGTGGCCGCCATCGAGGAGCGGTTCGGGGTCTCGGCCCAGGTCGCGGTACCTGTGGCGGTGGCCGCCGCTCCCGCTCCCGGCGCTGCCCCCGGTGCCGAGGAGAAGTCCACCGTGGACGTAGTTCTCACCGGCGTAGGTCAACAGAAGATCCAAGTTATCAAAGCTGTGAAAGAAATTACTGGCAAGGGCCTCAAGGAGGCCAAGGAGCTCGTGGACAAGCTCCCCGCAGTGATTAAGTCCGACACCGAGCCCGAGGAGGCCGAGGAGATCAAGAAGAAGCTCGAGGCCGCCGGGGCTGAGGTCGAACTCAAGTAACCGAGTTTTCGAGGAGGTGAGGGGGCCCGAGGGTCCCTTTTGTCCTATGACGAAGGTGAGGCGCTGGTACGGCCGTTGCCGGTGGTGGATGGAGCCGCCATATCTCCTGGAGAGCCAGAGACGCTCTTATGAGCGTTTCCTCGAGGAGGGTATCAGGGAGCTCTTCGAGGAGATCTCGCCCATCCGCTGTCCGGGGCGAGATGACCTCTACTTGGAGCTTGTGGATCCTGTGCTGGGTGAACCCCGCTATTCGGAAGAGGAGTGCCTCGACAAAGGGCTCACCTACGCCGCCCCTCTGCGGGTCACCGCCAGGCTCTGGGAGAACGGGAAGGTCGTGCGGGAGACGGAGCTCTACTTGGCCGACATTCCGCTCATGACTTCACGGGCTACCTTCATCATTAACGGCACCCAGAACGCGATCGTGAACGAGCTCGCTCGCTCCCCGGGCCTCTACATCACCCAGGAGGGCCCGACCCTCTTCCGGGCCCACTTCCTTCCCGAGCTTGGGGCGTGGCTCGAGATCGACCTGGATCTCAGACGTTGGACCCTGCGGGCGAGCCTCGATCGGCGAGCCAAGGTCCCGGTGACGACCTTCCTGCGGGCCCTGGGGATGGAGACCACCGAGATTCTGAAGCGTTACTCCATCGAGGTTTCCCCCGAGGAACTCATGGACAAAGTGGGGGCGTTGCTCGCCGAGGACGTGGAAGTGGGGGACGAGCGGTGGGAAGCGGGCAGTGAGCTCACCAAGGGCCGGGCCGAGGCCGCCGCGGCTGCGGGCCGTACCCTGCGCCTGGTACACCCGGCGATCCAGAAGTCACTCTCCGAGGACAAGACCCAATCGCAGGAGGAGGCGATCCGCTACATCTATCACCGGTTCCGTCCCTCCGATAGGCCCTCATTAGCACAGATGGAGGAATACCTCCGAGACTTCTACTTCAACCCCGAACGGTACCGCCTCACCAAGATCGGTCGGTTCAAGCTCAATCGAAAGCTCGGCCTCGACCGCGAGGAGACTTACCTCACCCCGGAGGACATCTTCCGGTCGGTGGAATTGCTCCTGCGCGCGCCGGAGGACCCTCGGCTCCTGGACGAGAAGGATCATCTGGCGAACAAACGTGTTCGCCTCCCGGGCGAGCAGGCCCAGTCGGCGCTGCGGGCGGGCCTCGTGCGCATGGCCCGCGTGGCCCAGGACAAGCTCTCCCGCTACGATCCAGAAGACAAGGACATAATCCGCAAGATCATCTCCGCCCGCACAGTCCAGGCCGCGGTGAACGCCCTCTTCTATACGGGGCGCCTGTCCCAGTTCCTGGAGCAGACTAACCCGCTCTCCGAGCTCACCCATAAGCGGAGGCTCTCCGCCCTGGGAGGATCCCCCCAGGCCAAGCGTGCCAAGATCGAGGTTCGGGACGTGCATCCCTCTCACTATGCCCGCATCTGTCCTATTGAGACCCCGGAGGGCCAGAACATCGGCCTCATCACCTCTATGGCGGTCTTCGTGCGAGTGAACGACTACGGCTTCCTCGAGGCCCCCTACGTCCGGGTGAAGAAAGGAAAGGTCACCGGGGAGATCGTATACCTCATGGCCGATGAGGAGGAGCGTTACCTCATTGCTCCCGCTACGGTGCCCATCGACGAAAAGGGGCGTATCCAGGGGAATCTCGTCCCTGTGCGCACCGGCCGCGAGGAGATCCGCTTCGTGCCGCCGGAGGAGGTGGACTTCGTGGAGGTCGCGCCCCACGCCACCGTGGGAGTCTCGGCCTCACTCATCCCCTTCTTGGAGCACGACGACGCGAACCGCGCCCTCATGGGTGCCAATATGCAACGTCAGGCTGTCCCACTCCTCCGTCCCCAGGCCCCGCTCGTGGGGACGGGCATGGAAAGGGTGGCGGCGGTGGACTCCGGAGCCGTGGTGGTGGCCGAGGAAGAGGGGATCGTGGAGAAGGTCGATGCCTGCCACATCGTCGTCCGTACGAAAAAGGGCAAGAGGATCTACCGGCTCGCTAATTTCGAGCGTTCCAACCAGGATACCATCGTTCACCACCGTCCCATCGTATGGCCAGGAGACAAGGTCAAGAAGGGGGATGTGCTCGCCGACTCCCTCTCCACCGACGGGGGCGAACTCGCCCTGGGGGCGAACTTATTGGTGGGGTTCCTCCCGTTCGAGGGCTACAACTATGAGGACGCCATCGTCATCTCCGAACGGCTCGTGCGGGAGAACATCCTCGATTCCATCCACGTCCAGGAGTTTGAGGTGACCGCGGAGGAAACGAAGCTCGGTCCCGAGGAGATCACTGCCGATATCCCCGGCCTCTCCAACAAGGACCGTCGGAATTTGGACGAACACGGGATCATCCGTGTGGGAACCGAGGTTCGCACCGGCGATGTGCTCGTGGGCAAGGTCACCCCCAAGGGCGAGGCCGAGCCCACGCCCGAGGAGAAGATCTTCCGTTCCATTTTCGGTGAGAAGATGAAAAGCTTCCGCAATACTTCCCTGCGCATGCCCCCCATCTCCGGGACGGCCACCGTGATCCGAGTAAAGCGCTTCTCCCGGGCGGCGGGGGACGAGCTCGAGGCCGGTGTGAATGAACTCGTGAAGGTGTATGTCGCACAGCGGCGACCTATTGCAGTGGGGGATAAGCTCGCTGGCCGCCATGGAAATAAGGGCGTGATCGCCAGGATCCTCCCGGTGGAAGACATGCCGTTTCTTCCCGACGGGACCCCGTTGGATGTGATCCTCAACCCATTGGGAGTCCCCTCGCGGATGAACCTGGGGCAGATCTTCGAGGCGCACCTCGGGTGGTTATGCCAGCTCCGGGGCGAGAAGGCGGCCACGCCGCCCTTCGATGGGGCGAAAGAGGGTGAGATCCTCAAGGAACTCACCGAGGCACGGGAGGAAGCGGGGCTCGACGCCGGCGATAGGAAGGACGGAAAAGTGAGCCTACGCGACGGTCGCACCGGTGAGCCCTTCGAGCAGCCGATCACGGTGGGATACATGTACATCATGAAGTTGGAGCATATCGCCGCCGACAAGATCCACGCCCGCTCCACTGGTCCCTACGCCCTTATCACCCAGCAGCCTCTCGGGGGCAAAGCCCAGTTCGGCGGCCAGCGTCTCGGAGAGATGGAAGTCTGGGCTTTGGAGGCATACGGCGCGGCCTCACTCCTCCAGGAGATGCTCACGGTCAAGTCGGATGACACCAAGGGCCGTGTACAACTTTACAAGGCGATCCTGAAGGGGGAGGAGTTTCCGCGCCCCGGGATTCCCGAGTCCTTCAAGGTCCTGTGGCGGGAGCTCCAAGGATTGTGCCTCTCACCCAAGGCCTATGACCAAAAGGGCAAGGAGCTGGATATCGTGTGAGGGGGGAGTTCGAGAGGGCAGCGGGGTACGTGCTTTTCCGGGAACAGGGGGAAAAGCGCGAGTACCTCCTCGTGCGCAATAGAAATGGCCGACACTGGGGATTCCCCAAGGGCCGTATTGAAACCGGAGAGAGCCCCGAAGAAGCTGCCCGCAGGGAAGTGGCCGAAGAGGTTGGAATAAGAGATCTTCGGCCGATCTCTTTTTCCCGTACTATACATTACAGCTTCATTCGCAACGGAAAACTCATCCACAAAGAGGTCACCTATTTCCTGGCCGAGACCGATGAAGAAGGGATATTGAACGACGAGGAGCTCGTGGAAATGCGATGGCTTTCCTTCGTCGAGGCTCTCACGACCCTTACCTACCCCGAGCAGCGAGGGGTGTTGAAGGAGGCCGACGAGGTTCTGATGCGGGGGAGGGGCGCTCCCGCCGGGAAGAATTGACATGGAGACGGAGCTTTCGGTAGGATCGCCCGAACTCTGGGCAGCATTGGGAATCTTCCTCGCGGCCTACATCCTCATCTTCACTGAAAAGCTCCATCGCACTATTGGCGCCCTGGTTGGGGCTGTGGCTATGGTCCTCGCCGGGACCTTTTTGGGCTTCTACGATCAGGGCACGGCCCTCGAAGCTATCGACTTCGGGACCCTGTTCCTCGTCGTGGGAATGATGGTGATGGTGGTGATCCTCGAGGGTACCGGTGCTACCCAGTTCCTGGCTATAAAGATCGCTCAAGCCTCTCGGGGACGCCCCTTCCTCCTCTTGAGCGGCCTTGGCGCTTTCACTGCCGGGGCCTCAGCGTTCCTGGACAACGTCACCACCATGGTCCTCATCGCCCCTCTTACCATCTCCATCGCCGATATCTTAGACCTCTCGCCACTGCCCTTTCTCACTTCCGAGGCAGCGTTCGCGGTGATGGGGGGACTTGCCACCTTGGTGGGAGACCCGGCGAACATCATCATCGGTTCGGGGTCTGGGTTCGGCTTCATCGACTTCCTCGTGCATTTGGGGCCAGTGGCTCTGACAGTGTGGATCGGTTCCCTTGCGGTTTTCTTCCTCATCTTCCACGACTTCGTCCGCCGACACCCCAAGAACGTGGAGAAGTTGATGGAGATCGACGCGCGGAAGGCCCTGGAGGATCCGGTGGGGGCACGACGGATGAGCCTTGTCCTCGGCGTCGTGATCCTCCTCTACCTCTCGCATCAATGGCTGAGTCTCGAGCCCTCTACCGTGGCCATGTTGGGAGCCGCCCTCTCCCTCATCGTCGTACGTCCCGACGTGCGCAAGGTCTTCGGTGAAGTGGAATGGAGCGCGGTGTTCTTCTACGGGGCACTCTTCGTGTTGGTAGGGGGACTGGAGCATGTGGGGCTTCTCAGTGAATTTGCCCAATTATTTCAAAAGTTTGCTCAAGGGAATATCCTCGTGGCTTCGGTGATCCTCCTCTGGGGAGCGGGGATCCTCTCGGCAGTGGTGGATAACGTGGCGTTGGTGATCGCCCTCGTGCCAGTGCTCCAACGCTTGGCCCAACTCGGGTTGTCTCCGGAACATCTCACCCCGCTCTGGTGGAGTCTCGCCATCGGGGCGGTCCTCGGGGGACTGGCCACCCCCATTGGTTCTTCGGCCACGGTGGTCACCATCTCCCTCTCCGAACGAACCGAGACACCCATCGATGCACGGCGTTGGATGACCGTAGGCATCCCGGCTTGGTTCGTGGGTCTATCTCTGGGCACTCTGTTCGTCGTCTGGGGGATCCTCTCGGGGTTCTACGTATGATCCCCACCATCGTCGCCGGTGTTATCTTCGCCGCCACTTATGCTCTAATCTTCTCGGGAAGGGTCCACCGGACCATCGCTGCTCTGGCTGGGGCGGTGGCGATGATAGCGGCGGGGACCGGCCTTGACTTCTATGACTTCGACCTAGCTATGGAGGCGGTGGACTTCAATACCATCGGGTTGCTGTTAGGAATGATGATCATCGTTGGAATCATCCAACCCACCGGTGCCTTTCAATACTTCGCCATCAGGCTCTCGCGGGTGAGCCGTGGACGGCCGTGGCTTTTATTTTTGGGCCTCTCTTGGTTCACCGCCTTGGTCTCCACGGTCCTCGACAACGTGACTACGGTAGTGATCGTGGCTCCGGTCACAGTTTCCATCGCCGAGGTAATGGGGATAAACCCGGTGCCCCTTCTCCTCGGAGAAGCGGTATTATCCAATATCGGAGGGGTAGCGACCTTGGTGGGAGATCCCCCCAACATCATCATTGGCTCGGCTGCCGGCCTTTCCTTCAATGAATTCCTCACCCATCTCGGACCGGTGGTGCTTGCGGTCCTTGCTGTCTCCACCGCCGTTTTTCCCCTCATCTTCCGCCGAGAGTTCCGGGAAAGGCCCGAGAACTTGGAGAACCTGCAGCGGTTGGACGCGCGGAGGGCATTGGTGGCCCCGGCCACCATGTGGAAGATGTTCTGCGTCCTGGGGTTTACGGTCCTCCTCTACTTCGTTCACGAGCCGCTGCACTTCCCGCCGGGGCTCGTGGCCTTGATCGGCGCTGCGGTGGGGCTCCTCTGGGTGAGACCCAAGATCGACGAGGTAATGAACCTCATCCACTGGGACGTGCTCCTTTTCTTCATCGGCCTCTTCGTCGTAGTAGGGGGACTGGAGTCCGCGGGGGTTTTGGGATTCATATCCCAGGAGCTGGGATTGCTCGCTCATTCCGGCGTCCTCATCGCCTCCGTGGCGGTGCTGTGGCTTAGCGCCCTGATGTCAGCGGTGGTGGACAACATCCCTTTCACCATCGCAATGGTTCCGGTGATAAAGGCCCTAGGGTCTCAAGGAGGGCTGACGGCACCCCTGTGGTGGGCCCTGGCGCTCGGGGTAGGGTTCGGAGGGAACGCGACGCCCATCGGGGCAACGGCCAATGTAGTGGTGATCTCCGTGTCTGAGCGCACTCCGCACCCCATCTCCTCCCGTCACTGGATCGCTTCGGCCACATTGATCACCTTCTTGAGCTGTCTCATTGCGACCCTCTTTCTCATCCTGGGGATCAAGACCGGTTGGTTCTTGTAAGTTTTCAGATTTCTTCGATGGCCTTGCCCAGGGAGAGGCGTTAAACTGGGCTTGATTATGGAAGGTTTGGAAAAGTTGCGGGAAGGCCTTTGCTTTTTGGACACATACCAATTCGGGATTCCTCGTTACGGTGGAGTATACATCCTCTATGAGGGGGGTGAAGTGGCTCTCATCGAGGCGGGAACCTCACTGGCCACTCCTCGGGTGTTGGGGACCTTGGGGAACCTGGGGATAAAGCGGGCCACGGTGCGCTACCTTTTTCTCACCCATATCCATCTTGACCACGCAGGTGGAGCGGGGACACTCGTGCACGAGCTCCCCGAGGTACAGGTGGTGGTTCACGAACGGGGGGTGAAACACCTCATCGACCCCACAAATCTCCTCGCATCAGTACGGGAGGCCGTGGGGAAGAAATTTCCCCTCTACGGCACCGCGGTCCCGATTTCGCCCGACCGGCTCATACCAGTTACGGGTGTGGAGTCGTTCCGCGTGGGCAAGCTCGAGGTAAAAGTCATCCCCTCTCCCGGACACGCACCGCATCATGTTTGCTATTTTCTTCCTCAAAAGGGGGAAATCTTTACCGGTGACGCCGCCGGTCTCTACTTCAAGGGACAACTTTACCCCACAACCCCGCCCCCGAGTTTCGATCTCGAGCGTTCCCTCGAGACACTGGACCGCCTGGCTGCACTGAGGCCAGAGGTCCTCCTCTACACCCACTACGGCCCCGGAAAGGACCCCGCGAGGCTCCTGAAAGAGTACAAGGAGTTCTTGTGTTGGTGGGTGAAGAAAATAGAAGCAGCACGAGTTTCTTTCGGGGATGAATGGCGGGCCCTGGAGCGGCTCTTTTCCGATCCCGAGGTAGAAAGGTTTTCTTACCGAAGTGACCACGAAAAAGGGGAGCTATCGATGAACATTCGCGGGGTATTGCGTTACCTTTCCCGTCGCGCAGCATGATCGCCAAGGTGGCCCTTCCCGTCCCCAAGATAGGCCCCTTTGACTATGAAATTCCCGAGGGGATGCAGCTTGGAGTGGGCCATCGGGTGAAGGTGAAATTGGGCAAGCGAACCCTATGGGGGATCGTCGTTGCCCTGCGGGAGAAACCTGAACACAGAGGGTCACTGCAACCAGTCCTCGATGACGGGGGGCTCGTGGTTCCCTATTGGGAACTTCCGTTATTTGAGGAGCTCTCCCGAAGGTATTTCGTCTCGCTGGGAATGGCGTTGGAACGTTCCCTCCCTCGGACCGCTCGGGTCCGGGCCCGGCGGTTCGCCCTTGGGGTGCCGCTCCGTGAAGCCCAAGAATTCTTGGAAGAACTGAAGGTGCGCGCGCCCGCCCAGGCCAGAGCTCTGCAGCGGGCGCTGGCCGGTCCGGTGGAAGAGAGAATGCTGCGGGCTGAAACTGGGATATCGCCGTCCGCCGTGCGGGCCCTTGTGAGAAAAGGGCTCTTACGACCCGAATCCCTTCCCTTCTCCTTTCCCCTGCGGGAGGCGCCGAAGCGAGTGCGATTGACCACGGACCAGGAAAAGGCCTTGGAAGCAGTAATCTCCGGACTCGGCCACGGTCGAAAGTACCTCCTCTTCGGCCCCCCGGCCGCGGGGAAGACGGAGGTATATCTGCGGGCAGCGCGGTTCGCCCTGGAGCGAGGGTGGGATGTGCTATTCCTCGAGCCCGAGGTGTCCCTTCTGCCCCAACTTTGGACCCGGGTCCAGAATGCCCTATCAAGCGCCGAGGTATCCCCACGGCTCTACTTCGGCGAGATGCCCCCAGGCGAACGATGGCGCACATGGGGGGACATCCTGCGGGGAAAGACCCGTGTAGCAGTGGGTACCCGCTCCGCCGCCTTCCTTCCCTTCGGGCGACTCGGCCTCTTCATCCTGGACGAAGAACACGAGCCCGCCTACAAGCAGGAGGAAATGGCCCCTCACTACCATGCCCGTGAGGTGGGGGAATTCCGCGCCGCGGCAGAAGGGGCAGGGCTGCTGCTCGGGTCCGCCACCCCGAGCGTGGAAAGCTACTTCCGGGCGGAGCAGGGGGAATATGAGCTCCTCGAGCTATCAGAGCGGGTGGCCGGTGAAGCACCGGAGGTACGGGCCGTGCCCTTGGGGTCAGAAGAGGCCATTACTGAGTTCTTACGGGAGGCCATGGAACGCCATCTCTCCGCTGGTGGACAGATCCTTCTATTCCTCAACCGTATTGGCTTCTTCACCGGGGCTGCGTGCCGTGACTGTGGGGCTGTTCTCCGATGTGGGCTGTGTGAGGTAGCGCTCGTCTTTCACTTGGCGGAGAAGGGCTTCCGGTGCCATGCCTGCGGCCACTCTTATCCTGAGACCAAGTGCTCGCGGTGCGGTGGACAGAAGTTCCGCCTCTTCGGGATGGGAACGGAGCGAGTAGAGTACGAGGCGAAGCGGCTTTTCCCCCGGGCACGGGTGGCTCGGCTGGATGCCGAAACCGCCCCGCGGCGGGCGGAGATCTTGCAGGCATTGGCGGAAGGGACGGTCGACGTCCTCGTGGGGACACAGATGGTCGGCAAGGGGCTAGATTTCCCCCGGATCACCCTCGTCGGGGTGATAAATGCCGATGGGCTCCTCTCGGCGCCGGACTTCCGCGCCGGTGAGAGGACTTTCCAACTCCTTTTGGCCGCGGCGGGACGAGCTGGCCGCGGGGAGCGTCGCGGAGAGGTCGTCGTACAGACGAACAACCCCGATCATTACGCCATTGCCTACGCCCTCCGTGGCAATTACCGCGCGCTATACGATGCGGAGCTCTCCTTCCGTCGGGAACTGCTGTATCCCCCCTTCGGGAAGTTGGTAAAGCTCCTCTTCGAGGGAAAGAAGGCGGAGGAACGGGCGGGTAGATATGCGAAGGCGCTCTCCAAGGAGGGACTCGAGGTCTTAGGTCCGGCACGGCTCCTCCCCTTGCGCGGGGTGCAACGGTACCAGATCCTCGTCCGCGGGGATGAAGAGGTGTTGGAACGGCTTCGCGCGGCCATCCCTGAGGTCCCCACTAATACCAAAGTAGATCCGAACCCTATGTGGATCGGTTGATGCCCCAGAGTTCCGCTTCTAGCCGTTGGTAGAACTCAACGAGGAACTGATGCCTCTCGCGGCCGAGTTCCCGTCCCGTTTTTGTGCGGAGCGCATCATAAAGCTTGAGGAGTTTATCCTCGAAATGTCTTAGAGTTTCTTCTACAGAGCGGCCACGTTCCCCGGAGTAAAGAAAGGCCCGGGCAATCCCGATCGCGCCCATGGCGTCGAGCTTGTCAGCGTCGCTCAGGATCGACGCCTCGGGCGTCCTCGGCTCCACTCTACTGGAGAAAGAATGAGCTTCGATGCAATGGGCCACCCGCTCTACGAACTCTTCGGCGTAGCCTTTCCTCCGCAGGATCTCCCGCGCTTTTTCGGCACTGCGGCGGGCGTGGTCTGGTTCACCCCGGGCGATATCGTGGAGTTCTGCGGCAGTCACCACCACCTCCACATCGGCGCCTTCCCGTTCGGCGATGTAACGCACGAGTCGCACCACCCGCTTTACGTGACCGCGATCATGTGAACTCATTTTACAATCGCGCTCAAGTCCCATACGAGCACGGTCCCATCGGCGCTGGCCGAGACGAAAGTGCTTCCATCAGGGTGAAAGGCGACCCCGAAGACGCTCCCTACGTGCCCGCGGAGTTCACGGATGAGTTCCCTTCCTTCCACTGAATAGAGTTCTAACCGTCCTTCCGCACCGCCGAGGAGGAGGAATTTCCCGTCGGGAGAGAAGGCGAGGGAATAAACCGGCTTCCCTTCCCGACACAGCACCGCCAGTGTCCGGCGTCTCCTCACGTCCCAGAGAACCACCGTACCGAGGTCGTCCCCTGAGGCGAGCAGAGTCCCGTCTGGCGCGAAATCTACGCAGTCGACGACGCCTCGGTGTTTTCGCAGAAGCGCGAGGAGCTTTCCCGTTTTCACATCCCAGAGTCGCACCGTTTTATCTTCCGACCCCGCGGCGATGAGTGTACCGTCAGGGGAAAACCGAGCAGCGTATATTGCGTCGCGCACCAAAGGCTGTATTGCCTCGAGCTTAACCGGTTTCCAGAGTGTGCGGACGAGTTTCCCCGTTCCCGTCTCCCATAGTCGTACGGTCTCATCCACGGAGGCGGTGAGGAAGATCTTTCCATCCGGCGCAAAATCGACATCTGAGATCGGCTTCGTGTGGGCCACGAACTCGAGTTCTTGTTCTCCTCCTTCCGCGCCGATGTTCCAAACTCGTACGCGGCTGTCGTTTCCGCCCGAGAGGAACATTCTCCCATCAGGGGAGAAGGCAAGGGAGTCGATGGCCCCCCGGTGACCACGGAGCACAAAGGTTTCGTCCCAACTTCCCGCCCTCCAGAAGCGGATCTCGCCGGCCGCGGTGGCAACGGCGAGAAGCTTTCCCCCGGGGGAAAAAACGGCCGCAGTGAAGCGCCCGAGGTATCGCCCTTCCCCCAAGGTGGAAAGGATCTTCCCTTCCTTAAGATCCCAAACTTCGATGGGGCCCGTAGGGGGGTGGAGGACCAAGACGTCATCGGCAGCCAAGGTGTGGAAGCGCATGTCACCCGAGATCGTGAGGCTCTTCGTGAGCTCCCACGTGAAGGGCTCCCAGCTGGTGACGACGCCCGACATCCCGATGATAAGGAGCTCCGTGTCCGTGAAGGAAAGGGCTGCAGCCGGGCCAGGCGTTCCTTCCAGGTTACGTAGGAGTTCCCGTTTCATCACGTCCCATACCCGCACTATCCCGTCTCCCGCGCCGATGGCGACGAGAGAGCCGTCGGGCGAGAAAGCCGCACATGTCACACCCCGTTGGTTCCAGGGAAATTTTTGGACCGGATGCCCTTCCGGAAGGGCGAATACCCGGAGCTCACTTCCGAAACGGGCGGCAGTGGCAAGCGATTTTCTGTCCGGCGAAAAGAGGAGAGTCCCCACTTCTCGCGTGAAGGGGGTGAAGGTGGAGATTCGTTCCCCGGTCTGGATGTCCCAGACGACGATTTTTCCTCGCTCGCTTCCCACCGCGAGGAGGTCTCCGTCATGAGAGAAAGTAAGGGCCGTGACTTCTTCTCCCACGGAGAACGAGCCATTTTCCACGCCGTTCGGGAGCGACCACACGGAGACCCGCCCGCCCTCGAGGGCAAGTGCCAGGTAATCCCCCGCGGAAGAAAAACGTAACAGTTTGGGCACCGCGGGGAGAGAGATCTCGGTTTGAAGTTTCCCCTGTATCGAATTCCAGCGTTCGAGGGCGATGGAACTCACCGCCCAGAGACTTTTGCCATCGGCATAACCGCCGATCAGATAGCCCGCCCCCAAGCGCGCGATGGCCCCTCCGGGAAGCGGTAGGCCCCAAAGGTGGAATGTCCCGAGGACAATAAAGGTCAGCAATAACAATTGCTTCCTCTTCATAGCTGCTGCTATTTTACTCGGGCCTTTCTCCCAGATTTCCGCGGTTCGGTCGTCTGTTGTAAGGTGGCCATGGAATGGGTGCCCGGAGAGGGTTGGCTTTTGTTCTCCTCGCGGTCTTCCTCTGGTCGTGGCTTGGGATCATCGGGAAGGTGCTTTACCGCCTCGGGACGACGCCCTTGGAAGTGATTGCCCTCCGGGTCCTCCTCGCTTGGGCTGCGCTTCTCCCTTTTGCTTTCCGCCACGAATGGTGGCGTCTCCTCTGCCGGGGGGCACTTCCGAAGCTCCTCTTCTACAGTGTCTTCAGCGTGGTCCTGAACTACCTCGGCTTTTATTTCGCGCTCCAGTGGATCTCCGTCACCGCCGCCATCGTGATCGTATACGCCTATCCCGCCTTGGTGCTCGTCTTCTCCCATCGTTTCCTGACCGAACCGTTCGGAAAGGTTGAAGGAGCAGCGTTGGTCCTGACGTTGGTGGGAATCTTCCTCATCGCACAAGGGTATCGGATCGATAGGTTCGTCGTGAACGTGCCTGGGGTGGGATTCGCGTTTCTCACCTCGCTATCTATCGCTGTATATAACGTGGCGGGAAAGCGCCTGGTGCGGGAGTTTAACCCCTGGGCTCTGCTCTTCTGGGGATTCACCTTCGGTGGACTCATTTTGTGGGGAGTACATTTGGCAAGCGGCGGTGATTTGCCCGCACTTCCACCGATGGCGTGGGGGCTAATCCTTTGTCTCGCTCTCTTTCCCACTCTTGTGAGCTACGGAATCTACCTGGTCGCATTGCGGCATATGCGGGCGGGCCACGCTTCCCTAATCTCCACGATGGAGCCGCTGCTCGCAGCCCTATGGGCAGCCCTCCTCTTGGGAGAGCGCCTCGAGCCGCTCCAAATCCTGGGCGGGATCATCGTCCTCGGAGTGGCATTCCTCATCCTCTGGCCAGATTTGCCGTCTACAACGGGGAGACGATAGAATGCGTTTAGAAAATTCATGTGAGGAGGGAAGGGCTATGGGCGATAGGGTGGCTGCGCGCGTGGTGCGGGCGCCGCGGGGAACCGAACTCAACTGCAAGGGCTGGCTCCAGGAGGCGGCCCTCCGCATGCTTATGAACAATCTGGACCCCGAGGTGGCGGGGGACCCCGCAAACCTCATCGTCTATGGGGGAACTGGCAAGGCTGCTCGTTCGTGGGAAGATTTCGACCTCATCGTCGAATGTCTTAAAGGGCTCGAGAACGATGAGACCTTGGTGGTCCAATCCGGACGTGCCGCGGGGATCTTCAAGACGCACGAGGACGCTCCTCGGGTATTAATCGTCAACGCCATGTTAGTCCCTGAATGGGCAACTTGGGAAAAATTCCGAGAATTGGAGCGCCTTGGCCTCACCATGTATGGCCAGATGACGGCTGGGTCTTGGATTTACATTGGGACCCAGGGGATCCTCCAGGGGACCTACGAGACCCTGGCGGAGTGTGCTCGTCAGCACTTCGACGGGACTCTCCGGGGGAAACTCGTCCTCACCGCAGGCCTCGGGGAGATGGGTGGGGCCCAGCCCCTGGCAATCACCATGAACGAAGGGGTGGGGATCATCGTCGAGATAAACCCCGAAAAGATAAAGCGCCGCCTCGACCTAGAACAGCTCGATACCTGGACGGAGTCCCTGGACGAGGCCCTGCAGATCGCCCTAGAACACAAGAAGAAGGGCGAGCCGATCTCTATCGGCCTTTTGGGGAACGCCGCTGACATCTACCCAGAGTTTCTACGACGGGGGATCATCCCCGATGTCGTCACCGATCAGACCGCGGCTCACGACGAGCTCAACGGTTACGTCCCGGGCGGGATGACCTACCAGGAAGCCTTGAAGCTCCGGGAAGAGGATCCCGAGGAGTACATCGAGCTCTCTTACCACTCAATGGTACGCCACGTCAAGGCCATGGCCGAGATGAAAGAGGCTGGGGCGGTTGTCTTCGATTACGGGAACGCCATCCGTGCTCAGGCCGAGAAGGGTGGCCTCTCCCACGAGGTCGCCTTCTCCTTCCCGGGGTTCGTCCAGGCGTACATCCGGCCCATGTTCTGCGAGGGGAAGGGACCCTTCCGCTGGGTAGCCCTCTCCGGAGATCCCAGCGATATCTTCCGCACCGACCGGGCGATCCTGGAGCTCTTCCCTGGGGACAAGGCGCTGGCACGCTGGATCAAGAAGGCCGAGCAGAAGGTACGCTGGCAGGGCCTCCCGGCTCGAATCTGTTGGCTCGGGTATGGGGAGCGGGCCGAGGCAGGCCTCGCCTTCAACGAACTCGTTCGCAAACGGGAAGTGAAAGCCCCTATCGTGATCGGCCGGGACCATCTCGATTCGGGCTCGGTGGCATCTCCCTATCGGGAGACCGAGGGGATGAAGGACGGGTCCGACGCCATCGCCGACTGGCCCATTCTGAATGCCCTCCTCAACGCCGTTTGTGGTGCCACCTGGGTGTCGGTCCACCATGGCGGCGGGGTCGGGATCGGAAAGAGCATCCACGCGGGAATGGTGATCGTGGCGGACGGGACGAGAGCTGCGGACAGACGTCTGGAGCGAGTCCTCACAGTGGACCCCGGTTTGGGCGTTGCCCGCCACGCCGACGCCGGCTACGAGAAGGCAGTCCGTATGGCGAAAGAACGCGGGGTGCGTGTTCCCAAGGTCGAATGCGGAGATTGAGGGGGTGATAGTCGGGGGGAATTCCGGAACCAAAAAACCGAAGAGAAGGAGGTGCATTATGCGCAAATTCGTAATTGGGATACTTTTATTCATGTTTGTAGGTCTTTACGCGACGGCGGAGACGGTAAAAATCGGCTTCTTCGCGCCGCTCACGGGGTTCGCGGCGGCTGACGGCCACTCCGCCTTGGCCGGGGCCCAGATCGCGGTGGACTTCATCAACGCTGCCGGAGGAGTTAACGGCAAGATGATCGAGCTCGTCTATTACGACGACGCCGCCCGAGCGGACCAGGCCTCGGCCATCGCCAGAAAGCTCATCGAGCAGGACAAGGTGGTCATCGCCGTCTCCGGTTCCTACAGCACCCCCACTCGAGCTGCGGCCAAGATCTTCCAGGAAGCTGGCGTTCCTATGATCTCCGCTTATGCTATACACCCCTCCATCATTGAGACCGGGCACCTCATTTTCCGCGTCGGGATGGGCGCTCCTGTGGAAGGAGTGGCCGGGGCGTACCTCGCGGTGAAGGAGCTCGGTGCCAAGAAGATCGCCATTCTCACCATGGACAACGACTTCGGCGTCTCTCTCTCCGAGTACTTCAAGGATACAGCTTTGAAGCTGGGCGCGGAGATCGTTTTCGAGAAGAAGTTCCCGCTGGGGGAGAAAGAGTTCCGCGCGATCCTCGCTCAGGTACGCGTTAAGAAGCCGGATCTCATCTGGGCTACTGGCTATTACGCCGAGGCGGCGAATATCGTCTCCCAGGCACGGGAGCTCGGGATCACCGCCACCATCCTCGGTCAGGAAGGCTATGACTCCCCCAAGTTCATTGAACTCGCCGGTGAGGCCGCAGAAGGGGTGATCATCGTCACCGACCTCAACCGCGATTCTGAGCGTGAGATCGTCCAGAAGTTCCTCGCGGAATACGAGGAGCGTACCGGGCACCCCGCCGACATGGTGGCGGCCTCGGCCTTCGACGCCATCAAGGTGGCAGCTTACGCCATCGCCCAAGCGGGGACCGACGCCGAGGCGATCGCCGCGGCCATCGACAACATCCGCCACATGTACGACGTGGTCACCGGCCCCTTCTTTGCCTTCCTCGGCCGGGAGGCGATCCGGCCAGTAGAGGTTCAAATCGTGAAGGAGGGCGCGTTCCGGTTCTTCCACACCTTCACCGAGCCCGAGATCATCATCCCGCCGGGCCTTTAAAAAACGTGATCGGTGATGGGCGATGCATGAGGGGAATCAGTGAACCCTCCGATTGATCGCCCATTATAAATCATCTATCACCGATGAGGAGGGGGATCCCGTAGGCCATGGATTTCCTCCAACAGCTCGTCTTTGCGTTGGTCCTCGGGTCGAGTTATGCACTCATTGCCATTGGGCTCACCATGGTCTACGGGATCCTCAAGGTCCTCCACGTAGCCCACGCGGGGATTTACACATTGGGCGCTTACATGGCCCTCTTGGTGGTGACCCACCTCACCCGCAACTTCTGGGTCGCGCTTCTTTTGGGAATGGTCGCCGCTGGGCTTGCCGGCGTCCTCATTTACCGGGGGGTCTATTACTACATCCTGCGACGCCCTCGTATCGTTCCCCTGATCGTGAGCATCGGGATCTTCACCGCTATGAACGAGCTCTTTCGACTGCTTTTCGGTCCCTACCAGCACGCCTTCCCCGCGGTGCTCCGTTTTCCCATGGTGATAACACCCTATTTCCTTATCACCCAAAAACAGCTCCTCATCATAGTTCTCACGACGTTTTTTTTGTTGATGTTGTACCTCGTGCTCAATAAGACAAGGGTGGGGCTTGCCTGGCAGGCCTGTTCCCAAGATCTCTCCATGGCCGGGGCGGTGGGGGTCCCGGTGGACTGGGCGGTGGCGCTCAACTTCCTTCTGGGCTCGGCCCTGGCCGGGGCGGCCGGGGTACTCATGGCCTTCTACCGCAACATGGTCTACCCCACCATGGGGAATGTGGTGGCGTACAAGGCTTTCGTGGTCGTGGTCCTGGGGGGATTCGGGAGCGTGCGAGGAAGTGTCATCGCTGGGATGTTACTGGCGTTGGTGGAAACTTTCCTCGGGTCACTCGAATGGTTCAATTTCCCAAGGGACGCCATTGCTTTCCTATTGTTGATCCTGGTTCTCATGTTCCGGCCCAAGGGTCTCTTCGGGAGGTTGTAGATGACGCTAGGGTACCTCCTCACTGTGGGGACGTTCACCGGCATCTTCATGATCCTCACCTTGAGCCTTAACATCCTCACCGGTTATGCCAAACAGGTGTCTCTGGGGCACGCCGCCTTCTTCGGGATCGGTGCCTATGCCGCGGCGATCCTCGCCACCAAGTTCGGGCTCAGCTTCTGGGCAGCCCTCCCATGTGTGGTGGCGGTCACGACTGTGGTGGGAATATTCCTTGGTCTCCCGAGCCTTCGCGTCTCCCACGACTTCCTCGTCCTCTCCACCATCGGCCTCAACTTCATCGTGGGCTCAGT
Organism: Candidatus Acetothermia bacterium JdFR-48; assembly: GCA_002011425.1. Classification (GTDB taxonomy): domain Bacteria; phylum Bipolaricaulota; class Bipolaricaulia; order Bipolaricaulales; family Bipolaricaulaceae; genus UBA3571. Next base: position 133,612 of record MTNJ01000036.1, on the reverse strand, counting down.
GTTCAAGTATTTCTCCTTCTTCGGAGGTTCCATGGGGATCGTGGATATCCCCACTCCCACCTTCTTCGGAAAGGCGTTCGGCACCGTTGGCTACTTCGGCCTTACGTTTGCATTCGTGACCCTTGCTGTCCTCACGAGCATCTACTTCTCTCGTACTTGGGGAAGGCTGGCCATGGAGGCGTTCGGGGAGGATGAGACGGCGGCGAAGGCCATGGGGATAAACGTGGCGAAGTTCAAGATCTACGCTTTCGCCATTAGCTCCGCCTACGCGGGGATTGCCGGGGCCCTCTGGGCCCATTACGTGGGCTCTGTGTTCCCGGAGAACTTCGGGTTCGACCGCTCCATCGATATCCTGGCGATGCTGGTCCTCGGTGGCCTGGGGACGATCCGGGGCGCGGTCTTCGGGGCCCTTCTCCTCCAGGTATTGCCGGAAGCCCTGCGGTTCATCCAGGATTATCGGATGCTCGTCTCCGGGGCAGTGCTCGCCCTGATGATGGTCTTCCAGCCCATGGGCCTATTAGGAAAGGGGAGCTTTCTCTACCTACGTTCGCTGGGAATCCTAAGGCACTTTCGCAGGGGGGTGGCAAGTGGAGCTCCTTGAGACGGAGGGGCTCACCAAGGACTTCGGAGGTCTGCGGGCAGTGGACCACGTGGATCTAGTTGTCCGCCGGGGGGAGATCCACGGGGTCATCGGTCCCAACGGTGCCGGGAAGACCACCCTCTTCAACCTGATCACGGGATATCTCCGGCCCACCTATGGGGCGATCCATTTCAAGGAGCGGCGGATCGATGGTCTCCCCACCCACCGGATCGTTACCCTCGGCATAGCCCGCACCTTCCAAATCGTGCGCCCCTTCACCGAGCTCTCGGTCCTGGAGAACGTACTCGTCGCCTGGGGACATCGGTACTATCGAAAGACAGGGCCGTTCCGTCCCTACGCGAACGCCCGCCGCCGCGCCCGTGAGATCTTGGAGTCCGTGGGGCTCGCCGACCGAGCGGATATCCCGGCAGGGACACTTCCCATCGGGCTTCAGCGGCGCCTGGAGATCGCTCGGGCTATGGCCTTGGAGCCGGAGCTCATGCTCCTCGATGAACCCGCGGCCGGCCTCACCGAGGAGGAGATCGGCGGGCTCAAAGAGCTCGTGGGGCGGATCGTCGCTACGGGGGTCACAGTGGTCCTTGTGGAACACCGGATGTCTTTCGTGATGGATATCTGCGAGGTCATCACCGTCCTCGACCATGGACGTGTGATCGCCGAGGGGGCGCCCGAGGAGGTGGCCCACGACCCGGCGGTGATCGAGGCGTACCTCGGGACAGGGAGTGTAAATGCTGCTGGTTGATGACCTGCGGGTAGCGTACGGAAAGATCTTGGCGGTGGAGGAAGTTTCTCTCGAGGTGGACGAGAGGGAACTCGTGGCGGTAATAGGGGCTAACGGCGCGGGGAAGACCTCCCTCCTCTCGGCGCTGATGGGATTGGTGGAGCCCCGGGGCGGGACAATCTCTTTCCGCGAACGGGATATTACCCGCTTCCCCTCTTGGTGGCGGGTGCGGCTCGGGCTCGCACTGGTCCCAGAGGGTGGGCGGATCTTTCCGGACCTCTCGGTGGAGAAGAACCTCCTCCTCGGGGCGTTCGTAGTGCGGAGCCGCAGGGGGCTTGTTGAAAATCTGGAGTTGGTCTTCTCCCTCTTTCCGGTGCTCAAGGAACGGTTGAATCAGCGGGCCGGGACGCTGTCGGGTGGGGAGCGACAGATGCTGGCCATCGGGAGGTCATTGATGGCATCGCCAAAATTGCTCCTCGTGGACGAGGTCTCCATGGGGCTTATGCCGAAGCTCATTCCCGAGATCCTGGGGACGTTTCGGAAGCTGCGGGGGGAGCGGGGGATGAGCGTGCTTTTGGCGGAGCAGAACGCCCGGGAGGCGCTACAGGTGGTGGATCGGGGATACGTCCTCAAGAACGGCCGCGTGGTCCTCGCGGGCACCGCCGTCGAACTGCGCGAGAACGACGAAGTAAAAACCGCGTACCTTGGTTTATAAAAAACACATTTTTTATGGTATGGAGTTTAACGTATCCGGTAAAGGTAAGCGCCCTACGAGGTCTGTACAGAGGAAAGGCGCTCAAAGCACTTCCTCGAGGAGAGCGGAACGAGTGACCTCTACCACCCTCGTAATGGCGTCCTGCAACCGAGGAACCTTCAGGGTGCAGCCCGCAGCCCGGGGGTGGCCTCCCCCGCCCAGGGCCCGTACCACCCGGCTCACGTCCATGTAGCTCTTGGACCGGAGGCTCGCGTGGACCTCGCCTTCCGGCCACTCAGTGAAGAGGATTGCCACCTCCACCCCGTGGAGTGCCCGGATCTCGCCCACGAAGCCCTCGGTCTCCTCCTCATCGCACCCCGTCCGGCGAAGCATCTCCGCTGACACATAGGCGTAGGCGAGCCTCCCCCCCGCCTCGATCCGTAACGTGCGGAACATCTCCACCAAGAGACGGATGGTTTTCGGGGAGCGATGTTCGAGCACCGCCGATGCGATGGGTTGGATCCGGGCCCCGTGGCGGGCAAGCTCGGCCGCGGCGGCGAAGGTGCGATCATCCACCGCGGCGTACTTGAAGAATCCTGTGTCCGTGGCGATCCCCAGGAGGATCACCTCGGCGAGTTCCCGGTCATAGGGTACGAGGCGCTTTCCGATCTCGTGCACGATCATGGCGGTGGCGGCGTAATCTGGGTCACAGAAGTTGAGGGCCCCGAAGCCCGTGTTGGTCACGTGGTGGTCGAGCACCACGTCCGGCTCCTCCCGAGGGAGGAGCTCGACTGCATCGCCGATGCGGGAGAGGTCCGAGGAGTCGAGCACAATTGCGGTGTCGAACTTCCGGCCCCGTATCTCCTCCACAGTCCGGAGGATCCGGGTTCCCGGGATCTCGCGGTAGAACCAGGGGACCCGGTCGGGGATGCAGCCCTCTGCCGCCACACCGAGCTTGCGGAGGATGAGGGTTAACGCGGCCACCGAGCCGATGGCGTCCCCGTCCGGTCGCACGTGTCCCACAATCAGGGCCCGTTTTGCGCGCTTCAGCTGCTCGATTACGTGGTCCAGGCTTGCCCTCACCTGTTCCCCTCTGTGGCGGCAGTGGGGTTTCCCCCACCGAGCACCCCGGTGGAGAACTCGGAGCGTAGGATCCCCATGAGGATCACGTCGTGGAACGATCCGTCGCGGTGAAGTGCTTGGCGGCGAACGCCCTCTCTCTTGAAACCCGCTTTTTCATAACACCGGATGGCTCGGGGGTTGAAGGAGAACGTCTCCAGCTCCACTCGGTTCAATCCGAGCTCCAGGAAGGCGTAACGGAGCATTGTCCGCACCGCCTCGGTCCCGTAACCTCGGCCCCAATATTCTTTTTCCCCGATCACGATCCCCAAGGTCGCAGTCCGGTTCTTCCAGTCTATCCGGTGGAGACCGATGTTTCCGATGTGGACCCACGTACCCCCTTCGCGGGCCTCGATGGCGAGGATGAGGTCGTTCTGACGGGTCAGGTATTCCTCGAACCAGCGTTCCTCCTTGGCGCGGGACATGGGTTCGTACGTGGTGAGGTACCGCCGTACTTCGGGGTCGTTGAACCACCTCATGAAGGTGGGAATATCCTCCCGTTCGATCGCCCGCAGCCGCACCCCCTCACCGTAGATCATCTCTCTTCACCCGTCACCGATTTAATGTGGCGGGCAGCAAGGATCCCGGTGACGGCGGCGAACACGATCCCCCGGGAGTGGCCCGAGGCGTCCCCGGCCACGTAAAAGCCGGGGAGCTCGGTTTCCATCCCCTTCCTCACCCGGTAGCGGGTGTCGTAGAACTTGATCTCCGGCGCGTAGATCAGAGTCCCATCGGCGGCGAGCCCCGGGATGATCCGGTCGAGTCGCTCGATCGCTTCCACGATGTCCATCACTACCCGATGCGGCAAGGCCATGGAGATGTCGCCAGGAGTGTGGTCGGCCAACGTGGGCTCTATCGGCACACGTCGAAGCCTCTCGGGGGTGGAACGACGCCCCTTCTTCAGGTCCTTGAGGCGCTGGAGGATGGGGCGGCCGCCCCCAATGGTGGTGGCAAGCTTGGCGATGGCCCGGCCATACTCGGTGGTGTCCTCCACCGGGTCAGTGAGCTCAATATGTACGAGGAGGGCGAAGTTCGTGTTCTCGGTCTTCTTCTCGTTCTCGGCGTGTCCGTTCACGAGCACGAACTCATCGTAGTCCTCCTTCACCACGAACCCACGAGGGTTAGTGCAAAAGGTGCGCACCATGTCATCATAGGTGGAGGTGCGCACACGGAATTTTGCGTCGTACATCACGTGCTCAATGAGTTCGTAGAGCTCCGCCGGAAACTCCACCCGTACCCCCACGTCCAGGGGGCCGAACTCCGGCCCCACACCCAATGCTCGGGCCACCTCCCGCAGCCAATATGCCCCCACTCGCCCGGGGGCGGCGATCACGTAGCGGGCCTCCACCCCGAGGTCATTCCCGCGGAGCACAAAGCCCTGACCGGAGCGCTCGATTACCTCCACCTTGGTGCCCAAATGGAACACGACACCGCGGGCGATGAGGTCCCGGTAGAAGTTGTCGATCACCTCTCGGATACGGGAGGTGCCGATGTGGCGCTGGCGGCCGGCGATGAACTCGATTCCCGTCTCGGCTGCTTTCTTCTTGAGGGATGAGAGGGCCTCTTTGTCCTCTCCCGAGTAGCGTTCCGGAGCTCCGTAACGGGTAAAGGCCCTATCTACCTCCCTGATTAGGGCCTCGAGTTCTGCGGGACTACAGCCGATGGCGGCGGGATCGCCCCCGATCCGTGGAGTGAGATTGAGCTTCCCGTCGGAGAAGGCCCCGGCGCCGCCCACGCCGCAGGTGATGCTCGTCCGCTTCCGAGGGTCGACTCCCTTGTCGATGACCACGGTCCGAAAGCCCGCGTCCACAAGCTCAAGGGCCGCAAATAACCCTGCCGGGCCAGCTCCCACTATTGCCACATCGTAGTTCACGCCGTTCTCCCCTTATTCTCTGAAGAGTGTCGTGATGCATACAATGTTAGCCACAAAAAAGAGAAAGTCCTACCTCACAATAACAGACCGACTTTGTGAGATGGCGGAACTGGACCAACGAGAATTTACGCCGTCCTAAAGACCCTTGGAGTTTTCTAATGAGAAACTTCCATGCTTTGCATCTTAAGGCAAGTATCACCGCGTTCACCTGAGCCGAGAGAGGGACTCCTGCACGTTGGATGAGCACATCTCCTTTCATTTTAAAAGTTCTAGAGCATCATCCACCGATGATCCTCTGTGGACGATTGCTTTGATGGCTTTCACCATCTTATCAGGGGATTTGTGTTGCCAGATATTTCTCCCGAAGATGACGCCCTGGGCTCCACCCTCCAACGCATCCCGTACCATCTCGAGGGCTTCCCTCGCTGTGTCCATCCGGGGGCCTCCAAGGACGAGTATGGGAATGGGGGAGTTCTTCGTGATCCGTGAAAACCACGTACGGTCCCTCGGGTAGGGGGCCTTGATTACGTCAGCCCCTATTTCAAAAGCTATTCTACAGGCTGCTTCGAGAAGTTCGGCTTCTCTTTCGGGAGCAACTACAGAGGTTCTCCTCCCCCAGAAGACAGTCTCAATTACCAGGGGGATTCCACACCGATGTGTCTCCTTGGAGAGAGCGGCAATGTACCCGATGTTGGCCGAGAAGTCCCGCGGATCCTCCCGACCAAAAATCAGAAATGCTGCGATTCCATCCGCGCCGACACGCATGGCTTCTTCCACATCAGAGAGCAGACACTGGATCTCCGTTCCGGTTTCCCCCGGGACCGTCGAGGTGGCGAAAAAATCGACCCTGATAATTAACTTCAAGTCTGGTATTGAGGAGAGGATCCCTTGGAAACGGCGGGCGAAGTTCGGGGTTATTAGGACACCGTCCGGGCACCCCTCGAGCACCTTCGACAACGTGGCCCGGGGGTCCTCAAAACCCATGCACGACCCCGATATCCCGTGGTCCAGTGCCACTATCACCGTCCGGCCTGTATCCTCCCGTAAGAGCTTCTCTTCCAAGTTCATTCCCGGCCTCCTTCATCACCCCACCTCATGTGCTCCACGAACTTCTCGGTGAAGGATTTTTCGCATGAGAGCTCGATGCACTCCACTTTTCGGGCGATGTGCTCTGCCTCCTCCAGGGCCATGCGATTCAAGAGGGCGGATCTGGCGCCGGTGCCAGCGGCGTTCCCCACCGCCCTTATCTTCGGGAGGAGCTCTTCTGGGAGGAGGCCGATCATCACCAGGGATTCGGGATGCATCTGGGTCCCGAAGGCCCCCGCGAGATAGACTTTCTCGATCTCCTTCGGTTCTATCCCGAAGTGCAAAAGCAATATCTCCACCCCTGCCCGGATGGCTGCCTTGGCAAGCTGAAGTTCGCGCACGTCCCTCTGAGTCAGAACGATCCCCTCCTCCACGAGAAAACCCATGTCTTTTCCAGAGCCGATGATCCTCGGGGCGAGGGGGTGGGTCCCTGGTCGGCGGAGGCGACCGGTTCTGTCGAGAAAACCCTCCCTGATGAGGCCAGCGACGAGGTCCACAAGCCCCGAGCCACAGATCCCCCGGGGGGTGCCTCCGCCATTCACCCGGCAGCGGATCCCGCCATCGATTTCCACGCGAGAGATCGCACCCTCCAGTGCCGGCATCCCACAGGAAATCCTCCCGCCCTCGAACGCTGGCCCGGCCGCGGCCGAGCAGGCGAGGATCCTTTCCCTGTTTCCGAGGACGATCTCTCCGTTCGTCCCGAGATCCAAAAGGAGACAGGGTTTTTCTTCTCGGTGCAGCCCGCAAGCGAGGATACAGGCTACGGTGTCCGCCCCGATATATCCGGAGACGAGGGGCAGTATGTGCACCACAGCCTCAGGGTGGACCGTAAAGCCCAGTTCTTTCGCGCTCACGACAAGGGTCGTCCTCCAGACAGGGACAAAGGGCGACTCCCCTATTCGAGAAGGATCCACCCCAAGGAGGAGGTGCAGCATCGTAGGGTTCCCCACGATGGTGGAGTGCACAACTTCTTTGGGATCGATCTCCGCTTTGGAAGCGAGTTCCTCCACGAGGCGGTTTACACCGCTCACCGTTGCCTCTTGGAGTCTCTTGAGCGCGCTTCTCTCCTTCCGCACGCGGGCGATCCTCGAGATGACATCGGCCCCGAAGGGAAGTTGGGGGTTGGCGATCGCTCCTCCCCCCAACACCTCCCCCGTTTCGAGGTCGAGGAGATACGCGGCCAAAGTGCTCGTGCCCACGTCCACGGCGAGGCCACGGAGTGCCAGCTTTTCTCGGCCGGGCCTCACGGAGACCACCTTCTCCCCAACGCGGATCAGCGTGATCCAACGGTCGTCCGTCCGCAGGGCAGCGGGCAGAGCCCTGAGAAGAGGGAGGGATGGCTCAAGCGCATTCCCCAAAGTAGCTTCCAGTCCCTCGAGCTCTGACTGGCGATCCTTCCAGCTCGGTGGAAAGGCCTCGAGAACCTCGAGCGCCGCCGCGGGCTTTAGGGGGCCAACATAGGCGGGAATGATTTCCACTTTCTCCCGAGTGATTTCGCCGAAAATGGGGACGTAGATATCGATGTCACCCTCTACGTTGTGCTGACAGGCGAGCCTCCAGCCATCGTCGAGCTCCCCTCGAGAGAGCAGGTGTCTTTCGGCCTCAGTGGGAGGAGGGAAGGCTCCGAGGAAGCGCACCCGACACCGGCCGCAAGCCCCCCGTCCCCCACAATCACCACCTATCCAAATTCCCGCAGAGACAAGGGCCTCGAGGAGCCCCTCCCCCTCCTTAACCCTGATCTTCCCCCCTCCCAGGGAGATCGTGAAGTACCTCAAGCGGTCAATTCACCCCGAGGAGCTTTTTCACGACTTCGGCCGCACTCGCCGCGTCCGGGGCATAACCATCCGCGCCGATCTTCTCCGCAAACTCCTGAGTGACCGGCGCTCCTCCCACAATTACCTTCACTTTCTCCCTTAGCCCCGCCTCCTTCAAAGCCTCGATTACCTCGGGCATGTGGATCATCGTGGTCGTAAGGAGTGCTGACATTCCCAGGACATCCGGCTTATGCTCACGCACCGCTTGGACGAACCGGTCCGCGGTGACCTCCACCCCGAGGTCGATCACCTCGAACCCGGCCCCCTCGAGCATCATCGCCACCAAGTTCTTCCCGATATCGTGGAGGTCCCCCTCCACCGTCCCGATCACCACCTTTCCCCTGAGTTGCACCCCGGTCTCCACGAGTTTCGGTCGCAGGACTTCCATCGCTGCTTTCATCGCCTCGGCAGAGATCAGCATCTCCGGCACGTATCTCTCCCCATCTTCATACTCCCTCCCCACGATCTCCATTGCTGGGACCAGTGCCTCGTTCAGGATCTTCCCCGGCTCGATTCCCTTCTCTAAAGCCTTTTTGGTGAGCCCGGCTGCCCGCTCATCTTCCCCCGAAAGCACCGCACTTTTCAATTCTTCCAGCATTCACCCCCCCTTCTTCCGGAAGTGGCGGATGTAGTTCAAACAGTGCCTATCCTGTCCTATCAAAGCCTCTGCCGAGATGAGCACCTCTCGCATCCCCTCGTCAGTCGGGTCCATGATCACCGCGTCCACTCCGAAGGCGATCATCATCGCCAGGTAGGCTCTATTGAGGACTCTCCGCCTCGGAAGCCCGAACGAGACGTTGCTTACCGCTCCACAGACCCGCACCCCCAGCTCGGTTTTCACGAGCCTGGCGGCCTCGAGCGCCGCGAGCCCTTGCGTCTGGTCGCTCCCCACCGCCATGCAGAGGATGTCGATGTAAAGCCGGTTCCTTCCGATCCCCGTCTCCTCGCACCTCGAAACTAGCTCCCGCGCCTCCTCCAGGCGCCCCGCGGCGTCCCTCGGCATCCCTTTCCATCCAAGGGGCAGCCCGATCACCTCCGCATCGGTTCTTGCCGCGATCTCCAGGATCCCCTCCCTCGATGCCTCGTTGGAGACGGAGTTCACGACGGGCCTAGCTTTGCAGGCGGAAATGGCGGCCTCCATCGCACCCGGATCGGAGGTGTCTATCGAGAGTCTCACTTCACCGAGCTCATCCTGTACTACCTCCACGAGCCAGACGAGACACTCCGCCTCCCTTTCCAACATCTCCCCGGCGTTGAGATCCAGGATATGCGCCCCGGCCTCGACCTGTGCCCTCGCCAGGGTACGTATTATCCCTTCATCCTTCCTCTCTAGGGCTTCCCGCACCTTTTTGCGACTCGAGTTGAGCAGTTCACCTATGATCAGGACCCCGCTCATATTTCGCTCCAGATCCGGGGCGGACCTCCACCACCTTGGCCCCAATTCGGAAACGTTCCCAGTAGGCCTTTTTAATTTCTGCTATATACTTTTCTTTGAGTTCCACGGGGACGAGATGTAAGGTGACGCCCCCGAATCCACCCCCCACAAGCCGGGCGCCCATTGCCCCGTGCTCGAGGCCCCAATCCACTAGGAAATCTATCTCCGGGATGCTTACCTCGAAGAGGTCGCGGAGCGACGCGTGGGATGAAAAGAGAAGACGGCCCACTTCCTCGGAATCGCCCCTCTCCAGTGCTTTTACCATAGCAAGCACGCGCGCGTTCTCTTCTACGACGTGTCGAGCTCGTTTCCAGAGGGTTTCAGGCATTTCACCTCGAACCATCTCGAGCATCTTTTGGTCCACATCCCGCAATGCCCGTATTCCCCTCCCGGGGAACCTTTGAGCCAGCCAGTGGGTTGCCTCCTCGCACTCTCGGCGGCGGACGGCGTATCCTGAACCAGCGAGGGCCCGACGGACGCCGCTGTCCACGACCACGAGGGTTATCCCCTCCAAATCGAGGGGCACCGCCTCGTGCTCCAGGGCACGTGTGTCCAGGAGCAGGGCTTGGCCAGCTTCCCCGAAGTAGGCAGTGTACTGGTCCATGATCCCACAGGGCATCCCCACGAAACTGCCCTCCGCCCGTTGACAAAGCTTCACGAGTTCGAGCCCGTCCATTTCGAGCTCGTAAAGCCGCACCAGTGCTACCGCGAAGGCCACCTCCAGGGAAGCGGAGCTCGATAGGCCTGCCCCCAGCGGGACGTTCCCCCAAATGGCGGCGTCGAACCCGTGGGGGAAGGAACCGAGCTCCGAAAATTCCTGGAGGATGCCGACGAGGTAATCGGACCATCTCCCCTGGGGCTTCGGGCTTTTCAGGGGCAGTTCGATCGAGAGAGTCTCATCGACGGCCGCGGTGTAGACGTGGATTTTCCGATCGATCCGGGGCCGAATGGCCACCTCAGTGTAGCGGTCGATAGCGAAAGGGAGGACATAACCCTTGTTGTAATCCGTGTGCTCGCCGATCAGATTTACACGCCCCGGGGCCCGCGCTATAACCGACTCGGGCCCTGGCCCGAACTTCCCTTGGAGAAGCTCCGTGGCCCTGAGTTCACTCATGAACATAGGATGTCGGGACGCTCTCGGCCTTCCACTTTAACTATGGGCCATTCGGGGTCCTCGGTCAGAACCTCGAGGCCGTGTTCCGCGATGAGGAATGTGTCTTCAACCTTGGCCCCGGGGAGGGAGGGGTTCCAGGCGACCGCCATTCCCACCTGAAGGAGGGTATTTTCGCCAGGAGTGGCAACGATCTCTCGGGGTCGGTACCCGGCCAGCCCTCCCTGATGGTGTTCCTCGAAGGCTTCCGGTCTTCCCACTTTCCCATATGCCTCCCGGATAGTGGAAAGCACCTCACCCAATCTCATCCCAGGACGGGTGGCTTCCAAGGCCTCCGCTTCCACTTTTAGGACCTTGTGGTAGAGTCGCATGGCCTCGGGATGGCCCCAGGCACGAAGTCGGGTAAGGTTCGCGATGAGTCCGTGACGTCTTCCGCAAATTACCGCCATGCATAAGCGCCCCAGGGGGCGGTCCTTCGGCAGGGGATGTCGGTACCTGAAGATTCGTCCCTCTCCTGCCACGAGCAATACCACCGGCTGGATTCCGCGGGCGAGCGCTGCCTCGGCCACGGCCCCAGCGAGTTCTCCTTCGGTCCAATGAGGCTCCGCGGCCCGCATGGCCTCGCCCAAAGCCACCGCGGCATCACGTCCCAACCGGCGAAAACGATCCCGCTCCTCTGGGGAAAGGACAAGCCGCAAAGGGGTGAGATCATGTTCGAGGTCATTTGGTCTCCCCACTTCCGGTACCCGATACCAGGGGTGCGCAATTACCTTATCGATCTCCTGGACCTCCTCCTCGGCGAGGCGGCCGGCCTCGATCCTCGAGGTATGGAGGGTGACCTTCCCCTCCGCCAGCTCCAGCCAGGCCACTCCCTCTCCGACTACCACAGTGCTGTCCCCACCACCGGTCAGCCAGGCAAAGTTCTCGGGACGGAGGACGGTGAAACTGGGGAAACCCCGCTCCTCCATCCATGCCAAAAGTTTTCCGAGGGCGTACCGATTCATCTTGGGTTCGCCTCCACCCCCCAAAGCTCTTTGGGATACACCCCGTGCTCAATCAGCCTTCGAACCTCGGTCCTGGCTTCCTGTTTGTCTTCCTGATAAGTGATGCCGAACCATTGTTCGTCGGTTACGATCACTCTGACCTTCAGGAGCTTTTCCCTCACTAGTTCCCCCACAACCTCTGGCAGAAGGAATTCCGCTGTGTTGATATCGCGTACATGCTCCCGGAGGAAGCGGGGAAAGCGCGCTTCGAGCTCGGGAAAGATAGCGGGGGTGAACCCCCACATGTTCATGGAAACAAAGGTTCCCGGTGGGATCTCCGTCCAGTGCTTCCCGTCAACGCAGGAGACGATCTTTCCGCCTTGCAGTTGGACCCGATGTCGCTCCTCTATCCGCACGAGATAGCCTTCGCCGTCGATCTCACATACCCCACGGGTGACCGGCCCGTGTTTGCTCAGGGTCCTCTCGACGTTGTAAGCGACGAGGCAGCCTTCGAGGGTTCCCACATTTTCGCCTTTCTCTGAGAGGCACCTAGCCATGGAACGGAACGCGTTCCGTCCGTAGAAATCATCCGCGTTGACCACCGCGAAAGGAGTGTCCACGACCCCCTTGCAACAGAGGACCGCATGGGCCGTACCCCAAGGCTTCGCCCTTTCCGGTGGAACTGAAAATCCCGTGGGGAGATCCTCGAGTCTCTGAACGACATACTCCACCTCACAATGCCTTTCGATTCGCTTTCCCACCGAATTTCGGAACACCTTTTCAATTTCTTTGCTCAGGATGAACACAACCTTTTCAAAACCGACTCTCAAGGCATCGTAAACCGAGTAATCGCTGAAGGTTTCACCATTAGGTCCGATGGGCTCGAGCTGCTTTGGCCCCCCGTACCGGCTCCCCACCCCAGCTGCCATCACAACGAGCGTGAGCTTCGCCATGGAATCCACCTTTCCGGAGAACCTAACTTACAATGATCTCCCAAGCCAGATAAGTCTTCAGTGCCTCCGCCACAGCTTTCCCGACGTGGGCCTTGGTCACCGCGATATGATGTTCAAGGCCTTTTCGGACGATCTCGCGGAGTAGGGGGCGAAGCCCGGGTATCTGGGCCACACCGTAACCGCCGAAAGTTTTCACTCCCTCATCGGTGAAATTACCTTCCGTCACCACCCCTGCGATTTGCCCCTCAGTGTCGAGCGTAGAGAGCCGAAGGAAAGTGGCGGGACCAGAGGCTACCTTGCCCACCACGGTGCCATAGGTGTTCTCTTTCCCCACCGTCCCGGCGATGATGTGCTGGTACGACATCTTGCAGTTGGCGAAGAAGGAAGGAGGGAAGTTGCTGCAGTGAAAGAGAATGATCTTGTCCGGGTCATCGCCGAAGTTATTGTTCCAATCCATAAGGGCAGCTGGCTGCCCAGAGGCGAGTTCGAGGACGTACATGGCCAGGGCACCCATCACGTCCACTTCACAGGCCGCAGGTATCATTGATTCCGAAAAAAGGCTCATCACAGCGCAGGGTACGATCCCATAGATCTCCTCTATGGCCGTCCAGCACTGGAAGGCGAAGGCATCGATCTCTTCAGCTACGATCCATTCCTTGAGTATCGCGGAAAGTCGGGCCATTTTCTGCAAGGCCTCGTTCGGGGTACCTTCAAGCTGAAAGGTCCCTCGCAACTGTTCGAGTTCCCGCTTCACTTTCGGGGATTCCTTGTCTAGTTTATTGGCTCGGGCGATTACCTCTGAAAGGTCGAGGGTCTCGACCGTTATCCCATAGCTCTCCAGGAGTTTTTCGCTGTACCGGACCGTGTTGAATGCCGTTGGCCGTGCTCCCACAGCCCCGAGCCTCGCGGCCTTGAGCCCTTTTACAACCCTACAGGTTGCAAGGAAGTTCTCTAGGTCCTTCTTGAACTCCTGACTTTCCGGTGCCTCCACATGTAAGGTCGTGTCGGTGAATTCGATGCCGAATTGCTTGAGACTATTGCAGAGGGAGATCTTGCCACAGAAGGCATCGCGACGATGGTCGGGATCGAGCTTACCGAGCTCATCGGGAAATGCATGGACGAGGACCGGGACATTGAGGCCCGAAAGCCGCACCGCCTCGGCCGCCGCGCGCTCATCCCCGAAGTTGGGAAGGGTGATGATAATCCCTTCGATCTCCTCCGCGTGTTCCCTGAAGAGTCGTGCACATTTTTCCGCATCCTCACGTCTCTCCACAGCTCCAAACTTCGTATCCTCAGTGGAGAGCGTCACTACCCCAATACCGGCCTCTTCGAGGACGCTAAGGATCCGCCTTCTCCCTTCCTCGACCAAGGCGTCGGGGAAAAAATTCCTATTGCCCACAATCAATCCAATGCAGGGCCTTTTCACGTCTCTCACCCTTCACCCCCTCCTTCCAAGTCGGCCAGGGCATGCATGGCGTCCTTGACCTCCTCGTATAGCCTCCTGTAAAGCTTGTAAAGTTGTGTGTACCGGTTATGGGCCTCTTCGCGAGGACTGAAAGTCTTTGTCTCCCCGATCCAGTTCGAGATGACCGTGTGGTCAGGGATCAATCCCACCCCGATCCCTCCGAGGAGCGCGTCCGCGAGCGGGGCTTCCACGTTCCCCAAAGGCACACATACGGGCCTTCCGACGACATCGGCCAGAATCTGGGACCAGAGAGGTGACTTGGCCACCCCCCCGACCACGCGCACCTCTTCCTTTATCCTCAGTCCGCACCCTTCGCCCGTCTCGATACTGTGCCGGAGGCTATAGGCCGCGGCCTCCATCATGGCCCGATAGACGTGGGCCCGCGTGTGGTAGAGCGTTAGACCCAGGATTGTCCCCCGGGCCTTGGGGTCCCAGAGAGGGGCCCGTTCGCCCATGAAGTAGGGGAGGACAAGGAGACCATCGCTCCCCGGAGGTATTTCCTCGGCCTCAAGGTCAAGAATCCGGTACGGATCTACCCCGATCCTCTCCCCAGCCTCGACCTCCGGACGGCCGAAGTTGTCTCGGAACCAGCGAATCAGGGCCCCGGAAGTGGCCGATCCTCCCCAGGTATAAATCTCTTCGCCCGGGTTCACCACGTGGGGCATGGAGACCAGTTGCGGTGAGAGTCCTTCGCCTCTGTGCACCACACCCCAACAGGTGGACGTGCCCATCATGGCGACGTTGTCCCCTGGCTCTATAGCCCCGGCGCTCAAGGTGGCCATGGGGGCATCGATTCCCCCTGCCACCACCGGTATGCCAGGGGTCAAGCCACACCTCCTCGCGGCCTCCACAGTAAGGTCGCCCACCACTTCTGTAGAGGGCACGAGCCGTTCTGGCATCAGTTCTAAAGGGATCCCCAAGTCTTCAGCCATTTCCTCCGACCACGAGAGCTTCCTCAGGTCGAATATTCCCCCCAGATTTCCGGCCGAGGAAAAGTCGACGGCGAGCTGTCCCGTAAGCCGATATTCGATGTAGCTCGTCGGGGGAACGAACTTGTGGATCTTCTCCCAGACCCGGGGCTCATGGCGCTTTATCCACAGAATCTTCGTGTAGCCGAAGTAGGTGTCCACGTAATTCCCGGTCACGGCGAAGAGCTTATCGAGGTCGATGTTCTCCTTTATCCACAGGACCTCCTCAGTGGCCCTGCGATCCATCCAGATGAGGCAGGGGCGCAGCGGTCTCATATCCCGATCCACCGGGACGCCGGATCCTCCGTAAAGTCCGCTGAAACAGAGCGCGGCTACATCCTGTGGGGAAATCCCTGTGCGTTCCACGACCTGGCGGATGGCGTTGTAGACGGCCTCCTCCCAAATCTGAGGCCACTGTTCGGCCCAAGAGGGGCGTGGCTGCTCGATCCCGTACTCGACGAGGCCTCTCCCCAAGACCTCCCCTCCGGCTGTAACGGCCACTGCCTTTGTGCCCTGTGTTCCGATATCCACTCCGATGAGGAACCTCGCGGTCATTCTCACCCCTTTCGCTGTCCATAACGACTCATGTAGCGGAAATGGAGCTCCTCGACCTCAGATCGGGGGAGCGGCTCCGGCTTTCCTAAAAGCTCTGCAAGAAGGGCGATCTTTGCACTGTGTTCCACAATTAGGGCGGCTTTAACCGCATCTGCAGCGGTCGGACCCGCAGTGAAAACCCCATGGGAACGCATGAGCAACGCTCGGAAACGTCCAGGCTTTGTCTTCTTTGCAAACTCGACCCCTGTCCCCGGATGGCCAGGGGGGACAAAGGACGACACGGGGACGGGGCCCCCGAAAAGGTCGGCGAGTTCCGTAGTGTAGACTGGAATTTCTCTCCCCAGGACTGCAAATACGGTGGCGTACGTGGAGTGTGTGTGAGCAACCCCCTTCACCCCCTCGATTGCCCGGTAGATCTCGAGGTGGGCCGGGGTGTCCACCGAGGGCCTGAGCTCTCCCTCCACCACTTTCCCTCTAAGGTCCACCACTACGAGATCTTCGGGCTTGAGACTCCCGTAGGGGACGCCACTTGGCTTGATGACGAGGAGATCCTCCTCTCTTCCACTCACGTTGCCACTGGTCCCCTGAACGAGACCACTGTCCGCGAGCTCCATCAGCGCTTCCCAGACCGCCTTCCGTAGTGCTCTGAGCATGGGCTCACACTCCGATGGTATAGGTGCCGTAGCGCTCCACGGCCTTATAGAAGGCGAGCATGTTCTCCACTGGGGTAATAGGCTGGACATTGTGGGCGGGCCCCAGGATCAGCCCCCCTCCAGGAGCAACGTCCCGAATACGTGCCAATACCTCGTCTACCACTTCCTCTGGAGAGCCGAAGGGGATGGTCCCCTGGTTGTCCATGGTTCCCCAGAACGCCAAGTGTTTCCCATAAAGCTTTTTCAATTTCTTGGGGTCCATCGACCGTGGTTGCACTGGGTTCAGAATGTCGAGACCTATCTCGATGAAATCGGGGATGATGGGTTCTATATTGCCGTCCGAGTGGAAAGCGAGTTTTACGTTCGGATTCAGGTCTTTGAACTTTTCAAATAGTTCTGCGTAGAGGGGTTTGAAAAGCTCCCTGAACATCTCTGGGGAGACGATCATTCGATCTTGCATGCCGAAGTCGTCTCCCAAAAGCAAGATGTCGACCCCGGCCTCTATGAGATTTCTACCTGCCGCGAGGGCCCACCCCTTGAGCCTCCCCAAAAAAACGCGCATAAAATCTTTTTCACGATGAAGATCCATCAATATCCGCTCGAATCCCCTTAGGTACCAAGACAGTTCGAAGAGGGTACAGGCCATCTCCCCCACCACGGCATATTCTCCGCCGTAATACTTCACCACATGGCGGACCTTCTCATACCGCGCGGGATCGTTAAAATCCGGTATAGAAAAACTTTCCGGATCCCGAAGTCCTCCCAGTGGATGCGACACGGGCTCTGTGTAGTGCCCGTGGCCATAATCTACCCGGCGCCAACCGATACCCCATTCGTCCGTGTAAAACTCCTTATCACTCAAGTAATAACTTGCGGCGGGGCCGACCGTTACCTTCAGGAGGTCGTGGAATTTGAGGCACAAAGGATCTGGATCGAGTTCGCCCGGCGATTCCAGGATCCCAAGCGCGGAGGCAAGCTTATCGCGCATCTCGGGGGTGTACCACACATCCACCGGGACCCGATCCGGCTCCCGATGTTCTATCGCCATCAGCACGCGCTCTTTGCCGGTCATACGCGCTCTCCCTCAATAAGCCCGACACTGAAAGAAAGTTTCGTACATGGCCACCACGTTCTCCGGGGGAACCAATGGCTGGATGTTGTGGATCGGGCCGAAAACGTAGCCTCCACCAGGCTTGAGGTCGAGCACATGGCGGCGGATTTCCTCCATTACGTCCTCAGGTTTCCCGAAGGGCAGGGTGTGTTGGGAATCGCAGCTCGCTCCCCAGAAGACCAAGTCCTTGCCGAAAATACGTTTTAGTTCTGCGGTGTCTTCCATTCCCTTGGCACCAACCTGTATCGGTTGGAGGATATCCACTCCTGTCTCGATGAGGTCGGGGATCAGCGGCAAGATGGCGCCGTCCGTGTGGAAGAACACTTTGGCGCGGGTCTTACTGTGGACCAGGTCGAAGAGTTTCTTATGTTTGGGCTTAATCATCGTCCTGTAAGTCTCCGGCGAGACGAGGAGTGAATCCTGGGTGGCGAGGTCGTCCCAATAGACCAGGACCTGAATGAAGTCGCCCACCTCGTGTAGGAATCTCTCGATCGTCTCCAGGTAAATATCGGTGAGGGCGCTCAGGATGTATTCGGCCCAAGTGGACTTCCTTCCCAAGAGGATGAGAAACCTCTCGAAGCCCACTATGCGGGTCGCTTGCTCGAGGATACCCCCGCCGAAAAGCGGTGCACCGCACAGAGCATATTCCGTCCTCTCGTAGAGGCGCTCAGCCTCATCCCTCAGACCCTGATACCGCCCGGGATCCGTCGGGTCCGGCCACTTATAGGAGCGCGCGTCCTCTGGCCTCTGGATAGGGAAACGCCAGAACTCGAAGTAGTAGCCTCCCCTCTTCGCCATCCTCATCGTGGTTCCCCATTCGTCTACATATACATAGCAATCGCCTTGGTCGTGTATCTCTAGGGTCCAAGTGTTGGGCGGGCGAATACAAAGGGGTATGCAGTCCGATTGAAGACGTCGCCGCACAGCTTCGTCAACTTCCGCAAGCTGTTGGACTGGGTCCCAAATCTTGGGCTCGGGCACCTCGAGCTCGAGGAAGTCGACGAGTGCCTTGTAGGCCTCAATATGAATCCCCGATACGATCGTCCCACTGAAATCATTGGGAACTTTGTCCGGCTCGCGGTGCTCTAAGGCGGCCATAACCCTCTCCCGGCTGTTCATCTCATACTCCTCGCCCTTTCCGCAGGACGGTGTGGATGGTGACCGCGACTAGGATGAGGAATCCATAGATGAAACGGGTCCAAAAGCCCGAAAGCCCTGCCGCTACGATTCCCGCTTCCAGGGAGCCTATGAGGTAGGCCCCGATAAAAGTTCCCAGGATGGTGGCTTCCCCCCCGAACATCGAAGTGCCCCCCACGAAGACGCTGGCGAACGTGGTGAGCAGGAAGCCCTCCCCCATCGTGGGCCACCACTTGAGGAGCCGGAAGCTGTCGATGATGCCCGCGAAGGCGGCTAGGACTCCCATCAGGATGAAGACCTTGATCTTGACCCAATCGACGTTGATCCCCATCATCTGTGCAGCACCCTCGTTGTCGCCCGAGAATAGCACGTGGTTTCCGAACCGATGGCGGAAGAGGATGAACCATAGTACCACGGCCAATCCCAGGAACCAGAGGGCATGTGCCGGGAACCTCCCCCCTATTTTCCCCACGAGGATGGAATGCCACGGCGTACCTATCAAAAAGGTGAAAGATCTCCCGAGCCCCCCCGAGAGGAGGTTCACGGCGCCGCGGATGAGAAACATCATCCCCAGGGTAACCACAATGGAGGGGATGCCGATCTTGCGAATGAACAAACCGTTCAAAGCTCCTATTACCGCTCCACTCAAGAGGCCCCCTATAATCCCTACGGTGACGCTGCCCGTCAGGTCTACCATGACCGCGCATACGTAGCCGGCAAACGCCATAACCGAGGCGAAGGAAAGATCGATTTCCCCGCTCGCGAGGACAAAGGTCAAGCCCAGGCCCATGATCCCGATGAACGGTATGGTGGTGAGATACGCTAAGTAGATGCTCGGCCTGAGGAAAACCTCGGGACTTGTGATGATGAAAAGCAGTATTACTAGGGCAAATATAAGGGTCAACCCGATCTGCATTTTGTATTTCCGCAGATCTATGTTCGCCTTTAACACGTTAGCCTCCCTCAGAACGAGTCTGTTTGAAGTTCCTCCTGGGCTCGCGATTCATGGAGCTCAATGAGGATCTCGTTGAGCTCCGGCTCCGAGACCTCTTCACGTTTGTACTCCCCAACTACCTTGCCCCTGTCCAAGATCACGAATCTGTCAGAGACCGCATATACATTCGCAATCGTGTGCGAGATATAAACACATGACTTCCCCCGTCTTTTCAACTCGCGAATGAAGTTGAGGACCTTCTGGACTTCCTGCACGGAGAGAGCGCGCGTGGGCTCATCCAGTATGACTAAATCGGCCTCGAAGTACATTGCCCTCCCAATGGCAACTCCCTGACGTTCACCTCCCGAGAGGGTTCGTACCGAGGCGTCCGGTGAGACACCGCCTCCACGGAACCGTAGGACCTCTCGCATGAGCTTGTGAGTCTCATCACGGGCCTCGACTACCTTGAGAAACCCCAGCCTATCGGTGGGCTCGCGTCCCAGGAAGAGGTTGCGCCAGATCGACTGTTTAATCCCCAGGGCCTGCTCCTGAAAGACGGTCTCGATTCCCAATCGATGGGCTTCACGCACGGAGTAACGACGCGGATCGATCTTCTGTCCTTTGACGTAGATCTCGCCCTTGGTAGGGGGAAACACCCCGCTGAGGATTTTGATCAGGGTCGACTTCCCCGCGCCGTTATCGCCGATGAGTCCCACGACCTCGTTTTCATCAACCTTGAAGTCGACTCCCCTTAATGCCACAACGGTTCCGAAGTATTTATGGATATCCTTCATCTCGACCAGCGGCACGGTGATCACCTCCGTCAAGGAAAAAGGGGCGGGGCTTTCGCCCCGCCCCGTCTGTTCGTTTGTTTCATCCGGCCAAGCCCTTCTCCACTAGCTCTCGAATTGGTCCAACATTGGTCTTATCGATCAAACCGATACCGGTGTCAATATGCAGTCCGGCGATCTTGTATAGGGCCGTGAGGTAGACCTGGAAGATGGGAAGGAAGCCCTGAAGGAATGGCTGCTGGCTGTGGACGAGGTCGACATAGCCACTGTCGATTCCCTCGAGAGTGGGGGGAGCGAGGTCAAAGCCGGCAGCAAAGATGTCGTCTGGGCCAAGGCCGGCCTCACGGAGATAGGTGGGGAGGGTGGCGGTAAGCTGACCGTGATCGGTAATCACAAGCCTACAGTCGGGGTGCTTCTGGATATAGCCCACGAATATCGGGATCCCCAGCGAGGCATCCGCGTCCACTTCGGGCGTGATCTCAATATAGTCGACGACGATCCCTTTCTCCTCAAGAGCATCGACGGCGCCCCTGGTCCGGAGGCCGCGAGTTGGCAATCGGAGGAGGCCCCAGACCATCGCGCGGTCACCCGGTTTCAAACCTGCGCGTTCGGCCGCGGCTTTACCCAACATGTAGCCCGACGCGTAAAGCTCCTGGCCCACGTATCCAAACCCATACGCGCGGAACTTCTCCTCGAGTTCGGGGAGCGTCACGTTCTGGCTAGTGACGATGATCCCCTTCGCTTCAGCCTCCTCCACGAATGGTGCCAGCGCCTCCACACCGGGATGCCCCATGATGCAAATGCCGTCGGGGTTGGCCGCTACGGCTTCCTGGAACTGGGCCACCATCTTCTGTGGGTTCCAATCGGACCATACGTAGTGTACCTTGACACGGTCGCCTAAGATCTCCGCTGCGGCACGAGCTCCGTTGTAGACCACGGTGGCAAAGGTCCCTCCCGGTGGACCACCGCAGAAGAAATAGATCTCGAGCGGTTCAGTGTAGACCCAGCCCATTGCCGTCTTCCTATGGGCCGCGAGCCCCGGCAACGCTAACAACATCATCAACCCGAAAATCGCTACACGCTTGAGCATGTTACACCTCCTTGCTAAATGGAGTAGGAGTTGATCTTTGAGGTCTGTCCCTTCTATCACCCCCCTTCTCTTATGTTGACCCCCTCTGTACCAAGTAGACTGGCAGCTTCACCCTGGTAACCGTGTTAGGTCTCTTTCCCGTCAAAAGCTCTAGTAGAAACCGAGCCGCGGTCTTTCCCAGCTCCTCCGGACTCCCACCCACCGAGCTCAGAGGTGGCCTGGTGCAGAGTCCGAAGATGGTGTTATCGAAGCCCACCACGGCCAGTTCATCTGGTATCACAATCCCCAGTTCGTTCGCGGCTCGGAATACACCTAGAGCGACGAAATCGGAGAAGGCAAAGATCGCCGTCGGCCTATTGGGACCATCAATGAGGCTGAGGGCGGCGCGGTATCCGTCCTCCATCGTCAGACACCCTTTAATCACTAGCCCATCGTCAACATCGAGACCGTATTGCTGAAGAGCTTCCATGTACCCGGCGTAGCGTTCGGCCGCGCTTGAGATGTGGATGGGCCCATTGAGAATCGCGATCCTCTCGTGGCCCCTTTGGATAAGGTGCTCGGTCGCGATAAAACCACCGCGTTGGTCATCCATGATGACGTAATGGGTTTCCAGATCATGGAAATGTCGCGACATCAAAATAAAGGGGGTTCCGCTGTCGAAGAGCGTCCTTATAGCCTCCTCGCTCCTTTGTGTGGGGGTGATGAGGATCCCGTCGACCTGTTCCGCCAGAGCCACCTCGATGGCCTCTTTCTCGCGCTCGAGGTCCTCATCCGTGCCTTGCAAGATCACGCTGTAATCGAACTCCCTCGCCGTTTGTTCAACACCTCGTACGAGCATGGAGAAATAGGGGTTGGCGATATCTCCCACGATCACCCCGAGGGTTCTTGTCTTGTTGTACCGCAGCGCCCTAGCCAGCCGATTGGGACGATACCCCAACCTCTGGGCGGCCTCGAGGACTCTGGCCTTAGTATAGGGACTCACAGCGGGTTTATCGTTCAGAGCTCTTGAGGCCGTATTAATAGAAACCCCTGCTGCTTTTGCCACCTCCCGCAGGGTCACACGTTTTATGTGAACGTTACCATCCACATAAAAATAATACCCCTTTTTAAAGATTGGTGTCAAGGGTGAGGATACTCATCTACGGTAGGATATGCGGTGTCGAGTGCTTATTCTCCCCCCAAGGAGTGCAAGTATCCACTTAAAAGTGGCCATAAGCGTTTATATTTTTCAAATTGGTATCTATATGGCCCGCTTTTTCGTAGATTGGGCTCGAAGACGCGATCCATCTTGACCATTTCCTCTACACCCTCCTCGAATGAGGAAAAAATATTTGCCCCGACGCCGGCAATGATGGCTGCGCCCAAAACTCCAGCCTCGGTGATCTTGGGACGCACGAAAGGACGCTCGAGGATGTCGGCAGATAGCTGGACCCAGTTGTCCGATTTGCTACCGCCCCCCACAGCCCGGAACTCCGCGATCTCGATCCCGGTGGGCGGCAACATCTCTAAACACTCCTTCAGATAAAAGGTTATCCCCTCGAGAATCCCTTTCAGAATTGCCCCTCTGGGTGTTTCGAGCCTTAGACCTACGATGATCCCGCATGAATTCGAAATGAAAGCCGGGGGACCGGTGGTCGTGAAGTGCGGAAGTACTATGAGGCCGCTCGGTCCCTCCGGCATTTCCGCGAAAAGGGAAGGATAAATATCCCTCCCTTTCGCCACCGCTTCATGGTGTTCAGCCGCCGCGAACGTATCTCTGAACCATTTGACTAGGGAGCCCGCCTGGTTGTAGATGAACGTCACAAAGCGACCGGGCGCCGCGTGGTGTTCGGTACACAGCCCCCGTTCGATCATCAATCTCTGTGGGCGCCGCTCTCGGAACACGGGGGTGATGCAGATAAAAGTTCCCATTCCATATGTACTTACTCCTTCCTCTATTACTCCGCAGCCTACAGCAGTGGCACACTGATCGTGAGCCCCAGCGACGATTAAGGTCTCTGCGGGTAGACCAAGCTCCTCTGCCATATGCCCGGAAACTGTGCCGATTATCTGTCCTGAAGGCGCTAGGTCGGGGAGTTTAGCGCGATCGATCCCGGCGAGTTTCAAAATCTCCCCGGACCATTCCTCAGCATCGAGGTCTAACAGTAAAGTACGATTGGCGAGGGAATAATCGACGGTGGGATCCGCACCGAGCATGAAAGCGACGAAACTCCCCCAGAGGAGGAATTTATGGGCTTTCTCGTACATGTGTGGCAAGTTATCGCGTATCCACAGGAGCTTCGTGAGGCTATATTGGTTGCCAAGGATATTACCGTTAACTTCGTACAGACGTTCGGCCGGCAGGGCCTCTTTCAGGTTCGCCAGATATTCCTCACCCCGGGTATCGAAGTTCAGAATAGAAGGGCCTAATATGCGACGATCCTTCGTTACCGGGATGAGGGCCTCTCCTAACGATGTGACCGCGAGAGCCTTGATCGGATCACGAGCGCTAAGGGAGCGCGAGACCGCATCCGTTATTGCTCGCTTTATTTTTTCCCATATCTCGGCTGTGTCCAGCTCGGCCCAACCGGGTTTCGGCCTTTTGACATCGTACTCCTCGTACGCAAACGAGAGCATTCCGCCCTCTTCGGAAAACACAGCGGCCTTGCACCCAGAAGTGCCGATATCTATCCCCAGCAAACTCATCTTTTCTCAGAGACGTAATAGTAAGGATTAAACGGCGTAAACTATTCGATCTATGTTCTTAGTCACGAGACCGTGACTTTTATTCTCTCTGTCATCTCATGGGACTGTTCCCACACTTTAATTGTATTCATTCGCTGGATCAGCTGGCAATCTCGGCTCATGGCCTCCCGATCGGCTTCTTCGTCTGAAATATAGGAAAGAATCGTGTGAGGTGAATAATGGCACTGGAGCAAGAAGTACCATACCTCAACGGATGTATAGATTACCTAGAGTGTACTGTTTCACAAAGGTGTTGGCAGATGGAAAGGTACAAGCCAATTAGAACAGAAGGAGGTCATCGGGTCAACCTTTCCAGGCAAGCACAACCAAGCGCGGGATCGGTCCTGCGGCGCGCCCAGGCCACCCTTTCGCCCTGAGCGCGGTAAAGCGGCGAGCCAACGGGGCGTAGACCTTGTCTCGTCCCAGTTGGGACCTGCGGTTTCGTTACAACTCGCCCGCAGCAGATCTGTGTCTCCCCGAGCAGAGTGTGGCGGGCCTTGAAGCTGGTGGTGCTGAGGTGAAAGATACGGTGCTCCTCGGTGTTAAAAATACTCTGCGGAAAGAATGGTGGTTCTTCTGGACGGACACGCAGAAACCTCAAGCGGGGAGGACTTGCCCAGGCAAGTGAACCGGGGCGGCTTGTGTGTCTGGACACCTCTCCATCAGTGGGCTCGATTGAGGGACCGAAATCAAGAGGGGAGAGCCCGATCGGGTGTGCAAGGAGCATGGGGTTGTACATAAATGGACGAAATCAAGTCACATTTGGACAGACGGGGGTTATAGAGATGCCCCAGGGGGACATCCTCCTGGAACACTCGTGGGTGACGGCTAAGCGCCAATACTTCCCCTGGGGACCTAACTCGAGGCTTTGTTGGGGAAATACCGGCGGTTTTTCGTTGACCTACACCTCCATCAGGGCTATCAAACTCAGGGATGTGCGCCTTCTGAGGCTTTCCGGGATGTGGCTAGGCAACCCAAAGAGGAGGGTGTTAACACCTTTCCAAAATTGCACATTTTTGGGCCACTAAAAAGCATGACTTATTGCAGTATTCTGCCAAATTTAGCATGTCCCAACCTTCGTACAGCAAGCTGATGCGGCGAGTTGTAACCGGGGCGTTCAGGGGCTAAAAAATTTTGAACATGAAGCGCACGGGAACAGCGGATCTTCCTCTCCACTGGGGGCAGGCGCCCAGGTGGCTCTTCCGGAGGATGGTAGCGCTTTCAGAAGCTATCCTGTGGGCGTTGGCCGATTCCACCGGGACCCGGGGGGTTTTGGAGCGGCTTTCGGACCCCTATTGGTTTCAGGCCCTGGGGTGTCTCCTGGGGTTCGATTGGCACTCGAGCGGCCTCACCACCACTACCTGCGGGGCCCTGAAGGAGGCGTTGAGGAGGGCCGGACGCGAGCTCGGGCTCTTCGCCGCAGGGGGCAAAGGAGGCACCTCCCGCCGGACCCCGGAGGAACTTGCCGAGCTTGCTGGCGGGGTCGCCCTCGATCCCGACCCCCTGATCTACGCCTCCAAGATGACGGCCAAGGTGGACTCCGCCTGTCTCCAGGACGGCTACCAGATCTACCATCACGTCTTCTTCTTCGACCGGGAAGGCCGTTGGTGCGTGGTCCAGCAGGGGATGGATACACAGACTCGAATGGCCCGCCGCTACCACTGGATCTCCGAAGGACTCGCGAGCTTTGTGGTGGAACCCCACACGGCGGTAGTGGGTGAACAGCGGAGCGCGATTTTGAACCTGGTGGCCCTGGAAGCGGCTCCCGCCCGGAAGACGATTCCGGAGATCGTGACCCGCCCCCCCGAAGAAACGCTCGTGGAGCTCACGAAGCTTCCCTCTCTCGCCATGCCCCAACGCCACGAGATTATCTCAGCTACCGACGTGAACCCCAGGGGAATGAAGAAAGTGCTCCTCTCCCTCTACAAGCGGGCGCCACGGGACTTCGAGGAGGTGCTCGCGACGCCGGGGCTCGGGCCGAAATCCCTGCGGGCGTTGACCTTGGTCTCGGAGCTCATCTGGGGCGCCCCGGCCTCGGCACGCGACCCGGCACGCTTCGCGTACGCCCACGGCGGGAAAGACGGGACCCCCTACCCCGTGGACCGAACGACCTACGACAAGACGATCGCCTCACTCCGGAAGGCGATCCTCCAGGCGAAGATGGGACGGCGAGACCGTCTCGAGGCCCTGAAGCGCCTCCACCGCCTTTTCCCCGCCGAATAAAAAGGCGGCACGAGGGACCGCGCCGCCTATAAAACCCCCTTCGGCAAAGTTCGATCAGGAACCTTCGACGGCCGCTTCCTCCTTTTCCTCCGCCGGGGCAAAGCCTACCTGACGCGAGGCCTTGCGGAGCTTCTTCTGCAGGCCACGGTAGTAAGCATCGAGTTCGGGGGAGACGGAGGGAGGGGTCTGTGCCAGGGCTTCCTCGAAGTGACACATCCCGACCTCGGTGACGTTGATGTCCTCCCGCAGGGCCAACCTTCCGGCCTTGCGGCAGACCTCGGCGATGTCGGCCCCCGAGTACCCCTCGGTATGGCGGGCAAGCTCCTCCAGATTCACGTCCGGGGCGAGAGGCATCTCGCGGGTGTGGACCTTGAAGATCGCGAGGCGGGCCCTGTAGTCGGGGACCGGCACGTAGATGATCTCGTCGAAGCGACCCGGGCGCAGGAGCGCAGGGTCGATGATGTCTGGGCGGTTGGTGGCCCCGATCACCACGACCCCCCGCAGCTCCTCCAGACCGTCGAGCTCGGAAAGGAGCTGGTTGACGATGCGCTCGGTCACGTGGGGTTCCCCCATGGCGGTGCCACGGCGCGGGGCGAGGGAGTCAAGCTCGTCGAGGAAGATCACCGCCGGGGCGACCTGGCGCGCTCGCCGGAACACCTCTGCGATCCGTTGCTCCGACTCCCCGTACCACTTGGAAAGGAGATCCGAGCCTTTAGCGGCGATGAAGTTGGCATGGGACTCGGTGGCGACGGCCTTCGCGAGCATGGTCTTCCCTGTCCCCGGGGGCCCGTAGAGAAGAATGCCTTTTGGGGGCGTAATCCCCAGCCGGCGGAAGGCGTCGGGGTTCTTCAGGGGGAGCTCCACGGCTTCCCGGAGGAGCTGTTTCACCTCGTCGAGGCCGCCGATGTCCTCCCAACGCACCCTGGGGACCTCGATGAGGACCTCCCGCATGGCTGAGGGACGCACCTCTTTGAGGGCCCGGTCGAAGTCCTCCCGTTTC
Organism: Candidatus Acetothermia bacterium JdFR-48; assembly: GCA_002011425.1. Lineage (GTDB taxonomy): Bacteria > Bipolaricaulota > Bipolaricaulia > Bipolaricaulales > Bipolaricaulaceae > UBA3571. The sequence continues at coordinate 106,574 of MTNJ01000036.1, read as the reverse complement.
ACGACGAGCTCGTCCAGGACCTCCTTGGGGATTGTCTCCTGGTCGAGGTCGATCTTTGGGAGGACCCGGCGGAGGGCGTTCATCGCCGCCTCCCGGCACAGGGCTGCGAGGTCACTCCCCACGAAGCCGTGGGTGAGGTCAGCGTATTCGTCCAGGTTAACGTCGGGAGCGAGGGGCATTCCCCGGGTGTGAATCATGAGGATCTCCTTGCGTCCCTCCCTGTCCGGGGGGCGGATCTCGATCTCCCGATCGAACCGCCCCGGACGCCGCAATGCAGGATCGATGGCGTCGATCCTATTGGTAGCCCCGATTACGATCACGTTCCGGCGTTCCTTGAGCCCGTCCATCAGCGTGAGGAGCTGGGCCACCACCCGCCGCTCCACTTCCCCCGTCACCTCCGAGCGCTTGGGGGCGATGGAGTCGAGCTCGTCGATGAAGATGATCGCCGGAGCGTTCTTCTCCGCCTCCTCGAAGATCTGCCGGAGGCGTTCCTCGGATTCGCCGTAGTAGCGGGACATGATCTCGGGACCATTAATGGCAATGAAGTGGGCTTCCGTCTCATGGGCCACGGCCTTGGCGAGAAGGGTCTTCCCCGTCCCCGGAGGTCCCCAGAGGAGAACCCCCTTCGGCGGCTCGATCCCCAGACGGTCGAAGAGCTCGGGCTTCTTCAGGGGAAGCTCCACCATCTCCCGGATCTTTGGGATCACATCCTTCATGCCGCCGATGTCCTCATAGGTCACCTCGGGGACAGCGCGGCGCTCTTCGGCCTCCACGTACTCCGGCAGGAGTTCGATCTCGGTGTTGGGTGTTATCCGTACGATCCCTGCAGGTGTGGTGCGGACGACCTTGAGGCGGATCTCGCCCAAGCCGAACGCGGCGAACTCGAAAAACTCGCGGAAGATACGCTCGGTGAGGAGGTCGCCGCCGAAGGGGGACTCCGGAGGACGCATGGAAGTGGTGGAGATCACGTCCCCCACGTGGACTACCCTTCCCACGAGGACCGCCCTCAGATTCTCCGGCGAGGCGATGAGACGAAGTCCCCTCCGTGCCGGAGCCAGGGTGACGTGGGTTGCCTCCTTCCAGCGGGCCTTCTGGACCTCGACGGTGTCGCCGATACTCGTCCCGGCGTTGGACCGCAGTAAGCCATCCAGCCGGATGATGTCCACGCCCTCGTCCTGGCGGTAGGCGGGGGCGGCAATGGCCCCAGTGAGGCGGCTTCCCTTGATGGCGATGGGCTCTCCAGGTTGGACCCCCAGTTTGTGCATATGGGACCGGGATAGCCTCGCCATCCCCCGGCCTACGTCCTGTTGGTATGCCTCTGCGACCTTTAGCCGCAGGGTCACGGTTTCTTTCTCTTCCCGGTTGGGTTTCCTCGGCATGCTTTGCCTCCTTACAAAAGGAGATGATATCAAGCTCGTTTGCACCCTGCCACAAGGCCCCGCGCAGTATAATCGGATGTCATGCGGCTTTTCTTCTGTGTGGAACTCGAGGACGGTGTGAAGAAGAAGCTGGAGGAGCTCGTCGATGAGCTCCGCCCACGCTGCGGAAATGCGAAGTGGGTTGCCCCCGAGAACCTTCACCTCACGGTTCGGTTCCTGGGGGAGGTGGACGAGGGGAGGGTCGGGTCACTCGAGGCATTGGCCAAAGAGGTGGCTCGAGAGTTCACCCCATTCTCGTTGGAGCTTGAGAGGCTCTCGGCCTTCCCGAGCCCCCGCCGGGCACGGGTCCTCTGGATCGGGCCTGCTGGGATCGCGGAGGAATTCGTGGCACTCATGCAGCTCGTCGAAGAAGAGGTGCGGAGGCTCGGATTCCGGCCCGAGATGAAAGAGCCGAAGGTCCACGTGACTCTCTCACGGTTCAAGATCCCCCGGGATATAAGTCGAGTCATCGAGGAAGTAAGTCTAAATTGCCCATTGCAAGTGAACGTGCGGGACCTCACCCTGATGCAGTCGGTCCTCCGGCCCGAAGGTCCACTTTACATACCTGTATTGCGCGTACCCCTGGGAGGGGGCTGATGCCATACGAGATCCTGGAGCACGAGGCCGATGCCGGCGTGCGCGGGATCGGGGGGACCCTCGAGGAAGCCTTCTGTGAGGCTGCCCGAGGGATGTTTTCCCTGATGGTGGACCTCGGGACGGTACGGCTGGAACGTGGGGTGCCGGTGGTGGTGGAGGCGGAAACGCTGGAAGTCCTCTTTGTCTCGTGGCTCGGCGAACTCTTGGCCCTCCGGGACCTCGAGGGAATGGTCTTCTCCCGCTTTGAGACAAAAATAAAACGGGAGGGCGATCGCTGGGTTCTTGAAGGGAAGGCTTATGGTGAGGCCCTGGACCTCGAACGCCACAAACCGGCGGTGGAGGTAAAGGGGGCTACTTACTACGGGGTCAAAGTGAGAGAGGAGGAAGGGCGTTACATCGCCCAATGTGTAGTTGATCTCTAAAGGAGGGATGGGATGGAGGTAAGAAAGATAAACGATTACGAGTGGGAGATTCCACAGAGCGCGGACATGCTCGTCCCGGGAAGGATCTACGCCTCAGAGGCGATCTTAAAGCCCCTCTTGGACCACAGAGGCCACGAGTGGAACGCCCTGGAGCAGGTGCGTAACGTGGCTTCCCTCCCGGGGATAGTGAAGGCCGCCATCGCCATGCCGGACGTGCACCCCGGCTATGGATTCCCCATCGGGGGCGTAGGGGCCTTCGACCCCGACGAGGGTGTCGTCGCCATGGGAGGTGTCGGCTTCGATATCAACTGCGGGGTGCGGGTCTTGGTGACCCCCCTGCACCGTGATGATATCGAGGCAAAGAAAGAGGAAGTAGCTGATAGGCTTTTCCACCACATCCCCGCGGGACTCGGGTCGGAGGGGGAACTCCGCCTCACGGTGGAGGGAATCGATGAGGTCCTGCGCAAAGGGGCCTACTTCGTCCTGGAACGGGGCTATGGTCTCCCCGAGGACTTGGAGTACACAGAAGAAGGGGGCCGCATGGAGGGGGCGGATCCCGCAGCGGTCTCCTTCAAGGCCAAACAGCGTCAGTTCAAGCAGGTGGGGACCTTGGGCTCCGGCAATCACTACCTCGAGATCCAATACGTGGAGGAAATCTACGATGAAAATGCAGCGACCGCCTATGGGATCGAGGTGAACCAAGTACTCGTTGCCATCCACTGTGGCTCCCGGGCCCTGGGACACCAGATCGGCCAGGACTATTTAAAAGATCTCGAGAAAGCGTCCCGCAAGTACGGGATCCCCATCAGGGAACGGGAGCTCGTGTGCGCGCCTATCAAGTCCCCTGAGGGCCAGCGTTACCTTTCCGCGGTCTTCGCGGGGATAAACTGTGCCTTCGCCAATCGCCAAGTCCTCGCGCACCTCGTACGGGAAGTACTCTGTCCCCTCTTTGCACTCAAACCCCCGGACATTCGGACCCTCTATGACGTGGGTCACAACAACGTGAAGTTCGAGCGCCACGAGGTGAATGGCCAGGACCGGGAGCTCCTGGTACACCGCAAGGGTTCGACTCGGGCCTTTGGCCCCGGACGCCGCGAGAACCCGCCTAAGTACCGGGAGGTGGGCCATCCCATATTCGTCGGGGGCACCATGGGAACATCCTCCTACATCCTGCGTGGAACGGAGATCGGCATGCAGAAGGTCTTCGGCTCCGGAGTACACGGGGCAGGTCGCGCTATGTCACGCGCCAAGGCGAAGAAACAGTGGCGGGGTGAGAAGATCATCCAAGACCTTCGGGGCAGGGGGATCATTGTTCGAGCTCACTCTTACGCGGGAGCGGCGGAGGAGGCGCCCCAGGCCTATAAAGACGTTGACCTGGTGGTGGAAGCTGCGGTAGGTGCGAAACTCAATGCCAAAGTGGCCAAAGCCCGTCCCCTCGTGTGCATCAAGGGTTGAGAGCAAGCCCCGGTCGCCCATTCTGCGGCCACAAAACGGATCTTGGCAGGGGGCCCGCACTTGGGTAGGATTAAAGCGTCCAGTCGGAGCGTAGCGCAGCCTGGTAGCGCGCTGGCATGGGGGGCCAGAGGTCACCGGTTCAAATCCGGTCGCTCCGACCAGTTTTATTCCTCAACGATAGTCCATTGCTCCGGTATCAGAACTTCGATGTGAGGTCCCTTCAATAGATTGTCCCATCGGAGTTCTCCAGTAACTTCGACCCTTTTCCCTATCAATTCTTCTTCATCTGAGATCCCTAGAGAACCCCAAACTTCTTTGTGGACAATGGTATGAAACCCGTAGCGACTGTTTATAGCACGCACATACCATCTGTCTCCCCTCGCCTCCACACTCGCTATGACGAAATCCACAGTTACGACCTCGGTTACGTATTGGACCGGGTTTTGTTCGATCTCTTCCAGGGTAAATGGTTTTCTATACTTGCCCCAGAGACCACGCTTCTCTACCTGGGCGAGGGTCAGCGCCCGAAGGAGTCGCTCGTGATAATGATCGGGCCATATGACGAGGAGCTTTGCCAAACCCTTGCGGAGAAGTTCTTCGTTCACAAGGAGCCATTTGCCCTCCCGCTCTACCCAGATATAGGCCAGTAGCCTACCGTAGCCATCCCTTCGCTCGGGGCCAATCTCTAAATACACTTTCTTCCGCCACACGAGGCGGCGGTTATAACTTTTGGCAGCCCAGTAAAACTCCTCTCCTTCCTCCGGAGTATCAATGCCAAGGTAACGAACGTACTCGCCGTTGTTAAGGATCACCGTATCCCCGTCGATCACCAACGAAACTACAGCCGTCACCGCTGTTTCGGAAGGTTGAGCAGGTGCCGTGAGAACCGTTCCTATAACCAGTGAAAGCACCGATGCAAAAATCCCAAGGTCCTTCATCACCTCACCTCTCGTAGTGCACCCACCGCTGGGTCACGGTCATTTGGAAGATGGTAAGGGCGAAGATTATGGCGAAGAGGACCACCGATGCAGCTGCTGCCAATCCGAAGTGGAAACGCTGAAATCCCTGATCGAAAATGTAATACACGATGGTCATTGCCGATCGCATGGGACCTGGGGTGCCACTGAAGAGAATAAAGATCTCTTCGAAGATCTTAAAGGAGCCGATGAGTGCAATAATAAAGACGAAAAAGATTTGGGGTGTGAGCAGCGGAAAAGTTATGTGCCGCCATACTTGCCAACCGGAGGCCCCGTCGACCTTTGCCGCGTCATAATACATCCTGTCAATTCCTTGAAGGCCCGCGAGAAGGATGATCGCTTGGTATCCCACATATCTCCACACATTCATGATAATCACAGCCGGAAGAGCGAACCGAGGGTTCTCCAGCCAATTTATCAGATTGACCCCGAAGAATCCCAAGAAGTAGTTGAGAAGCCCGTAATGCCAATTGAAGATCCATTGCCATACCATGGAGATAGCTACTACTGGGGTAATGTAGGGGAGAAAGTAGGACAGGCGGTAGAACGGTCTGAGGCGTAAACCCTTATTGAGCAATGTGGCCAAAGAAAGGGCAAGCGTGATAGTGACGGGAACCGAAACCCCCACATAAAAAGAGGTTTGTCTCAAAGCTTGTAAGAAAGCGCGATCCCGGAAGAGAAAATAGAAATTCTTCAGCCCTACAAATACCTTATAAAAAGGAATTCCATGTCTAAATGGATATACTTTAAAGAAACTTAAATAAAAAGCGTTGAAAAAAGGATAAATTACAAACGTGCCCAAAATAAGGATAGCTGGCAGGAGGTAAAGATACGCTTCTGCTGTCTCAAACCAAAACGTCTTGCGGCGAAGACCTGGAAATAGTCGCGGCGTTCTTTTCATCTTCCCCCCAAAAAGAGGGGAGGGGTATGCCCCCTCCCCTCTTCATTCTCAGTACTCCTCGATGATGGTCTTGATCTCTTCAGCGAGGGCGTCGAGGGCTTCTTTGGGTTCCATCTCGCCACGGAGCACGGCCTCGTAGTAGGTGATCATAGCGTTCCGGATGTCCCAATAAGCGGGATGGTGGATCTGTCCGAAACCGCCGGCGAGGAACTGTTCGCTCATCGCCTTGCGCTCCGGATGCTCTTCACAGAAAGCCTTCCACGCCTCAGACTCAAAGCCAGACACGGTCACGGGTAGATATCCTGTCTCCTTGGCCCAATACACTGTGTTCTCGGGGCGGAGCAAGAACTCGATGTACTTCACAGCTGCAGCGATCTGTTCTTCAGACTGGTTGAGCTGGAAGAGGCCGAGGTTGGTGCCCTGAACCATAGATGCGCAGTTCTTGTGACAGGGAACTTTGGTGACCTTCATCTCGAAGCCACCGCGCTTGGCAGCAGAAAGGTTGTATGGATAACCCGCGGAAGTGTCGACGAACATGGCAATGAGGCCATCACCGAACGGACCGGAGAGGTAACCACCTTGCACCAAAGCACATTTCGCCAGCCTGGCCATAAACTCCATGGTTTCGAGGGCTCTTTCATTGTTGATGGTGACCTCGGCCATGTCCTCGGAGAGGATCGAACCCTCATTCTGGGCGAGGAAGGTGAGGAAGATCTCCGGGTTCGGGGGACGCAGGCCGGTGCCGAACCGATCAGGCACGCCATCACCGTTTTCATCGACCGTCAGCTTGCAAGCCAGGTCCAGGAACTCTTCCCACGTAGTAGGCGGCTCAGGGACAAGGTCAGCGCGGTAGTAAAGGACGATGATGGATTTGTTGAAGGGAACGGTTAACATTTTGCCATCGAAAGTATTCATTTCGACGAACTTGGGATGGATATCAGCCAGGACTTCAGGGTCGAGGTAGTCCTCCAGCGGCACTAGAGCCTCGAGCCATTGGGTAGTCCAGTTCTCATATTGCTGAGCAAGCGTGGGAGGAGTGCCAGCGGCCACGGCGGCGATCAGCTTCTGGGAGAGAGAACCATAGCCACCCTGATATACGAGGTTGACCTGGATGTCGGGGTTCTCCTCCATGAATTTCTGCGTAAGGTATTCGAGTGGCGGGGAATGCTTTTCGGACATGGCATGCCAAAAAGTGATGGTTACCTTGCCGCCTAAAGCCCAAACGGCGAACAATCCCATTAAACCTAAGACTAGAAGTGTCCTCCTCATATCCTACCTCCTTTCGTAGTATTCAGGCAAGGCTTTTGGAGCCTTCCCTCCCGAAATATCACCCCCTTTCTGAACATTACTTCAACCCCGTCCGCGTGATCCCCTGGATGAACTGTCGTTGCGTGAAAAGGAAGATGAGCAATACCGGCAGAATGGCCATTGTAGAAGCAGCCATAAGGAGGGGATAATTAGTCCCTACATCTGACATGAAGAAACGCAACCCTACGGGGATAGTGCGTAGCTCCACTTTGTCGGTCATGATAAGGACCCATAAGAAAGCGTTCCACGACCCGATAAATTTGAAAAGGGCCACGGTGGCAATCCCGGGACGCGAGAGAGGAACGACGACCTGCCAAATGTAGCGGAAACGAGAACAACCATCGATGCGAGCGGCATCCCAAAACTCATCAGGAATTGTGCGGAAAAATTGGCGTAGGAGGAAGATCCCAAATACTGAGACAGTCCAGGGGATTATCAATGCCCAATACGTATTGTACCAACCAAGCTTCTTTATGGTGACGTAGTTCGGGACGAGGAGCATCTGTCCGGGGATCATCAGCGTGCCGAGGAAGATGGTGAAGAGCACGTTCTTACCGAAGAAATTCATCTTCGCGAATGCATAGGCAGCGAAGATAGTGGTGATCACCTCGCCCACCGTCGTGGTGATTGCGATGAAAAAGGAGTTGAAGAAATAGCGGCCGAACGGTGCAGCGCTCCAAGCCCTGGGAAAATTTTCCCAGTGTACCGGACGTGGGATCCATTGGGGCGGCATCTGAAGGGCACTTACTTCGTCTTTTAACGAAGTCGAGAGCATCCAAAGAAAAGGGAGGATCATAACCAGAGCACCGAGACTAAGGAGGACATAAAGGAGAAGTTTTCCTATACCACGTCTGAACGCGTAGGTTTGCATGGTACAATAATTTATAACGACAGCCACTCACTTCTCAAGCGCAGGGATTTTGGGAAATGTTTCGCTGCCGAAGGGAAAGACGATGGAGGAGAAGGCCGGCGTAGCATTCCCAAGCGAGGGCTAAAGCTTCGTCCACTGAAGAGATAGGCTCGGTCCCCGAGGCCCGTACCTTCTCTGGAGAGAGTGAAAGCAGGAAGTGTTTTTCATTCCACGGGCGCGGCCTCGGGCGAGGAAATATGCCCAGTGGCCGCCGAGCTCGAACCTCTCGGCACGTATAATCCCCATACATCCGCGAGATCCCAGCGCTTCCCACCAATCTGCATATACGGGATGGCCGAAACCCTCTCTACACTCGGTAGCGAGGAGGATTATGCCCCCGGGTTTCGCAGCCCGCGACGTAGAAGAGGGCCATATGTGTTGATGGAGACTTATGTCCTCGGGGATACCCGCTCGCTGAGGTGATCACCGGGTCCACGGTCTCGGGCACCTCCACCGATAGGAGCTCATCCCAGAATGTGGCTCTGGCACAATAGCGTCGTCTAGGGGGCACCGATGGAGAACCTCAGGGGGCAACTATCGCCCACGAGGACCATATCCACGATAAACATCCGTGCCGTCTCCCGCATCTCGCGGTGGATCCGGTTCTCCTCGTTTGCGCAGCTGGAGCCTAGAGACTGGGGATCTTCTCGTGATTGCGCATGATTGTCTCCCCTGCGACGCTGGAACGGATCACCTGTGGCTCACCGAAATAGCCGGCGAAGGAGTGTAAGCTGATATGTTCGATGGTGATCACGTGGCCTGTTTCGAAGTGCACTGGATTGATCTCTATCGGTGTACCGAGAGAGGTCTCGCTTACGTGGGCGAGTCCCCTTCAGTATCGTGGATCAACAAACGGAAGCACCCTTTGAATTCACCGAGGATCGCCTCCAGCTCATCCGGGCGGGGGACGCCCGCGATGGAGCCGTTTCCATACCTCACATAATATTGCTGGAGCGGGTACTTTTCGCATGTGATCAGGGACAACGGGGACAAGCTCCTCCCCTCTGGTGAGGGCCCCTCCAGCGGGACCTTGAGACCGAACGGCGCCCCTTTCGCGTCCACAAATACTTCCTTCTAACCTTGACGGTTCAACGGTTCTCGGGAGGGTCACGTCGACCAAGTTTGGCTTCGGTAAGTCGAACGAATCCACACCTTTCCCGTGCCCAAGTTGCAAATACATCTCTACATTCTGATTTCCCCTGGTAACTCCTCGTTGGAATGAGCGAGGAAATCTCCCTGCTGACTTTTATCGACGAAGAACATCGGTGCCCCCGTGATACATCGAAAGTGCATGTTACCGAAATCCCGGGTTTTGCCTTGTAATTCGGTTACTTTCTCGGTCTGCGTGCTGCCCCCAGTTCTTCTGCTCTATGTGGGCTTGATCGTTCTTTCGGTACGGCCGACATCGGGTGAACTCCACCCGTTCTTTCTCGGCACCACTTCAGAAGATAAGCGTTGAGGAGAGCCGAATCGTTGTCGGGGTCTATCCCCAAAAGCGGAAAGGGAACCCCCCTTTCACATCCACCAGGGACCGGGCCACTTCCTCCCGTCCCCGGTTCCCGATCGCCGCCGGTTCACACCAGGAGGTGGCGATGTCCACCAAGTTCAAGATGTGTAGGTACTCCCTTCGGTGCTTGTACCGCAGTGGGCCACCAGATCGAAGTCCACGTGTTCAGGCCTCACCCTCTCCTCCCACCCGTACTCACCGGAGTCTCCCCCGCAGCTGCCTCGCCGACTGGGGAGCGGGCTGTTTGCGCGCCTTTCCCGGCCTCACCAGCTTCAGGATCCGGTCCATGGTGGCCGAACCAACTGCAGAAGGAGTCCTTTCACCTCGGGCCTCAGCTTGAGCTCCCCGCGCGCTCCAAGGCCTCCAGGAATTTCTCCATGGACGGGGCCGACCTCTTGGAGCAGAGCCGCCCGGATAGCTCCCATCACACCTCTGCCAGGGCTGCCCGCACCTCGTTGGTATAGGTGCGGGGACGTCCCCGGCGGCCCTTCCCGGGCTTCCGGGAGAGGGCCCGGATGAGGGACTTGCGGTGGTACCCGGTAGATGTTCCAACTCGCGAGGATCTTCCCCTTCTCTTTGCGGGAGCACTTCCTGTACCTCGGCCGCCATGCCCTGATCAACTCCGCTATGCTCTCGTTGGTTAATCGCTTCTCCCAAGAAATAGTAGCCACCTTTTTAGGGAGCTTCCCGCCCTTCGGTGACACTTTCGATGAGGAACATCATACCCTTGACAGCAGGCGGGAAGTGTCATATATATAGATTGCGCCACGTGGAATGTGTGGCGTTTTTTTTGTTCCTATCCTTCGGCCTTCCGGACTAAGGATGAGGTCTTATAGGTGGAGCTTTCCCGTCTCTTGCTTGAATCGTGTAAGTCGTGATCTTTGACGTTCCATCTTCGCCGATGTTCTCCGACGGGATAACTTCCCGCACCACGCTCTTTCGGGAGAGGGCCGACTTCTAACAGCTTTTTAACTTCCTACCGCCATTTCGCTTTCCCATTTTTTTCCGTCGTGGAGTGTGGGCGCCACAGTCGGCCATCCATTTCATTGACTCCTCGGTTTCTCCCGTTCCTGAAGTTCTACGGCGACTTGCAGGGCTTATTTCCCCTCCCCCTCCCAGAATCCCCAAAGAAGCCATGATAACTGAATGCCCAGAGGTGAGACAGTAACAGCAGAATGTAGCCATGCCTTCAGAAAGCTTCATTGGGAGGCCATGCCGTTTGGCCCTTTCGGCTAAGTCCCTGAGGCCATAAGCGGAGATGGGGCTTTCCATTGTTCAAGGGAATCCCTTGAGGGCCGTTTCGAGGTAGCGTTGGGCATTGATGACGGACGTGTCTGAATAGGTGCTGTTGGGATGTTTTTCGACCATCTTCAGTCCATGGCGGTTGGGCTCTCTATTCTCTGACCTTGCTCATGCACAACGTCCCCGTCCCGGAGGATTTCCTCGTGGAAGAGTCATTTTAGACTGGGCCGATGCTTTGGTTTCTTCCGGTGACGAGAAAAAGAACGTCCACGCCTACTTCAGGGTTTAAATTCCCGAAAAAATACTGCCCCCTTACCTTCGTGAAAGGCATACCTGTTCGCTGAGTTATTCGACATTGAGATCGGACCATTCGCTCATTTCCCTTCTGGCGAAAGGCCGGAGGACAAAGACCCTTTACGGCGGCAGATCATTCGCCAGAAAATAGTTCCACAACCTTATGCGGTTTGTCCTTGAGTAACTTCTCGCGTTCGACAGCTCTTTGCTCTACCATTGTGTTCCCTTCCCAAGTTTATAGACCACGGTACCAAGCTTTAAAAATATGTAGACAAATTTTCTCTTTTCACCACCCGAGGACCTGTTGAAACTATCTTCCCGATCGAAGAAATGTCGTGAGTGGAAGTCGATTTCCCGCCCCATCAGAAGCCAAATTTTATAACCTCCTCGCTCGCGGGGGCCTGCCAAAGAAATCGTGGAATCGCGTTTAGGCTTGTAGAACTCTCCGTAACAGATCGATAGGCAGGAAAAAGGTATCGAGGATGGAGGATTTTCTCGTCGTCCGCGAAGAGGAGGCGTGGGCCGAGTTCAGTCCAGGGGCGAAATCCTGGGGGCCCTTTGTGTTGTGAAGAGCAATAGCTCACCTGCGTTTTAGTAGTAGATCCTGAAGATCTGGGCGGGGCTTCGCCCAAACGATACGATGATCCGATGTGCCCCGGAGGTGACTCCACAGTCCCCCTCACCAGGCGAAGATGTTCGTGAAGAGACTCGGCAGGCAGCGCTTCGATGTCGACGTCCCATATTCCCGAAATGTACTTCGAGATTTAGGTATCCCCATCTTGCAGACGCTCTGCCCGGATCTCCCCGATATCTCGTTCACGTATGCTCCTTCGACGGGCAATACAGACCGCCGTTGGGCTCTATCTGGCCCCCTAGAACCGTGGTCAAGTTTCTTCTTTCCGCCATATATGCCCATCATCGCCTTTCACAACAACGCCCTCTTCCAAGGCCTGCGCAATTATCGTGGAAGAATTGCGGAGTCTTTCGAACTCCTCAGGGGTGTAGCAGAGGAAGTCGATGTGCTTTGCGAAATTCACCAGCTTGAGGAGCATGGGCATGCGCTTGAGAAAGGGGATATCCGAAAAAGCCTCGGCAACCACGATCACATCTAGATCTGAGTCTTCGGTCGCTTCGCCCTTGATACGAGAACCGAAGAGCACGACCAATGACGGACTTAACGCCCGTTCTAGCTTGGGCAGCACCTCTTTTAGGAACCGCTCGACCCAATAGTCCCCGGTCACAACTTTTCCCACGTGGTCTCAAAGTATTCGAGGACTTTCCTCGCAGTAGCAACCTTTTCTTTGGCGATTTGTTGATCGTAATGTTCGTAGGGAATAAGATCCGTCACATCGGGGTAACGGGAAAGGGTATAATCCGGTGTGAGATCTAAAATTTCCTCGCGCAGCTCCTTTGGAAGTTCGAGTTCGTGGGCCAGTTCATCCAAGTAGTGGGAACGTGGGATTTCTCTTCCCTGGAGGGCGAGGCCAGCTTTGAGCAATTTTTCAACGGCCTGATGGGAGAGAAACGCGGCGACATCATAGCCACCGATTTGCAGGTTTTTTGCGGCCATCTCGAGGTCGTGGACCGCCTGTTTGTACCACTTCCGCGCTATTTCCCTGTTCATCCGAAGCCATTTTAGCACAAGAGCCCTGAGACTTACTCGAGCATTTGTGTAGCGACTTTCTGGTCTTTGAGGGGGCGATGACTTCGGTAATTTCCTCCGGCTTGACCTTCGCCACTACATCCCTCGTCGCGTCCGTGTCAGCCGGAGAGATTATGTCATAGCTACGATTCTCTCGCGGTAAATCCTCGGGGACACGTTTTCGTTCGAATTCCACGATGAGTTGCATGTCAATCTGGGTGCCCTTTGCACTGTCCTTGGAGATAGTTCGGAGCTGGGCATTTTCAATTTAATCCTGAACATGGGGTCTCCCGAGACACACCTTTTATACCATCGGGAGCCGCTACCCGAAGCGGGATGGGTGTGTACGTTGCCAGTCCGCAGCGTTCACGCTCTCGATCATCGGCGAGAGGGAAAGTTATGTTGCGAGTACTTAGGTATGGAGGTACGCGGGTGTCCATTTGTACAACGGAGATGCAATTTCGCCTGAAAAAACGTTCACTTCAAACAGTAACTCACCTGTGCTCTGCCAATGACAAACCAGGAAGAATTCCATCTTCGACTTCTGCCGCTTATAATCTCTTCGGAGGTGGAGATGGCACGAGGAGGTTGTCTTTGGCATAGGTAGCGTTCGCGTGCCCACCCACTTCTGTGCCCACGCCCTTATTCCCACGTATGTAGGAGGTGTCCCATGCGCATTTTTTCTGGAATACAGCCGACAGGGGTCCTACACCTCGGCAACTACTTCGGGGCGATAAAACAGTGGGTCGATCTCCAAAAGGGCAACGAGTGCATTTACTGCATCGTGGACTATCATGCTCTCACTAATGAAGACATGGTTCCCGAGGAGATGCGACAAGCGAGGGAGTCGCTGGCTATGGACCTCCTCGCCTGCGGCATCGACCCCAATAAGTCCATCTTGTTCGTACAGTCCGACGTTCCCGAACATACCGAGCTCTGTTGGATCCTGGGCTGTGTCACCTCCTTCGGGGACCTCACCCGGATGACACAGTTCAAGCAAAAGGCCAAAGAGCAAGAATTCGTGAACGCGGGACTCTTTTACTACCCGGTTCTCCAGGCAGCCGACATCCTCCTATATCTCGCCGACCACGTCCCCGTGGGCGAGGACCAACTCCAGCACCTCGAACTCTCGCGCCGCATCGCCCGGCGCTTCAACTACCGCTTCGGGGAACTCTTCCCCGAACCTCAACCCATCCTCTCCAAGGGGGCCCGTATAATGTCCCTAGCGGATCCCACCCGCAAGATGAGCAAATCCTACGGGCCCGAACATTACATTGGCCTCATGGAAGCCGAGGACTCCATCTATAGGAAGGTCCGCTCCGCTGTCACCGACATGGGCCTCCAGCCGGGCCAAGATATGTCACCCGGTGTCGCGAATCTCTTCCTGCTCCTGGAGCTCGTGGCTCCGGCCGATCTCGTGGAGGATTTCCGGGTGAGACACAAGGCGGGAAAACTCCTCTATAAAGACCTGAAAGAGACACTCTTTAAATACCTTGTTGAGTTTCTCTCCCCGATCCGCGAACGGCGCCGTGAGCTCGAGGCACGCGGCGAGATAAAGGAGATCCTCGCCGCCGGGGCCGCGAAAGCTCGGAAGATCGCGCGCGAGGTGATCCGCGAGGCACGGGAGCGGGTAGGGCTCTCCTGAAGCTTGAAATTACCGTCGGTATAAAAGGCTTTCCTTAACCTAGCTCGGATCCTGGCGGGTCGTCGGGGAAATGTCGAGATGCTCAGGCAGCTCCACGGGTGAGGCCGGCCATTATGGCCCACAAGTTCTTCCGCCCGAGGAACGGGATGTAAAATAAGATCCCTAACGCCACCCCACTGAATACGCGGCCGAACTCGGGGAGTCCTACCCCTACAAATCTGTCGAAAGACCATATAGCCCCGGCCATAATCCCTGTGCCCGAAACAATTCTCAGGAGACTCCCCCGTGGAAGCCAACCCCGGACCTTCCTCCACAGGAGCGCCCCCGAAAGGATCCCGCCTATACACCCCGAGATTCCCGTGGCCACGGCTAGCCCGAACACACCCCAAATTCGCACCAGAGCGATGTCCAGTCCTACGTTTGCCATGGCGGAAATGCCGAGGACCAGGGGGGGAAACCGCAGGAGCCCCAAGGCATGAAATGCCCGTGTGAAGAGGTGTAGTAGGGCATACCCCCAAATCCCCACGAGATACCCCATCAGGGCCAGATACGTTCCGTCCACGGCCACGTCTCCGAAAGCCCCGTGCCCGAAGAGAAATGCCACGATCGGCTTTCCCAAGACCAAGAGCCCGGCCATGGCCGGTAGGATCCAGGCGAGAACGGTCTCCACGCCGTCAGTGAGGCCCCGGCGCAGAGACGTCACATCCGCGTGTATAGCGTCCCGAGAGAGCCGGGGGAGAATCGCCATCCCCACCGATGCGGCGATAACCCCCATGGGCAGTTGAAAGAGTCGCATTCCGTATTGGAGGACGGAGATGGACCCGGGGGCGAGGCCCGAGGCAAGGCGGTTGTCCACCAAGGCATTGACCTCGGAGAGGAGGAGACCGGCGAAAGCGGGGATCAATCGCTTTCCCACCTCCACAAGTCCTGGATGCCACGGCTTCCCCAGAGACAAGGTCACCCGCAGGGGAAAAAAGAGGAGCAATACCTGGAGGAAGGCACCGGCGAGGACCCCGAACGCTAGGACGTATACGGACCCTGAGACGTAACCGGAGAGCGCGGCCCCGGTGATGGCCCCGAGGCTGAAGAGGACTGGAGAGAAGGAAGGGAGGAAAAAGTACCCCTTGGTATTGAGGAGCCCTCCGAACAGGGCTGCAAGCCCCACGAGCCCTAGGAACGGGAAGAGCATCTGTGCGAGCTCGGCCGCGAGAGAGAGCTGGTCCGGTGGAAACCCCGCGGCAAGGAGGCGAACGTACTTCGGCGCGAGGTAACTCCCGAGGAGACATAGGAGGGGGAAGGCGATGAGGGCGAACGTGAACGAGGCCTGTAAGAACTCCCGCCCGCGCCCATGCCGTTCCTCCCGGAGATAGACGGGGACGAAGGCGAGGGTGACCCCCCCCTCGCCGAGGAGCCGCCGGAGGATATTGGGGATAAGGAACGCTATCCAGAAAGCGTCTAAACTGCCACTGGCCCCAAAGAAATGGGCCAAGGTCACTTCCCGGGCCAGGCCGAGCACACGGGAGGCCATGGTGCCCAGCGCGGCCCGGAAGGCATCACCCCGGAGGGACATTCAGTCGATGGGCTCCACTTTTACTTTCAAGGTAGCGCTGATATCCTCGTAGAGCTTCACCTGGACATCGTACTCGCCTAAGAGTTCGATGGGGTCCATTACGATCTTGGAAGGCTCGACCTTCACCCCGAACTTCTCCTCGATCTGCTTGGCCACGTCGTGAGGCCGCACGGCCGCATAGAGCTTGTCCCCGTCGTGCACTTTTCGACCGAAGATGAGCTCTGCACCCCGGAGCTTCTCCGCCAACGCCTGGGCTCTGGTGCGCCGGTCGGCAAGTTCCATCTCATACTGCTCCCGAAGCTTGCGGAAGCGCTCGATATTGTGGGGCGTGGGGAAGACAGCGAACTTCTTGGGGAGGAGATAGTTGCGGGCGTAGCCGTCCTTGACCTCCACCACGTCCCCGGGAACGCCGAGATTGGGCACTTCCTTTATGAGCAAGACCTTCACGTGACGATCACCCCTTTTCGTCTACGTCGATGTGGCCCGCTTTTATTAACGAAATTTTCCCCGGCTAACAACCTCGGGGGTGAAGGGGCCCTATTCGGTGGCAAAGGGGAGGATCCAAACCTCCAACGATTCCGGCAGCGACTCCGGGGATAAGGTGACTCTCGCGGAAGCGAACTCCCGTACCGTCCAGCCCTCGGTCCGAACGAGGTCGAGGAATCCCTGAAGCGGCGCGATTTCCTTCCAGGGGCAATAGCCCTCCACGTAGTAGTGCATGGGGAGGACCACTCGGACCGAGGGCAGCTGTTTGATTACCTGGACTGCCTCGGCGGCGTCGATGGTGAAGTGGCCGCCCACAGGCACCATGAGGACTTGAACGTCCCCGAGGGCGTTGAGCTGTTCCGGGGTAAGGGGCCTCCCGAGGTCCCCGAGGTGGGCGAATCTAATTCCGCCGACATTGAAGGAGAAGAGACACACGAAGCCTTTCCCGCCGCCCTTTAGGGTGACGTGGGTGGCCTCGACGAAATCGGCGATGAGTCCCTCGATGATCCTCCACCGTCCCTCCTCCACGCGTTTCTGCTTGTCGAAGGGCCAAACGAGGATCGGGTTTCCGAGGACCCTGTCCTTCTCGCCGTAGCACCATGGACAGTGATCGATGTGGCCGTGAGTGATGAACACCACGTCCGCTGGTTTGGGCAGGGCGGGATAGGGGACGTAAGACGCGTAGGGGTCGATCATCACCACGGGGCCATCGTCCGCCTGAAGGGTGAAGCAGGCGTGCCCCAGGTACGTCACGGTCACTTCAGCGGCGGAAAGGGCAACACCCGCGCTCAACACGAAAAAGATCCCGAAGAACACGTGCATCGGTCCACCTCCTTACACGCATTTTATGGATGGGGTTCGGAAAGAAAAGGGCCCGCATCGCGGGCCCTACATTCCACTCCAGCACGTGTCCCTTACGGACTCCAGGTGGTAAGGAACTCGACCTTTTTCTCGGCGATTACCTGCTGATTTTGAAGGTACATTACGATCCGCAGGGCCTCGCTTTGTATGGGGGTAGCGCCGTTGTAGTACAGCTCGATGGTCGCCGTACCCATCCCCGGCTGTGTGATCCTGTAAGGCGCGTAGGAAAAGCCTTCTCCACTTGGGAGGACGTAAAGACCGATAAGGACCGGGAAGCCCAAACTCCCATCATACGAGTAGAGTACCTGAATGGTAGCATGGCTCCCCACTTGGGTTATGGAGTAACCGAGGATGCGGGCTGCACCAGCGCCTGGAGCGACCGGCGGGGGTCCGAGGACGGGGACGATCGAGAGGCTTGCCACATAATTTCCCCGTTCACACACGAACCACGCCGTCCCGTCGTCCGCGAGGACGAGGTCTACCGGATAAGAACTGGGAGGAAGTGGGTAGATCACGAACTCGTTCGCACTAGGTCGCAGGAATCCCACGAAGTCGGCTTCGCGGTCGATGAACCAGATGCGTCCGGGGGGCTCCACGAGGATCTTGAGCGGTTGTGCCCCCCCGGGGATGGCCCAAAGGTAGACGTCTCCCGTCACCGGGTCTAGGGAACCGATGGCCGGAGTGGCGCTATCGGTGAACCAAATTTTGCCATCCGGGGCCACCGCAACCCCCAAGGCCCTTGCATTAGGGGGAAGGGTATGGAAAGCCACCGTACTGGAAGGGGGATCAAGGGAACCCAGTTCTCCTTGGCTTGTCGTGAACCAAACCGCCCCACTTTTAGGGGCCAGCGCGAGGTCTTCCACATAGTTCGAAGAAAACCCCGTGACCGCCCACTCGGTGACGGGTCCTGTGGTCTTGGCCTGCACGAGGGCGAGAGGCGGAGGGAGCATAGGATTGCCCGCGTAAAAGCTCGGTTTCACTGGGACCACGTTGGGGATTATCTCCTGCCGTTGTGGGGTGATGGTGTGTTTTTGTGGATAAAAAAGAGGCAGTGTGACGGCGATTTGGGCGGGGGAGAGACGGGCCAGTTTTCCCGCCAGGCGCTCGACGAACCAGAAGTTGATCTGCCCGGGGCCGGAGGGAGCAGGCGTCAAGTCCTTTGGCCAGGCGCCAGGGGTGGGAACCGGCCAGCGGGCTTGGCCTCCGATGAAGACCAGGTACTCGATGACGTTGTCGTGAGGCAGGGTGTAGATGACCGCATCGTTGCTGGGGGCATAGATGCTCACGGGGTTCGCCCCGATCCCCCGTTCAGAGAGTTCATTGGTTCCCGGATCGAGGAGGCCGATCTTCTGGGCATCGAATTGGGCGATGTAAATCTTTCCGTCAGGGGCGATGGAGAGCCCCGAGGGCAAAGCATCGGCCGTGGGAAGGGGCCAAATGAGGAGCTCCGCCTTCTGGGCGAAGCCCAGAATTCCCAACAGGCCCGCCATCATCAGGATAAACAACGCGCACATGCATCTGCGCATGCGACCACTCCTTTTCCGATAAAGATATCAAATTTTACCGCCGTAATCGCCACAAAACCACTTTCCCACGAAAAGTGGGCACCCTTAATTATGAACCAGAATCAATATTATGAAATCATCTGAGGGAAATTTACCTTACGTGAGCATGCATATACCGAAAGCACTCGTAAACTAACCCTTCCCATTGCGACGGATGAAGGCGGGAACGTCGAAGCTATCGCCGGAGAGCTCACGCCTAATTCGCTCGAGGATCGCCTCCTCGCCCACGGTAGTGAACTCCTCTTCGAGTTCGGCGCCCGCGGTGAAACCGGTGGCCACGACGGTAACGCGGACCTTCTGCAGGCCATCTTTGATCACGGCGCCCACGAAGATATCGGCCTTGTCGGCCAGGGCTTCGTGAACCACGTCGGTGGCCTCACGGACCTCGTCCAGTGCTAGGTCTTCGCCGCCCATAATGTTCACGATAGCCTTTTTGGCGCCCCGCATGGAGCAGTCGAGGAGCGGGGAAGTCACCGCCTTCCGCGCCGCTTCACGGGAACGATTCTCGCCCTCCGCTTCACCGATCCCCATTAGGGCAGTTCCAGCGTCCCGGAGTACCGCCTCCACATCGGCGAAGTCGAGGTTGATGAGTCCGGGGACGGTGATGAGCTCGGTAATCCCTTGAACCCCTTGCTTCAACACCTCGTCGGCGAGCTCGAAGGCCCGGGTTAGGGGCATGTCGGGAGGGGCGATCTTGAGGAGTTTGTCGTTGGAAACCGTGATCAATGCATCAACGTGTTGGCTCAAGAGGCCTATTCCCTCTTCGGCACGCTTGGCCCTGGGGGCTCCCTCGAAGGAGAAGGGCCGAGTGACGATGGAGACGGTGAGGACACCCATCTCCCTTGCGGTCCGGGCGATCACAGGGCTCGCACCAGTTCCTGTTCCCCCGCCCATTCCCGCGGTGATAAAGACCATGTCGTAACCTTGGAGCAGGTCCACGATCTCGTCCAGAGACTCCTCCGCGGCTTTACGGCCGATCTCGGGATTCCCCCCGGCCCCGAGGCCCTTGGTGAGGTTTCTGCCGATTTGCAGGTGGCGGTGAGCGTCGACCGTCTGTAGGACCTGGGCGTCGGTATTCACGGCCACGAACTCCACCCCTTGAATCCCGGCCTGCATCATGCGGTTAACGGCGTTGCCCCCGCCGCCGCCCACCCCGATTACCAAGATCCGCGCCGGAGCCACGGGATGCAAGCTCTCCACTGACCTCACCCCCCCCAAAGAATCGCCCGGAGCCATTTGAGGACCGTGTTAAACCAGCCACCCCCGTTCTCACGGGAGGGTTCGATGTCCTTGAACTCCACCGCGTACTTGAGGAGGCCAATGGCGGTAGCGTAAATAGGAGATTCCACGATGTCCCGCAGGCCATGGATTCCTTGAGGGATCTGACCGCGGCGGGCGGGGAGGCCGTAGCGAGCTTGGGCGAACTCCACGATCCCATCCAATAAGGCCGTCCCTCCGGTGATCACGAGCCCTCCGGGGACGATATCCTTGTAGCCCGCGTTCTCCACCTCCTCCATGGCGAGATCCAGGATTTCCTCCACTCGAGCCTCGATGATCTTCGCCAGGCGCTTTCTCGAGACGAGTTTTGTCCCATCGCCGCCGATGGTGGCGATCTCGAGTTTTTCGTTGTCGTC
The DNA here is from genome assembly GCA_002011425.1 of Candidatus Acetothermia bacterium JdFR-48. Classification (GTDB taxonomy): domain Bacteria; phylum Bipolaricaulota; class Bipolaricaulia; order Bipolaricaulales; family Bipolaricaulaceae; genus UBA3571. Next base: position 86,140 of record MTNJ01000036.1, on the reverse strand, counting down.
CACCGAGTCCACGAGGCAGGTGCCATACTCTTTTTTGATCCTCTCCGCTTCTTCGATGGGAGTTTGAAGGCCCACGGTGATATCGTTGGTGATGTGCTGCCCCGCTACAGGGATTACCCGAGAAAACCAGATATCGCCGCCTTTATAGATGGAGATGTCGGTAGTACCGCCACCGATGTCCAAGAGCACCACTCCGAGCTCTTTCTCCGCCGAGGAGAGGACCGCAAGTGAGGAAGCCAGCGGCTGCAACACGATCTGTCTCACGTCGATGCGCAAGTACTTGATGCAGCGTATGAGGTTCCGTACCGCAGTGACCGAGCCCAAAACCAGATGTACATCGGCCTCAAGCCGCGTCCCCGTCATCCCCTCGGGATCGGTAATTCCCTCCTGGCCGTCCACTTTGTACTGGCGCGGAATGACATGGATGAGTTGCATGTCGGGGGGAATGGGGATGGCCTTAGCGGCCTCGATCACGCGGCGGATATCGCTCTTTTTGATGACCCTCCCGGGATGGGTAATGGCCACAGTGCCCGTAGTGTTTATGGAGCGGATGTGTTGGCCCGCGATCCCCACATAGACGGACCGGATCTTCACGTCAGCCATATTCTCCGCTTCCTCTACGGCTTTGCGGATGGACTGGATGGTGCGGCCGATGTCCACCACCACACCCTTGTCGAGGCCCCGTGACGGGGCAGTGCCCATACCGATGATCTCTATTTCAGAGTCGATGACATTCGCTACTAAACAAGCTACCTTGGTGGTACCCACGTCCAGGCCCACCACAATCCTCTCCCTGCCGCGACGGCGTCTGGCCACCTTCTATCCCCCCTTAACCGGCGGTTTTAAAACACAACCGTCCCCCAGACGGCAGTCTATCTCGGCGAACTTCGAAAGGTCAAATTTTTCTGGCGAGCTTTCGAGGATGATCTCAACCTTGGGCAATATCTCCGGAACTCGATCCAAAGCTCCTAAACGGATTAAGGGATACGTCTCCCTTGCAGGTAACAGTTGTACGTCGTGTGCGTCGCTCACGTCCATCGCGGGGTAAAGCTCTTTACAACGGGAGAGACCCTGATATAGATTCAGAATTTCTATCACCCAGGGCGGGACTTCTTCATCGGGGAAGGAAAGGGGCAGACCTAAAACTATTGGGCTTTCATCCGCTTCTGCGGCTGGCCCCAAAATGGCCCCTTCACGATCAACCCTATATGTATTGCCCCCCTCGCCTTGGACCCTTCCCACCGGCTTCCTTTCCCTGATCTGAATCTCTACGATCCCCCTCAACCAATGGCGCTTAATCCACGCTTCCTTGACCCAGGGGTGATGTTCAAGCCTCTTCCTGACGTCAGCGATATTGAGCTTTGCAATGTTAGCTTTATAACGTATGCCAGTCAAGTTTATCACTTTCTGAGGTGACAGATATTCCAATTGTGAAACACCATTGTCGTTGACAGCAATAACTCTAATTTCTTGTACTTGAAGCCATCCACCAAACCGAATTACGGCGAGGAGGAGCAACCACAATGCCCCGAGGAGCGACATCCACCGCAAAAGCGCTCGAAACATCGAGGAGAGAATAGTGAGAACAGGGCCTATGCCCAAACGATCTCGATTTCGGGCTCTAAGAGGACGCCGAATACTCGGCGTACCCCCTCGCGGATCCGCTCGATAAGGGAGAGCACTTCTGAAGCCTTTGCCCTCCCGAGATTGCAGATGAAATTTGCGTGCTTAGGCGAAACCAATGCATCGCCGAGACGTGCTCCCTTGAATCCAGCCCGGTCGATGAGCCAGCCAGCGGGTGGAGCATTGGGGGGATTGCGAAATATACATCCGGCAGACGGAAGTCCTACGGGCTGCGAGCTCTGACGTCGCCACAGGAGTTCCTCGGTCGAAGTCGCCTCCACTTTTGGGACGGTAAACTCGGCCCCGAGTACCGGGAGGTGAAGCCGTTGGAGACGCGATGATCGATAGGCGAAATCGCACTCCTCCACGGAAATCCGCCGGGGGAGGCCATCATGGCCCAGGACTTCCACGGAGAGGACATACCGGGAGATCGAGCCCGCTTGGGTTCCCGCGTTCATGTGGAGGCCCCCGCCCACCGTTCCCGGAATTCCAGCAAGGGCAGAGCACCCCTTTGAAACTAGGGCGGAGAGCGGAACGCCAGCTTCGGCGAAGAACTTTTCCTCGTTGGCTTGCAGGGATAGTAGCCCCTTCGTGGCGATCACGAGACCCGGGAACCCACGGTCGTGAAAGAGTACGTTGGATCCCCCTCCCAACACGAACCAGGGGATCCCTTCGCCTCTGGCCCGGGAGATGGCCTCCACGAAGGCCTCGCGATTTTCCGGGACGAAGAAGCACCACGCTGGTCCTCCGATGCGAAATGTGGTGTGATGGCAAAGGGGTTCCCCCAGGCGGACTTCGCCGGGGAGACCTCTGACGAGCCTCAGAGCATCTCCGGAATCTTGTGGAAGGTTTCCCATACGTTCCCCGCTCCGAAACAGGCGATTACGTCCCCCGGCGCTGACGACTCGAGGAGTTCCTCCACCGCCCTTTCCGGGTCCGCCACGAAACGTCCCTTTCCCCCATGGGCGAGGAGGGCCTGTGCTACTCGTCTCCCTGAGACCTTCGGGATCGGCTCCTCGAAGGCTGAATAGATCTCGGTCACCACGGCGATGTCCGCGGCAGCTAACGCCATCCCGAGTTCCCGGGAAAGCGATGCAGTCCGGGAGAATCGGTGTGGTTGGAAGAGGACGAGGAGCCTCCGTCCCGGCCAGCGGGCTCTGATGGCACGGATTCCGGCCACTATCTCTCGGGGGTGATGGGCGTAGTCGTCGACGAGGACGTATCCGTTCTCCATGAGGACCTCCAAACGCCGCCGGGGGAGGGGGAGGTCGGCGAGCCGCTCCAACGCCTCTCGGGGGGAGATCCCGGCGAGGTGAGCTCCTGCCAGCACTGCCAGGGCATTGCGCACGTTGTGATCACCGAAAGCAGGGATCAGGGCTTCCCCCACCCGCTTCCCGTGGAGGAATACCTCGAAAGACGTCCCCTGAGACGTGGTTCTCACACCCCTCGCCTGGAGGTCGACCTCCGTGGAGAACCCGTAAGTGAAGGGATCTGTCCCCCGTGAGACTTCAAGGGACGGAGAATCGTCGCCGCAAACTACCGTGTTCTCGGCCTTAGTGAGAAACCGGTGGAATGCCTCTTTGAGCACGGAGTAGCTACCGTAAGAGGAGAGATGATCTCGGTCTACGTTGGTAAGGATGACGATTTCCGGATCGAGATCCACGAAGAACCCGTCCGATTCGTCGATCTCCGCCACGAACCAGGGGGAACTGCCCCAAGAGGCACGGGAAAGTCCTCGCACTGCTGCCCCTACGTAAAAACCAACCCCAGAAGGACGGAGTAAGTGTGCAAGCCAGGCGGAGGTAGTGGTCTTCCCATGGGTACCACAGACGGCGATGAGTTTTCGCCCACAGAGAATTTCCTTTAGGGCCAAAAGGCGCGGGAGGACCGAAATCCCCAATTTTCGGGCGGTGAAAAGCTCGGGGTTATTCCGCGGGATCGCGGAGGAAGCGACGAGGCATTGGGCCCCGGGGACATTCTCATCCCGATGTCCTATGGATACAGGGATGCCATGGTCGCGGAGTTCCAGAACGGTGGCGGAATCCGCGATGTCAGACCCGGTGACCTCGGCCCCGGCCCGGAAAAGAAGTTCCGCCAGGGGAGCCATACCGTCGCCACCGATACCCACTAAGTGCACGCGGGAACAGTCCAAAGCAGCCCCTCCGCCACCCATAAGAGCTCCCGGGCCACCTCCCACGCGGCCTGTGGCTGTGCCAGGGCCGCAGCGCCTCGTGCCAGGTCACTGAGCCTCTCGGCGTCCTCCCAAAGGGAAGCGATAAGCTGTCCCAGCTTTCCTTGGCGCACTTCTCCCTCACTCAGAACCACGGCGCCCCTGCGTGCCGAGACTGAATGGGCATTCCTGTCTTGGTGCTTCCCCGCGGCACCGCTCCAGGGCACGAAGACCGCGGGCCGCCCCGCTGCCAGAACCTCGGCCACTGTGGAAGCGCCGGCGCGGCTTACAATGAGCTTTGCCCCCGCATATACCCTTCCCATATCTTCGATCCACCGAACCACACGCACCTTCTCAATTCCGGCAGCACGGAACCGCCGTTCGAGTTCCTCGGGATCTCCGAAACGACCAGTGGCGATGTAAAGGGCAAAATCGGGAAGCCCCGCGAGGAAAGGGGCTGCGGCGAGCAGTGCCTCAGTGAGGAGGCTCGATCCAAGGGATCCCCCAAGGAGAAGGAGATAGCCTTTGGGAAGATAGATACGGCGTTGGTGCAAGACTTCCCGCCGCACTGGAACTCCGGTCACCCGGGCACGTTCACGACAGGGGACTTCGGACAAGGTTTCGGGGAACGATAGGAGAACTCGGCGAGCAAAGCGGGCGAGGATTCGATTGGCGAGTCCAAGGGAGGCGTTCTGTTCATGGATCACCAGGGGGATCCGCAGGAAGTGGGCCGCCACCCCTGGGGCAAAGGACGTGTAGCACCCCATTCCCAGTGTTACGTCCGGGCGTACCTCCTCCAAGATCCCTACTGCCCGCCATACGTTCCAGGGGAGCCGCATAAGGGTCCGCGCGCCGAAGAGCACGTTCGTACGTGGTATCCCAGAAGAACGGAACGGGATGAAAGTAATGTTGTGGTACTTTTTGATGATTTCCTCCTCAATGCTCCTGGGACGCCCGAGCCAGAAGACATGGAGCTCGGGGTCCAACTCCCGAAGCACTTCCACCACCGCCAATGCCGGGTAGATGTGTCCCGCGGAACCGCCCACCGCCAGAAGGAGCTTCATCTCTCTGCCTCCCGCGCTACACCCAACAGGATCCCCACCAATCCCAAGGAAACGGCGAGGGAGCTCCCGCCATAGGAGATAAAGGGCAAGGTGAGGCCAGTCACAGGGAACACGCCTACGACGACGCCCAGGTTGAGGAGGGTTTGAAACCCGAGGATAAAGGAGGCCCCCAACGCAAGAAGTGTTCCGAGATCATCTCGGGCATCCCGGGAAATCCGATATCCCAACGCCACCAACGCCACCAAGAGGAAGATTAGGGTCAGGCTTCCGATGAGTCCGGCCTCCTCTCCTACCACGGCGAAAATGAAATCGTTGTGAGCCGAAGGGAGGTAGAAAAGTTTGGCCCGTGAAGCGCCGAGCCCGCGGCCGAAGATCCCGCCGGAACCGATGGCGAGGAGGGACTGATACACCTGGTAGCCGTAGCTGTGGCGGAAGCTCTCGGGGTTCAGGAACGCGAGGATCCTGCCAAGCCGGTAGGGAGCCAACACCAAGGCAATTCCCATGAGAGGAAGCCCTGCCGCTACGACGCCGAGGATGTCACGGGTGCGAGCCCCGGCAACCCATAACATGAAGAAAGTTAGAGCCCCGTAGAGGAGAAACATCCCAAAGTCGGGCTGCGCAAGGAGTAGGCCCCCGAAGATCCCGAGGAGGGCGAGGTGGGGGAGGAGCCCACGGCGGAAATCGTCGAAGTCTCCTCTGAGGAGTGAACGTGCAAGATACAGGAGGAGTGCGATCTTCCCGAACTCAGAAGGCTGTAGGGAGAAGGGGCCGAGGGAGATCCAGCGCCCCCCCACCCCGATCCCGGGGAGCTGGGTTAGGATTACTCCACCGAGGACGCCCGCGAGTAAGAGGGGAGAGAGTCTCGTCCAAAACCAGTAATCACCGAACCAAAAAGCACCGAGCAAGACCCCCCCAAGCAAACACCCGAAGAGTTGGCGTTTGAGGAATCCCGTCTCCTCGCCGAAGAGCCGCAGCGCCAGAGGGAAACTCGCCGAATACACGAAGATCAACCCCACGACGAGGAGCGCGATCGTGACTAAAAGGAGACGGCCTTCTATCTTTCCCACCATAAGAGCCCGCAGGGGGAAGTGTGGGCCAAAGTTCCACAAACGGGAACGAAACCTGCCCCCCCGCGATGGTCGATAGGGGAAGCGAGGAGGTGAGGAGTGTCCGTTATGCCCGAGACATTCGCCCTAAGCGGCGGGCGAGGGCCCTGAAAGCTCCTTGGAAAACCAGTCCCCGATGTGCGTAGTCGTGAAATTGATCAAAGGAGGCACAGGCAGGCGAGAGAAGGACCAGGTCTCCTGGCAAGGCGGCGCGATAGGCCCGCTCCAAGACTTCATCAGGAGAGCTCGCGTGCACGAAGGGAATCTCCCAAGATGAGAGAAGTCCGGTAAAAAACTCTCGGGACTCGCCAAACAGGACACAAAGCCTCACTTTTTCCCGCAATAATGGCCGTAGAATCTCATACCCTCTCCCCTTATGGCGTCCTCCCAAGAGGAGGACGCACTTCCCCGGCACTGCCGCCAGGGCTGCAGCAGTGGCATGGGCGTTAGTGGCCTTGGAATCATCTATGAACGGTACCCCTTGGATTTCACCGACGTACTCAAAGCGGTGGGGCTGTTTTAGGGCGGCGGCCACCGCCTCGTAAGGCGGTGGCGAACCTGCGATCTCGGGGAAGGCAGCTGCCGTGGCGGCGAAGGCCGCCTTGAGGTCCAGGATCAAGTGTTCGGGAAGGCCCTCTCCCCACCCGCTGGGGAGCACCGCTTCCTCGTAAAGCAATACCCGCGCACGTGGCGCCACCTTCCCGATCAGTTCTTGGGAGAGAACGGCGAAGTCTGCAGGACCCTGGTTGCGAAAGATCTTCGCCTTAGCGGCGAAATAGCCCCCCGGAGAGCCGTGGTAGTCGAGATGGTCAGGGGCGAAATTGAGGAAGACGGCCACGTCGGGTCGAAATTCTGCGATCCACTCGAGCTGGTAGGAACTCACCTCGAGAACCCATGGGCGGCCTTCAGCCGCGGGGACGGTGGAGACCGCGGGAGTGCCAATGTTCCCCGCTACCACCGGTTCCTCCCCCACGACCTGGAGGAGCTTACCGATGAGCGCAGTGGTGGTTGACTTCCCATTCGTTCCCGTGACAGCGATCACACAAGATGGACGTGCTAACTTCCACGCCACCTCGAGCTCGGAGAAGACGGGAATTCTCCGTCGGCGTGCCGCGCGGAGCACCGGCTCGTGCGGAGGGACGCCAGGGCTCGGGATGATCAACTCATACCGGAGGATCTTCTCTGTATGACCCCCCTCCTCCCACCGGACCCCGTGCCTCTCGAGGAACCAACGTTCCTCCGGGGAGAGCGTACGCTTTTCGGAGAGAAAGAGCTCTAGCCCCAAACGCGAGAGGTGCTCCACCAAGGCTCGCCCCGTTCGCCCGAGTCCGAGGATCGCGGCCGCGCGGCAAGGGTAAGGCCAGCTCACTCCTCTAAAGCCGCCTGGAGACGGCGCTCGAACACCATACCCTCGTGGAACTTCCGCAGCTGGAGGTAGTACTCCACTACCTGGTCCAGGGCAGCCTGGGGCACCAAGCCCACGACCTCGGTCTCCACCACGGGAACGCCGTAACGGGCGGCCTCGCGGCGGATGAGCTCGAGGACCCTGGCGATGGGGGTCTTCTTGTAATCGGTGAGGTTCATGGAGACCTGGACTAGGCCCCGCTCCTTGATCTCGAATCCGAGGGCCTTCACGTACCGGAGACCTCCGGACGATCCCCGCACCGCCTTGGCGATGGCCTTGGCGATGTGCACATCGTCGGTGCCCAAGTACACGTTGTAGGCGATGAGGAACTCCCGTGCCCCTACTGCTACCACCCCAGCCGTGGGGTGCACCTCAGGCTCGCCGAAGTCTGGGGCCCAGGAGGGATCCTTTATCTTCTCGAAGAACCCCTCAAACTCGCCCTTCCTGATCGCTGCCAGGTCCTCGCGTTCAGGACGAGTGGCGGAGTTGGCGTAGAGGTAGACGGGCACCCTGAATTCTTTCCAGATCTCGTGCCCGAGCTCCCGGGAGAGGGTGACACAGTCGTCCATGGTCACCCCGCGCACCGGGACCAGCGGCACCACGTCCACGGCCCCCATGCGGGGATGCTCCCCCTGGTGTGTCCGGAGATCGATCCGGGAGATGGCCTCACGGAAAAGGGAAAGGACCGCGGTTTTTACCCCCCCCGGAGTGCCGGCGAACGTGAGCACGCTCCGGTTGTGGTCAGGGTCCGACTCCACGTCCAAGACCCTGACCTCCGGAATCTGCCTCACCGCCGCAACGATGGCCTCGATCGTATCGACCTTCCTCCCCTCGGACACGTTGGGGACACACTCAACTATTTTTTCCCACATCTTCCTTCACCATGAGCGTGACCAGAGCCTCGGCGGCGAGTTCCCCTTCCACCTCAGCCCGCACTTCGGCCTTGAGAACTGGCCCCCGGAGACGAGCGACCCGTGCGACGAAGGTCAAAACGTCACCGGGGACCACCGGCCGATGGAACCGTGCCCGCTCCACCGCGGCGAGCACGGCCAACTTGCCACTTTCCAAAAGGAGTCCGGCAGTCTGGGCCATCCCCTCGAGGATCATCGTGCCGGGCATGATGGAGGGAAATGGAGAGCGGAAGTGGCCCTGAAAGTACGGTTCATTGACGGTGACGCACTTCCGGGTCACCACTATCCCCTCCCCCCGTTTCACCAGCCGGTCGATGAGAAGATAGGGATATCCCACCGGCAGAACCCGCTTGAGCTCCTCTATCTCCATCGTCTGTTTCCCCGATCAGGAAGTGGTCGCGAAGAGCTTCCAGAGCCGTTGTTCCACCAAGGGGCTCAGGTCGTCCACGGTCTCGGCGTTGCGGAAGACGAGGACATCCTTCCTGCGCAACACGAGGTCGTAGCCCTTCTCCTGGGCCACGGTCTGGGTGACCTCCACGATCTTCTGTGCCGCGATCTGTGTGAGGAGCTGATCCAACTGCTGGAAGGCATTCTGTAGTGCCTGGTACTTGACCATGAAGGCCTGCTCGTCCACGACGCCTAGTTTTGCCTCGTCGAGGAGCTTGTTGATCTCGTCTATGGCGGGGCTCGCCTGCTCACGGAGTCGTTCGAGGTCTGCCTTGAGATTGGCGAACCCGGGTGAGGCTATCATCTTGTCAAGCATGGACATATCCACGTTATACTGGGCTAAGAGGAGTTCCACTTGGAGAGCGTAGTACTGGAGCTTGAACTCGTCCTCGCTTATCTCTCCCTGCATTCTACGTGTCTGGAGCTCGGAAATGGCGCGCTTCTTTTCCTCCATCACCGCACGTTCCGCTTGAACTTGAGGGATGAAGACCTTGATGAAGAGCGAGTCAGCGTCAACGTAGCCCACCTTGAGCCCGGGGCCGCCGGCGGTACCGATCCCGGCCATTTTCTGCTCCAGGCCTCCGAGACGGTCCTCGATGTGGGTGAGTTTTCCCTCGAGCTGGGAGAGCTTGCTCTCGAACTCTCCCACCTTGGACTCAACGCCCTTGATACGGCTTCCGTACCCGGAGAATTCACCGATCTTCGCCTCGAGAGTCTCGACCCGGGCGGTGAGTTCCTCTCCCGCGGGTGCACCCTTCTGTGGCAGGATAAACCCTGCCACGAGTCCCCCCACGAACCCAGCCACCAGCGCCACCACGATTGCGTAACCGATTCCCTTCATCTCTTTCCCTCCTTAAATTTAGCGTTCTTCAGAAAATCGGGGCCCAACCGAATTCGAACTGGGGCACCCAATTCCACGGCCGATCATTGGGCCAAGCGAGGTCGAGCCGCACGAAGGTTCCCATGAAGCGGACCGCGAGTTCGATCCCTACGGAACTTTTCACCTCGCGCTCGCTGAGGGATACCCCCAAATCCCAAAAGAGGGCTACGTGGAAACCCTGTGTGAGTTCCACCCGGAACTCATTGTTGAGGAGGAGGAGGCGCTCGGTCTTCAGCGGGTGCGCCGCTCCGCGGACTGAGTTCGTCCCTCCGAGCTCGAATTGGTATTCTTCCGGAAGGTCCCATCCCCAGGAGAGAAGTGCACGCTGTGCCAACGCTCCCCGGGTGGCGTTCTCGCCCACTCCGAAATCGACAGGGTGGAAACCCGCGAACTCGGCTCGTAGTGACAGATACCGTACTCCTGGAGCGAAATCGCCCGCTTTAGACAGGGAAAAACGGGCGAAATTCCCCCTCCGGGGGAAGAAGAAAGGATCGTCGCGGGAGTCGTAACTCAAGCCGATCTCGACCAGGTTCCGGGGTGGTAGCTCCTCCTCTCCTTCCCAACGGAGCTCCGAGGTGAAGCCCAAGTTCAGGTCCCATAGGTAACCTATTGGATATGCAACCCGGAACTTCCCTCCCAAGGTCCGTGTAGTCCCTTCGAACTTGTGGTAACCCTCCAAGGTCACGCGATCGAAGAGGGGCACGGCATAGGAAGTCCAGCGGGCGCTCCAATTGGTTATTTCCCCACCGGTGATTCCGTGCTCCACGGAGAAAGAGAGATCATTGGCGGTGCCCAGGATGTTGCGCTGGGTGTATTCGATGTTCCCTACAAGACCCCCGGTCTCGGGCGATAGGCTGAAGGAACCTCGGACATTGCCCAGCTTCTCCAGCTCCACTACCGAGACAGTGAGCACGACCCCGTCATCTTGGCGCTTCGGTTCAAGGTTCACCTCGCTGAAGTAACCCAAGGCCTGCAGAGCTTGTTGGGCTACGAAGAGGCGCGCCCGGGTAAGGTGTACCCCTTCCTTTATGCCCAGGAGCCGGCGGATCACAAACTCCTTGGTGCGAGTATTCCCCGTGATCTCGATCTTGGAAATTACCCCCTCGAGGACCTTCACCTTGAGTGTGTTTCCCACGAGCCCGGCGGGGACCAAGTCCACCATGAAATAGCCCTCGCGAACGTAGTACTCGAAGACTCCCCGAAGGGCTTTGAGAACGTCGTAGTTCGTGACCGTTCCCTCCGGAAGGGAACCTATTCGTGCGTAGAGGACCTCCTCGGGGAAGGCGGAAACGCCCTCGAGCTCGATTTTTTTCACCTCTGCTGGGTTTTGGAGGAGTACCCGCTCTTCGAGTTCCCAGCGAAGGATGACCCCCTTTCCCTCGGGATCGAGTTCCGGGACCAGGTTCACATCTCGGAAGAAGACAGAGGAGAGGAGTTTGCGATAGCTCTCCCGGATTTGGGACATACGGCCGACTTTCCCCACCGGGACGGACACCAACGCCTCTGCCTCATGTGCGGGGACGGTGACGAGGCCGGAAAAGGTGTTCTTAATTACGGGCATAAACTGAAACTCGATCACTAAGGTTGACCCCACAGGCTCAGCCTTGGTAATATGCACCGTGGCGATATCCTTATCCTCTTGAAGATCTTTGAGCACCTGTTCCAGCGCCTTTCGCAGAGACTTCGCGTTTAGGACCTCCCCCTTCTTTATTCCGTTCTCCTCCAAAGTACGGAGGATCTTCCCCTCGTGGATGTAGAGTTCCTGTGAAACCAGCCGGATGAGGAAGGGGATGAGCCCCTTTCCCATGCTCGGGGGCTTGGGAAGACCACGTAGCTCTATCTTTTCGATGAGGGGGAATTCAACGACATAGAAACGCACCACCACGATTTCGTTTTCTACTGCGAGTTCCGGCTTTACCTGGGCGAAGTACCCCATTTCCTCCAGGGCCTTTGCGGACTCCTTAACTCGCAGCGCGTCGATGGTGTCTCCCTCTTGAAATCCGATAGCCTTCAAGATCTTGTCCGTGGGAACGTGTACGTTCCCCACGATCTCGATCCTCCCCACGGTGAAGGGCGTCTGTGCGAGAACGAGGGACCCGAAGAGGAAGAAGGTCAAGATGACCAAAAGGACGCTCCAAAACTTCCTCACGTCTCACCCTCCTTCTGTGGCCGGTATTGTAACGCCTCGGCGATGTATTCGGGCCTTATGATATCGACCCCTTCGAGGTCCGCAATGGTACGCGAGACTTTCAGCACCCGGGAGTACCCCCGGGCCGAGAGGCCGTAGTGGTCGATGGCGCGGCAGAGGAGGCCCTTTGCTTCCGAGGAGAGACGGCAATGTTGCTTGAGTTCCTTTAAATTTATTTCGGCATTGGTACGCAGCATACCGAACCGTCTCCGCTGGATCTCCCTCGCCGCCTCGACGCGTTCCCGCACTGCGGCGGAAGGCTCCCCGCCCCCTTCTCCCAATAGCTCCTCCCGGGAAAGGCGCGGAACCCTTACGAAGAGGTCGATCCGATCGAGGAAGGGGCCGGAGAGCTTCTTCCAATAGCGCTGGATCTCGTGAGGACGACAGCGGCAGGGGTGATGAGGGTCTCCCAGATATCCGCAGGGACAAGGGTTCATGGCGCCGACCAAGGTGAAGGAGGCGGGGAAGGTCACCGAAACGCCGGCCCGAGTGATGGTGATTCCCCTATCCTCTAGAGGCTGACGCAAGGCCTCCAGTACCTTGCGGTCGAACTCCGGGAGTTCATCCAGGAAGAGGATCCCCTGGTGGGCGAGGGTGATCTCGCCCGGGGTGGGTACCCCGGCCCCGCCGCCCACCATGCCCGCATAAGAGACGGTGTGATGGGGTGCACGGAACGGTCGGTCCCGCAGGAGGGCCACACCCCGGGGGAGGAGCCCCGCGACCGAGTAGATCCGTGTCACCTCCAGGGCTTCCTCCAGGGAGAGCGGGGGAAGGACCCCGGGGAGACAGCGGGCGAGGAGCGACTTCCCCGTCCCCGGAGGTCCTACCATGATCAGGTTGTGGCCACCGGCGGCTGCGATCTCCAGAGCCCGGCGAGCGTGGAGCTGGCCTTTGACGAGCGCGAGATCGAGCCACGTCCGCGGCCCTCCGGTGTCGGGTATCAGCTGAGGAAGGGGCTTGATCTCCAAAGACCCGATAAGAAACGTGAAAGCGGAGCGGAGGTTCGATACGGGATATACGGAAAGCCCCTCAACTAGGGCCGCTTCGGGGGCGGAGTCCGCCGCGACGAGCATCTTCTCCACCCCTGCCTCCTGGGCAGCGAGGGCCACCGGCAACACTCCTCGTACCGGCCGCAATTCCCCGTCTAGGGAAAGCTCTCCCAAGAAAACGACGCCCTCGAGCCGCTCCTGGGGGATTTCCCCGGTGGCTCCGAGAAGGGCCACCGCCAGCGCGAGGTCAAGCCCCACGCCTTCTTTCCTCAGGTCCGCCGGAGCGAGGTTCACCGTGACCCGGAGTTCTGGGAATGGGAGGCCGCTGTTCTTCAGGGCAGAGCGAATGCGCTCCCGTGCCTCGCTCACCTCTTTGTCGGGGAGGCCCACGATGGATAGGCCCGGGATCCCGGGTGAGACGTCGCATTGAACCTCCACCAACACCGCTTCTACGCCGAATGGGGTTCCTGAGAGGACCTTGGCGAACATCCTTCAACTGTCTCCTTCCCGGAAGGCCCCCTTGAGGTGAGAAAGCTCCTCCTCCAACACAGAGATTACGTCGAACCTAACGGGCACTTTTCCATAATCATTTCGCAGGAAGGCCTTCGCTGCGATGAGAAGTCTCTTCCGTTTATGCCGGCCTACGGCCTCTGAGGGCAACCCAAACCGTCTCCCGGAACGGGCCTTCACCTCCACGAAGACGAGGGTTTCGCGATCTTTGGCGATGATGTCCACCTCGCCCCCATGCCAACGCCAATTGCGGGCGACGATCCGATACCCCAGAGACCGCAGATACTCACACGCTCTCTCTTCGACCTCTTTCCACTCCACACCATCCATATTAATAGCAGCACCTTTCTGTCACCAAGAAGGAAACTTCTCCCATGTGAAGTTCGCGGTTATACTCTGGGGATATGCGCATCTTGATCAAGAGGGCGGCGGTGATCGCGCGGCCAGAGGAGGGACTCATCCCCGCGGCCGACGTGGTGGTGGAGGGGAGACATTTCGCCGGGGTCCTCGCTCCGGGAGAGGCCTCGGGGGAATTCGACAAGATAATCGATGGGGAAGGGAAGCTTCTCGCCCCGGGATTCGTGAATGCCCACACGCACCTCGCAATGACCCTATTTCGTGGGTTCGCTGAGGACCTTGCCCTTCAAGACTGGCTTGAGAAGAAGATCTGGCCTGCCGAGAGAAAACTCACCGGGGAAGTGGTGTATTGGTTCGCCCTCTTGGGACTCGTGGAGATGATTAGGACTGGGACCACCGCTTTCGCCGACATGTATTTCTTCATGGAAGAGGTGGGACAAGCGGTGGAGGAGGCGGGACTGCGGGCTCTCCTCTCATACGGAATCATCGCCCCGAATCCGGAGCGGATAGAACCTGAATTGAAGAGGGCTGAAGGTTTTGCCAGGGAGTGGAACGGAGCCGCCGACGGCCGCGTTCGCGCTGCCCTTTCCCCCCATGCGCCCTATACTTGTGGCCCCGAGGTGTGGAGGGAGGCGGTGTCCGTCGCCAAAGAACTCAGAATCCCGATACACACCCATGTCTCCGAGACGAAACGTGAGGTAATGGAACACCGGGAACGCTATGGAAAGACCCCGGTTCAATGGCTTGAAGAGCTCGGGGTCTTTGCGGTGCCGGTGCTCGCAGCCCATTGTGTGTGGGTGGATGAGAAGGACATCGACATCCTCGCGGCTCATAACGTGAGTGTGGTCCACTGTCCGAGCTCTAACTTGAAGCTCGCGAGCGGCATCGCCCCTACCTGGGCGATGCTCCAGGGAGGGGTAAGCGTGGCCATCGGCACCGATGGAGCTGCCTCTAACAATACTTTGGATATGGTGCGGGAGATGCGCCTCGCCGCGATCCTGGCGAAGGCAAAGGCGGAGGATCCCCGTGCCATGCCGGCGCCTGAGGCTCTGAAGTCCGCCACCCAACGGGGTGCCCAGGCCCTGGGGTGGGGGAAAGATTTGGGCGTCATCGAAGAGGGCTACGTTGCTGACTGTGTGCTCTTCGATTTGGGGACGGTGCACTTTCTTCCCGGACATGATCCACTGGCAGATCTTGTGTATACTGCCAGTGGAGCCGACGTAGAGATGGTAATGGTCGGGGGCGAGATTCTGATGGAGGGCCGCGAACTCCAAACCCTGGATGAGGAAAAAATAGTGGCCCGCTGTCGGGAATTGACCCGGAAATTCCGCTGAGCTGTTGGAGGTGTTTATGGCCCTTACCCAGGAGAAAAAGAGGGAGATCATCGATCAGTTCGCACAACGCCCCGGCGACACGGGTTCAGTAGAGGTGCAGGTGGCACTGCTCACAGAACGCATCAAACAGCTCACCGAACATTTGAAGATCCATCGGAAGGACTTTCACTCCCGCGTAGGGCTTTACAAGATGGTTGGCCAACGCCGGAGGCTCCTCCGGTATCTACAGCGGACCGACCCCAAACGCTACAAAGAGCTCATTGAACGTTTAGGTATAAGAGGTGTATAAGAGGTGCAACGTTTGTACGTAATCGAAGAAGGAGAACTTGCAGGTAGGACCCTCACGCTTGAGACAGGCCTCATGGCCCGGCAGGCCGATGGGGCCGTGTTTGTGACCTGGGGCGACACCAGGGTCCTCGTGACCGCAGTGGTGAGGCCCCTGGAGGAAGACCCCGGTTACTTCCCCCTGCGGGTGGACTTCGAGGAAAAGTTCTATGCGGGGGGTAAGATCCCTGGGGGCTTCTTTAAGCGGGAGGGGAAACCTTCGGATGAGGCGATCCTGGCGGCCCGCCTTATCGACCGGCCTATCCGTCCTCTCTTTCCCAAACGCTACAAGGAAGAGATCCAGATCATTGCCACCGTGCTCTCGGCCGAGAAGGACTGCGCCCCTGAGGTAGCAGCGATGCTGGGGGCCTCGGCGGCCCTCATGATCTCCCCCGCCCCCTTCCTGGGCCCCATCGCCGGGGTGAAGGTGGGGATGCGGGACGGCGAGATCGTGGTGAACCCCCCGGCGGCGGTGTTGGAAGAGGGGGAGATGGACATCACGGTGGCCGGAACGAAAGAAACGGTCACCATGGTAGAGGGCCACATGCGGGAAGTTCCTGAGGAGAAGGTCCTCGAGGCTATCCAGAAGGCCCACGGAATCATAAAGCAGCTCATCACTCTCCAGGAAGGCTTTACCGCCAAGATCCCAGTGGAGAAGCACGTCGTACCCGAGCCCTCTCCCGTGGAGGAGAGTGTCAGGGAGAGGATGCGAGAGCTCGTCTGGAATGAGCTTCCGCGGCTCCGTGAGGCCCCCTCCAAAAAAGACCGGGAGCGGATGGCCGAAGAACTCGAGACAGAGGCGATCCAATCGCTTCTCGCCGAGTACCCCGAGGAGGAGTACGGAACGATCGAGAAACTCGCGAGGGAGATCTTCGGCGATCTCTACCGCGAGTACGTGCGAAAGCTCGTTCTTGTAGAGGGAATTCGGATTGATGGGCGCAGACCCGACGAGATCCGTCCCATGACCGCCAAAGTGGGGCTCCTTCCGCGTGTGCACGGCTCAGCCCTCTTCACTCGGGGCGAGACCCAATCCTTGGGGACATGCACCCTGGGGGCTACTCGCCGAGACGCGCAGATCATCGACTTGATGATCGAAGAGGGCCTCAAGCGATTCATGTTCCACTACAACTTCCCGCCCTTCTGTGTGGGTGAGGCGGGGAGGCTCGGGGCCCCTTCCCGCCGGGAAATCGGCCATGGCCACCTCGCGGAGGGGGCGTTGTTGGCGGTCATTCCGCCAGAGGATGAGTTCCCCTACATCATTCGCCTCGTCTCCGAGATCCTCGAGTCCAACGGTTCATCCTCCATGGCCTCGGTATGTTCCGGGACCCTGGCGCTCATGGACGCCGGCGTTCCCATCAAGGCTCCAGTGGCCGGAGTGGCCATGGGCCTCATCACCGAAGGCGATCGCTACGTAATCCTCACCGATATTCAAGGCCTCGAGGACCACTTCGGCGATATGGACTTCAAGGTGGCGGGGACCGAGAGAGGCATCACTGCGTTCCAGATGGACGTAAAGATCGGGGGGATAAGTGATGACCTCATGCGGGAGGCCCTGGCACAGGCCCGACGGGCCCGCATGGAGATCCTCCGGGTGATGCTCGAGGCCCTGCCCAAGCCCAGAGAGGAGATCTCGCCCTACGCCCCGATCCTCGAGCTCATGCGGATTCCGGTGGAGAAGATCGGGCTCGTCATCGGCCCCGGCGGCCGTACTATCCGCGAGATCCAGGAGACCACCGACACCGAGATCGAGATCGAAGACGACGGCCTCGTGCGGATCGTGGGGAACTCCCGGGAGGCGGTGGAGACTGCCCGCAAGGCCATTGAAGAACTAACCCAGGAACTAGAGGTGGGGAAGGTCCTCAAGGTGAAGGTGAAACGCACCGCTCCCTATGGGGCGTTCGTGGAGATCCGCCCCGGCGTCGAGGGCCTGATCCACATCTCGAACCTCTCCGAGGGTTTCGTCCAGAAGGTCGAGGATGTGGTGAAGCCCGGGGATGAGGTCTTGGTGGAAGTGATCGGCTCCGACGAGGTGGGCCGGCCCCAGCTCAAGCGTGTGGAGGAGAAGCCCACGTTCAAAGTGGGGGACATCGTCCAAGGGAAGGTCACCAACGTGGTTGACTACGGGATCTTCGTGGAGATCGCCCCGGGCGTGCGGGGCTTGGTGCACAAGACACGTTTGGGCGAGGGGGCGAAGGATCCCCGGGCGGTAGCCAAGAAAGGCGATACCATCCTCGTTGAGATCGTGGAAATCGACGAACAGGGTCGCTATAAACTCCGCCGGGTGGTTCCCAAATCCCCTCTACGGATCTCACCCTCCTCTTAAGATCCGATGCGTGAGATTTACCCCGGCTGCCTGCGGGAGGCACTCTCCCCGAACTTGGAGTTCGTGGTTGAACCACTCCCACATGCGAATTCCGTGGCATTGGGGGTATGGCTCTCCGTCGGGAGCCGCGAGGACCCCGTGGGAAAGGAAGGCCTCGCCCATTTCACTGAACACATGGTGTTCAAGGGGACCGAGAGATATACGGCAACGGATATCGCCCGCGTCATCGATTCCCTGGGAGGCCAAATAAACGCCGCTACGTCCGAAGAGTACACGGTCTATCACAGCACGGTCCTCGCCGAGGGCCTGGAAATGGCGCTGAGGATTCTGGCAGAGCTCGTCACATCGCCCCGATTCGCCCTGGGGGACATCGAGCGGGAGCGCGGGGTAGCACTGGAGGAGATTCGCGAGGCCGAGGACAGTCCCGACGATGTCGCCATGCGTCTCCTGGAGGAGGCGCTGTGGAGCAGAGACCATCCTCTGGGCCGGCCCGTCCTCGGACGAAAGGAGACGGTGGCGGCCATCTCGAAGGAAGACCTCTGGAAATTCTTTAAGAGGTACTACCGCGGGGGGCACAAAACGGTGGTGATCTGCGGCAGGGTGGACCCTCAAAGGGCTCGCACACTGACCGCGGAGCTCTTCAACATGACAACGGTCGAAGAAGTCCACGTTATGAGACGTTCCCCGAGGAGCGCCGGAACACTCCGCGTCGAGACATGGCCGATCCAGCAGGTCCACATCGCTCTCGGGTTCCCTACCCTCCAGGCGGGAGCCCCTGAGCGGATGGCGTTGGAGGTCCTCCACACGGTCCTCGGCGGGGGGATGAGCTCCCGACTCTTCCAGCGGGTGCGAGAGGAGCGAGGCCTCGTTTACACCATCACCTCCTTTGTCCGCTATTACACCGACACGGGCTACCTGGGTATTTACGCCGCAACCGAGCCAAAGAGAACCGAGGAGATCCTCGCGATCATATCAGAGGAGATACGGGATCTGATCCATAACGGCCCAAGCGAAGAGGAGCTAACGCGGGCGAAACGTCGGGTGCGTGGGCTCTTCCTTCTGGGACTGGAAACCCCCCGGGGGAGGATGGGGAGACTCGGCTGGCTCTCGGCATTGGGACTTCCCCTCCTCTCGCCCTCCCAAGTATTGCAGGAGCTTGAAGCGGTGACGGGAGAGGAAATTCAACGGCTTGCGGCAGAGTACCTCGTGCCCGAGAGGGCTTCCATCGCCATGGTGGGTCCGAGGACTACGGAGCTCGAGCGCCTCGGCAGGGAGTTCGTGGAGGTGAGTGAAGTTGCCTAAAGCCCTATATCCCGGGAGCTTCGACCCAATTACCTATGGACATATCGACGTCCTCAAGCGGGCAAAAAAGCTCTTCTGTCCCCTTATCATAGCGGTGGTGGAGAATCCCCGGAAGACCCCCCTCTTCTCGGTAGAGGAGCGCAAGCGTTTGGTGGAAGAAGCCCTGCGTGAAGTGGGGATCGAGGACATTGAGGTAGTCACGTATTCGGGGCTCCTCATCGAGTGCGCTAAATCTTTGGGGGTCGATGTCATTGTGCGCGGTCTACGGGCGACCTCCGACTTCGATTACGAGTTCCAACTCGCGCTAACGAATCGGGACCTGGACTCGGTGGTAGAGACGGTGTTCCTTATGACAGCGGGACAATATTCGTTCCTCTCCTCTTCTATAGTGAAAGAGGTCGCCCGCTACGGGGGCGACGTCTCCAAATTTGTCCCCAAGTGCGTTGAACGTGCCCTCCGGGAGAAATACAAGGGCTAGCCGCTCTTTTTAAAACGAGGGGCAAGTTCTCGATTCACGAGACCTTCGGGTAAAAGACCGTTTAAAGCTTTGCCTATATCAGTCGCCACTTTGCGCCGAAGTTCGCGCTGAGATTCTTCTGAGTACCAGGCAGCATGGGGTGAGATTAGAACCTGTGGCATTTTAAGGAGTGGACTATCCAAATCAGGTGGTTCTTTTTCGAGTACATCTAAACAAGCTCCCGCTAGGCGGCCGTTTTGTAGGGCTTCTACCAGGGCTCCTTCGTCTATCACCGATCCGCGAGAGGTGTTAATCAAGCAAGCCGTAGGCTTCATCAAGGAAATGGCAGTGGAGTTGATGATGTGATAAGTTTCCTTGGTCAATGGCACGTGGATAGAAAGAAAATCGCTCTGTTGTAACAACTCCTCGAAGGTGACCGAATCGACGGCTAAAGCTTGCATTTTTTCAGCAGGCACATAAGGATCGTGGGCGATGACCTTCAGTCCTACCGCTTGTGCTTTTCGGGCCAGCAAACGGGCGATCTTACCAAACCCCAAAAGACCCAATACCTTGTCTTGAAGTCGATAAATAGGTCGGGCACTTTTCCAATCCCAGTGGCCCTGGCGAATTTCATTTGTGTAGTGGACCACCTTTCTCGTCCAGGCCAATAACATAGCCAGGGCGTGGTCAGACACTTCTTCTTCACAATAAGAAGGCACATTTATTACCGCGATACCTTTTGCTGTAGCGGCATTCACGTCGATATTGTCCACGCCGATTCCATAACGTCCAATTGCTTTACACTTATTAAGTGATTTTATTACATGAATCGTTATAGAAACGTACTGAGCAATAAGTGCATCCGCCTCCCTCCCGACCTCTATTACTTCATCTGGGGAAATGCATTGAAACCCTTCTGTCGAAGCACCCCACTGTGAGAGTATCTCTTTCTCTATATCTAGATCAGGGTAGTTGTAATCCGTTATCACTACTCTGAAGCTCTTTTTCATTTCCATAACCTTATTAATTAAATACTTCGCAGTCCAAAATTTTCAACAAAACCAACAAACGACGAGGTACTCATATTATGTCTCATTAGCACGGATAGCTTTCTGCCTCCTTATTTTTCGGGAAGGCCACCATACCTTATGGAATGGACACATTTCTGAAGCACACCAGATCAAGCCCTGTCCCTCCCTTCTTCCGGCCCCAAACAGTAAACCCGCTCCGTTCGGACATATCTCTTCGCCGTCTCCCGCAGCATGAGGTCTTCCTAGAGGCGCCTTGCAATCACACGCTCAACTGAGCACTCCCTTGGCATTCGAGTCCCAAAATGATATAATAAAAATTGAGCTTTGTTGTAGCGTTTTTCGCAACATGGGAATTGACAACCGTTCGCGGATATTTGAGAGAGGTCTGGAGATTCTGGGGTTAATTGCCAATAAACGGGCAGGGGTTACTGTAGATGAGCTATGTGAAGAAATTCGTCTACACCGGACCTCGGTGTACCGTTATCTCGGCGCCTTGGTACGTGAAGGATATGTGGACCGAAAAAATGGAAAGTATGTATTAGGAACTAAAGTTTTGGAACTAGCAAGTTTATTCTTGGAACGGCTTGATGTACGCGAGACAGCTCATCCTCTCCTTGTGGAATTAGCCGAGAAACTCCACGCTACAGTTCATCTCGCACAACTTGCCGGTCCTGAGATTATATACATTGATAAAATTGAGACTCATCGCTCTTTGCCTCTTTACTCCCGGATCGGAAAAAAGGCTCCTGCGTATTGCACTGCTTTGGGAAAAGCACTCCTCGCTTTTATTCCTCCGGAGAGACTACAACTGATTTTGAGACAGATGACCTTCAAACCTTATACGGATCGCACTGTGACGGATCCGGGACGTTTCTTTGAGGAGCTTCAAGAAGTGAAACGGACGGGATATGCAGTCGACAAAGGCGAACATGAGGAGGGCATATTTTGCGTAGCGGCTCCAATTTTCGACTTCTATGGGGAACCTGTGGCCTCGGTCAGTGTAACCGATTTAATGCGGAATAGTCTTGACAAAGAGAATAGGTATGTAAAGGAAGTTACTCGCACCGCATGGCAGATTTCTTTCGCTCTAGGCAGTAAAAGAAGGACACATCTCGACGGAGGGAGGTGATGAAAGAGAGGAAAAAAACCTGGACAAATATTTTCCAAAAGGAGGGAGGCTCTATGCGAAAACTTGTGGTGGTAACTTTATTGGTCGGTATCGCGGTTTTGGGAGTCGGTGTTTTCGGGACGGGGAGAAAATTTGAAGGTGTAACGATCACTGTCTTCACCCAGCCTCCGCCCTTCATTGCAAAGCCGGTACAAATGTTCGCCCCTGACTGGGAACGCATGACTGGCGGCAAAGTGAAGCTCATCACTGCGCCTTGGGCCGAGCTTTATCCCAAGATGTATTCCTCTTTCGCCCTCGGTGCTCATCTATATGACATTGTCATTTTCCCGGCCGCTTGGCTCCCTGACTTCGCCGGGGCTGGCTTTCTAGCTCCACTAGATGACTTTATCGCGGCGGATCCCAGGATCGCCTGGGAAGATATCCTTCCCGTCTACCGCGAACGGATCGTTACCTGGGGTGGCAAAGTATTCGCCGTTCCTGTAGATGGCGATTGCCACATTTTCTATTACCGTAAGGACGCGCTGGAGAACCCTGAGTATCAGGCCAAGTTTGAGGAGAAGTATGGTTATCCCCTTCCCGTTCCGCCCCGTACGTGGAAGGAAGTGAGGGACATCGCCGAGTTCTTCAACGGTTGGGACTGGGATGGTGATGGACGTCCCGAATACGGCGTGGTCGAGGCCCGTCGCAAGGACGACCAGGCTTACTGGACCTTCTTCTCCAGGGCCGCGGGTTACGTGTCCATTCCTGGCCAACCCGGTGGCCTTTTCTTCGATCCCGAAACGATGGAGCCCCTTATTAACTCACCTGGCCACGTTAAGGCTCTCGAGGACTACATCGAGATCATGAAGTTCGGGGTCCCCGGCATGATCAACATGGACTCAGGCGAGATCCGGACGGTCTTCGCTGCCGGTGAAGCTGCCATGGCAATCGACTGGGGAGACATCGGGGTCCTCTCTGAGGTCGGCGAAGAATCGATGGTCAAGGGCAAGGTGGGCTACGCGATCCTCCCTGGCTCCACCACGGTTTGGGATTACAAGAAGGGCGAATGGGCCAAATTCGACGAGCCCAACCAGGCACCCTACCTCGCCTTCGGAGGCTGGGTGGCGGCCATCGATGTTAAGAGCCCCTATCTGGAAGCCGCTTACGACTTTATCTCCTTCCTGGCTAGCCCCGAGAACAGCTATCGTTCCGTGACCACCCCGGAGACCGGATTCAATCCCTATCGTGTCAGCCACTTCGAGCGACTCTCCGGATGGATCGGCTTCGGCTTCGGTCCCAAAGCTGCCGAGACATACCTCAAGGCGATCCAGGATACTATTGCCCATCCCAATGTCCAGCCGGACCTCCGGATTCCTGGCGGTGCACGCTATTTCGAGGCTCTCGACGCTGAACTGGCCCTGGCAGCTGCCGGCGCTAAAAGCGCTCAAGAAGCCTTGGACGCGGTTGCCAAGGCCTGGGAGCGGATCACCGAAGAGCTGGGACGAGAGAACCAGCTCAAGGCTTACAGGCTCTCGCTTGGCCTTCCGGTGGAGTAAAGCGTAGCATGTAAGGTAAGGGCCCCGGGGTTCCCGGGGCCCTTATTTGCTACTCTATGAAAAAACGCAGAAGCGGCAGGGTGGCGCAGTGGCAGGGACGGCTTTTTTTGACGCCGACTATCTTGATTTTGCTCCTTTTGACGATCTTCCCTTTCCTATTTACTTTGGCTATGGCCTTTGGGAAGGTTTCTTTTGAGGGTGGAGCCCTTAAGATAACCCTAATTGGAATCAAGAACTGGGGTAGGCTTGTCTACGATGCCCGCTTCTGGAACGCCCTCGTAGTGACATTGAAGATCGTAAGTTTATCGGTTTTTTGTGAGTATCTCTTAGGACTGCTTCTCGCTATGCTCCTAAACCGCCGGATAAAGGGAAGAACATTCTTCAGGGTGACTTTTCTCCTCCCCATGATGCTCGCCCCCATTGCCGTGGGATACATGTGGCGAATGATGCTGAACGACACCCGCGGTCCCTTCAACGATTTTCTCCGTCGCCTTGGATTCGGGACTGTGGGCTGGCTAAGTGACCCCAATGTTGCGATGTACTCAATCGTTCTTACGGATATCTGGCAGTGGACACCGTTCATGATCCTGATCTTGCTCGCTGGCCTCCAAGGGATTCCTAGGGATTACATCGAAGCGGCCAAGGTAGACGGAGCTTCGGGATGGAAGGTCTTTATTTACGTGATCTTTCCGCTGCTTGCTCCAGCTTCGATTGCCGCGATCTTTCTTCGCTCAGTGGAAGCGTTCAAAATTATTGACATTATTTACATCATGACCGGTGGCGGACCCGGGTTGGTAACGGAAAGCTTGACGCTTTATGGGTATAGTGTGGGTCTAAGGGCTTTCGATCTTGCCTATGGCGCCACGATTTCCTTTAGCCTATTCTTCGTAGTCTTATTTTCCTCTGTGCTCTTCTTCTTCCTCACCCGGAAGGCCCGTCGAATTTCTCTGGAGTAAGAGTTGAAGAGCAAACTACTGAACTTCATTACCTATCTGATCTTGGTCACTTGGACGGTGATAGTGCTGTTCCCGATCTTTTGGATGGTCACGACTTCGTTCAAGGAGAAGCTCGACGTCTTCCTCGGACCCAAGTACCTGCCGTGGGTAGATTTCAAACCTACGACAAAGTGGTGGGTGAGAATATTCACCATAGAACGTAGGGAGTTAATCACGCCATTCGTAAATAGTCTCATCGTGGCTGGCATTAGTTCCTTTTTTGCCAGCCTCTTTGGTTCTATGTCCGCCTACGCCCTTACACGATATAAATTCCGCTTTGGTCCTATGAATAATGATGACATTCTCCTATGGATCGTTTCCCAGCGAATGATGCCCCCAATTATCACGGCCCTTGCAGTCTTCCTTATGTTTCGAGTCACTAACTTACTTGATACCCACTTCGGGCTCATCCTCGTGTACATAGCATTCAATCTGCCTCTAGCAGTATGGATCATGGCCAATTTCCTCTCTCAGATTCCCCAGAGTATCGAAGAGGCAGCTCTAGTGGACGGGGCTTCAAGGGCTCAGGCCTTCTTTCGGGTAGTGGTCCCCATGGTTTTACCGAGCCTTTCTGCAACTTTTCTCCTTTGTTTTGTCTTCGCATGGAATGAGTTCCTCATGGCATTGATCCTCACTTATTCCCGAGCTCAGACAATGCCCATCCTCATAGCAATGCAGCACTTTCAACGGGGGCCTCAATGGTGGGACATTTCCGCCCTTTCGACTTTAGCGGTACTTCCTCCCATTGCAATTACTTTGGGACTCCAACGCTACTTCGTCAAAGGGCTTATACCTATCGGCAAGTGAGGTGAAGAGATGAAAAGAAGATACGTTTTGGCTCACGATCTCGGGACTACAGGGGATAAGGCTGTTCTCTTTGACATAAGTTCCGGACATATGATAGGGAGTGCCTTTTCCCCTTATCCCACTGAATACCCCTCTACCATGTGGGCGGAACAGGACCCGGATGATTGGTGGCAGGCCTTTTGTTCCGCCAACCGGGAAGTCTTGTCCCGTTTCAGTATTGCCCCCCAAGAAATCGCTGTGATCAGTTTCTCGGGCCAGATGATGGGATGTCTCCCGGTAACTCAGGACGGGATCCCCCTCCGGAAGGCAATTATCTGGGCAGATCAGCGGGCAACTATTGAAGCCCAAAAACTCATGGAAAAGGTTGGTTTGGAAGAAATTTACCAAATTACAGGCCACCGAGTGGGACCGGCTTACTCAGCTCCTAAGATCATGTGGCTTATGGCTCATGAACCAGGTGTGTGCCGGCGGACGTATAAATTCATCCAGGCAAAGGACTTCATTGTCCACAAGCTGACCGGGCAGTGGGTCACCGATTACTCAGATGCTTGTGGTACCGGCCTCCTGGATATCAAACGCAGACGTTGGGCCGAAAGAATGTTATCTGCCACCGGAATATTGGAAGAGGTATTGCCGGAGCTCAGAGCATCCACCGAGGTTGTAGGAGAGGTTAAGAGGGACATAGTGGAAGAAACAGGGCTTGTCCCCGGCATCCCCGTGGTGATAGGCGGTGGGGATGGGGTGTGCGCCACGGCCGGGGCGGGTGTAACATGGCCAGGAGTCGGGCATATTTATCTCGGTTCCTCCGCCTGGATTGCTGGTGCGAGCGAAATCCCGGTTCTCGACCCTAAGATGAGGACCTTCACCTGGCCTCACTTGGATCCCCAACTCTACTCCCCTAATGGTACCATGCACAATGCTGGAAGTTCCTTGGAATGGGTTAAAGACGCTTTAGGTGACTTGGAGGTGAATCTAGCCGAATGGCTGAACTTGAGTCCATATGACCTTTTTGAGAGAGAAGCTGAACGAATTCCCTCCGGTAGTGAAGGGTTGATTTTCCTCCCCTATATCATGGGTGAACGAAGTCCCCATTGGAATCCAAATGCTCGCGGAGTATTCCTAGGAATCACGAGGAAACACACACGAGCCCACTTACTTCGGGCAGTCTACGAGGGAGTAGCTCTGAACCTCAAGAGCATTTACCTCGCGTTGAAAGAGCTCGAGGTGAGACTTGATGAGATGAGGATAATCGGCGGGGGTGCGAAGAGTCGCTTGTGGGTCCAAATCCTCGCCAATGCCCTTGGAGTCCCCATTACGGTGACCATTGCTCCTCTCGAGGCTACGGCCTTGGGGGCAGCAATGGTCGGTGCCGTAGGCGTGGGGTTTGTAAAGGACCTTCGAGCCGCGGCGGAACGTTTTGTAGGGCTTTCTGAAAAAGTAAAGCCCGGCCCCGAAAAGGGGGCTTATGAAGCCCTCTATGGTCCATTCCTAAGCGCCTATGAGGCGTTGAGACCCGTCTTCGATCTCCTCGTGGAAGCGGCAAAGAAAGGAGGTGTAAATGGGGAAAATTGAAGGTAAGCGTGCTCTCTTCGTGGTGGCTCATGAATTCGAGGATATAGAACTTTGGTATCCACTCCTTCGGTTGAGCGAAGAAGGAGCTCGCTGCTTCATTTTAGCCCTTAAAGAAGGCCTTCACACCCGTCCAGCCCTCCCCAATAAGTACGTTACTGGCAGATTTGGGACCACTGTTCCCCCATTAGTTCACGTAGAGGGGAAGAGATTCTCATTAGTTAAGCCGGACGATCCAGAGGTGAAGGAAATGGACGCGTTGGTGATTCCGGGCGGTTTCTCGCCGGATGCCCTGCGGATTAACCCTAAAGTGCTAGAGCTAGTACGGTATTACATCGATCATGGGCGAGTTGTGGCCGCGATCTGTCATGGTCCCCAGGTCCTGATATCCGCGGGTCTGGCCAAGGGTCGGAAGATGACCGCCTACCTCGCCGTCAAGGACGACCTCATAAACGCAGGAGCCGAGTATGTGGACGCCCCGGTGGTAGTAGACGGGAAGATCGTGACCAGTCGGGTTCCGGACGACCTGCCGGAGTTTTGCCGCGCGATCATCGGGCTTCTTTCGGGGTGATGGGGGATGATGCTGATACGTGACAGATGGCTTGAGGGGGGAACTGAAGGCATCATCAAAATCCAGGACCCGGCTACTGAGGAATTTTTCGCCGAGGTTCCAAAGGCTTCGGAACGAGAAGTGGACTCGGCCTGCAAGGCCGCAGCCGATGCCTTCCGCAGTTGGTCACGGAGCCTTCCGAAGGTGAGAAGCGAGTTCCTCAGCCGTGCCGCCGAGGAATTGGAAAAAAGGACCGAAGATATTGCGATGCTCTTGACCCGAGAACAAGGAAAGCCGTTAAAGGAATCCAAAGGAGAAATAAAGGCCGCAGCTGGAGCTCTCAGGTTCTTCTCTCGCTGTGCGGATCTCCCAGTGGGGGAATGGCGGGCGCCGAATAGATCTGGAACCCTGAACTTCATGAAACGTTATCCGATCGGGCCGGTAGCGGTAATTTCACCCTGGAACTATCCGTTGCTCCTCACAGCCTGGAAGGTGGCCCCCGCCCTGGCCGCTGGATGTACCGTGGTCATAAAGCCTTCCAGTAAGACCCCCCTGGCGGTAACCGAATTCGTCAAATGTCTGGTCGAAGCCGGAGTCCCTGGAGGAGTTGTGAACCTCATCCACGGGCGTGGAAGCGATGTGGGTATGGCCCTAGTGCGTCATCCCGTGATTGCCAAGATCGCTTTTACCGGGGAGACGGAGACCGGGAAGGTCCTCATGCGTGAGGCCGCCGAGGGAATAAAGCGGCTCACCTTGGAGCTTGGAGGGCACTGTCCCCTGATCGTCGCGGCGGACGCCGATCTTGAAGCCGCGGTGGAGGGAGGGGTCTACCGTTGCTTCCGTAATATGGGCCAGGTTTGTAATAGTATAAACCGAATTTACGTGGAGCGTTCGGTATATAAGGAATTCGTGCGAATGTTCGTCGAGCGCACGGCGAGACTCACCATTGGCCCGGGGCTCGAAGACCCGGACCTCGGTCCCATGGTGGATGAAGGGGCACGGAAGCGGGTTGTCTCTCACATCGAGGACGCCGTCTCCAAAGGAGCCGAGGTCGTGTATGGGGGTAAAGTCCCTGAAGGTTTCGAGAAAGGGTTCTTCTTCGAGCCTACAGTACTCGCGAACGTGGACCACGGGATGATCAGCATGCAAGAGGAGACCTTTGGGCCGGTGGCACCGATTATGGCGGTGGATTCCCTGGATGAGGCTCTGCACCTTGCGAACGGCCTCCGTTACGGCCTTGTGGCATACGTGTACACCCGCGACCTTGGTCTCGCCATCCGGCTCGCGGACGAGCTTGAGCACGGTACGGTGGGTATCAACAACGTGATCGGAGGCGAAGTGGAGCATCCCTATGCCGGCTGGAAGGAAAGTGGTCTGGGGTTCGAACTCTCGGAACACGCTTTGGAGGAATTCCTCTTACTCAAGCACATTCGGATCAAATGGGAGTTGAAATGAGGGGAAAGGTGCTGCAGCTTGACTTCTCCACGGGAATCATCGAGGGAGCGCGATATTGGAAACGCAGGCTGAGCGATATGGCCGAGGCCTTTGAGGTTCGGGACGCTGTTGTAAAACTACTTAAGGAAGGTGATCCTCTGATCTACGAGGTCTACGAGGTAGAGGGGGTTCCTGAGCAAACTGGGGAACTCGTTTGGTCCACTACCGTGCTCTATCCTGGGAAGGTGGGGGACGAGTATTACATGACCAAGGGGCACTACCACCGAGACCTGAACTGCGCCGAGGTCTATCTTGTGCTCACGGGAAGGGGATTCCTCCTCATCAAAGACGAAAAGGGGCCTCGTGCGTTGCCTGTCCAGAGTGGTTCGGTGGCCCACATCCCGCCGGGTTGTGCCCACAGGATGGTGAATACTGGCCTAAGTCCTCTCGTCTTCTTTGCTGTATACCCAGCCCAGGCAGGCCATGACTATGAGAGGGCGAGACAGGAGGGCTTCGGGCTCCGGGTGATCGCGGGGGAGGAAGGTCCCGAGGTACGCTCCTGAAAGGAGGCCGGATGGAGTATAGATACCTCGGCAGGTCGGGGCTTAGAGTATCGGAACTGTGTCTGGGGACCCAAACCTTCGGCTGGGTGACCGATGAGGCCGAGGCTTTCAGGATGCTGGATAGGTTTGTGGACGCCGGTGGCAACTTCTTCGACACCGCCGACAGCTACAATAAGGGCGAATCGGAGAGGATATTCGGCAAATGGATCAAGAAGCACGGCCGCCGCTCCTTGCTCGTCATCGCCACCAAAACTTACTTCCCAACGGGCGAGGGTCCCAATGACACTGGACTCTCCCGGAAACACATCCTGGAGGCGGTGGAGAGAAGCCTCCGAAGGCTTCAGACAGACTACATCGATGTTTACCAACTTCATTGCTACGACGGCGCCACCCCCCTTGAAGAGACCCTCAGGGCCCTGGACGACCTCCTCAAGGCCGGGAAGATCTGCTATCTAGGGACCTCGAATTTCGCCCCCTCGCACCTTATGAAGGCAATCATGCTCTGCCGGATGTACGGGTGGGGTGGAATCGCGAGTCTCCAAGCGGAATACAGTCTCCTCGTTCGTTCCCCCGAGTGGGAATTGATCCCCATGTGTGAAGAGGAAGGTGTCGGGTTCCTTGCCTGGTCGCCCTTGGCCGGGGGTTGGCTCACCGGGAAGTACCGTCGTGATGCTCCCATTCCCACTGATTCCCGAGGAGGTCGCCGCGACCGCTTCGAGGACCTCCCCGAGCAGCGGGTGCGGGAGAAAACCTGGGACATAATCGATACCCTGATCGAGATTGCCGAAGAGCGGGGCAAGACTCCCGCCCAGGTGGCCCTCAATTGGGTTCTGCGAAAGTCGAGGAACATCGTACCCATCTTCGGTGCCCGCACCACGAAGCAGCTCGAAGACAACCTCGGATCCGTGGGATGGTCCCTCACAGACGAGGAGATGAGAAGGCTTAATGAAGTCAGCACTCCTCAACTCCCTTATCCTTATAGTTTTCTGCAACGATACGCGAGGAGAAGATGAGAAAAAGAAAAGTAAAGGATCCAAGGCAATGGATCATTGCCATTGCTGACGATATCTGGTTGCATCGCCTTTCAGATGCAGCTGGAGGGAACATATCTCTACGTATGGAAGATTTGATTTACATAACGCCTCGCTGCACGGGCTCACGTCACCGTTGGCACCTTGACCCAAGAGATATTGTAATAGTAGACTTTTATACAAAAAAAGCGCTCAGTCGTTACCGCGAACTCTCCCGGGAAGCGAGGATGCATTTTGCCATTTATGAAACATTCCCTGAAGCAGGAGCCGTAATTCATGCTCATCCATTTTACAGCATGGTGTTCGCCTGTACAGGGACGCCCATTCCGGTTACAGCGGAATATACCTATAAATTGGGAGGTGTCCCTCTGACCGAACCTGCACCGGCCCACTCCCAAGAGTTAGCCGATGCGGTGGTAAAGTCCTTATTGGCCCAGAAAGAAAGAGGGGTTAAGTGCAGAATGGCCGTACTCATACCCTCCCACGGTGTGGTATGTGTTGGAAGGGATCTCGACGAGGCATACGATATATTGGAGCGCGTAGAGACGAGCGCAAGGATCAGTTTGTATTCTAAACTACACCGTTTGGAAAATTTTGGCCAATGATTATCGTGGTTAATCCCAACGTTGGCCTGGACTATATGCTCTTCTTCAATGACCTCCGTAGAGATGCTACCGTAAGAGCTACAAAAGCCAAGTGGGGATTGGGAGGAAAGGGACTTGTCGCGGCTTATATGTTGGCAGGTCTTGGTGCGCCAGTTTGGCTCACTGGTTTTTCTAGGGGAATCGTGGGGCAAGAGGTGAACAGGATTTTGGGCTACCGTGGAATAGAGACGGAGTTCGTAGAGGCGCGAGGCACAGCGCGCATAAATGTAGTACTGAAGGATCTCTCGGGAGGTTGGCAGAGCACGATCACCGCTCCCGGATTGGAGGTGAGGAAAGAGCATGAAAAGAAGTTGCTCCTTCTAGTATCCGAGCGTCTGCCACTCAGCACTTGTCTAGTCCTTGGGGGAAGCCTCCCTCAAGGTTGCAGTTCCAAACTTTACAGTGAGCTGATCAGGGCAGCTAGAAGAGAAGATGTTCCCTGCGTTCTCGACACCAGTGGCCCCCCTTTACGTGAAGCGGTGAAAGCCCAGCCTACGGCTGTTAAGCCAAATCGTCATGAGGCTAGTGAACTTTGGGGTAGGGAGATCATTGCAAAAGAGGATGCATTGATTGTAGCTGAAGAGCTCCACCGAATAGGGATCTCCTGGGTAGTTATTTCGCTGGGGGTTCAGGGATTGGTAGCGTTCGGTGAAGGGAGAGCATGGTATGCTTCCCCACCCCCCCTTGATCCCAAAAGCACTGCGGGAGCGGGCGACGCAATTGTGGCTGGTTTGGCCTTAGGGCTGGCTAGAAGTTGGGGGATAATGGACTCCTTGCGGTGGGGACTCTCTCTGGCCGCAGCCCTAATGGAAAAAGAGAGCGTGCTCGAATGCGATTTTGAGAGGGTCCCTTTTTGGCTAAAGAGAATCTACATTCAGCCATGCTGAAAGGGGGAAAAGTGAGAAAAGGGGCTACTCTTCACAAACTGACTGGGGCCGGAGTGCTGGGAATCATACGGGTGCAGAGTTCAGGCGATCTCTTGCGAATAGCCAGTGCCCTGCAGAAGGGGGGACTTAACTGCCTGGAGATCACCATGACCACCCCGGGGGCGTTGCAGGCTATCGAGGAGTCCAGAACACACCTCTCCGACGTCGTCATGGGCGCGGGCACCGTGCTCGATGCCATCACCGCCCGCCAAGCCATCCTCGCCGGCGCCCAATTCCTCGTGACCCCCACGGTGAAGCTGGACGTGATCGAGGTTGCCCATCGATACGGGGTCCCCGTTATCCCCGGGGCTATGACCCCCACCGAGATCCTGACCTGTTGGGAAGCCGGGGCCGACATGGTGAAGGTGTTCCCCGCCAGCGTCCTCGGTCCCGGTTACATAAAGGCCATCCATGGCCCCCTTCCCCAGATTCCCCTGGTCCCCACCGGCGGGATCACTGCCGACAACGCCGCCGACTTCATCCGTGCCGGCGCCGCCATGGTCTGCGCCGGTGGCTGGCTCGTAGACAAAGAGGCCATTGCCGTAGGGAAATATGAAGTCCTCACCGAGAGGGCAGAGCGCCTGATTCAGGCCGTGAATGAGGCGAGGAAATCCTGATCAAGTACATCGTTGGCATCACCGCGGAGAGGCATCCCTTTCTCATGTAATAGGCCACCTCATCGTGACCCCCTTAGAAGTCCGAATCACCTCCACTTTGTTCAAAAGCAGCACTGGAACGTCGCGAACTCGTCCGGCAGATCAAGCTACAGCTCCCATGACTTCTTCATTGGAGTTTTCCCATCCCCGCCCCAAAGTGTGGCCGTTCTATGTTGTAGAACAACCGCCACCGTTGAGCCCGCATGAGGAGTTCCTCGATAGTGGTTTTCTTTCTCCAATATGGGAACTCCTTATCGTCGGTACTATGAAACCGCTCACCCTCCTCTGGTACCCCTCCTTCCCTTTGGGGCCCGACACAACTTGGCCCGGGAAGGGCGGCAGTGCTTTACATCCAGTTCTTCCAGGTGCTATAGGTTCCCCCCTAACTCCCGGTCCCCAATCTTCCTGCCATTTCACCTCGGCCACGACTACCTACGCCTGAGCTATCCCATCACCAGTGCCGCAAAACGCAGTCCGTCAGCTATTGAAGGCCCGTGGCTGTAGGCCAAAAACCTGAACCTGGTCCTGTCCTCTAAAAAGGTCCACTGGTGCCGAGGAAGTTGGCTGCACCGGGTGGTCTTAGAGCTTCGTTCTCAACGTTCCCTTATCCAGAATGTCCTTGGTGTCCACCTGGGCCAAGTGGAAGGATTCGTTCTCCTCTCAAGCCCAACTGGTGAAGGAGAAGTCCTCCCCGTTTCCTTGGGCGAGGGCGTTCCTTCCTAGTGAGAACAGCCGCTTCTCGGCCTCTTTAAAAGTGTAAGGGAGGAGTTCTTTGGCCAACGGGACCGATCGGAATGTCGGCTCCCTTTCCCTAGGTTGCACTGTTTCACAAAGGTGTTTACAGGTTAACCAGGTTGGAAAGGTTGAGGATCACCGGGCCAAACTCTCCACATGAGCACCCACGAATTCAGGAGGTGTCCCGATGACCCTCGAGGATAGGGTACTGCATTTCAGGCTTCGCGTCCTCAAACGGGCCCAGGGGTTGGGGAACGTGAGCGCCGCGTGCCGGGAGTTCGGCATCTCCCGCACTTCCTTCTACCACTGGAGGAAGGCGTTCCTGACTTACGGAATGGATGGCCTGCGTCCCCCGCGGAAGGCCGCTCGGCCGGGTCGGCCTCCCGCCTTGAGTCCCACGGTGGAGCGGGCCATCGTGGCGCTTTCTTTAGCTTGGCCCACCTGGGGACCGAATAGACTCTCGCTGCAGCTTGCCCGTCAGGGGATCCACGTTTCCCCAAGCACGGTGTGGCGATCCCTGAGACGGGTGGGGTTAGGGCGAAAGGAAGAGAGGCTGTTGGTGCTGGAACGCTATTCGGCACAGAAGGCCGGGCTTCTGACGGAAAGGCCCCGCCGGAATCTCAAGAAACGGCACATCGAGGCGAGCGTTCCCGGGAACTTGTGTGTCTGGACACCTTCTACATCGGCAAGGTCAAGGGGGTGGGCAGGGTGTGGCAGATCACCACCTGTGACGCGGCGAGTTCCTACGGCTGGGCCAGGATCATCCCGGCGGGCGGTTCCGGGAGGCGGCCCGATTCCTCGAGGAGGTGGTGGCACCCGAGTGTGCCAAGGCGGGTTGGAAGCTGAGACGGGTGCTGACCGACGGGGGAAGCGAGTTCAAGGGGGAGTTCGAGGAGAGTTGTCGGAAACTCAAGGTGAAACACACGAGGACCAAGCCCCGGCATGCCTGGAGGAATGGGTTTGTGGAGAGGCTACAGGGGACGATCCTCAGGGAACACTGGCGGGTAGCGTTCATGGGCGTTACTTTATCAGCAGGAAGCAACTGCAGGGTTCGCTGGACGGGTACTTGAGGTTCTACAATGGACAGCGGCACCATAAGAGGTACCGGACCCAGGGACGCACGCCCTCAGAGGTGTTCCGGGGTGTGGCCGGAGGTCCAAAGGAGGGTTAAGGTGCCAACACCGACCCCGAAACTGGACACCCTAGAGCAGCGCCACACCCATTTGCATGCGATATTGCAGGAGAGTCCATGGGCCCTCTCCCGTACGCTCTTATGCTTCCGGTAGTCCACCACTACCTCTAACCTGAGCGAGATCTTACCTTCTGGGAGGCCACGGAGAGGAGTTGTGGTATAGTGTGGGAAAACACTCCGGTGTCTTCTTTTCTCAGTCTCTCGATTTGCTCACAATAGGGGATGCAGCACATCCTCTCAGAACACCTGAAGATCTGGCCCCAAAAACAGGTTGCTAGATCTTGGTACATCTACTCTCAAACATTGACAATCTTTCATAGGCTTAGTAAAATGAATTTTGCGAAATTAATTCGTAAAATTTGAGAAAAATGTCCGAACGTGTGCTGAGACGAGGGTTGGAAGTATTGGAAAAAATTGCCCGTGCACGTCAGGGCTTAAGTGTCCAGGAATTAGAGAAAGAGATAGAGCTTCACCGGAGCTCCATTTACCGCTATCTTTCCGTCTTAAAGGAAAGCGGCTATGTGAAAAGGGAGAATGGACGTTATCAACTGGGATTCAAGGTATTGGAATTAGCCTTCTTGCTTTTGGACAGACTGGACATACGAAAGATCGCCCATCCTTATTTAATAGAACTGAGTGAGATAACCCAGGCCACAGTTCACCTTTGCCAGCTGGATGGAGCTGAGGTGGTCTATTTGGACAAAGTGGAGACGAGCCGTTCGTTGCCCCTTTATTCGCGAATCGGAGGACGCGCTCCCGCATATTGCACTGGTGTCGGCAAGGCTCTTTTGGCGTTCCTCCCACCCAAGAGATTAGAGAGAGTTTTGGGCCAAATCACCTTCAAACATTACACAGATCGCACAATAACTGATAAAGAACGACTCTTGAGGGAACTTGCTGAGACAAAAAGAAGGGGGTATGCCCTGGACAAAGAGGAACATGAGGAAGGCATTCAGTGTGTTGCCGCTCCGATCTTTGGCTTCACTGGAGAGCCCATTGCCTCCATTAGTGTAACGGACATTGCTCGCAAAATAGTTGGGAAAGAGAAGGAACTCGCGGCTGAGGTAGTACGTATAGCAAAGGGTATTTCACATGCCATGGGGGGTGAAACCTTGAAGCGAAAGGAGGTGGTATTGTGACAAGAAAATTGATTGGAACTTAATTAAACATTTGAGGAGGTGGTAAAATGCATAGGACAAAAATTTTGCTCATAGTGTCTTTGGGGCTTATGCTCTTTGGCTGGTCAGTATGGGCTTCATACCCCGAACGTCCAATAACCCTAATTTGCCCTTGGGCTGCTGGAGGAGGAACTGACCGAATCTCACGCATGATTGCCCACCTACTCAGTCAGGAACTCGGCGTACCCGTTGGGGTGGTCAATCGGACCGGGGGAAGCGGTGTTGTGGGTCATATGGCGGGCGCTAGGGCAAAGCCGGACGGTTATACAATCACGATGGTAACGCTCGAGATAGCCACCATGCACTGGCTCGGTCTAACGGACCTCACATATGCTGATTTCGAGCCCGTAGCACAGCTGAACGCTGACTACGCCGCTATAAGCGTCAGTGTCGGGGCCCCCTGGAAGACCTATCACGCTCTCCACGAATACATACGACAGCATCCCGGCAAGCTGGTAGCCTCGGGCACTGGCGTGGGAGGCATCTGGGATATTGCACGGGCAGGATGGCTCCAGGCAGCGGGTTTTGACATCAACGCTGTCCGATGGGTGCCGAGTAAGGGAGCCGCTCCTGCACTTCAGGAGCTGGTGGCTGGTGGAGTCGATTTGGTCACCTGTAGTTTGGCGGAAACCATTCCTTTAATCGAAGCTGGGCAGGTCCGACCCCTTGCCTTCATGGGTGAAGAACGTCACCCTGACTATCCTTGCGTTCCAACCTTGAAGGAACTCGGGATCGATTGGACCTCTGGCACATGGCGCGGAATAGCGGCGCCCAAAGGTACACCACCCGAGGTCATCAAAGTCCTAGAAGAAGCCTTAGCAAAGATTGCCCAGAGTGAGGAGTTCCAGAACTTCATGAAACAGAATGGTTTCGGCATTCAGTTCCGGCCGGCAGACGAGTTCAAGTCTTTCATGGAGAGGCAAGATCGGGTGCTTGGCGAGCTTTTGAAGGCTTTAGGGCTCGCTAAGTAATCGGCTCAGTCCAGTCAATGGTAAAGGGGGCGGTGATGCCGCCCCCTTTACCCCCCGATGCAATGGGTGATATTATATTTGGTGTAATTTTCGTAGGGTTGGCCCTCGGAATTTATTTCCATTCTCAGACATTTCCCAAACCCTTAGGACAGCCCGGGCCGGGACTCTTCCCCCAAATCGTCTCGCTTCTGTTATTGGGTGCGAGTACGTTTTTGGTGGTCTCCGGCGTGGCAAAACGGTCCTTCCGGAAATTTAGCTGGCGGAAGCTCCTTCGAGAAGTTTTCTCCCCGGGTGCCCGTAACTTCCTCGGCACTGTCTCCATGGTCTTGATCTATCTTTTTATCTCTCCTCACATCGGTTTCTTTTTATCTGCCATGCTGATTCTCTTTCTATTGATGCTGCAACTGAAGGTCCACCCAGTGGTGGCCTTCAGCGTAGCTGTCATGGTGGCAGCAATATCGCGACTTTTGTTCCAGAATTTCCTCAAAATACCCCTGCCTCCAGGTCCTTTTCCGGGGGGGTGGTGACACATGGGAGATGTCCTGTTACAGGCATTGACTAACTTTGCTAATCCACAAGTGCTCATTGCTATTGTAGCCACAGCCTTCTATGGGCTTATCATTGGAGCAATACCTGGCTTGACCGCGACGTTAGCCGCTGCCTTGCTAGTGCCCTTCGCGTTCTTCCTGCCACCGCTTCCTGCAATCGCTGCCTATGCTACAGCTTCAGCCTTGGCGATCTTCGCTGGAGATATTCCAGCGGCCCTTGTGAGGGTTCCGGGCACTCCAGCTACTGCAGCGTACACAGACGATTCTTACCTTCTCTCCCAGAAGGGCAAAGTTGGGTTGGTCTTCGGCGTAGATATTCTTTCCTCAGCTATTGGGGGAATCGTCGGGGCATTCGCTTTGATCTTTATCGCTCCGCTGCTCGCTAGAGTGGCTCAAAACTTCACCACTTTCGAGTTTTTCTGGTTCGCAGTGTTGGGGTTGAGCACCTCGGTTATGCTCTCGGCCGCCTCTCCAGTGAAAGCCTTTATTTCTCTGTTGATCGGCATCCTGTTGGGAACGATTGGTCTCGACGTCACACTGGGCTACCCACGATTTACTTTTGGCAATCCCAATCTGTTAGGAGGGATCAGTTTCATCCCCGCCATGTGTGGGTTGTTCGGTGTAGCAGAAGTATTAAGGAACGTCGTTTCCATGGCCAGAGGGATAGAATACGTACAAAAAGTAACGTTTACCACGAAAGGCATGTTCCGGGAAGCAATCAAAGTCTTTCGAGAATTTAAAATCAATACTATAAGATCAAACATCATTGGAATCATCATAGGGGCATTGCCTGGAGCAGGCGCTGATATCGCCGCGTGGGTTGCAAATGGTGTCGCTAAACGTTTTTCGAAGCACCCGGAGAAATATGGCACGGGATATATTGAGCCCATTGTTGACGCTGGTTTCGCCAACAACTCTGCTCTTGCAGCGACTTGGATACCTGCGTTGGTGTTCGGCATCCCCGGAGATTCGATCACGGCGATTTTGATCGGTGTTCTAATGATGAAGGGACTACGTCCGGGGCCTCTTATCTTTCAACAACAAGCTCCCCTCATGTATAGCATCTACATAACCTTCATTCTGGCAAATTTGCTCATGATTCCCGTTGGATGGATGGCCGTGAAAATAAGTAGTCAGCTACTTCGCATCCCTAAAAAGATCTTGATGCCCTTAATATTGCTCATGTGCATGCTGGGTTCTTTTGCCATCAACAACAATCCGTTCGATATTGGAATCATGCTTGGTATGGGGCTTTTAGGGTTTATATTGGAGGCGAACGGCTTCCCCGTGGCCCCGGTCGTGCTGGGGCTAGTAGTTGGCCCTATGGTCGAGTGGAACTTTATGCAGAGCTTCATAAAGACGCAGGGTAATCTTTTGCCGTTCGTAACAAGGCCTATAAGCTTAGGGATGGCTCTGTTCACGCTACTGCTATGGTGTTATCCCCTGTTGAGCCGGCTGCTCAGAAGGTCCCAAAAAAGTGGAGCACGAGGGAGGTGAACTGATGGGCTACGACCTGGTGACATTCGGTGAGACGATGGTCCGACTTTCCCCACCCAATTTCCGCCGGCTGGAGCAGACGAACCTCCTCGAGGTGAACGTAGGCGGTTCTGAACTGAACGTGGCGGTCACGGCCCAACGCCTCGGCCTCAAAACCGCTTATGTCACCCGTCTCACCGCTAACCCACTGGGCAGGATGATCGCCAACAAGGCCCGTGAGCAGGGGGTGGATACCTCCCACATCATCTGGACAGACGGCGATAGAATAGGTCTTTACTTCGTGGAATTCGGAGCCTCCCCTCGCCCGAACACCGTGATTTACGATCGACGGGACTCCGCCATGGCACGGATCAACCCCGGGGAAGTTGACTGGGTGGCCATCTTCAAAGGGGCGAGGGTCTTTCACACCTCGGGGATAACGCCCGCCCTCTCCGAAAACGCCGCCGCGGCGACGGATGAAGCGGTCAGGACGGCCAAGCGGATGGGATTGAAGGTCTCCATTGATCTCAACTACCGGGCCCGTCTTTGGTCTCCGGAGAGAGCCAGGGAAATTATGACCCCGTTGGTGGAGACGGCAGACATTCTCCTCACCACAGAAGAAGACACTGAACGGGTTTTCGGCATCAGCGGGGAGAGCTATGAAGAAGTTGCTCGCGAATTGGCAAAACAGTTCAGCCTAGAAGCGGTTGCAGTCACTATCAGGGAGACCCCGTCGGTATGGCGAAATATCTGGACGGCCATCGTGTATGCCGATGGGGAGATCTTCCGCGGGCCGAAATACGAAATAGAGATCGTGGATCGGGTTGGTGCAGGGGATTCTTTCACCGGCGGTTTCCTCTACGGCTACCTGGCCCATGGACTACAGGAAGCTGTGCTTTACGGGGTCGCGGTGTCCGCCCTCAAACAGACGAACCCCGGTGACATCTGTTGGGCCACGCGGGAAGAAGTGGAGAGACTCTTGAAGGGGGGAGGCCTCCGTATCGTGCGCTGATTTTTTCCGTGCTCCCAGAAGCCTCACTTGGGCATCAGCTTCTAGAACTGGTGCCCTTTTTTCTGTCCAAGTTCTGAATTACATCGGGACAGGAAACCGGCGGAACCTCAATGCCGGAAATGAAGGTGGTGAAAATCCTTTATGCCCCGGATGGGGCGCTGTATAATCGCCGCCGAAACGGAGGGTCGCTTTGAAGCCCGAAGTAAAAAGAGTTCTTGTCTGCAGCGCTTGGCCTTATGGTTCAGGGGTCCCCCACCTTGGGAACCTCATCGCCTGTTTGCTTTCCGGCGACGTCTTCACCCGCTTCTATCGGATGCTCGGATATGAGGCCCTCCACGTCTCGGGAACCGACGCGCACGGAACCCGAATCGAATATGAAGCCCACAAGCGGGGAATCTCACCGAGGGAGCTCGTTGAGGAGGTCCACGAGAGGATCGTGGGGATCATAAAGGGGTTCGACATCGCCATCGACAACTACACCATCACCGAGTCCCCGACACACATCGAGTTCGTCACCGAGATCTACCGGCAGATGGACGTAAACGGCTACATCTTCTCCCGGGAGGAGGAACGTGCTTACTGCAACGGATGCCGCCGGTTCCTGGCGGACCGGTTCATCGTGGGAACTTGCCCCTACTGTAGCTATCCTAACGCCCTGGGAAATCAGTGTGAGGCTTGTGGAAGGCTGCTCGAGCCCGAACAGCTTCTGACCCCTCGGTGTGCCTTCTGCAGTTCTACCGATATCGTCCGCAAGGTGACACGCCATTGGTACCTAGATTTGGAAAAGCTAGCACCTAAGCTCCTGCAGTACGTCAAAAGCCGTGACTTCCGTGGGAACGTGAAGCTCTTCACCGAACGCATGATCGAGGCGGGACTGCGCCCCCGCGCCGTTACCCGGGACATCTCCTGGGGGATTCCCGCCCCCTTCAAAGGGGCGACCGGGAAGGTGATCTACGTCTGGGCAGAGGCTGCCCTGGGCTACGTCTCAGCCACCATCGAGTACTTCCGTAACCGAGGCGAAGAGGAGCGCTGGCGCGATTTCTGGTTCGGGGACGAAGTGTGGCAGGTCTACACCCAGGGAAAGGATAACATCCCCTTCCACACCATCTTCTTCCCTGCCCAGCTTATCGCCTCCGGCCAAGGTTACCACCTCCCCGATCAGATCGCGGCCACCGAGTACCTGAACTGGATCGGAGGTGAGTCATTCTCCAAGACCCGTCGGGTCGGGATCTACGCCGACGAAGCTCTGGAACTCCTTCCCGCCGTCTACTGGCGCTTCTATCTGCTCTATCACCGTCCTGAGACTGCGGACGTGAACTTCGCCTGGGAGGACTTCGACCGCACGATCAACGCGGTCTTCGTGAACAATATCGCGAACTTCGTCCACCGGGTGCTCTCGTTCGTCTGGTCACGGTTCGACGGCAAAGTCCCGGAGGTCCCCACGGAGGGTGTCGTCCGGGACGAAATCCAGCGGGTCTACGAACGCGTGCTCCGTTTCGTGGAGGAGGGGTCCCTGGCCTCTGCCTTGAAGGAGATCGCGAAGCTCTCGGTATTTGGCAACGAGTACTTCCAGCACAAGGCTCCCTGGCAGACGGAAGATAAGGAGGCCGTGGCCTCGGCGGTCCACCTGGCGAAGGCCCTCTCGATCCTGTTGGAGCCCTTCGTCCCCTCATTCACAACCGGGGTGCTGGAGACCATTGAACTAGGTCCTCACGGCCTCGCTGACGCACTGCGAGGAGCCGAGGGCCTGGAACTCTCCCGAAAGCCCACCCCGCCCCTCGAACACGTTGACGTGGAGGCCTTGAAGGGCCGCTACCGGGAGATGAAAGAGGCGGGCTTGATAAGCATAGAGGAGTTCCAGAAGCTGGAACTCGTGGTGGGACGTATCGTCTCCGTGGAAGAGATCCCTGGCGCGGATAAACTTTATAAGCTCATCTTGGACCTCGGCGAACGTAAAGCCCAGGCTGTGGCCGGGATCAAACGGCATTACCACCGTGAGGAATTGGTGGGGAAGCTCGTGGCCGTGGTGGCGAACTTGAAGCCAGCCACTATCCGTGGGGTCCGGTCCGAATGTATGATCCTCGCGGCTTCGGACGGTACGCTCGCTGTCCTGACGCCGGACCGCGAGGTTCAACCGGGGACGCGGATTCGTTGAAGGAATATTGTCCGGGGGTAGAGCGAAAGATAGAATGCAGAGGAGGTCGCCCATGTACGCCATCGTGGAGATACAGGGACATCAATACAAGGTGGAAGAGGGAGCCGTGGTAGAGCACGAGCTCATCCGCGGGGTACAGCCCGGCGAGAGGGTAATTTTCGACCGGGTGCTCCTCCTGCGGAACGGCGAGGGGATCGAGATCGGGCGGCCCTACGTGGAGCGGGTGCAGGTAGTGGGAGAGGTGGAAGCGGTGGGGAAGAGGCCCAAGGTTCTGATCCAGCGCTTCCGCCCCAAGAAAGGGTATCGGCGCTTGAGGGGGCACCGACAGCCCTTCATGCGCACGCGCATCGTCTCCATAGAGAGGGCCTGATATGGTGGAAGTGCGTATCGAGCGTGATGAGGAAGGAAGGATTCGCTGCGTCTCCTTGAAAGGAGACGGAGGAGCCGAGGGCCTGGCCGCCCTTGCACTGGTCGAGGCCCCTCTCTTGGGCATGCGGTACTATCTGCACCTCTCCCCCGTGGCGAGCCGCGAGGAAGAGGGGCTCTCTTACGTCGTCGACCGGTCTGATCCCTTTTTGGACAGAGAGTTAGACGCCATTCTGGAG
Source organism: Candidatus Acetothermia bacterium JdFR-48 (assembly GCA_002011425.1). Classification (GTDB taxonomy): domain Bacteria; phylum Bipolaricaulota; class Bipolaricaulia; order Bipolaricaulales; family Bipolaricaulaceae; genus UBA3571. The sequence goes on along the minus strand of MTNJ01000036.1, from coordinate 44,008 downwards.
ACGATGCTCCTGGGGTTGCGGGCTTTGGAGCGCGACCGCCCCGGGAGCATTGTGGTTCGTGAAGTCGGGCTCGACGTCAAGGTCTGAAAAGGAGGTGATCATATGGCCCACAAATCGAGCCAGGGATCTACGCAGAACACCCGTGACTCCCCGGGGAAGCGTCTAGGCATCAAGCGATTCGGCGGCGAGCTTGTCTGGCCCGGCTGCATCATTGTCCGCCAGCGGGGCACCCGTTTCTGGCCTGGAAAGAACGTTGGCATGGGCCGGGATTTCACCATATATGCCAAAGTGAAAGGCTTCGTTCAATTCGCGGGCCGCAAACGCCGTTACGTGAACGTGATCCCCCGGGAGGAGGTTTCGAAGGCCTGATGTGTGGATAGACGAGGCCAAGATCCACGTCGCCGGGGGGCGGGGTGGCGACGGGCTTATCAGCTTTCATCGTACCAAGTACAACCCCTTGGGTACCCCGGACGGGGGACATGGTGGCGATGGGGGGGACGTCATCTTAGAAGCCACCCGCTCCATGAATACCCTCCTTCACTTCAACCACCAGGTCCACTTCCGCGCCGAGGACGGGGGGGCGGGCGGGCCCAACAGACGCCAGGGGAAACGCGGGAAGGACCTGGTGATCTCCGTTCCTGTGGGAACTATCGTCCTTGACCTCCACACCGGCGAGGTCATCGCCGATCTGTGTGAAGAGGGGACGCGGGTCGTGGTCGCCCACGGGGGTAAAGGCGGCCGAGGGAATAGCGCGTTCGTTTCCAACCGCTGGAAAGGCCCGAAGATCAGGGAGCTCGGGGAGCCCGGTGAGGAACGGTGGCTGAAGCTCGAGCTGCGGCTCCTTTCCGATGTAGGGCTCGTGGGCTTCCCTAATGTGGGGAAGTCCTCCCTCCTCTCACGGGTTTCCCGCAAGAAGGTGAAGGTGGCGCCGTATCCCTTCACGACCCTGGAACCTCACCTGGGGGTCGTGGAAGTGGATGGGAAAAGCTTCGTCCTCGCCGACCTCCCCGGCCTTGTGGAGGGAGCCCACGAAGGGCGAGGCCTGGGCGACCGCTTCCTTCGCCACGCGACCCGCGCCCGGATCCTCCTCCACATGGTGGACCTCGCCGGGGTGGAGGGCCGCGATCCCCTCGCGGATTACTTCGCTATCCGCCGCGAGCTCGAGTCCTGGGAGGAACTTCGGGGGAAGCCGGAGGTCGTGGCCGGGAACAAGATCGATCTCCTGATGCCGGAGGAGCTCACCCGTCGGATTTCCCGGTTTCGTGAGGCTGGGGTGGAGATACACCCCATCTCGGTGGTCACCGGGGAGGGCGTCGGGGAGTTGCTCAGACACCTCGCCCGAAAGCTCGAGGAGGTTCCTCGGGGGATTCCGGGGGCAGCGCCCACGACGCGCACGTGGAAGCTCGTCCCTCGCAAGGGCTTCAGGATCGCCCGGGAGGACGGAGTTTGGGTGGTGGAGGGCGCCGAAGTGGAGCGGCTCGGGCGGTTGGACCTCTCCTCCGAGGACGCGCGGACCTACTTGGAGGAGCAGCTCGAGCGCTTGGGGGTTCTGCGGGCCCTGAAGCGGGCGGGGTGGCGAGGAGAGCCCGTGCGGATCGGAAGGATCGAGGTGGAATTTGAGCTTGAGGGATAAAGTAGGGCTCTTCGGTGGGGCATTCAACCCCATCCACGTGGGGCACCTCAAGGTGGCGGAGGAGGCCTTGAAGCAATTCGAGCTCGCGAAGGTAATCTTCATCCCCACCGCCTGGCCCCCCCATAAGGGGGTGGACGTCCCCGCGGAGCTGCGTTACCGCATGGTGGAGCTCGCCGTCAGGAAACACCCGGGATTCGAGGTCTCCCGGATCGAGATGGAGACCGAAGGGCCCGCCTACACCGTGGACACGGTTCGCGAGATGCTCCAATTCCACCCCCAGGGGGTGGCGTACATCGTGGGGGCGGACGCCTTCCTGGACCTTCCCTCGTGGAAAGAGGCAGACGAGCTCATGAGGCTCTGTCCGTTTATAATTGCTCCTAGGCGGGGGATAGATCCAGAGGCCTTGCGGCGCCCTCCCTTGGACCGGGCGGAGATCTACCTCATCCGAATGGATCCAGTGGAGGTCTCGTCCTCCGAGATTCGGCGCCGGTATCATGAGGGCCTCCCGGTGATGGGTTTGGTCCCAAAGGAGGTGGACCGGTTCATCCGCGAACACGGGATCTACAGCTAGCATGGTCCTAGACCATGCTAGCGGCTAAAATCCTCAAGAAGAAAGGGGGTTGGTGGTATAAAGAAGAGGTTTCGCGTAAACGAAGAGATCCGGGCACGAGAGGTCCTCCTCATCGACGAAGACGGCAGGAACCTTGGGGTTGTGCCGCGTGAGAAAGCATTGGAGATGGCACAGGAGAGGGGTTTAGACCTAGTGGAGGTAGCTCCGGAGCACAATCCTGTAGTCTGTAAGATCGTCGACTATGGGAAGTACCTCTATCAACTTGAGAAGAGGGAGAAGAAACAGAAGAAGCCGGCGAAGTTGAAAGAGGTAAAGTTTACTATCCAGACCGGCGAACATGATTTCCGAACCAAGCTCGAGCGGATACGGGAATTCCTGGAAGAGGGGAGTAAAGTGCGAGTGACGGTCTTCTTCAAAGGGCGCCAGATAATACATCTGGACAGGGGAAGGCAATTGCTCTCCCGGGTAGCGGGAGAGCTCAAGGACATCGCCAAGGTGGACCAAGACCCCCTCTCCAAGGGCAGGACGTTGCAGATGCTCTTAAGCCCGCTGCGCACCAAAGGAGGAGGCTCATGAAGTACAAAAAGAAGACCCACAAGGCTGCAGCCAAGCGTCTAAAAGTGAACGCTGCGGGGAAGGTCTTCCGTATGCGGGCTCGCTATCAGCACAAGCTCACGAAGAAGCGGCCCCAGTACAAGCGCCAGGCCCGCAGGAAAGTGGAGGTCTCCGGGGCCGAACGGAAGCGGCTCATCAAGGTGCTCAACATGCCGTGACGTTTTCAGCGCGTCACAGGGCCAAAGGAGGTAGGCCATGCGCGTCAGAGGTGGAATCGTTCATGCTCGACGCCGTCGAAAGATCTTGAAGTTGGCGAAGGGCTTCCAGGGAAAACGGAAAAGCTGTTGGCGGATCGCCAAGCAGGCCGTGATCAAGGCCCGGCTCCATATGTACGTCTCCCGGAAACTCAGGAAACGCAATATGCGTCGCCTTTGGCAGATCCGTATCGGGGCCGCGGCGAGAGAGTACGGACTTTCCTATTCCAAGTTCATAGGGGGGCTCAGGAAGGCCGGGGTAGCGATTAACCGAAAGGTTCTGGCGGACCTTGCGATCCATGATCCCGAGGCCTTCGCCGAGTTATGCGAAGTGGCGAAAAACGTATGAAGACCTTCCAGGACCTGGTGCTTGCCCTACACGAGTATTGGCGGGACCAGGGATGTGTGATCTTCGAGCCCTACGATGTGGAGAAGGGCGCGGGGACTTTTAATCCTGCCACCTTCTTCGGCTGTCTCGGGCCCGATCCCTGGAGGGTGGCGTACGTGGAGCCCTCGCGACGTCCCACCGATGGTCGATATGGCGAGAATCCCATACGTCTACGGCTCCACCACCAGTACCAGGTGATCCTGAAGCCTCCCCCCCCAGATATCCAGGATCTGTACCTCGGGTCTCTAGAACACGTGGGGATCGAGCTCCGGGAGCACGACGTGAAGTTCTCAGAGGATGATTGGGAATCCCCCACCCTCGGGGCTTGGGGTGTGGGTTGGCAGGTGTGGCTCGACGAGATGGAGATCACCCAGTTCACCTACTTCCAGCAAATGGGCGGGATCGACCTCGATCCTGTCTCGGTGGAACTTACCTACGGCCTCGAACGAATCGCTATCTTCCTCCAGGGGGTGGAGTCCGCATTCGAGCTCCTCTGGAGCGAGGACGTCAAATACGGCGAGATCTGGCACGAGAAGGAACGGCAGTTCTCGATCTACAACTTCGAGAAAGCGGATGTGGAGCGGGTCCGGAGGATGTTCGAGCTCGCTGAGGCGGAGGCCAAGGCGTGTCTCGAGGCTGGGCTCGTGTTCCCGGCCTACGATCACACCCTTCACTGCTCCCACCTCTTTAACGTCCTCGATGCCCGGGGGGCGATCTCCGTAACCGAGCGGGAATCTTTTATTGCCCGTATCCGGGAGCTTGCCCGGGCCTGTGCTCAAGGTTATTTAAACCTCTTGGAGGAACGTCGTGCCCGAGTTCTTGCTTGAAATAGGAACTGAAGAACTCCCGGCCCTAGACGCCCCGGTGCTTGCCGAGGCGCTGGGGAAATTCCTCTCCGAAGCTCTGACCGCAGAGCGCCTCAGATTCCAAAAGTTGGAGGTCTTTTGGACCCCTCGGCGCCTGGCAGTCCTCGTCCGTGGGCTCGCTGAACGCCAGGAGGACCTGGTAGAAGAGGTCCGAGGGCCGGCGATCACTGTAGGCCTGGACGCGGACGGGAACCCCACCCAGGCCGCCCTCGGGTTTCTCAGGAAATACGGGGCCTCGCCAGCGGACTTAGTGCGGAAGAAGGTGGGGGAGAAGGAGTACCTGTTCCTGAAGGTACGCACGCCGGGAAAACCCGCCCGGGAAGTGCTTCCCGCGATGGTCCCCCAGGCAATACGCTCCCTCCCCTGTCGGAAGACCATGCGCTGGGACTCCTCTGGGGTCGCGTTCCTGCGGCCCATCAGGTGGCTCGTATGTCTCTTGGACGGAGAAGTAGTGCCGGTGGAATTCGGAAACCTGCAGGCGGATCGGATCACCCGGGGCCACCGCTTCTTCGGCCCCCGAGAACTCCCGCTTTCCTCCCCCGGAGAATATGAGGAAAAACTCCGAGAAGCACGGGTCATCGCCGACCCCGAGGAACGTGCGGAGATGATCAAGCGGGCGGCGACCCGGGTGGAGACAGAACACGGGGTACACGCCCTCTGGAGCGAGGAACTCTTGGGGACGATTATAGGGGCCCTTGAGTGGCCAACACCGGTCTTGGGGGAGTTTCCAGCAGATTTCCTAGACCTTCCGGCCCCGGTGATCGCGGCTGTCCTTCACGAGGAGGGTAAGTTCGTTCCCTTTGCCCGTGATGGAGAACCCGCGCCGGTGTTCCTCGGCTTCCGCGACGGAAAAGAGGACGAGAAGGGATACGTGCGGCAGGGGTACGAACGCGTGGTCAAGGCCCGCTTGCGGGATGCCCGGTTCTTCTTCGAGAACGACGTGAAGAAGCCTCTAGCCGAGCGTGTCCTCGATCTGAAAGGAATTGTCTATGAGACACGCCTCGGGAGTGTATGGGACAAGGTTCAGCGGGTCCGCGAGATCTGTGCCCGCCTCGCCCCCGTGTTCGGTGTCAACGGTAAACTTCTCGATCGTGCTGCTTTCCTCTGCAAGGCTGACCTCACCACGGAGATAGTCAAAGAATTTCCCGAGCTCGAAGGGGTGATGGGCGAGGTCTACGCGCGGATCTCGGGGGAGCCCGAGGAGGTCGCGCGAGCCATTGGAGAACACCTCCTCCCCCGAACTCGGTCCGATGCCCTCCCCGAGAGTTCCCTGGGGGTGGCCCTGAGCCTCGCTGATAAGTTGGATACGGTGATGGGGGCGATCCTCATCGGCGAGGTCCCAACCGGTTCCCGCGACCCATACGGCATCCGTCGCGCCGCCAATGCCCTCATCACCTTAGTCCTGAGGAAGAAGCTTGTGGTAGACCTCTTCGAGTTGATCGACGCGGCAAGCGAATTCTACCCCGAGCTCTCCGGAAGGAAGAATCCGGAGGCGGTCAAGAAGTTTTTGCTCGAAAGGCTGCGGCACATCCTTCGGGACGATTATGGGATTCCACACGACATTGCCGAAGCCGTACTTGCCGTTCCCCGAGGCGAGCTTCTGGGGTTTCTAGAGCGGGCCCAAGCTCTTTCCTCCCTCCGGGGCGAGGCGGCTCTCGCAGAGGTGGCTCAGCTATTCGAACGGCTCCGGAACATCACTGTGGAGCACGGGAATACTTCTTTCTCCCCCGAGCTTTTCCAACAGGAAGAAGAACGTGAGCTCTGGCGCGAATATCTAAAGGCCGAAGGGCACGCTCGTCGGGCTCTGCAGGAACGGGATTATGTGGCCGCTCTAAAAGCCCTACTCCCCTTGGGGGAGCCGATCCACCGTTACTTCGAGCGGGTCTTCGTGATGGTGGAGGATGAAAAGATCCGAGCAAATCGCCTGTCTTTCTTGAAGGCCTTACTTTCACTTTTTCTGGAGATCGGGGATTTGAGCAAGCTCGTTACGTGATATAGGAAAGAACGGGGGCGATGTGAGGGGAAATAGCCCAGCTGTTAGCGGAAGGAGGAGATGGACTTTTCAATGTGCGTCTTGCGGTTCCTCCCGAGAATGGCTTCGGTGAATGACTGAGAGGTCCCCTCCTCGCCCCTGAGAGGTAAGGGGGCGAAGTATGGCACGAGTTTTCCTCGGGTTACAGGCGGAAGTCCCTCCGCAGCGGGAGAGGATCGTCGAAGCGCTTGGTCGGCTGGAGTCTTGCGGTGTTCGAGTCCTACGCACCTCCTCTTGGTTTCGAGTCCCTACCCGGGGGAATTCCTACGGGGCCGTGGGCATCGCGGTGGAGGTCATGACAAGCCTCATGCCCCGAGAGCTTTTCTTCATCTGCCAGGGAATTGAACGGATATTGGGAAAAGAGCGAGCAGAACCGTTGGGGCCGAAGCCGATTGAGATCGCTATTCTTCTATATGAAGATCGGGTGATCAACGACGGGGAACTTCATATTCCCTGTCCACACCTTCTGCGGAGGGGTGCGATCCTCGCCTCGCTAGCGGAGCTCGTCCCCGGGATGGTGCACCCCGTACTCGGGCGGACGTTCGGGGAGCTCCTACAAGAGCTTCCCCCGGAAAGGAGGCCGATACGCTCCGGGGAAACCACATCCTCGTGAACGTGCAGCGAAGCCCTACCGGCGTCCGCAAGCGGGTGGCGATCGTGGAAGAAGGGCGCCTGGTGGAGATCTATTTCGAGTGTCCTGAACGGCCACGCCTGGTGGGCAATATTTATAAAGGAAAGGTGGAAACGGTCTTGGCGGGTCTCGGAGCCGCGTTCGTGGACGTTGGAGAGAAGCAATCACTCTTCCTTTCCCAGCACGAAATAAACGATGCGATCCTCATCTCCAAGGGATTCGAGCCCTGGAAGGGGCCACCGCCGATCCAAAAAGTGCTTCGTCCAGGGCAATCCCTCATCATCCAGGTGCGCCGCGAGGGAGTGGGGACAAAAAACCCCCAGGGTACGACGAAGATAAGCCTTCCTGGCCGTTATTGGGTATTCCTTCCCAAGGAAGATCGGGTGGCTATTTCGCGGCGGATTACTGATCCCAACGAATCGAAGCGCCTGCGCCAGATCGCCTACGAACTCAAGGCCCCGGGGGAAGGCCTGATCGCTCGGACTGCTGCAGCCGGCGCGTCTAAGGAGGACTTAGAGCGCGACTTCAAGTTCCTCCTCGGCACGTGGAAGGGGATCGAGGAGATGGCGGAGCGCGTTTCCCCACCTGCGCTCCTCTATAAGAATCCCGACCTGGTGAAGACCATCGTGCGGGACCGCTTCACCGGTGAGGTTGACTCCTTCATCCTAGACGACGAGGACGAACATAGGGAGGTCCTCCACTATCTCCATTACCTCCATTTGGACAACCTCCGGCCTCGGGTGAAGCTCTATCGAGGGACGATGTCTCTCTTCGTGCGCTACGATGTCGAGCGCCAGCTCCGGGAAGCCCTGCAGCGCCGTGTTCCCTTAAAAGGCGGAGGTTTTATCACCATCGACGAGACAGAGGCCCTTACCGCCATCGATGTGAACACCGGAAAGGACATCCGCCACAAGAATCAGGAGGCGGCGATCCTGAACACCAACTTGGAAGCCGCGGTGGAGATCCCGCGGCAACTGCGATTACGGAAACTCTCAGGGATCATCATCGTGGACTTCGTTGACATGGCCTCAAAAGCCGACGAACGGAGAGTCATCGAGCGTTTGAAGCAGGAACTGCGCAAGGACCGGGTTCCAGCGGATTTTATCGACGTAACTAAACTCGGCCTCGTGGAGATCACCCGCAAGAAAGAGGGTGAGTCCCTGTCCGCCATGCTCGAGTCCCTCGAGGAAGGCTTTTAGGGATTAAAAGCGTCGTTTTTTCCATTGATCCTCACGGAAGGTTTCGGTTTTCCAGCCTCCTACGCGAGCCTTGAGGAAGAACAAAGTTCAATATATAGTTTGGGCCACTATATATATCGTTATAGAGAAAGGGGATCCGTGACGCCTCTCCTCTTTTTGAGTAGTTTTTATGTCGGTTGGAACATCGGTGCCAACGATACGGCCAATTGTGTGGGCACCTCCGTGGGATCGGGGCTCCTCTCCTACCGCGGAGCCATCTTTTTGGTCTCCCTCTTCGTCGTAATTGGGGGCCTCCTTCAGGGGACTGGCGTAGCGACGACAGTGGGAAAAGGGGTGGTCGAGGAGGAGCTCCCACGTGTGGCCATCCTCGTCGCTTTGGTCTCCGCCGGGATTTTCGTCACGTTGGCGACGATGTTGAAACTTCCTGTGTCCACTACCCAAGCCATCGTGGGGGCTGTCACCGGGATTGGGCTTGCAGTAGGTACCCCTATCAATGCGGGAAAACTCGCCGAAATTGCACAAATTTGGGTGGTAAACCCATTTCTTATGGCCCTCCTGTCGTACTTTCTCTACCGGACAGTTACCTATCTCATGCGCCGCGTGAGATATGTGGAGCTGTGGGACCGATTGATGGGCCTATTGGTGCTCTTCTCCGTGGCCTACATGGCTTTCTCCTTAGGGGCGAATCACGTCGGCACCACGGTAGGCCCCCTGTTGAACCTCGGTTTTGGGGGAAGGGGGTTGATTCTGTTCGGAGGAATCGCAATAGCAGCCGGCGTGCTCACATACAGCCGGGGCGTGACAGAGACTTTGAGCGGCTCCATAACTATCCTGGACCCCCTGAGCGCGTTCTCTGCGCAGGTCGCGGCCGCCATGGGGGTACACCTCTTCTCCATCCTCGGGATCCCAGTTTCCACTTCCCAGGCGGTGGTAGGTGCGGTGGTGGGGGTGGGGATCGTGAAAGGTGTTAGGGCCATTAGCCGCCGTCGCGTTTTGGAGATCCTCATCGGTTGGGTGGCCACCCCCACCACCGCCGGGCTCTTCGCGTTCGGGCTCTACCGACTGGTTCAGCTTGTAATTTGATGAGATCGGATTTGTGGCGTGGCCGATTTGGCCCTTTTCAAATCGCTCAGGGACATCCGTTTCACCCTTCCCCTCCTCGGATGAGTTTTTCCAGGTATTCCTTGATCTCCTCGAACCCATAGATGGTGCGTCCCGTCTCGTAATCCTCGAGCCAGGCCTCGGCGATGGTGTCGTCGCGGCGGATCTCGATATCGTCGATCCCGAGGGCCTCCACGAGGTCTTTGGCCTCGAGTTCTATCTCCCGGTTCTTCACACGGAAAAGGAATCGCGGAATCCGCATCATCTCCACCTCCCTTCACCCCCGTCTCAGACAAAGGCCAAGATCGTCCAACGACACCATCCTTGAGATTTTAACTGACAAGGTGAATATCAGGACGCCATTAAGGCAATCGAGCCAAAAGTCTTCGGCCACCGCAGGGTTTCTCGTACAGCTGGTCGAAGGAGGTCAAAACCACCGTGCCCTCCCGAGCGCTGGCGTGGAGGATCATTCCCCGCCCGACCCATAGTGCTACGTGGCCGGGGAAGAAGAGGAGATCGCCGGGCTTCAATTCCGCGAGGCCCACAGGGTCTCCAACCTCCATTTGGTCCCGGGAATCTCGGGGGAGCCACAAATCGAACACGAAGTGGAACAAGCGCTGTACCAGCCCCGAGCAATCGAAGCCGAACGGGGTGGTGCCCCCCCAGAGGTAGGGGACGCCACGCAGGGAGAGGGCAACTGCGAGGAGGTCTTCGATGGTGCCTCGCCAGGCGATGGGCCGCACCGCCTCCAATGGCACGATCCCGAGTTCCCCCGTGGGAAGACGGACTTCTACGCCGCGGTCGTTGACCTCACCCCGGAAACGGGCGTCGAGGGGGAGGCGCGAGATGACTTCCCTTGTGCTCGGATCTATTACGGGGGCGATAGGCTGGGAGACCTTGAAGTTCGGATCGGGAAGGTCGCCCTCCACGATATGACTCCGGCGGATCCAACCCTGATACCCGTCGGGTCCCTGGACGAGCAGGAACCCTCCGACCTCCCGCAGGGGTTCACACGGGGTGAAGCAGAGGAGTTGGGATATCCGTTCCGCCTTGGAGGCAGGCTCGGCCTTGAGGTCGGCTACTGGAGGGCGGACATATATCATACCAGGAACGGGGGCACGACCTCGCCGCGCCAGAGGTCCTCCACCGGTTCGCTCTCCCGTATGAGGTGGGTTTCCCCCTCGTGAATCAAGACTTCGGCCGGACGGGGGCGTGAGTTGTACTGGGAGGCCATTGATGACCCGTAGGCACCCGCGTCGAGGATTGCGATGAGGTCCCCCGAAGCGAGCGGGGGGAGGGGGCAGTCACGGGCGACGACATCCGCGTTCTCGCAGACCGGGCCCACCACATCCATTGGTTCGTGGGGCCCCGACCGCGGCACGACGGGGACGATCCGGTGGTGTGCCCCGTAAAGGGCCGGCCGCAGGAGGACGTTCATCCCCGCGTCCACCACAGCGTACCTCCTCCCGTGGACCTCCTTGGTACAGAGGACCTGGGCGAGGAGAAGTCCCGCATCTCCCACTAAAGCTCGCCCGGGCTCGAGGACGAGGGTGACCTCAGCCGGGACCTTCTTCGTGAGCGCCGCCGCGAGCTCTTCCAGTGGAAAGATCCTCTCTCCTACGGAGGAAATCCCGAATCCCCCGCCGAGGTCCAGAAACTCCGGGGCGAAGCCATACTGCTCCGCCACTGAGTGAACTTTGAGAAGGAAATCCCAGGCTGCGAGGTATGGCTCCACCTGGAAGATCTGGGAACCGAGGTGAAGGTGGAGACCCACGAGGTGGAGGTCCCCGGCGCGGGCGATCATCTCCAGGGCCGCGCGCGTCGCGGCGAGGTCAAGGCCGAACTTGCTCCCCTCCCTCCCGGTGGCGAGGTGAGGATGGGTCTCTGGAGAGAGGGCAGGGTTGAGCCGGAGGGCGACAGGCGCTGCAGTCCCCAGCTCATGGGCGACGTCTTCCAGCATGTGAAGTTCGCCCAGAGACTCCACCACGACTGCCTTGATACCGCACCGGAGCGCGAGTTCATGTTCTTGTGGCGTCTTCCCCACCCCGGTGAAGAGGATCCTCCCCGCCGGAAACCCGGCCCACAGGGCGCGTCGGAGCTCTCCCCCCGAGACCACCTCCGCGCCGAGCCCTTCTCGGGCGAGTAGTCGCAGGATTGCTCCCAGAGGGTTCGCCTTTACAGCGTAGTGAAGTTCAAAGGGAAGCCCGAAGAAGGCGTTACGGAAACGTTCCACGTTCGTGAGGATCCGTCCAGCGCTGTAGAGGAAACAAGGCGTCCCGAACCGCCTCGCCACTTCGGGGAGGGGAATGCCGTCAGCGTGGAGAACGCCACCCACTTCGGCGAGCCAGTATGTGGACACCGCGTCCTTAGCGCATCCTGGGGTCGAGGATATCGCGGATCCCGTCCCCCAAGAGATTGAACCCGAGGACCGTGATCATGATGGCCAGCCCGGGGAAGGTGGAGACCCACCACCCATGGGGCATGAAGGTACGGCCTTCGGAGACCATAACTCCCCATTCAGGAGTCGGTGGCTGGGCGCCGAAGCCCAAGAACCCCAGGCCTGCGGCGGTGAGAATGATCCCCCCCATACTCAGAGTCGCCTGGATGATCACCGGGCTCAGCGCCATGGGGAGGATATGGACCACGAGGATCCTCAGATTGCTCGCCCCTACAGCCCGAGCGGCTTCGACAAAGTCCTCCTCCCTAATGGCGATAGCACGCGAGCGAGCTAAACGAGCAAATACGGTCCAGGCGGAAAAAGCTATGGCGATGACCACGTTGGTCAAGCTCGGCCCCAGGGCTGCGGCGATGGCCATTGCGAGGATCAACCGTGGGAAAGCCATGAAAATATCGGTGATCCGCATGAGGATGTTGTCCACAAATCCACCGGCGAATCCGGCCACAATGCCCACGGCCGTGCCGAAGACCCCGGCGGTCAGGACAATGAGCACAGCGATCCACAGTGAGATCCTGGTCCCGTACAATACTCGACTCAGCACATCACGTCCTAGTCCGTCGCTCCCTAAGAGGTGTTCTCTCCCGGGGGGCGTCAACTTGTTGAGAGGATCGGTGGCAAAGGGGTCATGTGGGGCGATATATGGCGCCAAGATGGCCAAAAGCACCAGCAAAACAATTATGGAGAGTCCGGTCAACGAGAGGGGGTTTCGCACGATTTGGCGCCATAGGTCTCGCCAGGTCAAGCCTCTCATCTTCGTCCCCTATACATATCGGATCTTGGGGTTCAAGTAGGCATAGAGGAGATCCACGACTAAATTACAAAATGAATACAATAAAGCCATGAACAACGCGACTCCTACCACCGCGTTGAAATCGATGGAGAGGAAGGACTGAGTGGCATATCGCCCCAGGCCAGGCCAGGCGAACACGGTCTCAGTGAGAACTGCGCCCTCCAACATGTAAGCTATCCTGATGCCTATCACCGTCACTATGGGAAGGAGTGCATTTCTAAACGCGTGCTTTAAAATTACCAAGCTCTCCCTCAACCCTTTCATTCTCGCGGTTTTGATATACTCCTCATGCATGACCTCTAACATGCTCGAGCGGGTGATGCGGGCAATGGAGGCGGTAGAAAGCCATCCCAGAGTAAAGGCGGGGAGGACCAGATGTTGGAGGAAGCTTTTCAGGGCGAACCAGTCCTTGGCGATGATAGAATCGATGAACAGCAACCCGGTTACCCGAGGCGGGAGCGGATACCAATAGGGAAGCCTCCCCGGGCCGGGAAGCCAGCCCAGGGTATGATAAAAGATCAACAGCAAGAGTAACCCCAGCCAAAAGGCTGGCATGGACAGCCCCACGATCGCAAAGACCCTGGAAGTATGATCGATTAAGCTACCACTGCGGACGGCGGATATCACCCCCACGCCGATTCCTAATACGATTCCGATGATCAGCGCCGCCACCCCTAACTCCACCGTGGCGGGGAAGAACTGTTTTATGTCCTCCGATACCGGACGCCGGGTGCGTAGCGATACTCCTAGATCCCCACGCAGCAACCCTGAGATATAGCGCACATATTGGATATGAATGGGTTTATCCAGTCCCCACCTGGCACGTTCCCGTTCGATGGCGTCTTGGGGGGCCTGAGGGCCGAGAATGGCCGCCACAGGGTCTGCGGGGATTACCCTGGCCACAAAAAAGGTTATGGTGACGACCCCCCAAACCACCACCACCATCCACGCCAGCCGCCTGATCAAGTAAGAAAGCATTTCTCAGAAAAAGGGGGCAGCTCAGACCCAAGCTGCCCCCCACGTTAATGCCCCTTATCCTGTCTTATAAACTTCCCACAGCTCGGTGAAATACTCCATGTGGGCCAAGTTGAAGCCTGCCACTACGTCCCGCATCACGACCTGGCGCAGTGGGTAGTAAAGGATGGCGAACGGGCCTTTGTCCAAAACACGGCGCTGGATCTCGAAGTACATCTTCTCGCGTTTCGCGGAGTTCAACTCCCTGGCGGCCTCTTCCACAAGCAGGGTGGTGTCACAATCTACGTACATGTTCCGCCACGCGAGCTGCCGCACTTTAGCATCCGGCCCGGTGGTGCAGCAGTGGGCAAACGGCTTAGCCAGGGCATCCGGATCGGCGTAGTCAGCACCCCAGCCGGCCACCAAGAAGGTGTGCTTTTGGGCGCGGTACAGTTCGTAGAACTGAGCACCCACCATCTGTCGAATCATTACCTTGACCCCGATCTCAGCGAGGTCCGCTTGGATCTGGGTGGCTATGGCGACTCGATCAGGTCGGTCGGTGGTGAGGAGTTCCACCTCGAAACCTTCTGGGTAACCAGCTGCAGCCAGAAGTTCCTTTGCCCGCTCCACGTCCTTGTAGTATGGGGTCTCGGGGAGGTGCCCGAACATTCCCTTGGGAATAAAGGTCTGGCCGGGAATGGCCGCGCCCTTCATGATTCCGTAAATGATGGCGTCGTAGTCTATAGCCCAACGTATGGCATCACGTACGAGCTCATTGTCGAACGGGGGCTTCCCGGCGTTCATGGCTACATACGTGATCCCCCACGCAGGAGTCTCGACGACCTTGAAGCCCTCGACATTCCGATACATGTCTACCTGTTCGGGCAACAGGTCCCATGCTATATCGATGTCCCCCTTGTCCAGGGCGAGCTTCTGGGCGGAGGGATCGGGGATGTCCTTTATGATAACCCTCTTCACTTTTGCCGGGCCTTCCCAATAATTGTCGAACCGCTCTAAGACGATGATCTCCTCCCGGACCCACTTCATGAGTTTGAAAGGCCCGGAACCAGCGTCGTGCTCCTTGAGCCACTCGTTGGCCCAGGGATCATCGGGGGTAGCATGCGCTTTGACGAGCTTCGAATCGACGATGGAACAAATCCCCTGGAATGCCAGCACTGACGCGATAGTGAGCTCTGCCACGGGTTCAGTGGTAGTGATGGAAACGGTGTAGTCATCGACCTTCTTGATCATTTCAGGATCAGGCACATATTGGGCCAGGATCCAGATTGGATGGAAATTCAGGGCCAAAGACCGACGGAGGGAGTAGACCACGTCGTCCGCAGTAAGCTCGTTGCCGGAGTGGAATTTAACGCCCTTGCGAATGTAGAAGGTCCAGGTGAGCCCGTCCTCAGATACCTCCCAGGACTCCGCAAGTCCCGGTTCGATCTTCTTGAAGTTACCCTTCTCGAAGTCCACCAGCTGGTCGTAGAACTGTTCGGCGACAAAAGCTGTAAATACCTCGTAAATCCTTGCGGGATCAAAGTCCACAATAATTCCTGTCCTAGCTCCAATCACCAATGTGTCCGGAGGAGTCCTCCCAAACCCTGTAAGACATAGGGCCAACAGGGCAACAATTACAAGCCTCCACACCCCACATCACCTCCTGGTGGTTTTAACATCCGCCATTATATATGTGAGTTAGGGCGGGGTCTACCGCACGTATAGATCTGGACCGGGGTAAGCCTCTCCTCAGCGAAGGCGTTTATCCCCAGTCCCGGTGCCTCGGGGTCTTCAAGATATCGATCCCCGTCCTTTATATAGGAACCGCCTTCCACGATGAGTTGGGCCTCAGGCTCGGTGCCCAGGTCCAGGTCACGGAAGTGAATGTTCCCCTCGGCCAAGGCGAGGTGTACCGCCGCAGTCGCCGCGAGGTCCGTCTCCACCATCCCTCCAATCATGTTAAGGACCCCTGCATTCCGACAAATCTCCGCGATCTCGCACGCCCGCCGCAGACCTCCGGCCTTCATGAGCTTGATGTTGACGTAATCCACGGCGCCGGCCTGGATGACCCGCAGGGCGTCCTGGGGGGTGTGGACCGACTCGTCCGCCATCACGGGGATGGGTGAACGTCGGCGTACCCAAACGAGCCCATCGATATTCCACGCGGCCACCGGCTGCTCCACGAGCTCTATCCCATACTCCACCATACGTTGGAGAGCCCAGACAGCTTCCTGGGGCGTCCAACCCTGGTTGGCATCGATACGGAGGACGACCGTGTCCCCCACCACTTCTCGAATGCGACGCACCCGCTCCACATCCATCGCGGGATCCTCTCCCACCTTGATCTTGATCTCTCGGAACCCCCTCTCCACCAACGACTTCGCTTCGGACGCCATCGTATCGGGCATATCAATTCCTACGGTGAAGTCGGTGCTGACGGGCCCGGGAGTGTATCCGCCCAGAAACCGCCAGAGGGGCTCGCCGTAGATCTGCCCCAGAAGATCGTGGAGGGCGATGTCCAAAGCGGCCTTGGCAGCAGAATTCCCCTCAAGGACCATGTCCATCCTCTCCACCAGGTACCCTATCCGTCGGGGATCCTCGCCGAGGAGCACGGGGGAAAGGACATCCAACGCGGCGATAGTGGTCGCCACGGTGGAGGATAGTATCCGCTGACTGGGAGAAGCTTCGCCCCACCCTATGTTCCCACGATCATCCTCAATTTTGACGATCACGACCTCTTTCTGGGTGATGCTCCCCAGGGCAATGGTGAAGGCCTTTTCCAGCGGGAACTCAAACCGAAAGACCTCGATCCTCTCAATTCGCATGGGCCTCCCTTCCGCACAAAGCTTGTGGTCCGAGAGGTTACCCCTCCGCCATCTCGCAAAAACTTAGCTTACCAAAGAAGACCCGTTTCTGACCAGTCTCCGATGTTCTCCATTGAAAAATGTTATTGCGTCGAAAAAGAAATTTCTCAGAGCAAATGCGATTACCTTCTTAGCGAGCGGTCTGCGGTTCTCGGGGAGTTACCGGGTCCTCTTTGGTCTGCCACAACGGTTCTCACTTGGCCACGCGCGATTTCTCCCGAGAACGAGTTCCAGCACCGGCACATGGGAGCCACCGGATGACACGCCTGATGGGCGCTCACAGACCCAATGACCTGGGCAAGGAGCCGGGTTCTCGGACGGACCCAGACCATGGCTTTCACAAGGTGTTTCGCTTCCCGCTGTGTCGGCCCGGGAAACTGCGCTCCCATCCCGGTCCGCCCACTCCCCCGGGCAGGTCGTCTGGTAGCTGAGCTGGAAGCCCCAGGTCAGTTCCTCGGGCAGCCGGGCAACCCGGGCCAGTTTTTCCACGCCGCGCCGGCGGAACCCCGATGGAGAGAAGCCCTCATCCTCAGCATTCAATGACCCCGCTGAGCCCCGAATCCCGCCATTGAACCGGGGGGCCATCTCCGGTCACCTCCTGATTTTGTCCTTGCCGGGAAGGCTATCATGCCGGGTGCTGGACAACCCTTAAGGGAGATTCCCTTGCACGGGGATTTAACTGCCCGCATAATACTCTACTAAATAGCTAGATATTGTAGGAAAATTTGGCGGCCAACTGCCGTTGGCGTTCGTTTCCAGCAGAAGAAGGAGACGAGAGGAATGAGGATCTTTTTAACTCTAATCACAGCGTTTCTCGGAGTGGGACAACTGGCTGTATATGCTCATTGTCCCCTGTGTACTGCGGCGGTAGGTACCGGGTTACTTGTGACCAGACTCTATGGAGTCGATGACACGGTAGTAGGTGTATGGATCGGGGCTTTCATCGTTTCAACAGCTTTGTGGTTCGGTAGGTTAATTGAGAGGAGATATAGGAGGCTTCCCTTACACGATTTCACCCTGATAATGTTGGGCCTGGTCCTTACCCTCCTTCCTTTCTATTTCACGGGTTTGATAAATATGCAAAACCGGTTATTGGGATTGAACAAGTTATTGTTGGGGATATTGGTCGGGTGTTTCGTAGCTTATTCAGGCATTTTTATAAGTGGAAAGATCAAAGAGAAAAGGGGGAAGGTTTTGTTCCCGTTCCAGACAATCGCGATTACTTTGGCGTCATTGATATTGGTCAGTTTTGTGTTCTGGTATTTCGTGAAGCCTACTTAAGAGTAGAGTGAGGTGAAAGAGATGAGGGAAATAGAAAATGTTGACGAATTGATCGAGAAAGTGAATGAGCTGAAGAGGGCAGACATGCTGGATTTATCCAGAGACGAAGATCTCAGTATTGCCTTGATGAATCTGATCTCAATAGAAGAGCATCTTTATTTTTCCAGTGTAAAGACCAACGATGAGAAATACCTCGATCTCTTGAATTCTGTAAGAGAGTTGAGGAAAAAGTTGTTGAGAGAGATCGTAAAGGAACCGGAAGGGGAACTATGGTGTATATCGAAACATTTGCTCGCCTGCTCTATGCGGCTGATCGAGGTTGGCACTAAGTATTTGGCCGAAAACGCGCGGGAAGAAGCGTGTGAAAAGTTCAAAGACGCCTTCTACCTCTATTCTTTGTTCTGGGGGTTGAATCTGGACCTAATAAAGGGGAGCGGAGAGGTGATGGAATTGACGGAAAAGGATCGGAAAAAGGATAAAATTATGTCACTTATAAAAAAGATAATTGATTGTTGTAAAGAATGAAGAAATCCTTTTATCATTCCCAACGCCTCGGCCCTCGCTAAGGCGTAAAAGTCGGCTAACCCGGGTTTACGTAAGGCTCGATCTTGCCACCGCCTTTCCAAAGGCCTTCAGGGTTTCCTCAATAACTGTGTCACCATGTGCGGTTGAGAGGAACAGGGCTTCATAGGGAGAGGGCGGGAGCATAACGCCTTCCGCTAAAAGGGCGTGAAATAATTCGGCATAAAGCTTTTTGTCCGTGCTCTGGGCGTCGCTTAAGTTCATCACCCTCTCTCCTCGGGTGAAAAACATGGAAAACACGGCAGTTTCGTGGTTAAACACCACCGGGATACCTTTGGCCTTAAAGATGTCCCGTAAACCCTCGATCAGCCTTTCGGTCCTCCTCCTCAAGGCCCCGTAGGGATTTTCCTCCTTCAATGTCCTGAGCGTTGCCATTCCCGCGCTCATCGACAATGGATTTCCGGAGAAGGTCCCAGCTTGATACAAAGGACCTTGGGGAGCCAAAAGTTCCATAACGGACCTTTTTCCACATAGGGCCCCCACTGGCAATCCCCCTCCTATGATCTTGCCGAGGGTCAGGATATCAGGCTCGACGCCGATTTTCGTGGAGATGCCCCCGAAAGCGACCCTGAACCCGGTTATCACTTCATCGAAAATCAGAAGGGCGCCGTAACTTTTGGATGCCTCTCGCAAGCCCTGCAAAAACCCCTTTTTTGGCAGGACGACGCCCATGTTCCCCGCCACCGGTTCCACTATAATGGCCGCTATTTTCCTTCCCTTCTGTTCAAAAATCCTCTCCACGGCACCGATATCGTTGTAAGGGGTGACGAGCGTGTATCTGACTACCTCTTTGGGGATTCCCGGGGAGGAAGGAATCCCGGAGGTTGACCCCCCCGAGCCGGGCCTCACCAAGAAGGTATCCGCGTGTCCATGATAACATCCCTCGAACTTCAGGACGTAGTCTCTCCCCGTTTGTGCCCGCGCGAGCCTCACTGCGCTCATCGTGGCCTCGGTGCCCGAGTTGACGAACCTCACGAGGTCCACGAAAGGGAATGCCTCCTTGATGAGCCCAGCAAGCCGTATCTCCGATTCCGATGGGGCGCCGAAGCCGGTTCCCCGGGCGAGGGCCTCCTCAATAGCCTCTGTGACGGCGGGATGCCGGTGGCCGAAGATCAAAGGGCCATAGGCCATCACATAATCTACGTACTTTCTGCCATCCACGTCGAATATGTATGCGCCCCTTCCCTCGTTTATAAACCGGGGGACTCCCCCGACTGCGTTGTAAGCTCTGACCGGGCTTGAGACCCCACCGGGGAGACACCTTTTGGCTTCCACGAAGAGATGGGTGGAGCGCTCAATGTTCATGAGAGGATCTCGGCAACTTTTTTGGCGAAATACGTGATGATGATGTCAGCGCCGGCTCGTTTGATGCTCGTCAAAAGCTCCATCACAACCTTTTCCTCATCCAGCCAGCCCATCTGTACGGCGAGCTTTATCATGGCGTATTCTCCGGAGACGTTGAACGCGGCGATAGGTTTGAAAATCCTTTCCCGCGCAGCTCTTATGACATCGAGGTAAAGCAAAGCCGGTTTAACCATGACGATATCCGCCCCTTCTTCGATATCGAGCTGCATCTCCACGATGGCCTCTCTCGAGTTAGGAGGATCGAGCTGGTATCCTCGCCTGTCGCCGAAGGCCGGTGCCGACCCCGCAGCATCCCTGAAGGGACCGTAAAAGCAGGACGCATATTTGGCGGAGTAAGCCATGATGACCGTGTCCCCGAAGCCCATTTCATCCAGGGCCTCCCTTATCGCCCGCACTTGGCCGTCCATCATGCCCGAGGGCGCCACTATGTCCGCGCCGGATTCGGCGAGGGAAAGCGCAGCCCGGCTAATGAGTTCCAGGGTCCTGTCGTTGTCCACTTTCCCCCCGGTTACGATCCCACAATGCCCGTGAAGCGTATAGCTACAGAGACATATGTCCGCCCCGACGGCGAGTTCTGGGATGGCCTCCTTGATCGCTCTCGTCGCCATCTGTACTATACCGTCGCGCGCGTACGCTTCGCTGCCCAGCTCGTCCTTGACCTTTGGGATTCCGAAGAGCATCACAGCTTTCACCCCGAGGTCGTATGCTCCCCTTACCTCTTTTACGAGCTCGTCCACCGTGAGCCTGAACTGCCCCGGCATCGAACTCACAGGTTCCCTCTTTCCTCTGCCGTGGATGACGAAAAGTGGATAGATAAGATCCTCGACCGAGAGACGCGTCTCTCTGACCAAAGCCCTTATGCTACCACTCCTCCTCAGCCTCCTCATCCGGATTCTGGGAAACATCTAACCCCCCTCTATAGAATATGCCCCGATGCTTTGGGGCCTCTTTCTGAGGCCAGGACGTGATCCGATCGGGGGCGGACTCTGGATTGGATGTGAGAGGTGAACGTCGGTGTCCATTCTGGCGAATGGTCATCAATACCGCCTCGATTATCCCCTCGTTCGTGGGAGCTATAGGCATCACGTCCACCCTAAACCCCTTCTCCTCGAGGTACCTGCCCGTGGTCGGGCCCATCGCTACGATAAACCCTCCCTTCAGGACCTTCCTTCCCTTGGCTCCGAATGCTCTCAGGAAAGAATCGACACCAGAGGGGCTCGTGAAGATAAAGGCATCCACTTCCGGGAGCAGAGGCCCCAGAATTTGGGCCTCCCTTTCACCTGCGGGCACGGTGCGGTAGAGGGTCATTTCGACCACATATGCGCCCAGCCCTTCGAGCCCAGACCTTAGGGCTTCATTCTTTAGCCCGCCCCGCAGAATGGCCATCTTCTCCCCGCCGATCCCCATCTTTCTGAACTCTTCCAAAAGCCCGGCGGCAGAGGCCTTCTCGGGGATGAGATCCGCTGCGATCCCATATCCGCTCAGCTCCTGGGCTGTCCCCTCCCCGACTGCCGCGATGTGGGATTTAATGGCACGGACGTCAAGCCCGAATCTTCGGAGCACGTGCACGAAGAACCTTACGCCCCTTTTGCTTGTGAAGATTAACCAGTCGGTATCCAGGACATCTTCCAGGAGATCGGCTCGGGGATTTGTGGGGACGAACTTTATGGCGGGGAAGATCAGAGCTCTCGCACCATATGTCCTGAGCTCTTCGGCCAGCTTGAGGGCCTCATCTTTGGGCCTCACGACCAGGACAGTTCTGCCGAAAAGGGGTTTTCTCTCAAACCAGGAGAGCCTTTCTCTGAACTCCACCACGTTCCCCACCACCGTGAGACATGGGGGGGCAACAGTACGCTCACCGAGGTCCTCCAGCCTCCCTGATATAACTTCCTGTGACGAGGTGGTGCCCCATCTGATACTCGAAAATGGGGTTTCCCCTGATAGCCCAGCGGAGAGGAGTTTTTCCCTCACCTCCCGGGCCTTCATTGCACACATGAAAAGCACAAGTGTTCCCTTCAGACCGGCTACCGATTTCCAATCCACCTTTCCGCATTTGGAATGGGACTCTCGACATGTCACGATGCAAACTGAGGAAGAAAATCCCCTATATGTTAGCGGTATCCCAGCATAGGCTGGCACACCCGAAATGGCACTTACCCCGGGGACGACGTCGAACTCTATCCCCCTCCCCCTTAAGTAGACGGCTTCCTCTCCTCCCCTCCCGAAGATGAAGGGGTCTCCCCCCTTGAGCCTGACGACGAGCTTTCCCTCCCTGACCTTGCTTTCCATCAACCGGTTTATCTCCCTTTGCGTCACCCCCCATTTCTTGCCAACGGGTATGAGTTCGGCATCTTCTTTGGTGTAAAAGAGGAGTTCCACGGGAATCAGGGCGTCGTATAAAATGCAGTCCGCTTTCCTCAGTAAGTCGAGCCCTTTCTTCGTGATGAGGGCCGGATCGCCCGGTCCGGCTCCTACGATATAGACCCTAGTATCCTGTCCGCCACCCATTTGCCAAGCTCCTCAGGTTCCTTCCCCGTTCCCTCTGCTTCGAACCTCCTGCCATCCAGGTAGAGGACCCCCTTTAGATGGATTGTGCCTCCCTCGAATCTCCCGTAAGCCCCGATGGCCTTCCCACACCCACCCCCCAGGGCCCTGAGGAAGGATTTCTCGGCCTCAACCTCGGCCCTTGTGGGGGGATGGTCCAATGTCCGAAGGAGCTCATCCGCTTTGTCCCCTACCCGTGTTTCCAACGCCAGGGCTCCCTGCCCGGGGGCGGGCAGGAACTCCCGGGGGTCGAAGACTTCGGCGGCCAGATGCCCCAAACCGAGCCTCAAAAGGCCGGAATATGCCACGATCAAAGCGTCGTATTCCCCCCTATAGAGCTTCTCCAACCTCGTGTCCAAGTTGCCCCTCACCGGCAAAATACACAGATCGTCCCTCAAGTCACGGAGTTGAGCCGCCCGCCTGGGGCTCGCTGTCCCCACTTTCGCCCCCCTGGCAGATCGTCGAGCTTCCGCCCGTCCGCCGTTACAAGGCAATCAGAGGGGGCCTGCCTCACGGGATAGGCGGCGACCACAAGCCCTATAGTCAACGAAGAGGGCATATCTTTGGAACTGTGAACGGCGAGGTCAATTCTTCCATCGAGCAAGGCCCTTTCTATTTCCTTGACGAATACGCCCGTTCCCAATTCTGCGATTGGTCTCTCGCTATATATGTCCCCCTTTGTCTTTACGACCACGATCTCCGCCGCGACGCCGAGCGTTTCGACCAGCCGCACCACCTCACTTGCCTGGACGAACGCGAGTTTGCTACCTCGGGTCCCTATCCTTAACCTCATATACCCAACGCCTTCCTGAAGGCTCCCGCCAGTGCGGGGTCAGCCTTTAGTCTCTCAATCGCCCGCTTGAGGAGCGTCTCCGCCGGGACCCGATCCAGTTCATTCAGTAGCGCGATCACGACCTCTTCGGCCTCCAGGCCATCGTACCACCTCCTGAATTCCTCGGCCGCGACACGGGCAATCGCCTCAGCCCCTTTCAGTCTCTCCTCCTTCATTTTGCGGTTTCGTGCGGCCTCCGCTTCGAGGTCATCCACGAAGGTGACCGCGACGTTCGGGAGCGCCCTCACTTCCTCCTCCACGCTTCGCGGGACACTCAGGTCTATTATCAGGAGTTTCTCTCTAGTAGCGCTTTCCAGGTGCTTCTTCTCGAGGAGGGGTCGAGGTGAAGTTGTGGCGACGAAAAGGAGGTCGAGTGTCCTCAAAACTTCCCCGAGCTTGTGGATACCTACGGGAACAGCGGAATATTTTCTCGAAAGAGAAGATAATTTCTGCCAGCTCCGTCCGATGAGATATACACCGTTTCGGTCCAAATATTTGAGCAGAAGCTGTGCTACCTCCCCGGTCCCCAAAACCCCTATCGCTCTCCGTGACAGCACTCCTAGCTCCTTCCGCGCGAATTTAACGGCCAGGGCGGGGATTGAAATCGACAAGCATTGGATCCCCGTTCTGTTCCTTATCTCCTTCGAAGCCTTGAGTGCCTGTTCGAAAAATCTGCTCAGGAGCTTATCAACTTTACCCGCGTTTCTCGCCTCCTCATATGCCCTCTTCACTTGACCCGCTATTTGGGTCTCGCCCAGGGCGAGAGATTCACAACCTGCAGCTACCAGGGCGAGGTGTTTGAACGCTTCGGCGTTCACCTTGAAATAGAGGCTGGCCTTGAGATCATCGGGAAGCTGACGGAACGCCTCTTCGGGGCTTTCGGTCGAAAAGTAAAGTTCCACCCTATTACAGGTCGATAGGAGGACCGCTTCGGCGAGCTCTTCTCCCAGGGCGCTCAGGACGAGCAGAGCCTTTTCTCTGACAGGGAGCGGGGATGTGCGATGGCTGAGACCGAGCAGGTAAATCCCCTTTTTGTTCCCGGAAATGGCGCGCCTCACCAGATCACGGGATAAGGTGGAAATCACCTCCTTCCTCGGTGGGTAACCTTTCTCGATGAACTCCCGTCTCATTTCCGAGATGAACTCGAGCGCCCGCGAGACTTCCTCCAACGGCAACCGTTGCTGTATCAGGTCTTTCAGGGCCGCCGAAACGGAGGGAGCGGATCCGCCGCTGGAGACCGCGATGAACAATTTCCCCTTTCTCAAAGAGGCAGACACGAAGAAGTCAGAGAGGTTTGGGTCGTCTGCCACATTGACGAGGATTCCCTTCTCTTTCGCCATCTGCGTTATCCTGTTGTTGAGCTCGTGATCTTCGGTGGCGATGAAAACCACGTCCATTCCCACGAGGTCTTCGGCCCTGAAATTCCTCTCGACGATCTCGATGTTCTCGAACTCTCTCGCCATCCCCTTTATGTGCTCTGAGACTTTCCCCGCTACGATCCGCAAGAGAGGGGGATTAAATTCCAGCAATTTGGAAAGCCTCCTCTCCGCGACACCTCCGCCGCCGACCATCAAGATCCTCTTGCGCTCGATCTTCAACTCAACTGGTAACCCCATTGAAGACCTCCCCCCCAACGGGCCACATTACTTGAGCCCCGGCCGATTTCTTTCGGTTCTCCGCTGACGCCCAAAATGCAGATTTTGTCCTCGGCCGTTCACGTCGAATCCCACAATGCCCAAAACCGAGCGTTGACGAAACGTGACGCCGGCTGTAGAATAAGCATAATATTGTCTACTATATTACTAGACTTAGTAGAGTTAACAAGGGGGAGGGAAAGAGATGGACGCAAACAGGTTGCCCAAGGAATTCGAAAAGCTCCCGGCTCAGGAGGTCCTCAGATGGGCCATAGAGGGTTTCCAAGGCAGGATCGCCCTGGCCAATAGCTTTGGAGCCGAGGACGTGGTGTTGACAGACATGGCCGTTCGTATCGATCCGAACATCAAAATCTTCACGCTTGATACCGGTCGGCTGCCCCAGGAGACGTACGAGGTATGGGAACGATTAGAAGAGAAGTACCAGATAAAGATAGCGCCATACTTCCCGGACACCGAGGATGTGGAGGCGATGATACGGAAATATGGCCCTAACCTTTTCTATCAAAGCATAAAGTTGAGGAAATTGTGCTGCCAGGTGCGCAAGCTCGAACCCCTCAAAAGGGCACTTTCAGGGCTGGAAGCCTGGATATGTGGCTTACGCCGGGAGCAGTCCGTGACCAGGTCCAGGATTCGAAAGATCGAGGTGGACCGAATCCACGGCGGGAAATTGAAGATAAACCCCTTGGCGGACTGGTCTATGGAGCAAGTGTGGGATTATATCCGGAATAACAACGTTCCATACAATTCCCTCCACGATAAAGGATACCCCAGCATCGGATGCGCCCCCTGCACCAGGCCCATAAGGCCGGGAGAGGATATCCGGGCTGGAAGATGGTGGTGGGAGAGCCCGGAGAACCGAGAGTGTGGGCTGCACTGTCGGATAGAGGCTCCACAGACGGCCAAGTTCCGTTGATGCCCTCCACCGATGCTCGAGAGATGATGTCATCGTGGGAGGAAGCCGTGCTCGTCTTGCGAAAAAATCTCTTCGAGGAAATTGTCAAACATCTACGGGATGAGCTTCCAAATGAGGGCTGTGGGATATTGGCGGGAAAGGATGGCGTCGTGATGAAGGTCTACAGGATAGCGAATGTCGAGAGAAGCCCGACCTCGTTCCTCATGGACCCGAGAGAACAGCTGGATGCCATGAAGGAGATCCGGGAATCGGGATCGGAGATAGTGGGGATCTACCACTCACATGTGGCTAGCCCTGCATATCCATCCGAGAGGGACGTGCAAATGGCTTTATATCCGGATGTAACGTATCTGATCGTCTCCTTTCAGAACAGTAAGCGTCCTCGGGCGAGGGCTTTCCGGATCGCTGAGGGAGAGATCGAAGAGGAAGCCCTTCTAATTAGGGGAGGTGAGGGGTATGGGGATAAGGATTTACCTGAACGGACATGAGCAGGTAGTGCCCCAGGGTTTGAGTGTTGCCAAGCTGCTCGAGGAGAAACAGATGAGGCCGGAAGTGGTCGTAGTGGAACTCAATGGCCGGATTCTGGCGAAGGAAGAGCTCGAAGCGACGTTTTTGCAGGAGGGAGACCGGGTGGAGCTGATATACCACATGGGCGGAGGATGCTGGAGCTTTCTCAATTTTGAAAGATGAGCAAGCTCGTTGACAGTGTGCTGGACCTTATTGGGGATACCCCCTTGGTACGTTTGCGCAGGCTCGTCGAGCCCAGCATGGCGGAGATCCTGGGCAAACTTGAACTATTCAATCCTGGGGGAAGTGTCAAAGACAGAATTTGCCTCTCGATGATAGAGGATGCCGAGAGGATGGGCCTACTGAAGGAAGGGGATACGATCATAGAACCCACCAGCGGCAACACCGGCATTGGACTTGCGATGGTAGCAGCTGTAAAGGGATACAGATGTGTCATCGTCATGCCAGATACTATGAGCAGAGAGAGGCTACAAATCCTCCAAGCATATGGGGCCGAGGTGGTGTTGACCCCTGGGAGCGAAGGGATGGCGGGAGCGATCCGGAAAGCTAAGGAGCTTCTGGAGAAGACACCGAGGAGTTTTATGCCCCAACAATTCAATAATCCAGCGAATCCCAGGGTTCATAGGGAAACGACCGCGAGGGAAATATTGGATGCCACCAATGGGAAGCTGAACGCTTTCGTTGCGGGAGTGGGGACTGGGGGGACGATAACGGGGGTAGGAGAGGTGCTAAAGCATGTCAACCCGGATGTCATTATTGTTGCAGTGGAACCACAAAGGAGTCCGGTTCTCTCGGGAGGAAACCCGGGCCCGCATAGGATTCAGGGGATCGGTGCCGACTTCATTCCCGAGGTTTTGAACCTCGGTGTAATCGACCGAATCGTTCAAGTGAGCGATGAAGACGCGTTCGAGACTTCACAGCGTTTGGCCAAAGAGGAGGGAATCTTCGTCGGTATATCAGCGGGAGCTGCCGTGTGGGTTGCGCTCAGGGTAGCCGAGGAACTGGGAAGCGGGAAGAGGGTGGTGTGCATGATGCCCGATGGGGGAGAACGCTACCTTTCCATGGAGCCGTACTTCAAAGTTTGAGGGGAGGGGGAGAAGAGTTTGTTCAAGCTACCGGAGGAAGTGGTCAAGACCACGGAAAAGTTCAGTAAGGCTTTGACGGAATTCCTGGAGGGCCGAATGAACGCGGACCGATTTAAGGGCGTCCGTGTCCCGTGGGGGATTTATTCCCAACGGGGTGGAAGGGCTTTTATGGCCCGCATTCGCATACCAGCGGGGGTGGTGACCCCACAACAGCTGAAGGCCCTGGGAGAATGTTCATTGAATTACGGTGATGGGGTGTTGCATGTAACGATCCGACAGGACATCCAAATACACGGTGTTCGGATAGAGGATGTGGGGAAGATCATCTCGTATCTGAAGGACTTTCAACTCTCTCCAAGGGGCGGTGGGGGGAACACCGTTCGCAATGTGACGGCGTGTCCGCTCGCAGGAATCTGTCCCAAGGAACGTTTCGACGTACGGGGACATGCTATTGCACTGACAGAGTTCTTATTACAAGATATAAACTCCTATCGACTTCCCCGCAAATATAAGATAGCCTTCTCTGGGTGTGAACGTGACTGCGCCCTCGCTACTGTGACGGACTTGGGATTCATCGCCAAACGAGTGGATAGCGTAGAGGGATTCTCGGTGTATGTGGGCGGCGGTTTAGGAGCGAAGTCGATGGTGGGACAACTGTTAGAGGAGTTCGTCTCCTCAAAAGATATTGCGTACGTGGCTGAGGCTGTAAAAAGGGTTTTCTTCAAATACGGGGAACGCAGGGACCGACACCATGCGAGATTGCGTTTCTTAGTGGAGAGGCTGGGAGTAGAGGGGTTTCGAAACTTGTACCGCAAGGAGTTAGAGGGTCTCAAACGGACAACTCACATAGCTCTGCGTGACATCTGCCTCCGCTATCCTCCAGATGTCGAGGACGATATATCTGTCGCAGGAGACAGCCAATTCGAGGCATTCAAGAAATACAATGTTTTTTCCCAAAAACAAGGGGGATATTTCGCCATAGGGATTAGACTTCCTCTGGGGGACATACCCGCGGAGGACCTCATTAGGCTCGCGGATATCGGTGAAAGGTTCAGCATAAGCGAGTTTCGCACATCTCAGGCTCAGAACATCTACCTCTGTAATGTACGGGCGGACATGGTCTATCCGATATATTCCGAACTTAAAGCCGCAGGGCTGGCGCGGCTTTATATCGATACGATCTTGGACCCAATAGTGTGCAGAGGCGCCACGACTTGTAACCTGGGGCTCTGTAATTCCAAGGGATTGGCAGAGGAGTTGGTATCTAACTTGGAAGCGGCGGACATAGACCTGGACACATTGCAGGGGATGACCATCAAGATCAGCGGCTGTCCGAATGCTTGTGGACATCACCCTACAGGGACTATCGGTTTGCATGGCATTGTACGCAGGGTGGGAGCGCGCCCTGTTCCCTTTTACAAGATCTTATTAGGCGGCAAAGTGATGGAAGGGGGAACCAGATTGGCTGAGGAGGTGGGGCTCGTCCCCGCGAGAAACGTTCCAGCCGTTTTGAAAACGTTCCTCACCCGGTTGCAGGGTAGCCTTGAGCGCTACGAAGGGAACGTTCACGATTACTTAACACATGAGGGTAAACACATAATGGAGAAGGTCCTCGAAGAGCACTCATATGTCCCGCCCTACGAGGAAGACCCGAGTTTCTACCGGGACTTCGGTCAAGAGGAAGACTTCTCCTTGGTTGGGAGGGGGCCTGGAGAATGTGGGGCGGGGATCCTGGACATGATCGAAGCAGACCTAGAAGAAGCCCGGGCCAAGTTGTCCTTGGCCGAGGAAAAGGCCCATGATACGGGGCTCCTGAAAGAGATCCTTTATCTCTCCGCGCGGGCCCTGTTGGTGGTAAAAGGAATAGACCCCAAAAGCCCGGAAGAGGCGTTGGAGGCCTTCTATAGGGAGTTCATAGAGTCAGGCATCGTCTCTCCGCGGTTTCGGGACCTAAAGGCCCGATTCACCACCCTACGCGGAGGAATGGGCGATTTCGAATACGCACGAGCCCTTTATGAGGAGGTGCGGAGCCTCTACGCGTCCATGGACTCGAACTTTCAGTTCCCTACGAGGGAAAGGGCGACAGAGGAGGTAGGAGCTCTGGATCTGAGAGGGACGCCCTGTCCGATGAACTATGTCAAGGCGAAACTCTTTTTAGAAACGCTTCCCACGGGCTCCGTGGTCGATATCCTTTTAGATGGGGGGGAACCTATAGCAAACGTCCCCGGATCCTTGGAGAAAGATGGCCATGAGATCATGGCTATAGAGGATCTGGGCGGGTTTTACATGGTAAAGGTAAGGAAAGGGATGATGGAGGTCAAAGGAGATCAAAATGCCACTTAGAGATGAACAGATCGAAAGGTACTCTCGTCAAATTATCCTCCCCAATATTGGGGGAAAGGGGCAGGAGAAGCTGTTGGAGGCGCGTGTTCTGATCGTGGGAGCTGGGGGGCTTGGCTCCCCCGTAGCTCTTTATTTGGCCAGTGCCGGTGTTGGGACGATAGGCATTGTGGACTTCGACAATGTGGAACTAAATAACCTTCAGCGGCAAGTTCTGCATCGGACTGACACGGTAGGCATGCCCAAGGTGAAGTCCGCACAGGAGGCCATGAGGGCTTTAAATCCTGAGGTCCGTGTGGTCACCTATCAGGTGCGTCTTACTTCGGAAAATGCTGAAGAAATCGTACGGGAGTACGATATGGTAGTGGATGGCTCGGATAACTTCCCGACGAAATACCTGCTCAACGATGTCTGTTACTTCCTTAAGAAACCCCTGTCTCACGGTGCTATCCTCGGATTCGATGGACAGTTATTTACGATGATCCCGGATCAAGGCCCTTGTTATCGGTGTCTTTTCCCTTCCCCGCCTCCGCCGGGCGCGGTGCCAACCTGTCAGGAGGCAGGGGTTATCGGAGCCGTTGCCGGGGTGATCGGGACGTTACAAGCCAATGAGGTCTTGAAGGTACTCCTGGGTATTGGAAGGCCACTCCTGGGGAGGTTGTTAATCTTCGATGGGTTGTCTATGGAATTCCGAGAAGTTGGGATACCCAGGGATCCCAACTGCCCCCTCTGTGGTGAATATCCAACTGTGACCGAACTTATTGACTATGAAGAGTTCTGCGGTCTGAGGCGCGGAAGAAGTGGCCCGCATGGTTAGGAGGACCAGGGAAGATATTCACAGAGGGAATGGGCCTGTTAGATGGACAAATGCAGCTCTCATGTCGAAAGGGAAGTGTGGCCGGATGGCTTTCGCGAAACCCTTCGCCCTTTTTGATGAATCTTCCCTTCAGCTATATAATTTGTGGTAGTCTACTAATTTAGTAGACTTTAAACAGTCATGAGGCTTTCCACGAAAGCAAGGTACGGAACCCGAGCAATTCTGGACTTGGCGATGCATTACGGGGAAGGGCCTATCCTTATCCGGGACATTGCCCAAAGACAAGGCATTTCTAAGAAATATCTAGAACAGATTATCGCGGCCTTAAAGGGCGCCGGCCTTGTGAAGAGCTTCAGGGGGGCCCATGGGGGATATGCACTCGCCAGGGATCCCGCCTCCATTAAGATGAGCGAGGTTGTCCAAGCGTTGGAAGGCCCATTGACGTTGGTGGAATGTTTAGAGGATCCCTCCATATGTTCCAGAGCCCCCTATTGTGTGGCCATGGAGGTGTGGGCACGTGTCAATCGGGCCATGCTCGACGCATTAGATTCTCTGACCCTGCAGGATTTGGTTGACCGCCAGATCCGGAAAGGCCTGGGATATGGGATATGAGAAATCCTCAGGTATTGTCGGTAGAATTCTGAAGCTTTAAGTGAAAAAGACAAGTTCAAGCGGGAACCTAGCTTCTGGAGGCGAACATTCATTCACCGAAGTTTCAGTAGCTGACGAGGGATGACCAGCGTTCGTTTAACCAAGAAACGTTTTCAGCTCGAGAATTTTCATGACTTACCCGCTTGCCATAGCGGGGACATTGCCGGTGAGCTCGAGTTGTAGGTTTAAACCTGCGTTGAACTGTGGTTTGACGACCTGGCAAGTCCCTCAAATTTGACAACAATTTGAGATTTAGGTCTGCTTCCAGAACGGTGCCGCGTTTGTTTTTTTGCCAGACAGTAGAGACAAGCCCCGGAAAGGATGTATATGTGGACGTGAAGGCTCCCGGATAGTAGTGGACAATATAATGGAATGTCGGTGGCTTTTTACTGGTCATTGATTTTATTAACCCGATGCGGAGGGAGCGGCATGTTGGGGCGTAAACGCTTCGTGCTGAAACGGATATTGGGACTCCCCCCGACGATATCCCTTACCGGTCACAATGAAAAGGAGGGATGCGATGGCGGCGGAAATTAGGCCTGTCTCCAGCGATAGGTTCGAGCGAATCGGAGCTCACAGCCACATCAAGGGCTTGGGGTTGGAGGGGCTCAAGGCCCTTCCCGTGGCCGACGGCATGGTTGGGCAAACCGAGGCCCGCGAGGCCGCCGGCATCATCGTGCGCATGATCAAGGAGGGGAAGATGGCCGGGAGGGCCATCCTCCTCGCCGGTCCCCCCGGCACGGGGAAGACGGCCATCGCTATCGCCATCGCCAAGGAGCTCGGGGCCGACGTCCCCTTCGTGGCGCTGAGCGGCTCCGAAATCTACTCTGCCGAGATGAAGAAGACCGAGGTCCTCATGCA
Source organism: Candidatus Acetothermia bacterium JdFR-48 (assembly GCA_002011425.1). Lineage (GTDB taxonomy): Bacteria > Bipolaricaulota > Bipolaricaulia > Bipolaricaulales > Bipolaricaulaceae > UBA3571. The sequence continues at coordinate 12,258 of MTNJ01000036.1, read as the reverse complement.
GGCCATGCGCCGGGCCATCGGCGTCCGGCTCCATGAGTTCCGCAAAGTCTACGAGGGAGAGGTTACCTCCTTCGACGTGAAGCTCACCCGCCACCCCTACAACCCATACCAGCAGATCCCCGAGTCCGCACGGCTCACCCTCGAGACCACCGAGGACAAGCGTACGTTCAGCGTGGGGAGCTCTATAACGGCGGCGATGATAGACCAAGGCGTCACCATGGGGGACGTCATCCAGATCGACGCCGAGACAGGCCGCGTGATCCGGGTGGGACGGTCGGAGAAGGCCACGGAGCAATACGAGATCGCGGCGGTGTCCGAGAAGCCCGTCCCGCGCCCCACCGGGCCAGTGGAGAAGGAGAAGGAGTTCGTCTACACCCTCACCCTCCACGACCTCGACGAGATGAGCGCCCGGCGCGGGGGCGGGGTCTTGATGCTTTTCTTCGGGGGTGCCGAGAAGGCGGAGATCGACCCCGAGGTGCGGCAACGGGTGGACGAGATGGTCAAAGAGCGGGTGGAGGAGGGGACTGCCGAGATCATTCCCGGGGTCCTCTTCATCGACGAGGTGGCGATGCTCGACATCGAGGCCTTCGCCTTCCTGAACCGGGCCATGGAGTCCGAACTCGCGCCGGTGATCATCCTCGCCAGCAACCGCGGGGTCACCAGAGTGAGGGGGACCGATATCGAGTCCCCTCACGGGATACCTTTGGACCTCCTGGACCGTCTGCTCATCATCACTACCAGGCCCTATACCGCAGAAGAAGTGAGGGAAATTCTGAAGATCAGGATGAAGGAGGAGGGGGTCGGGGCAGAGGAGGAGGCGCTCGAGCTCCTCACCGAGATCGGTGCCGAAGTATCGCTGCGATACGCGGTGCAGATGATCCGGCCGGCGGCCGAGGTCGCGCGGGAGGGGGGACGCGAGAGGGTCGGTATCGCGGACGTTGAGCGAGTGAACGGGCTCTTCGCCGACGTGAAGAAGAGCACCAAATATCTGCGCGAGTACGAAGAACGCTTGCTTGCTTGAAAGGACGGTGATGCTCGACCGGGCGGTGCAGGAGAAGCTGGTTCGAAAGGCGATAGAGGTCCGGGGGCATGCGTATGCGCCGTACTCGGAATTCGCCGTGGGGGCGGCGCTTCTCGCCGCGGACGGGCGGATCTTTACCGGCTGTAACGTGGAGAATGCTTCCTACGGCCTCACCATCTGTGCCGAGCGGGTGGCCCTCTTCAAGGCGGTCTCAGAGGGCACCCGGGAGTTCGAGGCCATCGCCATCGCCTGCGGCAAGGGACCCTGTGCCCCCTGTGGCGCATGTCGTCAGGTGCTCTACGAGTTCGCGCCGGACCTCACCGTAATCATGGCCGATGCCGAGGGCGGGAGCGTACGCGAGGCGAAGTTAGGGGACCTCTTCCCCAAGGGCTTCGGCCCCAAATCCCTCGGCACCTGAAGGGAGACCACAGGCGAGTCGGGAGAGCCGGGGAACTTCCCGGCTTTCTTCTCGTCCGAGGCCTGGAAGTGTGCCCTTTCCACCGTAAAATGTTAAATTCCAATGGCGAAAGTCTATCTTTCGGGGCCACGGAGCACCGCCCAAGTGAGGCTGAGCGACGGCCGCATCTTTGAGGGACCGGTGGGCACCACGTTGGAGGAATTTCTCCGCGCCGCCTTCCCCGACGCCCCCATCCCCTTCATCGCCGGGATAAGCGATGGAAGGCTCCTCGAGCTCACGACCCCGGTGAGGGTCGACATGGAGGTAAAGCCCGTCTTCATCACCGATTCGGAGGGGATCCGCATCTACACCCGGTCGCTGGTCCTGCTGCTGGCGGCGGCGGTGGCCGAGCTCTTCCCCGGGGCGCGGGTTGTGGTGGACCACTCCGTTCCCTTCGGCGGCTACTACTGCTGGGTGGCGAATCGCGAGCCCTTCTCGCCCGAGGAACTCGGACGGATCGAGGCGGTGATGAGAGCATTCGTGGATCGGAACGTCCCCATTGAGAAAGAGGTGCTCTCCCTCGACGAGGCGGCCCGCGTCCTCGCACAGGAGGGGAAGTCCTCCAAGGCAGAGCTCCTCATCGCGAACACCCACGGATCCCGGATACCCCTTTACCGGCTGGGCAAGGCCCGGGACTACTTCTTCGGTCCCATGGCTCCCTCCACCGGATACCTCCGGTTCTTCGCCCTGTGCGCCTACCACCGGGGGTTCATCCTCCGTTTCCCCCGGCGGGAGCGCCCCACTGAGCTCGCGCCGGTGGAGGACTACACCGCGCTCTGGCAGGTCTTCGAGGAATATGGTCGCTGGCTCGAGCTCCTCGGTCTCCAGGACGTGAACACCATCAACAAGGCCATCGCCGAGGGCCGCATCCGCGAGATCATCCTGGTCTCCGAGGCCCTCCACCAGGAGCGCATCGTCCGCATCGCCGAGCAGGTGGCGGACCTCCCCCCGGAGCGACGCCGGATCGTTCTCGTCGCCGGGCCTTCCGCCTCCGGGAAGACCACCTTCTCCAAGAGACTCTGCATCCAGCTCATCTCCCGGGGTCTCCGGCCCTATCCCGTCTCCCTGGACGACTACTTCCTCCCTCGGGAAGAGATGCGGCGGCGGGGCCTCAACGACTTCGATGACATCAGGGCCGTGGACATCGAGCTCTTCCAAGATCATATGGCGCGACTCCTCGAAGGGGCCGAGGTCCAGCTCCCCCGGTATAACTTCGTCACCGGCACGCGGGAGAAGGGTCTCCTCCTCAAGCTCCGGCGTGACAGCGTCCTCCTCATCGAGGGGATCCACTGTCTGAACCCCGCCCTCCTCCCCGGCGAGCTCGGCGAGCGGGCCTTCAAGATTTACGTCTCCGCCCTCACCCAACTCAACCTGGACGATCTGAACCGCATCCCTACCACCGACACCCGGCTGATCCGCCGGATCGTGCGTGACGCGGCCTTCCGCGGCTACGATGCTGAGGACACCCTCAGGCTCTGGGTGAACGTCCGCCGGGGCGAGAAACGGTTCATTTTTCCCTACCAGAGGCGGGCGGACGTTATGTTCAACTCGGCGCTCGCGTACGAGTGGGCAGTGTTGCGTCCCCGGGTGGAGCCCCTCCTCCTCGAGGTGCGCGATCCTAAGTACAACATCGAGGCCGATAGGCTGCTGGGGCTTCTCCACTGGGTGAAGCCATATTTGGGTCAGGAGGTGCCTCAGATCTCCATTCTGCGGGAGTTCATCGGGGGGTCCATCCTGCGGGATTACTTCCCGAGCCCGTTCGAGCGTGCCACACGCTGCCGCTGATCTCCCGACGCCCGGACGGGGCTGGGCACATCTCCGGGAATTTCCAGTTCCGGCAGACATTTCCTGCGTCCCAGTCGGTCGAGTTGACGGCGTAACATCACAGTGTTACAATACTTTTGTTGGGCGCTGACCCGGCAAAGGGGTGAGGAAGATGATCACCATTGTTCCGTGGTGGAGTGCACTGGAGATCGAACGCGCCAAGGACCTCGAACGGCAGCGGCCGCGGGGACGTCCGGTGAACGCCCCGCCCTGGATAGAGCGAAAGCTCATTCGCCTCGTGGCGCGTGCCCGCCGGGCGGGGCTGTCCCGCGCCGAGATCGAGGGAATCGTGCGATGGGCCCTGGGCCATGAGTGAGGAGTTGATCTCCAAGAAGGAGGTGCTGCGCCTGACCGGGATCTCCTACGGTCAGCTCTACCGCTGGAAGCGGATGGGACTGATCCCCGAGGCGTGGTTCATCCGCCGCTCCACCTTCACCGGCCAGGAGACCTTCTTCCCCAAGGAGAAGATCATCAAGCGCATTCAGGAGATCCTGAAGCTCAAGGAGGAACACTCGCTGGAGGAGCTCGTACGGCTCCTCTCCCCCGAGGCGGCTCCCGAGAAGGTTACCCACGGCGACCCAGCTGCGATATCCGCCATCGGGATGGAGGGGAAGGAACTCCTATGGAAGGATGGCGCCTACACCTTCGCGGAGCTCGTGGCGCTCGCTGCCGGGGCAGAGGCGTTGCGTAACAAAACAAAGTTACATCAAGCCCGGCTCCTGGTGGAGCTCCTCCGGCGGGGCGAGGAGGACCTCCGGTCCCCCACCGGGATCTACCTCGTCCTTGCCGAGAAGGCCCTGGAGCGGGAGGGGATATCGGTGCGCATCAGCTTCGCCGTCTCGGGGCGGGAGCCCCTACGGCTGGACCCCGAATCGAAAGTCATCGTGCGCTTAGACCTCGAGAAGCTTGTGGAGCGCGTGAAGCGAGAACTCGGGAGGTGACCATGGGTTTCCGTGACGAAGACAGGAGAGAGAGCCCGCGCAAGGGGAGCGTCTCCATCGCCGGCGCGGGGAAGGTGGCCGGGGGCGAATATCACACCGTGAAGATCTCCGGCTCGGGCCGGGTGGAGGGGGACCTCGTGGCCGAAGAGCTCCGGATCTCCGGCGCGGGGAAGGTGGAGGGGACCACCAAGGCCAAGGAGATCGTGGTCTCCGGGGCCGGGAGGTTCGAGGGCTCGGTGGAGGCCGAGACCTTCCAGTGCTCGGGCGCATGCAAGGTCGAGGCCGGGCTCCAGACCAAGGAGGCCCGGGTCTCCGGGACCTTCAAGGTTGAGGGGAACGTCAAGGCCCATTACTTCCGCTCCGGCGGCGTCCTCAAGGTGGAGGGCGACCTCGAGGCCGAGGTCGTCTCCCTCTCCGGGATCGTCACCGTGACGGGGCTACTGTCCGCCGACCGGGTGGAGATGAAGCTCGAGGGGACGAGCTACGTGCGCGAGATCGGGGGCGAAGTGATTGAAGTACGGCGCACCCGGCACCGGGGGCTCCTGGACGAGCTCGGCCTCTCCTTCTTCCGCCGCCCCGGGGCCTTGCAGGCGGTGACCATCGAGGGCGACGAGGTTTACCTAGAGGGGACTCAGGCCAAGCTCGTGCGCGGCAAGAAGGTCACCATCGGCCCCGGCAGTCGCATCGAGCGCATCGAGTACGAGGAGTCCCTGGAGGTCGACCCCGACGCCCGCGTGGATGAGGAGGTGCGGGGATGATGGGGGCGACGCGGGGAGCGTGGCTTCGTTACGGCGCGCGTCGCGTGAAGCGGGCGATCATCCTCCCCTTCTGGCTCGTCTTCTGGCTCCCGGCGTTCGTCACCCGGACGGTGATGACGGCGGTGTGGGCGAGCACGGGGGGTGCCGCGGGGCTCACCGCCGGGATCTTCGCGGCCCTGCTGGGCCTCGCTATCGCCGTGCCGGTGGTGGTGTTCGTCCTGGGGGTCGCCCTCACCGTCGTGCCGCTCGCGATGGCCGCCGCGGCGGTGGCCGTGGTCCTCTCGGTGCTCACCTGGCCGCTGCGGCTCATCCTCTGGGGTGCCCGCCGGAGGACTTCGTACCGCCGCTGGACGTACGAGCTGGAGGAACCTTGGGAAGAGGAGGAGCGATGGCGCGGGTAAAGGGCGAATTCGCGTGGGAAGTCTCCCTGGAAGAACCGATGGAGCTCGTGGTGACCGCGGGCTCGGGCGACGTGGAGGTGAGGCGTGGTCCCGCGGGGCGGGTGCGCGTCCGGGGGACCTACTATGTACGCGCGGTGCCCCACACCCGGGCCGAACGCCTGGCCCAATTGATCGAGCGGAATCCCCCCGTGGAAGTGCACGGACGTGAGGTCCGGGTCGGTGACCTGGGGAAATACACCGCCGAACTCGGGCCGAGCATTCTCGGGGAGGTGTTCGAGGGGATCGACATCGACTACGAGATAGAAGTCCCTGCGGGGACGGAGGCTCGGATAGACACGGGCTCCGGCGATATCGAGGTCGGGGGAATCGCCGGGCCGCTCGCCGTGCGCACCGGCTCCGGGGACGTGGAGGTCGAGGGGATCGGCAGTGACGTGGAGATAAAGACCGGCTCCGGGGACGTGGACGCCCGCGAAATCGAGGGGGAGCTCCGGGTGGGGACGGGCTCGGGCGATGTGGCCGTGGACGAAGTGCGGGGCGATGTCGAGATCACCACCGGGAGCGGTGAGGTCGAGGCGGCGGGCATCTCCGGGGACCTCACCGTGACCACCGGCTCGGGGGACCTCGCCCTGGAGGAGGTGGGGGGCGACGTGGAGGCGCGGACGGGGAGCGGGGACATCCGCTTGGAGTCGGGCATCGTCGCCGGGAAGACCTGGCGGCTGCGCACCGGCTCCGGGGACGTACACCTCGCCCTCCCAGCGGACGCCGAGTTCCGGCTGATCGCCGAGACCGAGTTCGGGGAAGTGCATAGCGACTTCTCCAGCAACCCGGAGGCCGCCGCGGCGATCGAGGTGAGGACGGGGAGCGGTGATATCCACGTCCAAGCCAAGGGGACGTGTGAAAGGAGGGACGAATGAGGCTCATCAGGGGGCCCTTCTCACCGGGAGGGGCGGCGGCGTTTTTCTTCTTCTCGTGGGTAATCCAGATGCTGTTCAACTCCATCGTCGTGGATTACTTCGGGCTCCTGAAGCCCATTACCTACTGGCAGGCGGCGACGCTCTGGTTCCTCGTGATCATGCTCTTCGCGTGGAGCGGCCGGGGGATCGCCCGAACCTTCTGGAGTTTCTTCGACGTGGAGGGGCTCTTCGGACTCGAGGCCGGTCTCTTTTTCCTCGCCGTCTGGATCTTCCAGATACTCTTCAACTCGCTCGTGGTCGAGTACTTCGGACTCTTGAAACCGCTCAACTACTGGCAGGCGGCGGGCCTCCTTTTCCTCTCGATCCTCTTCACCTTCTGGATGGGGTTCATGACGAGGCCGCGCCGCGTGAAATGGGACCTCTCCGACATCGGGAAGCGCATCAAGGAGGAGATCCGCAAGTTCTTCGAGGAGTGGTAGTGCCAACGTGGGGAGAGTGACGATGACCACAGGGAACTTCTCGGTACGGGAGCTCCGCGGGTCTGATCTGGAAAGGTTGATCGAGCTCTATAAGTGCTCCTTCCCGCGGGAACTCGGGGCAATGGGTTTCGACGAGGGGACCGTGAGGAGACAGCTCCGCCTCTATGGGGTACTCAAGCTGATGCAACGCCTCACCCGGAGGGCCTTCATCCTCTTCTACGTGGGCGAGGCGGGCGGGGAGGTGGTGGCCGCGGTTTCCCTCACTCGGGAGCGGCGGGCCTGGTACATCGGGACCGTGATGGTGGCCCCGGAGCATCGCCGCCGGGGATACGGCAGGAAGGTGTTGACCCACGCTCTGGAGGTCGCCCGCTCCCAGGGGGCGGAGCGGGCTATCCTCCACGTCCTCGAGGACAACTACCCGGCGAAGGGCCTTTACGAGTCGGAGGGGTTCGTGCGGTTCGAGCGCGTCGTCCACTTCAAGCATGAGCCCCCGGAGGGGGAGGAACTCGCACTTCCTTCGGGTTATGAACTGCGGCGGATCGGCCCCTTCGATCGACGGGCCTCACGGGTGATCCACGTCGCACGAGAGCCCAGTTCGGCGGAGGTCTACGGCGTGCCGGAGACTCCACCGTGGTACCTGCAGGCGCTCGCCCGGATCCAACCCGGGGTGCGCGAGCGGTACGCCGTAGTGCACGAGGGCGAGTGGGTCGGGATTTACTCTTTCAACGCCCAGTTCCGGGAGAAGGGCGCAGCCTCGGCCGGGATCTCCCTGGTGAGAGAACACCGCGGCGTGGGTTTGGAGGAGGCGCTCCTCTCCCTGGCCCTTCGGCGGGCCCGGGAGGTCGGGTGCCCTCGGCTCCTTACCAAGGCGGACGAGCGGAACACCCCCCTCCTCTCCGCCTGCAAGGCCCTCGGCTTCACACAGCTCTACGTCATGGAGGGCATGTACCGCGGGTTGTGACATGGGGGGCGATTGGAAGGCACGGTTCTTCACGATCTGGGCGGGGCAGCAAGCATCCCTCTTCGGTAGTTGGATCGCCCAGTTCGGACTCGTATGGTGGCTCACTCAGGAGACGGGCTCGGCCACGGTGCTCGCCACGGCGTCGCTCGTGGCCATGCTCCCCCGGATCGTGCTCGGTCCCTTCACCGGCACGTTGGTGGATCGGCTCCCCCGGCGCTGGCTCATGGTGTGGGTGGACTGCGGGATCGCGGCACTGGCGGGACTTTTGGCCTTTCTCTTCTGGGCCGGCGCCATCCGGATCTGGCACATCTATCTTGTAATGGCCCTGCGCTCGGCCGCGGGGGCCCTGCACTGGCCGGCCATGGCCGCCGCCACCTCGCTCCTCGTCCCCAGAGAACACCTCACCCGCATTGCCGGTCTCAACCAAACCATGCAGGGGCTCCTCTCCATCGTCTCGCCGCCCCTGGGGGCAATCGCGGTCTCGACCCTCCCCATGTACGGGGTGATGGGGATAGATGTCTTCACCTTTATCTTCGCGGTCCTCCCCCTCCTCTTCATCGCCATCCCCGAGCCCGAGCGCGCCGCCACGACGAGGTCGACGTACTTTTTCGACCTCGTGGGTGGCTTCCGCTACGTATGGAGCTGGAGGGGATTGTTCTTGCTCCTCTGCCTCGCTGCGCTCCTCAACTTCATCGCGCAGCCAATGGCTACCCTGATGCCGCTCCTCATCAAGGACTACTTCGGCAGGGGGGCGTTGGAACTCGGCTGGGCCGAGTCGGCCTGGGGGATCGGCGTGGTGCTCGGGGGCCTCGCCCTGGGGATCTGGGGCGGATTCCGGAAGAAGGTACACACGATCTTCCTCGGGGTCCTCGGCATGGGGATCGGGTTCGGCGCCATCGGGCTCCTCCCTCCGGGCGGCTTCCACGTAGCCCTGGGACTCTTCTTCCTGGCCGGGTTCATGAACCCCATTGCCAACTCGCCCTTCATGGCCCTGGTCCAGAGCACGGTGGAACCCGAGATGCAGGGGCGCGTGTTCTCGCTGATGTCGAGCATGGCCCAGGGGATGGCGCCGCTCGCGCTCCTTATGGCCGGCCCCCTGGCCGATATCTTCGGCGTGCAGTTCTGGTACCTGGTGGGCGGGGCGGGGGTTGCTATCCTCGGGGTCCTCGCCTTCGCCGTGCCCGCCATTATGCGCATCGAGGAGGCCCGTCCCGTGGCGGTGGCCGTCGAAGAGGGGGATACTGGAACCTATGAATGGTGAGATCGAACGAAGGTTGAGGAAATACGCGAAGGAGAAAGGGATAAGGGGTCTTCTACCTCTTCGGGCCCGCCGTCTCGGGGGGCGCACCGCCCTATGCGATATCGACATCACGGTGCTGCCGCCCGAAGGGGTTCCCAGGGAACAACACTCCGTGCGACGATCGAAAATGACGGCCGGGCTCTCGGAGCCTCCCGGTACCGGTGCCATCGACCTTGTGATCCTGAACGAAGCTCCGCCTCTGCTCGCACACCGGGTGGTAATCCGGGGAGGCTCATCTACTCTACGCCCGCGACGGTGTCCTGCGGACGAGGTCGAGGCCCGCGTTATTCAGAAGTGTCTGGACGTGAAGCCGCTGCTTGAGCTGGAGAGTTACTATATGAGGAAGCGCATAAAGGAGGGGGGATTTGGCGTTAGATCGTGAGCCGATTGAGCGAGGGCTGATGAAACCTAAGGAACTGGTCCTTGTTACGCCGAGATCTTCGAAAGCGCGTCCAAGTTCCGTGAACTGGATCAGGCGGATTTGTTGTTTTTGATATGGGAACCGGTCATTTGCCTCTCCAGGGGCTCTACCCCGGGGGCGAAAGGTCTGCGAAGTGATGGAACAGTGGAATTAGCGGTTGAGAAGAGAAAAAAATGGCGATGTCCCTTGGAACCTCGCCGATCCAGGTACAAGAAATGGGTAAGAAGATGTCCACATTGGAAGAGCTTATGGAAAAGTATGCAGCTGAGCTAACACAGGAAATGGCGATAAAGAGCGCCCGGGTGAAAGTTGCCTTCATGCGAGCGCTTCGCCACCGCCCCATCGAACAGATTTACCTTCCGGACGAAAAAGGGCCTTATGCATGTGGAGGTCAGAGGTTTTGCAAGGTTTGCTTTGATCCTCAAAATGCTGACCCAAAGCTATTGAAATATATCTACTCAGACCAACCTATCCTCATAAAGCTTGCTCCTTCAAGTTCTTCTTCCCGGCCTTCCCTTGTTGCTATCATGTTGGAGCTCCTGGAATTAGAAGGAGGAATGAGAGTTTTGGAAATCGGCGCCGGGACTGGCTACAACGCTGCGTTAATGCAGGAATTGGTGGGCAAGTCCGGTCGGGTGGTGAGCATTGATATCCAACCTGACTTTGTGGAGCGGATCCGTGGACTCCTCCCCCCAGCCGGCTACCCCCAAATTACAATGGTCATGGGTGATGGCGCATTCGGGCATCCAGAGGGGGCTCCCTATGATCGCATTGTGGCTACGGTTGGCTGCCCGGACATCTCCCTCTGCTGGGCTAAACAGCTTGCCCCCACTGGGTTTATGCTGATCCCGCTGCAACACGGGCCCGAGGGGGCAGATCCTCTGATCCGGATATGGGAGGAAGGAAGGGCCTCGTGGGGAAATGCGTCGACTGGTCCAGGTTCATGAGTATCCGCGGGGTGTTGACAACCGAGCAGCCGGTCGGCTTCACTCTGCAACATGAGTTCAAGAAGAGGGAACCAGTCAAAGAATACCCCCTGTTTCCGGGATTTGAGGGTTGGCGCGACAGAGGCGTCTCAGAACGAGCACAGGGATTCGCGTTTTTCTTGGCCATTTTCACGGAAATGGCCTTTTGGTGGGGCCTTCTAGACCTAGAAAGTGGTTGGACAACGTTGGAGACGGAAAGGATCGTGCTTCGGGGCGATGAATCCCTCTATCGGGAGTTCGTGGGCTATTTCAAGGAATGGGAGAGACTCGGAAGCCACAAACCGGAAGATTTCCGGCTGGAGTTCGTGCCCAAGTCTGAGGAAAGGTTGAGAGAAGCCCGATGAAGTATTTTACGAAAAAATTCGGTGGAGTTGGTGGATCTGAAACATAGGTGAAGGCTTTGCGGGTGAGCAATCGAAGATCCGACTAGCAGAAAGAAAGGAGGAGAGCATGGCGCAGAGTGACGCGAAGTTCTACCGGCGAGCGGAGGCCTTCATCGAGCGCATGTTGGAGGAGGCCCCCATGGCCGCGACCCATCTCGGCGACCACCGCTACGACGACAAGCTGGGACGCCACACGAAAGAGGATATCGAGCGCCAGAAAGGACTGGTCAAAGAGGCCCTGGAGGAGCTAGGGCACTTCCCCCCTGACGAGCTCTCCCCCGTGGCACGGGTGGACCGGGAGGTCATGGTCGGGATCGCGAGGTCTTTCCTGCGGGATTTCGAGGTCCTGCGGGGGTACGAACGTGACCCCGGGGGCTATCCCGGCGAGTGCCTGGGCGGGATCTTCACACTTATAGTGCGGGACTTCGCCCCCCTACCCGAGCGGTTGAAGAGCGTGCTGGGACGTCTGCGGGAGGTCCCCCGGGTGCTCGAGGAGGGAAAGGCCAATATCGTCCCCGAGGAGGTGCCCCGGGTCTGGTGTGAGGTGGCCATCGAATCCGCCTCTCAGGGGATCGCCCTCTTCACCATGCTCATCCCCGCTCTGGCGGAACACGCTCCCGAGATCAAGGATGCCCTGCTCGCGACGAGCAAGGAGGCGGCCCGGGCCGTGGAGGCCTACGTATCGTTCCTCAAGGGGGAGGTCCTGCCCAGGGCGGCGGGGGACTTCGCGGTGGGGAAGGAGCTGTTCGAGGAGCTCCTCCGGGAGAACCACATGCTCGATATCTCCGCCGACGAGCTCTACGAACTCGGCTGGAAGCTCTTCCGGGAGACGAGGGAGGAGATGGAGCGGGTGGCCGCCGGGATCGCGCCGGGGAAGTCGGCGAAGGAGATATTGGAGGAGGCCAAGGACGACCACCCCGCGGCCGAGGAACTCCTCGATGCCTACCGCCGGGAGATGGAGCGGGCCAAACAGTTCGTGGTCGAGAAGAAGATCGTCTCCATCCCCGAGGGAGAACGGTTGCGGATCGAGCCCACCCCGCCGTTTTTGGCCCCGGTGATCCCTTACGCTGCCTACATGCCCCCGGGGCCCCTGGAGGCGGTCCAGGAGGGGATCTTCCTCGTTACTCCCGTCCCGCCAGATGCCCCCGAGGAGGTAAAGCGGGAGAAGCTCCGGGGCCACCACTGGGCCAAGATTCCGGTGACCGCTCTGCACGAGGCCTACCCGGGGCACCACCTCCAGCTCTGTAATGCCAATCGCGTGGGGGAGCTCCCCCGGAAGCTTGCCGGGTTCCTCTCGTCTCTCTTCGTCGAGGGCTGGGCCTTCTATTGCGAGGAGCTGATGGAGCAGTTGGGGTTCATCGACGAGCCGATCCAGCGCCTCGGGAGGCTTTCCGACCAGTTATGGCGGGCGG